>JACQJR010000002.1 GCA_016204995.1 Candidatus Microgenomates bacterium
AACAGAGAACTCAAAGTAGTACTTGACAGAATGAAAGAGATATTATAGCATATATGATATATGATTAAACCTAAAAACAGAAAACATCTAGATTTTGATATTTGGTTAAAGGAAGAGCTAAAAAATCCTACCTTTAAAGCTGAATTTGATCGACAGCAACCAGAATTCGCTGTTATTAATGTCATTGTTGAGGCACGAAGAAATAAAGGAATTACACAAAAATCTTTGGCTCAAAAAATTGGGACAAAACAATCAGTTATTTCCAGACTTGAATCTGGCAGAGCTAATCCTTCTGTGGCTTTTCTGAAAAAATTAGCCCAAGCCTTAAACTCCCATCTGGAAATTAGATTTACCAGTTTTAAATAATTCTTGCCACTTACTTACCAACTTATAGAAGAGGCAAGTTTGGTCGGAATTGACAAACCAAGTAGGTTATGCCAAGCTTAGAGTAGGCCACGATGCAAAGGATTGCTTATTTAATTACCTTCCTGGCGGTTACCCCCCTGGCTATTTTAATCAGTAGTCTGTCTCTCCTTTATCTGACTAAACCTCTGCCTGAACCTCAAGTTTTAGGCTCCCAAACCATTTTTGAATCACCTCAATTTGGCGTCCAAGTCTATGCCGCTCTGCCTACCCAGACTCCCACGGTCGCGGCCGCAGCCACACCCGCTGACGCCCGCATAGATATCATCCGGCAATATTTAGACAAATACCATTCGTCCTTAACACCTTTTAGTGAGCTAATCATTTCTGTTTCTGATCAATATAATTTAGATTATCGGCTGTTAGTGGCCATCGCCCAACAGGAATCTAACGTTTGTAAAAAGATTCCCGATGGGACCTTTAATTGTTGGGGGTGGGGAATTCATAGCCAAGGTACTTTAGGATTTCCCGATTATCCCACCGCTATTACGACCGTAGCCCGCGGCTTGCGCGAAGACTATTTAGATAAGGGTTATACCACGCCGGAGGAAATTATGAAAAAATATACTCCTGCCTCTAACGGCTCCTGGGCAGCCGGCGTCAACCAATTCATGGCAGAAATGGAGTAGGCTTGACAAACCATAGAAGGGTATGATATAGTATACACTAGATCCTGAGGTTCTCCGATTTAATCGGAGTCACTTTGGGATTTCTTGTTCTCCTTTAACCGAAAGGTTTTGGGAGAACGCCAAGTCTACCAAGATCCGCAAGGATTGAGGTAGGCAACAAGTCCACTAACAGCCTGTAAAGGCCAAGGTGGACGCCAAGTCCTGTTAGACCCGAAAGGGACTAACAGGGCAACAAGTTCTCCAGAGCCGAAAGGCGAAGGGGAACACCTTAGAAGGGGTATTCCGCAAGGAACGCCCCTTCTTTTTTTGTCTCGAAAACAAATTCCACTATTTTCTGATATAATTAAATTACGCCGAGGTGATGAAATTGGCAGACATGCAGCGTTTAGGGCGCTGTGCCAGCAATGGCGTGCAGGTTCAACTCCTGTCCTCGGCACCAGCCTATGACTAAAATACTACATCTCAAACCTTCCCGAACTCGTTATGCTGTCCTTTTACTGCTTGTGCCTATTACGGTCTTCGTGCTAGTCTTAGCTATTGTCTATTTAGGCTTGTTAATTGCCTTATGAAGCAACTGGCGCTGTTATTTGGACTTTTGGTAACCATAATCTTGCTGGCCTCCTGGTTAACCAAAAATAGCGGCAGTCTCCTTAAAACTAATATCACCCCAAGTTTGCCGCAAGTTAAAATAGGAGAAAAAGTTATTCCGGTAGAAATTGCCGATACTAACGATAAACGGCAGAAGGGTTTATCCGGCAGAAATAGTTTAGGCGAAAACCAAGGGATGCTGTTTGCGCTGGAACAAAACTCTATTCCCGCTTTTTGGATGAAGGATATGAAATTTGCTATAGATATGATCTGGATTGATGATGGAAAAGTAGTAGATATAACCAAAAACGTCCCCGTCCCTGCCCCTAAAACTAAAACTGAAGAATTAATTCGCTACCGCCCCCAACAACCAGTTGATTATGTGTTGGAGGTCAACGCCGGATGGGTGGACCAGAATAATCTCCAAACCGGAATAGCGGTTGAACTACCAGCCCAGCTGGATTGAAGCTGGATTAATTGACGAAAATCCATATTTCTGTCTGATTTTATCTATCGCTAAATCTATTCCCGCATTTTTTTCTTCCCTTTCAAATAATTGAAACTGATCGTTTAATTGATTGAAACCTGTCTGCCCTGCTTGCGCAGGCAAGGCAGACAGGTGTGAGGCAGAAACGCCTATTAAACGAAGTTGCGTTGTTCCATTCCATAATTGATACAATAATTGACGGGCTATTTGAAAAATCTCTCCGGCGTTACTGGTAGAGTTAAATATAGTTTGTTGAATAGAAGTGGTAACAAAATCGGCCGTCCGAATAGTTACGGAAATACAATTACCTCTTACTTTTTGTAAACGTAAATCGGCCGCTACTTTCTCAATTAAATAAAACAGCATATTTTCTATAAAATGATGGTTGCTAGTGTCAAAGGGAAAGGTGGTGGAACGACCAATTGATTTGGCTGGTTGAGGCGGATTAACCTTTAAACCATCTTGGCCATTAGCAACCTTCCATAAATAAATTCCCTGTTTACCCAGTAAAACTGCCAGATGATTTTTATCCATCTGTCCTAGTTGACCAATAGTATTAATACCTAAGTTATTTAAAAACACAGTTGTTTTACGGCCGCAACCAGGTAATTTAGCAAGTGGCAACGGAGATAGAAATTGACGCTCACTGCCAGCTGGAACTTCAGTTAAACCAGACGGCTTTTTAAAACCGGAGGCAATTTTGGTTACTGTTTTTTGGGCGGAAATTCCTACCGAACAAGTGATACCGAGCTTTGCTACTACTTGGCGCTGAATGTTGCTGGCTATTTGCCAGGGAGTACCTAAATTTTCCGTACCGCTTAAATCTAAATATAGTTCGTCCAAAGACACTTGTTCAACGGTAGGGGAATATTGCGAGCAAATTTCCACAAA
Source organism: Candidatus Microgenomates bacterium (assembly GCA_016204995.1). GTDB lineage: Bacteria > Patescibacteriota > Microgenomatia > UBA8517 > JACQJR01 > JACQJR01. The sequence continues at coordinate 3,019 of JACQJR010000002.1, forward strand.
TTTAAGTGAAGCTTCTTCGTATTTAGCAAAATTGACCGGCAAAAAAATAGCCCCAGGACAAAGCCGACGAGCGCGAAAGATAGGCATCCCAGAATGAATACCATGGAGACGCGCTTCGTATGAGGCAGTAGAAACTACCCCCCGCAAGGTGTGACCGCCGACAATCACCGGTTTGCCACGAAAGTAAGGATGATCTCGCTGTTCAACGGACGCAAAAAAGGCATCTAAATCAACATGGGCAATCATCTCTCTTTTGTATACGAAAAAAAACCGAATAATGTCAAGCCCCGATTAAACTCCGATTAAATCGGAGAAATCGAGGTTGCCCGCATCTGATAAAATTATTCTATGGGTAAAATCCTGCTCGTAGTGGGAACGCTACTTATTACTATCGGTGCCGCCTGGCTTCTCAAAACTCACAACACGCCTGCTGACATTATTTCTCCTTTATTACCTAAACCTACTCCCTTAATTCAATATACAATGGAAAATTTAAGAAGCCGGACATACAGCGGCAGTCAAATTGTCCTAGAAAAAGTGATTAAAAAGGAGCCAACTTTTACCTCTTATTTATTCTCTTTCACTAGTGAGGGTAAAAAGGTCACCGGCCAAGCTAACCTGCCTGCTGGCGCAGACAAGCCTGCGCAGGCAGGTCTACCAGCCGGTAAGGGACCATTTCCAGTTATTTTAATGAATAGAGGCTATGTGGATAAGGAGGTTTACTTTACCGGCGTAGGCACTCGCAAAGCGGCGGGTGAATTTGCCAAAGCCGGTTTTATCACCCTGGCGCCTGATTTTTTGGGCTTTGGCGGATCCGATCCTTCCAGCAGCGACATTTTAGAAACCAGGTTTGAAAAACCAATTACGGTTATTAACCTATTTCAATCAATTGAAACTTTATCACAAGCAGATAAAGAAAACGTCTTTATGTGGGGACATTCCAATGGCGGACAAGTCAGTCTGTTAACTTTAGAAATCTTGCAAAAGCCAATTCCGACAGTTTTATGGGCGCCGGTCACTCGTAGTTTTCCTGAATCGGTTCTGGATTATGTAGGTGAGCTAGACGACCAAGGCCGGATGGTGGTAGCTTCCATCAGCGCTTTTGTAGAAACTTATGATAAAGATAAATTTTCCGTTACGCCATATTTGGCCGATATCACTGCTCCTTTTCAAATTAATCAAGGCACGGCTGATGTTTTGGTTAAAGAAGAATGGACGGCTGAATTTGTTAAACAGATGAAAAACCTGGGTAAAGATATAACTTATTATGTTTATCCTAAAAATGACCACAATTTAAGCCGGGATTGGGACCTAGTCGTAGCCCGCAATATCCAGTTCTACAAAAAACACTTAAAGTTGTCTAACCCATAGTGAAGTGGTATAATAATAGCAAACTTGGCTGTGTTTAAAGTAAGCTTTTTTGCATGGTTTACTCCGAGCATAGCGAGGAGCACTTTGACATATCAGTTAGTGGAGAATCTTTCGTTTAGGCACAAGCTAAAGGCTGAGAAGAGCTATTTTTTTCATCCGCTAGCTTTTGCCTGGGCGGAGGTAAGAAAGTAAAAATTTAAGGGAGGACCATTGCGATGACAACGCAGTCAGCAGTGAGCGAAAAAACTGCGCCTTGTCCCTGGAGAAATGAAGAAGTGGCTTTCGTCGCTTCGGTTGATTTCTCCTTGATCAGAGATGCATGTCTACAAGACCTAGGGCCGGGAGAATTCCTAAGCTACCTTACTAGACCACAACGTCTGCAAGGTCAATTATGGTGGCATTTGGAACGAAATCCCCAAAATTGCAAATTTGAAATGGTCAAACTGCTTGACAAGAGAATGGAAAAAGCAGACAAATGTTTGAAATTTCAGAAACTCCTGGCAGGAGGTCTCAGCGTTATGGACGAAATACATCTGAAAAGATGTCCCTTCTGTCAAAGAGATCTGCGACAGATCAAGGCTAAGCTACCTTACTACGCCGAGTTCTACGAGGAGCACTCACGACCTAGCTAGCTGAAACAGGGAGACCGCCCTCTCCCTTTTTCTATCTAGAAGATTTTATAAGGAGAAAAAGATGAATGACAATCAGGTAACGATAGAAACAGAGTGTAAAGATTGCGGAGCCACTGGGGTCTATCATGGATATGCGGAACCAGAAGGAGTCGGAGTCATTTGTTACAAGTGCGATGGCACAGGTAAGATAGATTTGACGTACATTCCCTTCACTGGTCGCAAAAAGAGAAGTGACATTCGCAACGTCATCAGGCATTCTCCTAATGAGGTTACCTACGAAGAGTTCCTAAGGGGTAGAATGCCTTCTTAAAACAAAATATCCACAACTGAATAATGTTCTCAAAGGCACCTAAAGGTGATATATAAATTTGTCGCTTAAACGCGATTTAAATTTTTTATATACCCCAAGGTGCCTTTTTTCTTGCCTAAAATTAGCCAAATATAGTCTAAATCCCTATGTGTCCTATCTAGTCCACCTCTAAGGTGATTTACTATTGACACCTTATTAAATATACAGTTAAAGTATAATAAGCATGCCCGGAAGAGAGACTGTTTTAGCCAATAATCAAATCTACCATATAGTCAATAGGGGCATAGCCCACCAACCACTTTTTTTAACCAAAAGAGATTATAGAAGAGCTATAGATGCGTTATTTTATTACCAAAATAGTAATCCCCCTATTAGATATTCAAAATTTCTGACTTTATCGCGTTCCAGGAGAGAAGAATTATTAAAATTATCTCAAAGAAGACAAAATTTCCTAGGTGAAATAATTTGTTATTGCCTTATGCCAAATCATTTCCACTTTTTAGTTAGACAGTTAAAAAATAATGGCATATCTACTTTAATTAGTAATTTCAGTAATAGCTACACTAAATATTTCAATACCAAAAATAGGCGTAGGGGTCCGATCCTGGAAGGTAAGTTTAAGGCTATCAGAATTGAAACCGATGAACAGCTCTTACATGTATCTCGGTATATACATTTAAACCCTTATACGGGATACGTCGTTAAAAATCTTAATGAATTAGAAAACTATCCTTATTCTTCATTTTCGGAATATTTAGGTAAGACGCAACTTGAATTATGTAGTAAAAATATTATCCTTACCCAATTCAAAAATCCCTTTCTCTATAAAAAATTCGTGTTTGATAATGCAAATTATCAAAGAGAGCTAGATAAGATTAAACACTTATTACTAGAATAAAATCGTAAATGCCAAGGTGTCCTAGCTTAATCATCTCTAAGGTGTTTTACTATTGACACCTGTTTCCAAAATATTTAAAAAGAGTCTTGACAAAATTTGATAATCGCGATTAAATGGAAAGTAGATATCAAGAGAGCGGCGAGAGAGATGACTCTATGACCCGCCAGCAACCCGAGCGCCGGGTGCTAAATTCATAAAAAGATAGGTCCCGATAAAATCGGGAAAGAATATGAATTACACAATTTTTACTTCAGAATCGGTCTGTTCAGGCCACCCCGATAAAATCTGCGACCAAATTTCCGATAGCATTGTGGACGCGGCTCTCGCGACTGATCCCAAAAGCCGCGTAGCCGTAGAAACTTTAGTCACCACCAATAAAGTAGTTTTGGCCGGCGAAGTAACTTGTGCCCAAAAACTGCCTTACCAAAAAATTGCCCGCGAGGTGATTTACAAACTCGGCTACACCGATCATATTTTTAATTTTTCTCATAATTCACCGATTAGTGTTTTTATTCATGAGCAGTCACCGGATATCGCAACAGGCGTGGATGATGGCGGAGCAGGCGACCAGGGGATGATGTTTGGCTATGCCGCAAGCGAAACCACCGAACTGATGCCTTTACCCATTACCATTTGCCATCAACTGGCTCAAAAAATAGACGAACTGCGAGAAACTAAAAAATTGCCATATCTTTATCCGGACGGCAAAACTGAAGTTAAAGTCACTTATAAAAATGGCCAGCCGGTGTCAGTGGATAAAGTAATCCTAGCCGCACCTCATGCCAGAAAAGTCAGCCGAGAACAAGTTTTAGATGATCTCTACAAGTATGCTGTCAAACCAGTCTTATCTTCCCTAGGCTTTAAAATTGCCAAAAAACAGGTAGTGTTAAATGGCACCGGCGTCTGGCATCAGGGCGGACCAGCGGCTGATACCGGCGTCACCGGCCGAAAAATTATTGTAGATACTTATGGCGGCATGTCCCGTCACGGCGGCGGAGCTTTTTCCGGCAAAGACCCGACTAAAGTGGATAGAAGCGGGGCTTATGCGGCCAGATTTTTAGCTAAAAATATTGTGGCGGCAAAACTTGCCAAACGCTGTGAAGTCCAAATTGCCTATGTGATTGGCGAGCGCCAGCCCATTTCCGTAGACATAGAAACTTTTGGCACCGGCAAAAGGCCCAATTTATATATTAGAAGCTTTGCCAAAAAATTATTGGATCTATCAGTTCCCGGCATCATTTCCGGCTTAAACTTGCGCCAACCGATCTATTCCAAAGCCGCCGCTTATGGCCATTTCGGCCGTCCCGACTTCCCCTGGGAAAAAATTGTGGTATAAAATGTAACTGGCTGCCATCATGAAGACGGGAATTGCTACTTTTGGCTTGGATTATGGGAAGTGTCCGCCCTGGTTATTTGAGCGGATGAAGCGGCTGGGCAGGCTGATTACTGAAGCCATTGTTTTAGAGTATGGCAATAATGAATTTGTCCGCCGGATGTCCGACCCCTTTTTCTTCCAATCTTTCGGCACAGTTCTGGCTTTTGACTGGGATGCTTCTGGTTTAACTACCACTACCACTGGTGCTTTAAAAGAAGCTTTGCGGGGAACAGAACGAAGTTTAGGAATTTTTGTAGCTGGCGGCAAAGGCAAAACTTCTATGAAAACGCCGGATGATATAACGCGTTTTGCCCAGTGGCACAGTTTTAATCCCACCCCTTTAGTTTATGCTTCCAAAATGGCTGCTAAAGTAGATAATACAGCCGTCCAAGATGGATTTACCCTCTATCATCATTCCTTTGTCTTCACCCTTCGACAGGGCTCAGGGCAGGCTAAAGAAGGAATATGGACTGTTATTCAGCAGGGAATGAATACGGAAAAGGGAAGGGCCAGAAGATATCATTGGTTATCTGAAAAAGTGGCAGATTTCGTGGAAGAACCACACGCCGGAATTAAGGATTCCGGAATGTCCAATGTCAAATTTCCAATTTCCAATGAAAAGACATTAAATTTAGTTGCCAAGAAAAGCAGGAAAACCAGAGATACCAGCGCCAAACTTGTTAACAGTGATTTCCCGAATCTAGTGAAAGACGGCATTAAGGCTTTAGATTATATTAATTTCAAGTTTGACCGTAAAAGGCTTGAAAAATCAGTTCAATTTGCCCACGATCAGAAACCTGCAAATTTTGAAAAGCTTTTGGGAATTAAAGGCATCGGGCCAAAAACTATCCGTGCCCTCTCGCTCATTTCAGAAATTATTTATGGCGCCAAACCTTCTTATGCCGATCCGGCCCGTTATTCTTATGCCCATGGCGGCAAAGATGCTATTCCTTATCCGGTTGATAAAAAGACTTATGATACTTCAATTTCTGTCCTGGAACGGGCTGTCAAAAAAGCCCGCCTAGGTTATTACGAAAGACTAAAAGCTCTCAAAAAATTACAAAATTATTCGGGGCTTGACAACAGTAAACGCCAAGAATAACCTAAAGTTAATTCAACTCATGGTTGTAGAAACAAGACAGCTGGACCGTCTGACTTCCCCAGGGAGACAACTCTCCATTTCCGACTTACCAGAAATAGTTGAGCAACTTTCCCCCGAAGAAAAAGAGCGCTTTAATATCCAATATGAAGCCAGAACCACCATCGGGCATTTAACTTTCCCGGAACAGATGAAAGCTAAACTTCCCCAACTATTAGGCCCCGACGTTAGTCTGGAAGAGGCCTCAAATCAACTCCTCACCTTTATTCAAGACCGTTTCATCAAAGAAGAAGCTGTCTATAATCTTTTAAGATCACGTCGACCGCGCACCACTACCACCGAAAGTCTCTTTAAAAAGGCGATTGTTGAAAAAAAAGATGATTGTTCGTTCTGCGATCCGGAAAATAGCACTCCGGTTAATGGTTCGGCACGGATTAGAAAGGGAAAGGTCATCTCCTCCGGCAATCTCACACCTTTTGCTGATTACCACGAACTTTTAATATTTAATCATGATCCCTATGAAATTGAATGGGAAACTTTTAGTGATATTATGGACTGCGCTATAGAAATGATTAATTATCAGTATCTAAAAGATCCCACCATAAAAAATTTTGAGCTGATTATGAATTTTGGCTTCAAAGCCGGCGCCTCTATTCCCCATGGTCATGCTCAAGTATTGGGATTCAGGGGTAGTATGCATCGCTTCATAGTTGAGCACTATAATGCCATGGCTAATATTTACAAATCTGTCTACCAGCAGGATTTTTGGGAAGATAAATTTAAGATACATCAGTCTTTGGGATTAGGATGGAATACGGGAGAAGATGTTTGGACTCTAGCGACCTTAACTCCTAAAAAAAATAGGGGGTTGACTATTTTTGATAACATCTCTAACAGATTTGGGGTTTCTACAGAGTTTAAAAATACTTTCTATCAATCATTAAGATTTATGTTTGACGAAGAAGCCGTAGAAGAATTTAATTTTGCTCTTCTCTTTCCACCTTTTGGACGTAATGATGACTATTGGAAAAATAGTCGTAATTTTGTTATTTTTGTAGATCGGGGTAGTTCTCGTACTCCTACTAATGATATGGGGGCGATGGAAGCGATCACCGGACTGGTAGTAGTAGAGCAGGATCCATTTCGCTGGGGAACAAAATTAGGTAAATATCTCCAAGCGGCTTAATTTAACACACTATGGTAACAGAAAAAATAATAGCTCGCGAAACATTTATTGATAGAATTTATGGCGAAATGGAAATTACTGATCCTTTAGCCTTGGAAATCATTGAATCACCCACCCTACAAAGATTAAAACATATTCAACAAATGGGCACTTATAATCGAGCCCTACCGCATATTAATACCACTCGTTTTGAACACTCGCTAGGTGTTTATTATCTATTGGGCCGCTTTGGAGCAAGTCGCGAAGAACAAATTGCCGGCCTATTGCATGATGTATCACATACAGTTTTTTCTCATGTGATGGACCATATGATTGGGGATCAGCTGGAACAAAATCACCAAGATAATATCCAACATGATTTTATATTAAATTCTGAAATTCCTCGCATAATAAGACGCCACCATGTTGATCATGAAGTAATCTTGGATGATGAGTCTTATAAATTGCTGGACCAAAAATTACCTGATTTATGCGCCGATCGTCTGGATTATGGAATCCGCGATAGTGTGGTTTGTGGGGTAACCAACCCTGACCAAACAGCCAAATTCTTAGACCATTTACATTTTATTGATGGAAAATGGGTCTTTGATGATGTGGATGTGGCCCGTGATTACACTGAAATGAGTATGAAAATGGCAGAAAGGTGGTGGGCTCCTGCCTGGGGAGTCTTACAATTTAAAATTATGTCAGAAGCCCTACGTTTGGGACTAGACAGCAGAATAATTACTTATTTTGATTTATTTTCTACCGATGATGAAGTCTGGAATAAATTACAAGATTCGGGTCATGAAAAAATTGGCCAATACTTGGCTTGGATTACTAATATCCACGACATTCTCTTTGAGATCTGCGAAGAGGAGGGGGCTGACTTTACCTTACAGTCTAAATATCGCGGAGTTGACCCCTTAGTAGATTTAAACCATCACGATCATACTGTTATAGATATGTATAAACATCATTTTGTGGCTAGAATTTCTCAACTTTTCCCTGACTTCAAAATTAAAACGGAAAGGCTCCGTCAAGCCATTGAAACACCTCACTATGTTCGCATTATTGCCTAAACCGTTGTTTTATTGGAGAAACGACTACCCACCAAATCATTAATAGATTTAATGCCCCGTTTATTCATATGCGCTACCAGCTCCCGATTAATTTTACCGGGTAAAGCCGGACCTTCACCCACAAGGCCTGTCACAATCTGTATCACTTTAGCCCCTGATTTGATTTTCTCTAAAGCCGTGACTGCATCTTTGACTCCTCCCACCCCGATTATTTCTATCTGGCCTTTTGTTTCTCGCCAAATATGGGAAATTTTGGTCGTGGCCATTTCGCGAAAATCCGGATCGTCGCCGGACAAACCGCCTTCGCGATTTCTCCACTTGTTGCCATACTTGGCTTTAATACGGACGTCAATAGTAGTGTTGGTGGCCACAATGCCGCTTAAATTATGGTCTGCTACCACTCTAATCACATCGTTAGCTGCTTCTTCTGTTAAATCTGGCGCGATTTTGACAAAAAGCGGCTTTGGCCCGCCCAACTCTATCATCTTAGAATTGACCGCCTGAACAATATCGGTCAAGGGCTCTCTATCCTGCAGTCTACGCAAACCAGGCGTATTAGGAGAAGAAACATTAATCACAAAATAATCGGCATATTGATATAAAACTCCCGCCACCACTGCATATTCGGCCGGTGCCTGGCGATCAGGCGTATTTCTATTTTTGCCGATATTAACCCCTATCGGGATGCCGTTATTTTCATACTTTGCCAAATTGGCCGCCACCTGTTTAACTCCCGGGCTATTAAAACCCAAATGATTAAGCGCGACTCCTGGCCCAATTATAAATTGACGAGGCTTGGGATTACCAGGCTGCTGAAAAGCTAAAACTGAACCTACCTCCACGCCGGAAAAACCTAAAGTGTATAAACTTTTAACTGCCCGGCCGGCCTTATCCCAACCGGCTCCTACCATGAGAGGATTGTCAAAACTGACTCCACCCAAAACAATGTGTAATTTTTCGTGGGTATACCGGCGATGATGATAGGCCAGCAACAACTCTAAGACTTTTAGGGTAAAAGATGATTTTTCGGCCAAATGCAGAGTTTCCCGGGCATAGTCATGCCAGGTTTCTGAATCCAGTCTGATTAGTAACGGTCGGATAATTTCCTGATAAGTCAACTTACTATCTAATGTAGCACAAAAATAAGCAGCGTCAATTGCATCCTGGAGGCTAAAAGAGTATAATTAGCCTCATGGATAATAAAAATAAGGCCGTGGTGGCTCGCCAGGAAGATGGCACTATTCAAATTACTTTAACTATTCCTCAAACCGAGGTAAGTCGCGTTGAGAGTGAGGTAGTCGTAGAACTAGCCCGCGATGTTGAGGTAGCGGGTTTTCGCAAAGGCCAAGCTCCCCTGGAAGAAGCCAGAAAAAAGATACCTACTCAAGTGGTGGTGGAACGAATTTTAAGTAAAGTTTTACCATCTGCTTATAACAAGGCTGTTGCAGAAAATAGTATTAAGCCTTTTTTGTCCCCTCGTTTTGAACTAATTAACGTAAGCACGGATGTTGACTGGCAAATTCGGGCTATTACCTGTGAAGCACCACAAGTTACAGTAGGAGATTACCAAAAAGAAGTGGCGGCAGCCCAACGCACGAGTAACTTATGGGTACCAGGCAAAGACAAAAAAGAGCCTACACTGGAAGAGAAGGAAAATTTAGTGCTGGAAACATTACTTAAAACTAGCAAAGTCACAATTCCCGCTCCTTTAATTGAGGAGGAGGTGGCTCATCGCTTGTCACAACTAATTGACCAAACCCAAAAATTAGGCCTAACTGTGGAGCAGTACTTAGCCTCTACCGGTAAAACTGTGGATCAATTAAAAGCAGAATATAAGCTACAGGCTGATGCTCAAATTAAAAGCATGTTAATTCTGTCACAAATTGCTGAAAAAGAAGGCATTAAAATCGGCGAAGAAGATATAAATAAGGTTATTAATCCTAACGGCGAGATTGCCAAACAACCGCCATCAGAGGCTCAAAAAGAGGTCTTAAAAAGCATTTTAGCCCGTCGGGCTGCGCTTGACAAATTAGTGGCCGCGATTTAAACTGGAGCCAATATGGATACTAAAACAAAACCAGCCCAAAATGGTCGAAAACCTCTCAATAAAACCCAGCTTTTGGAAACGCTACAGGGGTTGGGCGGCGATGCCTTTTCTTCCTTAACTCGCGACGTAGGTACGGAAATTCCCAAAGAGATTTTTAAGCAGATTTTTGGTCTTCCCGAGAAGAAAATTTCGGGAAATCTCGCACCGGGCGAATCCGTCAATATGGAAGTCATGATGTCCGGCCAGCATGAGACCCAAAAACAAGCCCAAACACAATTAATTCGCGAAAGACAAATACATGCCGAAGAGCAAAGATTAACTTCTAAAAAACAGCAGGAATTAAAAATGCAGCTGTCAGTTTTAATACAGGAGGTGGGACAGCTTGCTCAAACTACCCAAGGTTTAACTAAAGAAATCCAAGTAGCAGCTATGTCGGCTCCGATTGAACCAGGAGTTTATCATGTCATCTTTTTTGAAAAATTAATCACTTTTATCCAATCATTCCGCAAGAAAATTGAAAATGCTTCGGAATGGATTGGGACTTACAACGGCCGGGCTAAAAAACGGGCTAATTCCTTCTGGGGCCAAGTCGGCATATCAGGAGCTAAAAGATTACTTTCTACCGAAGACACCGTTACCCGCTCCGCAGGCTAATTTATGGTAGAAAGAACTAAACTCACTATAGATAATATTGCTGCCGCCAAAGAATTAGTTAATCAAAAACAAGTTGACCCGGCCTTGCTATTTAACGAACTGAACTCTATCGCCGCTCAAGTTAAAAGGGAATCAGTTTACAGTAAATTGAGCCGTATGCCAGAACCCCAAACAGCAGATGATTATTTTGATCAAGCTATTGATTTAATTAAACAAGATGCTTATGGCAGTCGTCGTTTTGGAATAACGGTAGGGGACTATCTAACAAAGGCTGAAGAGATAGCAAAAGAATCTGGTTCTGAAAAAAGAGTAGTATATAAGTGGGTTAGAGAAAATTTAGACGTTTACTACGAAATCCAGAAAAGACACTGGTGGGCCAATTATTAGTGGACGCTAGAGGACTCGAACCTCTGACCTCTTTCACGTCAAGAAAGCGCTCTAGCCAACTGAGCTAAGCGTCCGATAAATCTATTATATCAACTTTTGCCGCCATAATAAAGTCATTAATTGTTAAACCACCGGAAATGTGAGTGGTGAAATTAACTGTTACCCGACACCAGCCAACATATAAATCCGGGTGATGTCCTTGTTCTTCAGAAATATTGGCCACTTTTTCTACAAATTTAATGCCATCAAGATATTTTTTAAATCTAAATCTTTTGACAAGTTTTAATCTGTTCTTTTCTTTGTCTTCTACTATTTGCCAATTATCAATTTCTTTTAAATATTTTTTAGCATCGGCGAGCGTTAAATGAGGTGTTTTGGCGCTACAGGGAAAACACTTTTCAGCCCTTAAATTCATACTAATTAGTATAGCATTAAATTTACACTCTTGACAAACGAGTATAATTATTTGTAAAGTCAAAAAAATCAATTAACAATTGATTGAAATAGTCAGATGCCGAAAAATTCTCATAACAATTATTTTAAAGAAAAAGTCCGCGCGATTTCCGTCTCCAAAAAATCTATCTCTCAATTATTAACAGAAATGGAAACTACTGGTTTTCAAGGAAGAAAACTAGCGGAAGTGGTCAAAGCGTGGGAGGGAATGATTAAAGATAAAAATACCACCACCATCATGGGTTATGCCGGATCTCTTTCTACCACTGGTCAATGGAAATTGATTAATTGGTTAATGGAAAACCATTATATTGATATTTTGGTCGCGACTGGCGCTAATTTGTCAGAAGACATTGTGGAAGCAATGGGTTATTCTTACTGGAAAGGAACGCATTTAGCAGATGACGTGGAATTATTAAAAGCTGATGTTAATCGCTATTTAGACGTTTTCGGCAAAGAAACTGATTACATGGACATGACGGAAATGATTGCTGAATTTTATGTAAAAGAGTTAGAGCAAGATTATCCTTATTCTTCCCGAGAAATTCTTAATCGCTTTGGTAAGTGGCTGGGGAAGAAAAAAATTAACAGTATTGTGGCGACAGCTGCCAAAAATAATATTCCGGTTTTTTGTCCGGCCATTGTGGATAGTCCTTATGGCGACGCAGGCCTGATCGCCAAAGCCCAGGGATTTAATTTAGTGATTGATAACATGAAAGATTACAAAGAATTTATGACGGTGGGAGAAAAAGTTAAAGATACCGGCGTAATTTATATCGGCGGGGGAGTGCCTAAAGATTTTATTCAACTTTTGGCTGTTACTTCTGACTTAATGTATCCGGAGCGGGTCATCCCGGGAAGGAAACCTAAGATCTTTCGAGCCAAGAGATCAAACGGCAAACATTTAATGGAAAGTTATTATCCTCACAAATTTGCCATTCAAATTACCACTGACAGCCCGCAATGGGGAGGATTATCCGGTTGCACCTTTGAAGAGGCCACCAGTTGGGGTAAAGAAGAAATTGACGGCATTAAAGTACAGTGTTATTGCGACGCCACTATTGCCTTGCCAATTATCACTCATGCTTTAAACGAAAGGGTTAAAGGTAAAAGAATCGGCCAAAATTTATCCTCGGTATTTGAAAATCACAAATCTAAATGAAGTCTTCTCCTATATCTTACCCTGCCACCGAACCATTTAATTTCGCCGGAGTTGACGTACAAAATTACAGCTCGGCACGGGTGGCCGTTTTTCCAGTTCCCTACAGTTCTACCACTTATTGGAAGTCCACTACCAAAGAAGGTCCAAGAAGTATTATTGAATCGTCGCGCCATATGGAATTGTGGGATGAAGAATTAGGCAAAGACACTTCGCAAGTTGGCATTTACACCATGCCGGAACTGGAAGTTTCTAAAAATTCTCCCCTGGAGACAACACAGCGAATTGAAAAAGTAGTAGCCAGCTTACTTAAAGATAAAAAATTGCCTTTAATGTTAGGCGGGGAACATTCTATTACTTTGGGAGCAGTCATGGCTTGTGCTAAAAAATATCCGGCTAGCCAGCTGTCTGTTTTACAACTTGATGCCCATACTGACTCGCGCTCGGAATTTGAAGGCACCAAATATCATCATGGTTGCACCATGCGCCGAGTGGTAGAGGATTTAAAAGCCTCGGTAACACATGTGGGAATTCGTTCCACTAGTGAAGAAGAGCAAAGTTTTTTGAAAAAGTCCAAAAAAAATCATGTTTTTTATGCCCCTGCCTGCGCAGGCAGGCCCGATATACCAGTTGAAGAAATTATCGCCACTTTGGCAAAAAACGTTTATATCACCATTGATTTGGATGTGTTAGATCTGGGAATTATGCCGGCAGTCGGCACCCCAGAACCAGGCGGCATTGGTTGGTATGAAACTTTAAACTTAATAAAAAATGTGGCAAAAGAGAGAAATATTGTCGGTTTTGATATTGTGGAATTGGCACCCATTCCTGGCATGGAAGGACCAAATTTTCTGGCCGCCAAACTGGCTTACAAAATATTAGGTTACATTTTTAGCTGATTTAATATTGACATCTATCTTCACACCCCTGTTATACTAATCTTATGAAGACTAAAAACCATTTAGATAAAAAGCTTAGCCAGGAATTGAGCATCTTTGAGGTTAAAATGGATCTCAAACTGGATAGCTTAAAAGATGGGATTGATGATAATTCCAGAAAGTACCGTGATCAGATTTTACAAGGCCTAGACGAAGTAATGGGGGAATTACAAACTTTACGTCAAGAAAATACAATCGGCTTTCATCAAATAAAAGAAAGGCTCGATAATCACAATAGAGGAATTAAACATTTAGAGCATTTTACAAAAGCTATATAAATTTTATCTCTTAGCGACAGCCCTTATTACACCTATTGCCTTTATAGAATCCATCCAACGTTCCTCTGGTTTCATAATTTTTCCCTGTTGATCATAGTTGAAATATGGCATCATTATTGTTGGTTTAACATTCCGAAATCCTCTTCTTACTAACACTCCCTTATAAACATCTATTTCATCTGTTAATTCGTTATGTGATGAACGATCTATGAAAGAAATTGCATCTGGAGGACCAAGTAAACCACCTACTTCATTCTGTCCCCATGCATGAGGACGCCAAATTTTAATAGTATTTATATTTACCGCTCTAATAATATATTCTGCTCTTTCATGATATCCTAAAAAATGCACTAAAGTCCCTGGTTCTAAAGCGTGTAAATCAATAAATCCTACTGGTTCTATTCTTTCTAAAGGTAAATTAGGAGTTTGTTCATTGATAGGATCTGCTCTCCAAACATCAATAGGTCCTCCCCCCTTCCTCATCCACTCTCTTTCTTTTTCTCTTGTAACTCTGCTCTTAATCATATCCCAGGTGGGCCTTTCAATCATCCGCTGACTTGGCTTGGCCGCTTCTGAAGAAATTTGAGGTTGTTCTGTATTTTCGTCCATCTATACCACTATTCCTATTTATTATGGTAAAATTACTCATTAGATGTCAAATAATTTAAAAGATCATCGTCAGATTGGTCAGGAGCAAGAAATATTTTTTACTAATGATATCGCCCCCGGCGCTCCTTTTTGGCTACCGCGTGGCATGATTATTTTTAAGGAACTGGAAAAATATATCAGAGAATTAACTGAAAAAGCCGGCTACCAGGAAACCTCTACTCCGATTATGGTTAAAAGCGAACTGTTTAAACAATCCGGCCATTGGGAGAAATTCGGAGAACATAACATGTACAATCTACAGCTTTCCGATGAGGAAAATGACAATCAAGCTGTTTCTTACTCTTTAAAACCAATGAATTGTCCGGAATCAACTGTCATTTATCGTTTCCGGCCCAGGAGTTATAAAGAATTACCTTTAAGACTTGCAGAAATTGGAAGGCTTCATCGCCGGGAAAAATCAGGTGAGGTAAATGGCTTACTACGAGTCCGTCAGTTAACGATGGATGATGCTCATATCTATGTCGCAGAAGAGCAAATTTTTGAAGAAATAGGAAATATTTTATATATGATGATGACTTTTTACGAAAATTTTGGTTTTGAGTATGAATTTAGACTAGCCACTAGACCAGAAAAAAGGGCTGGAACTGATCAAATGTGGGATAAAGCAGAAAATGCTTTAAAAGAAGCTTTGATAAGAAAAGGGATTCAAGCGGGAGATAAACTAGGGGATGGAGCCTTCTACGGTCCTAAAATTGACTTGCATATTAAAGATAGCCAAGGCAGAGAATGGCAACTGGCCACAGTCCAATTAGATTTTCATCAACCAGAAGCTTTTAAGCTGGAATATATTGATGGGGATGGTCAAAAACAACAGCCAGTCATGATCCACCGGGCCATTTTCGGCTCCTTCGAAAGATTTTTAGGTATTTTAATGGAACATTTTCAAGGCGCTTTTCCCTTATGGCTGTCACCAGTTCAAACCATGGTAATTCCCATCACTGATAAAAATATAGATTACGCCAATCAAGTTTTTAATCAATTGAAAGAGGCTAATATCCGAGTGGAATTAGACGACCGGTCAGAAACTATGCAAGCACGCGTCCGTGATGCTGAATTGCAAAAAGTTCCATATATAATAGTAGTGGGAGAAAAGGAAGAAAAAGACCATAATATTTCTATTAGAACCAGAGGTCAAAAAGAAATCCGTCAGGACGAAACAGAAAGTTTTGTGGAACAAATCAGGAAGAATATTGAAAAAAGAAGCACTAAACTGGTATAATACCATAAGTTAACTTGAGAAGCGGACAGTTTAACAAAATACATTTTCGCAAAAACGAGCAAATTGCCAGTAGCAGTTTGCGGGTAATTGGAGCTGATGGCAAGCAAATTGGTATTTTAACACGGGAAGAGGCACTGGCTAAGGCGCAAGAGCAAGAATTAGATCTGGTGGAGATTGCGCCTAAGGCCAACCCGCCTGTTGCTAAAATTATTGATTTTAGCAAACTATTATACGAACAAGAGAAAAAGGAGAGAGCAGAACGGAAAAGCGCCAAAAAAGGCAGTGCTTTAAAAGAAATTTGGTTTACTGCCTTTATTGCGGAAAATGATTATTTAACCAGGCTGGAAAGAACCAAAGAATTTTTAGGTGAAGGGGCTAAAGTCAGAATTGCTATCAAATCTAAAAAGAGATTGAATAATAACCAACCTCTTTTTAATATGATAAATCGGGTAGTTGGTGACTTAAGTGCAGTTGCCAGACCAGAGCAACCACCAAAAATGTTCGGCAGGCAATTAATTTGTACCTTAGCACCAAGTGGAGGTAATGTTGAAAATGCCAAAAATGAAATCTAAAAGATCAATTTTAAGAAGATTTAAAGTTACTGCTACTGGTAAAATTATGCATCTGCGCAGTTTTAAAAGGCATTTGAAGTCAAATAAGAGTGCCCGAGCCAGACGCCAAAAGGAAATTGCCTTAACTGGATCAAATTATAAAAAAGTAAAGAAGATGTTGCATTTTTAGAGTGGGTAAACAAACTAAATCATTTAGACAAACTAAATCTGCCAGATCTGGCGATAGATCGGCAAGTAGTTTCAGTAGATATAATCGTATGCAACCATATCTTAATCTTAAAGGGAAAGGAGTTGGAGGGAAACCGTAGGTGTCCTTCCAGATATTGTGTCTAGAGTCAAAAGTATTACCAGAAAACGTCATAAAAAAGTCTTAAAGGCGGCTCGCGGTTTTCGGCAGGCTCGCCGCACGCGCTTCCAAACCGCCCGTGAGGCTGTCCTGCATGCCGGTCAATATGCTTATATTGGCCGCAAACAAAAGAAAAGAAATATCCGCACTTTATGGATTGAAAGATTAAACGCTGCCGTCCGCGAGCAGGGCCTGTCTTACAGTAAATTTATGTCGGGATTGAAAAAAGCTAATATTAACTTAAACCGACAAACTTTATCGCAACTAGCAATTCGCGAACCGGAAACCTTTAGCCAAATAGTTGAGCAGATCAAGGCCAAAATTTAACGGCCTTTTCCACTCAACTAAATCAAAGCTTCCTAATTGGAAGCTTTTTTTGTACAATTTAAATATGTCTGAAGAACAAATTCATAACTTAAGGAACGAAGCCCTATCGCTCATTATGGGCACCACAACACAGGAGGAGTTGGAAAATCTGCGGATTAATTATCTGGGCCGCCAGGGCAAAATTAATCAGGCCACTGCCGAATTAAAAAATTTACCAGCAGAAAAAAAATCCGTGGTCGGCAAAATCATCAACGATGCCAAAGTGGCAATAGAAAATGCTCTGTTTGCTCAAAAAGAAAAACTGTCTACCAAAGATGGTCAAACGACTTGGTTTGATCCCACTATCCCCAGCGTTCAACCCCAACGTGGACATCTTCACTTAGTCACTTATGCCATAGAAGAAATCTCGCAAATTTTTAACCATCTTGGTTTCGTCCGTGTCCGCTACCCGGAAGTAGAGTGGGATTGGTTTGCTTTTGAATCGCTCAATATGCCTGCTTCTCATCCGGCTCGCGATGAATGGGAAACTTTTTTTGTGGATACTAAATCCCACCCCAAATATGGCAATATGGTCCTCACTCCTCATACTTCCAGCGGTCAAGTTAGAGAAATGGAAAGGGTAAAGATGCCGCCTATCCGGATGATTAATATTGCCAAATGCTATCGCCGTCAGTCTGATGTTTCCCATGTACCAATGTTTCATCAATTTGAAGGATTGGTGGTAGACAAAGATATTTCCATCGTTCATCTCAAAGGGACTTTGGATTATTTTGCCCGCCGGTTTTTCGGTGCCAGCAGGAAAATAAGACTGCGACCATATCACTTTCAATTTACCGAACCGTCATTTGAAGTAGATGTCAGTTGCGGCGTCTGTAATGGTAGCGGCTGCAAACTTTGTAAAGCCGGCTGGCTGGAACTAGGCGGCGCCGGTATGGTTCACCCAAATGTCTTAACAAATGGCGGTATTGATCCAAGCAAGTTTTGCGGTTTCGCCTTCGGTTGGGGAGTAGAAAGAACTTTTATGATGAAAGCCGGCATCAAAATTGATGATATCAGAATACTTTACAACGCAGACCTTAGGTTTTTAAAACAGTTCTAGTTTTAGGTCAATTAGAAATTAGAATAATTAGGTTAATTCTATTTATATGGATATTAAAGTACCAGATTCGTGGCTGCGGGAGTATTTAGAAACTCCGGCCAAGCCAAGCCAGATTGCCCAGTATTTGTCTTTGTGCGGCCCCTCGGTAGAACGCGTTAACAAAGTAGGTAAGGATTTTGTTTATGAAATTGAAGTTACTACCAATCGGGTAGATAGCGCCGGCATTTTCGGTATTGCCCGCGAGGCTGCTGCTATTCTGCCTCGCTTTAATCTATCAGCCAAACTGATTCCACCGAAAGTTTTAAGTCGCCACAGTTTTGCCAGTAGTGTAGATTACTTGAAAGTTAAAATTGACCACAGCCTTTGCCAACGATTTACCGCTGTATTAATTAAAGATGTCCAGATTAAACCGTCGCCGGAGTGGATGGTAGATAGGTTAAGAAAAGTAGGAGTTAAAGTAATTAATAATGTGGTGGATATTTCTAACTATTTAATGTATGGGTTAGGTCAACCAACTCATACTTTTGATTATGATAAAATAAAAAACTCCATCATGATTTTACGTCCTGCCAAAAAGGGCGAGAAAATTATCACACTGGATGGTAAAAGCCATACCCTACCTGGCGGAGATATTATAATTGTTGATGGCAGCGGAAGATTGATTGATTTAGCTGGCATTATGGGAGGACAAAATTCCGCTGTGGATAATACCACCAAAAACGTTTTACTTTTCGTCCAGCATTATAATCCGACCCAGATTAGAAAAACGGTCATGAGTCTGGCCTATCGCACTGATGCTGCCACACTTTTCGAAAAAGATTTAGACCCTGAAGGCGTTACCCCTACTATCCAAACCGGCATAGAGTTATTGGAAAAATTAACCGGCGGCAAAGCAGAGGATAAAATTTTGGATCTTTATCCCTATCCATATCAAGTCAAAAAAATTAATATCACCTTGGATTTTATCCAAACCAGACTGGGCATAAATATTACTAAAAATGAACTTAGTAAAATTTTATTATCGCTTGGTTTTGAAAATAAATGGAGCGGCGGTAAATTAGAAGTTGATGTGCCGTCATGGCGCAGTAATGATGTAAATATCAGTGAAGATATCTTAGAAGAAGTAGCCAGACTTTATGGATATCACAACTTGCCCAGTCAGATCATGCCGGGTATTATTCCCGAACCGCCAGAGGTTACACCGTTTGCATATGAACTTAAGGTTAAACAGCTGCTGAAAGGTTGGGGAGCAGTAGAAGTTTATACTTCCTCTCTGGTACCACAAAACTTTATCGGCAAAGATATCGCCCTGAAATTAAAAAACCCTTTGGGCAAAGAGGGGGAATATTTACGAATTTCTTTGGAACCCTCTTTACTCACAGCTGCTAAACAAAACTCTCGCGCTACTAATCCTTTTCATTTAATTGAAATCGCTAATGTTTACCTGCCTGCGCAGGCAGGCCTGCCTCGTAAAGGCGATTTACCGGAGGAAAAAATGATGCTGGCCGGTATCACCGCCGGCTTTCCATTTACTCAAACCAAAGGCCTGGTAGAAGTATTATTGGCTGAATTAAATATGGAGGCAGACTTTATACCAGCAAATAATGGAGCAATTATTAAGCAGGGGAAAACTGTTTTGGGACAATTAAAAGTAATAGATGACGCCCGCATCTATTATGAATTTGATATGGCAACTCTGCGAAATTTAAGTAAACCCTTCTCCACCTTCCATCCCATTCCGAAATATCCCGGCCAAATTGAAGATTTGTCAGCAATTTTCCCGTCACGTTCCCTAGTAGGAAAAGTCATCAAAGCTATCTCGGCTCTTGACCCGCAAATTGCTGATTTTCAATTAATTGATACTTACGAAAATAGCAAAACTTTTAGAGTTGTTTATCAAAACCCGGATAAAACTTTAACCGATAATGAAGTTGCCAAAATTCGCGGAAAAGTTATTAAGACTTTAGCAAATAAATTTGGAGCCAGGATTAAGTAACCACGAAGTGGCCCTTTCAGGGCTTAATGAATTAAATTGGGATTGGTGCCGCGTCTGACTTGGGCTTTTACTCTTCGCTCATGCAATTTCTCACCTTCCGACACGGGAATTTTGTTTGATGCTTCCACTCTTTTTAAAACAACCTGCCGGTTACGCTCTGCCTGTGCTTCGCGAACCGCACTTAGTTGAATAGATTGCCCCCTGGAGCGAGTTACCCCATCTTCACAAGGAATAAGTTCTGCCAAGTAATTACTAACTTCCGGAGTAAAAGATTGATGCAATTTCTGTCTTTCTTCCTCACGCCTAGTCATTGCTTCCGCGGTCCGACCAGCAAGCTCAAATTGATGCCAAAGATCGTATAAACCTTGAGCTACTTGCTCAAAATTCGAGGTTTGTTTTTGTTCTTTTTGCTTAATTTCTACCATAAATTGAAGGTATTTCGGGAAACTTTACATCATCTAAAAATAAAAATCAAGTAGGCAAATTACAAAGAGGCAGGAGTGGGGGTGGCGCCGACAGTAACGGTAATCTTGCGATCTGTTTCGCGGCCGCTTTGATCGCGGGCTTTAACCCGTAAGGTGTGAGTACCAACAGTAGTATTAATTGTAGTCGTAAAAGGAGTGCTGGTAAAAGTAGCCACTTTTTGTCCGTCCAGTTCAAACTCCACTTGACTGATTTTCTCTATAGAAGAAATTTTAACTCTCATCTCAAAAGTATTACTGGTTAAATTTTGATTATCCTTAGGCGTATCAAAATCAATATTAATGGGAGTGGAACCACAATAATCTGACGGCGGATGGTAGCGCGAATCAGCTTGGGTAGTCAGCCATAAATTAATTCCTTCTTGCCAACGGTTGGCGCCGAGAGCGGCCGTTGGATCGTCTTCACGGATAACAAAATACTCTTTTTCATCATAATTACCCGAGGCGATATCGCTGGGGGTAGCAATCTTACCTTCATTCTTACAGATTTTCAGTTTCTTATGAATCGGGTCATCTCCTTGAGGTTCAGTGCCGCTAATAAATATCTCGGACCGCGCCGTAAACCCATCATGAGCAGCAAATCCTGATAAACCATCCACGTCTTCAGTTACAATTCCTTCTGGCTGAATGAAGCTAGTATTATCTTTCTCTCGCAAAGCAGCCTGCATAATCCGCCGCCAAATTGGGGCCGCCCCAGTCACACCAGAAGAAACGTTTTTCATTGGTGAATTATCATTGTTACCTACCCACACCCCCGCCGCCACTTGACCAGCCGTCCAACCAATAGTCCAATTATCCCGCTTATCATTAGTGGTACCGGTTTTAACCGCGACAGTCCGTCCGGGAACAACTAGGGATGAAGCCCGACCAAAAACATCCACCCGAGCCTCATTATCAGACAAAATATGAGAAATTAAATATGCCTGTTGGGGAGTAATAACTTGCTTGCCGGCTGTAGGTTTAGTTTCCTCTAGTATTTTACCGTTTTTATCTTCCACTTTCAAAATAGCAATTGGCTCTACCCGTTTCCCGCCATTGGCAAAAGCGGTATAAGCCCGAGTGATATCCAAAAGTCTTACTTCGCCGCCGCCCAAAGTGACTGACAACCCCACCCGGGAAAGATTGGTCTGGGTTGGCTCAAGAGTGGTAATACCTAAATCATAGGCAGTTTTCATCATATCCTTGATGCCCACCAAACTTAACAGTTTCACCGCCACAATGTTGATAGAATTAGCCAAAGCGTAGCGCAGCTGTAATGGCCCGCGATATTTGCCGTCATAATTAACTGGCTTGTAATCAGGTTGACCAACTCCGCCGGGAAAAACAGTTTCTACATCCATTAGCATGGTGGAGGGAGTATAGCCTTTTTTGAAAGCAGTCAGATAAGTCACCGGCTTAATGGCTGAACCAGGCTGCCGTAAAGACAACGTCACATTCACCTGACCGTCATAATCTTCTGCCTGGAAATCTTTGCTGCCCACCATGGCTAAAATTTCTCCCGTATTAACATCTAAAACCACGCTGGCACCATTAGTAATATGCAAACTCTCCACTTTTTTAATTTCTTCCGCCACAATTTTTTGCGCCTCTTCCTGTAATTTACTATCCAAAGTAGTAGTTACTTTTAACCCTCCGTTTTCCACTATCTCTTTACCATATTTTGCTTCTAAAATTCCCTGGACATAAGTTACAAAGTGAGGCGCTTTAAAACCGGCGCCCTTATTGGCAAAAACTACATTTGGCAGTTCTTTATTAGCCTCCTTCTCCTGGTCACTCGTGATATAACCATCTTCCCTCATTCGGCGAAGCACATTCTGGGCCCGGCCGATATAGGCCTTAGGAGTACTGCTAAAAGGAGAATAAACTGAAGGCCGTTGCGGCAAACCTGCTAAAATCGCCGCCTCCACCAAGGTTAAATCTGCCACTCTTTTCCCAAAATAAGTTTGGGCTGCTGATTCCACTCCATAAGCCGTACCACCATAGGGAGCTTCATTTAAATACATTTCCAAAATTTGGTCTTTACTAAATTTATGCTCTATTTGAACCGCTAAAATAAATTCTCGGACTTTTCTAAAAATCGTCCGCTCGGAACTTAACAGGACATTTTTAACTAATTGTTGAGTTAGAGTAGAACCGCCTTCAATTTTGCCCCGAGTAGCAATGTTTAACATAGCCCTTAGAATTCCTGAAGTATCAAAGCCTTCATGCTTATAAAAATTTTTATCTTCAATAGCCACAGTTGCTTGTTTAACATAAGGGGGAATTTCGGCTAGCTTAACCGCCGTTCTTTTTTTATCTACAAAGACATCGTAAAGCGATTCGCCATTTCTGTCATAGATTTTAGTGGAAAAGCCTTCTTGTCTGACTATTTTATCGGGTGAGGGGAGTCCTAAAGCCAGTAGGGGAAAGGCGATAAAACTGCCGGCAAAAAGTAAAAGGATGGCAAAAAAGATGAGCTTGGCCAGTTTGGCCCAAAATCGCCCGTGCTGAACACTACGATGGGCTGGTGTATATGAATAATACTCGCGCACTCTCCTTGCATTATAGCAAGAGCGTACATATAATTAAAATACTATGGATCTTTTAGAAGCGTTATCTAGGTGGACTACTGATATTTTACCAAGTAGAGAAGAATTTCTTAAAGTTATTCAACAAAAGAAACTGGTAATTTATCATGGAGTTGATCCCACTGGACCAGATCTCCACCTTGGACATTCAACAAACCTTCTTTTAATGCGTGCATTTCAGGATGCGGATCATCACGTCATTTTATTATTTGGCGACTTCACTGCGCGCATTGGTGATCCGACCGATAAAACAGCCACCCGTAAAGCTCTTACCGAAGAAGAAATCCAAATCAATCTAGCTACCTATAAAGAGCAAGCTAGCAAAATATTGCGATTTGAGGGCGAAAATCCTGTGGAGATCCGTTTTAACAATGATTGGTTAGGAAAAATGCCAGCTGCTGATTTTCTTACACTGGCATCTCATATTACTCACCAACAACTTATTGAACGGGACATGTTCCAAAAACGTATTCAAGAAGGCAAAAATATATTCATGCATGAGTTACTCTACCCGCTTTTCCAGGGTTATGATTCAGTGGCAATGAAAGTTGATGCAGAAATAGGGGGAAGAGATCAATTATTTAATATGATGGTGGGAAGAAATCTAGTAAAAGACTATCTCAAAAAAGAGAAATTTGTTATTACCACGCCATTACTTATTAATCCTAAGACAAATAAAAAACTAATGAATAAATCAGAGGGAACATATATCGCAATTAATGATTCACCAGAGGAAATGTTCAATAAAATAATGTCCATGCCGGATGAAGTAGTAAAAACTTGTTTTATCTACTGTACCACTTTACTAATGGCAGAAATTCAATCAATTAAAATGCCGGCCATGGATACTAAAAAGCGTTTAGCTTGGGAGATTGTTAAATTTTACCATGATGAAAAGGCCGCCAACGAAGCCCAAGAAAATTTCTCACGAGTTTTTCAGCAAAAAGAAGCGCCGGACAATATTACTGAAATAAAAGTGGGCCAGTCAGAAGTTGATTTAATAAATCTATTGACTGAAAATAATCTGGCCAAAAGTAGAGGAGAGGCCAAAAGATTATTGACTGACGGGGCTTTAGAACTTGATAGTCAGGTAATTACCAATTCTACTGCTTCCATCAAGAGTGATGCTGTTTTAAAAATCGGCAAACATAGATTTGTAAAATTAGTTGTATCCTGAAAGGACGATTTTATCGTGAGCGAAAAAACCATCAAAAAAATTTGGACAGTGATTATTGTCATTGCCGGATTAAGTCTGATTATTTCCACTTTTCTGCCGCTGTTATTCGCCCTGCGATGAAACTAGTTGCTAAAGTTTCCGAGTTGCCTTTCATCGGTCCAGTCTATGCCAAAAGATTAGCTAGACTTAACATCAAAACTTTGGCCGATTTACTTTATCACTTTCCCTATCGCTATCACGATTTTAGTATTATTTCTCCTATTTCCAGAGTTCAGTTAGGTGAAATAGTTACCATCCGCGGCAAAATTATTTCTATTAAAAATATCTATACCAAAAATCGTAAGATTATCCAACAAGCGATAGTGGAAGATGATAGCGGTCAAATTGAAATAATTTGGTTCAATCAAAGATATATTCCCAACGTTTTACCAGCAGGCAGTCAAGTCTCTCTGGCTGGCAAAATTGGTTTATTTAATAATAAATTGGTGATGGAATCTCCAGATTACGAAAAAATCACCTCACCAAACCAACTCACAATCCATACCGGTCGCCTGGTCCCCATTTATCCGGAAACATCCAGCATCCCTTCCAAATGGCTAAGAAGTAGAGTGGCCCAGTTTTTACCAGAAGCAGAGGTAGAAGAGTTTTTACCCCTTCAATTAATTAAAAGGTCTCATTTGCCCGATATAAAATCCTCTCTGCAGCAGATCCACTTTCCCCAAAATTTAGAAGAGGCTCAAAAATCAAGAGAACGTTTTGCTTTTGAAGAATTATTATTATTACATTTATCTATCCTTGAACGAAAAAATAGTTGGCAAAAACAAGAATCATGTTACATCTTAGATATCCCCCAAAAAGATTTGGCAAAATTCATGGGTAACTTACCTTTTGTTTTGACAAATTCCCAGCGGCAAGCCGTCAATGAAATATTAGCTGATTTAACGCGTCCATCACCGATGAACCGACTTTTGGAGGGTGATGTCGGCTCCGGTAAAACTGTAGTGGCAGCGATTGCGGCTTATGTAATTACCAAAAATAATTTGCAAACCATAATGTTAGCCCCCACTCAAATTCTCGCCCAACAACATTTTGATACATTATCAAGATTACTTAATCCCTATAATATTAAATTCCATCTTATTACTGGTGGCAAAAAAATTGGACATTACGACGTAGTCGTTGGTACTCATGCCCTCTTCCACCAGAAACAACCACTGGATCGACTGGGGTTAGTCGTGATTGATGAACAACACAAATTCGGCGTAGAACAAAGAGCAATTCTTTTAGGGAAAAATCTCAAAGCTTGTTTGCCGCACGTCTTAACCATGACTGCCACTCCTATTCCCCGCACAGTGGCACTCACTCTTTATGGTGATTTGGATTTATCTGTTTTAACAGAACTTCCGGCCGGCCGCAAAAAAATTAAAACTTGGGTCGTACCACCCCAAAAAAGAGATGGGGCTTATCAGTGGATTAGCAAGCGGGTTAAAAACGGCGAACAAGTATTTATTGTTTGTCCACTGATAGAGGAGTCAGAAATTGAAAGTATGAAATCCGTCAGAGCCGCTACCGCCGAGTTTAATCAATTAAAAGAGCAAATTTTCCCTGATTTAAAATTAGGACTGTTACATGGCAAGTTAAAAGCAAACCAAAAAGATGAAGTAATTAAAAAATTCCGCGAGCGCCAAATTGATATTTTAGTGGCCACTCCGGTAGTGGAGGTAGGAATTGATATATCTAATGCCACGGTCATGATGGTAGAAGCCGCCGATCGTTTTGGTTTAGCCCAACTGCATCAGTTAAGAGGACGGGTGGGCAGGAGAGAACTGCAATCATATTGTCTGCTTTTTACCGAATCCACCACACCTAAAACTATCTCCAGACTGCATGCCTTAGAAGAAGCCAAAAGCGGATCAGAACTGGCAGAACTGGATTTAAAATTGCGTGGCCCGGGAGAAGTTTTTGGCACTCGCCAGCATGGTTTTCCGGAATTAAAAGTGGCAAATTTTGGCGATCTGGAATTAATCAAAAAAACTAAAGAGGCTGCCCAAGAAATATTTCCTTCACTATCTAAATTCCCTAAATTAAAATCCCACCTCAAAACCCATCTAGTTGTAGCTAATTAAAAATTTTGGTATAATTTACACATGGCAGCGTTACCAAAGAAAAAACATACTAGATCAAGAACCGGCAAAAGGCGAGGTCGAAAACACTTAGCTTTACCCAATATCATTATTTGTGCCAGTTGCGGCAAACCAAAGCTTTCTCATATCATTTGCCCCTCTTGTGGTGTCTATGGCAAAAAGTAACATTGACGAACGTCACCAAAGACGAGTCTCTGCCTTAAAACAACTCTTCGCCCAGGACTTTACCAATCAAGGCTCTCTCACACCTCTGGCTAAATCAGTGTTAGCAAAGCAAGCTGAAATTGATCCTTTAATCGTAAATGCCGCTCCAGCTTGGCCTCTGGAACAAATTAATAAAGTAGATTTAGCTATCTTAAGGCTTGCCATTTATGAATTGTCAATTAAAAAAGAACCAATTAAAGTAATTATTAACGAAGCTGTGGAGTTGGCCAAAGAATTTGGGGGAGAATCTTCTTCTTCATTTGTCAACGGAGTTCTTGGTAAAATTGTACAATATGACAGTAAACAGTGAAGAAAACCTAGAAAAGCGTTTAGAGGTAAAATTTAATAATCAAAAATTACTTCACCTAGCTTTAATTCACCGCTCTTATTTGAATGAGTCGGCAGAAACTGAATCTAACGAGCGGCTGGAGTTTCTGGGCGATGCAGTTCTGGAATTTATTGTTTCGGCTAAACTTTTCGGTCAATTTCCTGGCTTTGATGAGGGAGAATTAACAGCTTTACGTTCCAAACTTGTCAATACCGCCTCTTTGGCGAATCTGGCCCGGGAGCTGCATTTGGGAGAAGCTTTATATATTTCCCGCGGCGAAGATGAAAACGGAGGACGAAATAATCCGACGCTTTTAGCTGATACTTTTGAAGCGGTGATTGGAGCTTTATTTTTAGATCAGGGTATCGGTATATGTCAGAAACTGCTTGATAAACTCCTCATGCCCCAAGCCGCTCGCGACCTGACCAATTTAAAAGACCCTAAAAGTTTGCTGCAGGAAATTGTCCAAAGACAAGGTAATCGCGCTCCAGTTTATAAAGTAATCAGCGAAGAGGGGCCACATCATGCCAAATTATTCACCGTTAGTGTTGTGATAAATAACCAATCATTGGCTACCGGCACTGGTAAAAGCAAGAAAGAGGCCCAGGAGCAAGCAGCCAAAATTGCCTTAGAGAGCATCTAAATGCTATAATTGCCAACATGTTAAAAATTCGCTTGTCTAGAATTGGTAAAAAGAACCAACCGCATTACCGGATTGTGGTAACAGAGGCTCGCAGTCGCAGAAACGGCGCACCCGTTGCGACCATCGGCAGCTGGCATCCAGGTGAAGACAAAATTGTCCTCTCCAAGGCAGAGTATGAAACTTGGCTGCATAAGGGAGCCCAGCCGACCGCAGCTGTCAGACAACTAGCCACTAAATAATTAATCATGGAAGATCTAATTAAATTTTTAGCTCAAGAAATTACGGGTGTTGAAGATGTAACTATTGCCGCAACTGAACAGGATGGCATAACTATTTATACCGTTACTTTACCTAAGGAAAATATCGGTCAATTTATCGGCAAGTCTGGCCGTATTATCAGCGCTATTCGGACCGTCACCGGTATTCGGGCGGCCAAGGAAAACATTCGTTTTAATATTGAGGTGGCGGAGAAAGCTTAAACCGAGCTTGGCCTAGAAAGGCTAGAAGGAAAAAGGATTAAGCCGACCACTTTCACCACTTGTTTCTACGACCGTTCCCACGCTAACTACTTGTCTAAACTGATTAATTTGGGTCAGGAGCTGATTTTCTTCACTTGTTAATTGAGGCAGAAGACTATCAATATTACCAAGTTTGGTTGGCAGATTCTGCCAATAAGTGTTAACTGTCACGCTCGCTGTGACAATACCGGAGGTTACGGACATCCTACCAGCACCAATTCTAACAACAGGTAAAGATCTGGCTGCATCGTTTAAAAAGTTAGCGACATTCACGACCGGACCCTCCACTTCTATTTTGACGGCATTTTCTCCTTCGGTCGCCTCCACTTTTTTGGCGACACTCTGTTCTTCGGAATTCTCTTCAATTTGTACCCCTATCCGTTTAATGATGACGCCGGCACTCGCTGCTGCTTCACGAATTCTAGCCATCACTAAAAGGGGGCTAGGTTTTTCCGGCAAGGCCAGCGAGGCAATGGTAGCAGAGTTACTTAATTTACTCTTGTTCATATTTTTCAGTTGGTCGCGTTTGTCCTCTAAGGCTTTAACCGATTGAGCGAGTTCTGCTACTTCCTTGTTGATCGCCAAAGTTTTTTGAATTAAGGGAATACTGGCTATAAATAAAAATATGACGATGGCGAGCATCGCGACCGGCATTAAAAATACCTTAAGGCTGATTAAATTATTTAGTCTCATTTTGTAGGGTCAAAGTAACCTGACTGTTGTAAATTCCTTCCTTGGCCCGGGTGATGCTATCCAGGGAGACCGCATTTATTTCTTTGTCAGCTGATAAATTGTCTATAAATTTACCTAAAGTCGCCGTATTAGGAGCAGCAATAGTCAAGCGAATTTTGTCACTGGCGGTAGTTAAATCTACCAATTCCACCCCAGAAACGGCAACTAGATTATTCGTCAAAACCAAGCCTTGGGTAAAAGTAAGGCCTTTTTGAGCCAGCCTGCGTAATAAATTAGCCACCCTGTCCTTCAGCAGCACATGGGCCGATTCCTGCTCTTTTAGTTTGGCCACTTCGGAACTTGTGATTTCATAAGCCGCTTTTAATTTATTCTGCTTTTGAATGACGAAGAAAAAATATCCCCCCGCGACTAGGGCGCCGGCTAGATAAATTGCCAAAAAAACTGTGGCTACTTTCTGTAGCTGCTTTGCCTGGAGCACTTCCCGGCCGTTGCCAAAAGTTTGCGGGAGCAGGGTGATGGCCATAATAAATTAATCTCTCAAAGCCAGTCCTACAGAAATGGCATATAAAGGTGCAAAAGGAGCCAGAGCCTGACCTGTTTTAACATCCAATATAACTTGCGCAAAGGGGTTGCCAATACTAACCTCTACTCCCAAACCTTCGGCAATGGCAGGAACGATATCAGGAAGACCGGAGGTACCGCCGCTTAAAACCACCATATCAATGGGCAGTTGAGAATGGTCCTGCTGCCAAAAAGCCCGGGCTTTGGCGAGCTCATCCACCATTTGAGCTACCAGTGGCGAAAGCACTTGTTTTACTTTACCTTCTAAAGAAGCCGTCAAACCGTAGGTTCTTTTGTATTCTTCGGCTTGGGTAGCTTCAATACCAATACCCTGGGCCACGGCTCGTGTCAAAGCCTCACCCGCCAGAGGCGCCGACCGCGTAAACATTAATTGGCGATTAGAGGCTACAGCAATATCGGCGCTGCTGGCCCCAAAATCAATAATCAGAGCAGTTTTACCGGTCGGAGCCAAGGCGCGCGTTAAAGCCAACAGCTCTGTTTCCACTGCCACCGGTGTCAATCCCGCCGCCGTAATCACTTTCAGATATTTATTAACTGCCGTTTTGGGAGAAGCCACCAGCAAAACTTCTACTCCTTTCTCGCTGCGACTGACAATTTCATAATCAAGCTCTGCCTCTTTTTTAGGAATGGGAATGTAACCTTCGGCCTGCCACTGAATAGCTGATGAGATCTCTTCGTTAGACAAAGGAGGAAAAGAAACCAAGCGGGTATAAACTAAAGATTCTGACAGAGCAAAAACCACGTTTTTGGTAGTAACTTTGGCATCGGCGATTAATTTTTTAATAGTTTCCGAAATTTTGAGCAGGTCTTGTTCTGATTCAGAGGCCAATCCGCGAGGTGGTGCTTGCACTACGCCAGCCGCTACCAGTTTAATATTTTTACCCTCACGGGCCAGTTGGACCAGTTTAATGGAATGAGAACCGATGTCCAAACCGAAATGACTCATTTGGTTAACCCCCCTCCATAATTAAAAGCGGCAAAATCAAACACTGGCGGCAAATCGGCATAAGATTCAAAGACTTGGATTTTGCGGGTTGCGTCGCCTGATTTACCCTCCGAAGTGATCGTTTGACCTTGCATGGGGAAATTAACACCGGCGTTCACGCCGACTGGATGAGCTAAAATAATGTTATAAATTAATCTGACTCTGGCTGCCTGTGGTCCGGCGATTTGATTCCCATTGGCACGGCTGGTAACATTCAGACTGCTAAAACTAATATTAGCCCCAAAAGCATAATCCTGCTGGTCAATGGTACAACCACTGATATCAGGGGCGGTAAAATTATTGCTGGCTCTTCGGCTGGAATTAGAATCATAGGCTGCCCGGGCTACTTTATAATCAGAACCCTCTTTGTAAAGAATAGTAACCTCGGCGGCCGGGGTCAGACCACCATTAGGGTCAGTCCCAGCAGTACCCCAGCAAACCTTCAAGGTATCACCAGTAAAACACTTCCCATCGCTACAACTTAAATTACCGCTATCATCATGCGAAACCAGCCAGACGTTAAGAGCATCGCCGGAAGCGAATTTACCAAGCGGGGTAAAATTGGGCGTGCCGCCAGTACCTTCCACGCTCACGGTCACCGTAGTTGCGCTACCTAAATCCAGATCGCCCGGTTGACCAATTAGGGCGCGTTCTATACCAGCTTCCGCCGCCGAAAAAGCCCGGGCCGATTCTTTTTCGCGGGTGGTAACGGCTACGTCCGTGATAGAACGAGAAATTAGGGAAAGAGCCACAGTAGAAGCCACCGCCAAAACGAGAAGAATAATAACTAAAGCCTGCCCAGTTTGGGCAATTAGGCTATTAGGTAATTGGGTTGTTGGGCGGACAGATGACATTAATTTACTTTAACAAGCCAGCCGCCCACTGTCAACAAGCTTAGCTTAGCTTAACTTTTTGTCCTCTTTTTAATTTAAATTCTTTAAAAAGTAGAGAAACTACGCCCTCATCCAGACAATCTTCTTTTTTAAAACCCAGCTTTTCCGCTATCTCGTAAACTTTTTCTTCACTCTCTGCTTCTATTTCTACTAAAGGTTTAAGGCGGGGAAACCAGTCAATGTTTATCAAAACTCCATCTAAATACCAATCCTGACGGTGATGCCCATATTCTACCCGTAAATCGGGGACTGGCAGAATTTGATCCATCATGGCAATTGTATATTCATAATTTTTAACATCTGTTTCCCATTCATGGTATCCCAATCCATCAGCAAAATTACTTTTCAGATTAAGTTGTATAGAACCATTAGAAGCTTTACGGACTCTTAAGCTCTTTCTTCCCTCGCCCGGTACCCACCAGACCACTTGATCTAAATCCAACTCTCTTTCCAATTTCGCCCCCAGTTTTTTCAATTTGGCCTGAATGACTTTGGGATTAATATTTAAAATCTTGGCTTCTATTTCTCTATGCATATTAGTAAATAGTAATTAGAGGTTAGAGCTTTGTAAAAATGCTACAATTAATTTATCCTACAGTCAATGGTAATTAATTCATTTGAAGTATAGCGTGACCAAAAGAATTTAATTTTAGTATAAACTCAAAACACTTCGGGAGTGAGATAGCTTTACACATTAGTAATATACAGTTTATTTACCAATGGCTGCCTGCCGGAGGTTAAAAATTTCCTTTAGATCGCCATCTACAATCAATTTTCCCTCTACTGGTCTCGGCATATATAATTTAACTTCACCTTCTTTGGTTCCGCCAGGCGGAACAGTAATATTTAAGTACTCATAACGATAAGCGCTGGCTGTAGAAGTCTCATAAAAAATACCGTCTGTAGCAAAAATCCCTGGGAAGAGTAAATTAAAGGTTTGGTTATCGCCAATATTATCGTTTTTAAATCTTAGTTTTAAAGTAATATCTATTTTTCCATCATTAGAAGGTCGTAATTTTTGCTGAACTTCTAAAAAGTCAATGCGGCCCTTGTTAGGTGTAGAAAAGGAAGTACCAACTAGTTCTTTAAAGGAAGAATCAGGTAAATCGGTAGGAAATTTAAAACTATTAATATCAACTAAACCTTTTTTAAAATCAATTTCAGTGAAATTGGGAACTTGTAATATAGTTGGAGTGGTTTTTCCCGATATCCTACAATTAGTTTGCCCAAAACTGGCTTCATTAACTCCTCCGTAAGCACCATAATGCCATGTGCCTATCAGGCGAAATTTCGGAGGAATGCTTACTTGACCAATATCAGACCCAAAACTGCCACATGAGTATTGAAAACCCTCTTGAGTTAAAACTTGTACCGGGCCTATTGTGCTATTCGCTAAGGATAACGAGACTAAAGAAACTGTATCCTTGCCTGTATTTTCAAAACCATATAATAATGTAACCCATTTCCAACCTTCCTCTTGAGTCTTATCTTCTTGGACAGTAGTATAAGGACCGTATCTATTAAAAAGTCTCCCTTTGCTTGTTTCGATTCTAAAAGGAAGTGCTTTAAGCTGATTTGACTTTAGAATTTCTTTAGTTGGGGAAGGTTCTGTTAGGGAATTTTGAGAAGCGGCTTGGATACGTGGAGAAAGAGAAGCTGCATCAGCCATAGGCATAGTACCACTGGGATTAATGTAATATTTGCTATTATTTTCTCCCTTGGTTTTATCTAAAGCTACCATCATGCTGGAAAATTTCACCCTGGATCCATAAACCTCACCACTGCCGCATAAATCTTTAAAAGTAACACTGGCTTGTTCAGCCGCACCCATTAAAGCACCGTAGATACTCTCCCGCACGGTCACTGCCTCAACTTTGCACCCCTTTAATTGTTTAGCCATTTGTGTCACATATTCCTGGATTGACTGGTCACGGCGAAGGTCTGGTGCGACCAAAGTCATGGCTTTATTAGAATCGCCATTACTAAGAGCATTGACAAAATCCATAGCAATTTGTTCTTGCGGAGGACGGCCGGAACTGCAAGCCTCAAGTAAAGTTACAGAAGCTACCCCTAAGAGTGATAACCAATTCTTGCGTTCCATGCTCATTTTCGGTTTACCATTTCCCGACATTATAAGTCAAGAGGGGAATAAGCTATAATAATAGCCATGGCACAAATTTTGGCCGTAAAACTAGGCGGCAGTATCATTACTTCTAAAAAAGAAGGTGAGCCGGAAATTAAGAGGGAAGTAATTTTAAGACTGGCCCAAGAAATAAAAGCCGCCAGAACTAAAAAATTTTTTGATTTAATTTTAGTCCATGGCGTCGGCTCTTTTGGACATGGCCTAGCTAAAAAATATAAATTATGGGAAGGGCTTAAAAATAAATCGCAAATTATCCCTTTCGCCCAAACCCAAGCTCAAACTATTACCCTAAACCATCATGTTTTGGAAATTTTTCATTCTGTAGGACTGCCGGTGATGGGAGTTAATCCAACTACTATCATTTTGCAAAAGGATAAAAATTTATTAACTTTTGAAACGCGAGTTATTAAGCATCTATTAGATAACCACTTTATTCCAGTTTTATATGGGACGATCGTCCAAGATAAAAATTTAACTTTTTCCATTTGTTCCGGCGATACCATATTAATGTATTTGGCTAAAAAATTTAATGCCCAAAAAGCTATTTTTTGCCAGTGACGTGGACGGAGTTTTTACCCAAGATCCCAATTTAAATAGCAATGCTCAACTTATTCCTGAAATTAACAAGAAAAATTTCCTACAAGTGATTAAAGGCACTAGCGGGTCGGCGAGCGTAATTGATATTGGTGGGGGAATGAAGGGAAAATTAGAAGAAATTCACACTCTTTCACCCGGCATAGAAACTTGGATTATTAATGGTAACAAAAGAGGAATTCTTAAAAATTTACTGGTGAGTCAGACTAAGCAGGGGACTAAAATTATTCTCTAGGTTCTAGGGGAACTGGTGCTGTTTCTCTGATTATTCCATGTTTACCTGCTTGCAGGTCTTCTATCATCTCTACCACTCCTTGACGCACCCATAAATCTATCAGCTCGGCCGGCGACATCCATAATGGCTTGGTCACTTCCGAATCAGGCGGCACATTATCTTCCTGCAATAATTCCACATCCATTCTGTAAAAGGTAAGACCGGCCACTCCTATACCATACATGCCCACCCTTTCAATCTTCCTAATTTGAATAATACCATTACCTAACTCTTCTTCTGCTAATCTAAAAAGGGTGTCAAAATGCGTTTCTTCCACCTTCATTGTTTCCATGGGGATGCTTCTCATTCCGGCCATTTTGCCATATTCTGGGCGATTGGTGGTTCCCTCAATGGTATATAAAAGACCACTAGGAAGAATAATGGCAGCTGCTACAGCTTGAAGCTTCCTTTTTTCCGGCGAGATAGATAACTCTATAGATCTTTCTACCATATAGGTATATTATATACACATCTGTATGTATGTCAAAAAATAATTCTCGACAGATTATTCTGGCTTGTAATGAGCAAGGAAATTTTCAAGAATATATTCCCAAAGAAGTGGGACATGCCGGTAATGGCAAAAGACATCTGGCTATTACAGTTTTAATTTATAATGACAAGGGGGAAGTGCTTCTCCAGCAAAGAAAACATAAAGTTTTTGATAATATTTGGGATATCACCGGCGCCACGCATCCCCTACATAGAGAAGATAATACCGATGAGAATTTTACCGAAGCCACTTTAAGATGCATTAAGCGGGAATATAACATTGACCCTCTCCCGCTACAGAATTTAGGCTCATTTAATTATGATGCCCAATATGGGGATTTGTGCGAAAATGAACATTGCGCCATGATGCTAGGGGAATACAATGGCCCCCTAAAACTTAATAATGAGGTAGGATATTCTTACAAATGGATGGATAAAAATGAGTTTCTGGCCGATATTCGCAAAAATCCACAAAAATATTCTGCCTGGGCGAAAAAGGGAGTGGAGATTTTAAAGAAAAAAGGGTTTTTTATCTAAAATTGCCTCTTGCAAAAGCAGAATAATTATTACTATAGTAAATTATGACCGAACGTAACTCGTCGCGAGATCCGACTTTCTTTGAGACCCGCCGAAGGCTCAATAAATTACTTCTTGTTGCCCCTTTTATACTTCCTGAACTATTAATTGCTTGTGCTCCTGAAAGTAAAGTTGCTACCCAACCAAAAGAGCTACCTGCCAATATCCGAGCTATGTTGCCTGAAAGCATCGCCCGGGCTACAGAAGAAGCCATGCAACCTAAAAAGGAAGTAAAAGGAGCATCTGCTCAAGACATAAAAATTACTAAACCTGTGTTCACCAATTGCAACGAAGAAAATGTATGGGGAGGATGGGTTGTGGAGTTAGGCAACAAAAATTATTTTCTTAAAAAGGGGCAATTTTCTATTGAAAAACAGACTCCGAGCGGTTCAGTAATCAGTAAAAAGGAGCTTTTGGATGTAAAATTGGCAGCCGGTTCAACTTATTTTATTCCGGCAATTACCAAAAGTGGTGCCATAACTCATAATGGTGAGGGTTCAAAATTAGGAAGAGTTAATTTAACTTTAGATGGATCCTTAGACTGGAGTCAAGTTGATGGATCTGATAAAGAATATAGCTTCATTACTAATTTTGGGGGGTTTGGCAAATTTAAGCCCCAGGAGTTTATGTATATGAATGGCTACAATATTGTTTATTATTATCCAGCAACATACTTTAAAGTAAATGTTAAAAATCAGGGAGAAAGGGGAATAAATAAACTTTCTATCTTCGGTATTCTGTTAAGTTCTAAAGGGGAATTATTGGACATTTTTGTTTCGCCAGGTCTAGTAAGAAGTGGTGGAAAAGGAGTTGGTATCCCTTATGGGAAAGAGGAAGCAGTAATGGCAGTCTCTCTAAGTGAAAGCGGTCAATGCGTTAATACTAAATATGGCGGCCCCACCGAACTTCTTTATTGGGTTTATTTTGAAACCCACACCGGCATGCCGGTGGTAAAACACGAAACTATATAAATTTATTTATTCCTTAACTGGACTTGGGAGGAAACGTTAGCAGTGGCTTTTTCTCGGGCGTCGGTGGTGGTGCCGCTTTGAGTTAGCGTAAAAGAAATATTAACTACATTAAGAGAAGAATTACAGCTAAATTGACAAGCTGACACATTAACTGCCGAAGTAGTTAGCCTGGCTCCGTTAGAAGCAATATAGGCATCATCGGCTGGCGTCATCTGACAATTAAAACGGCCGGGTTGGCCATAAAAATCCAAATAATCAATCAAAGTGGCACTACAATTAGTAATAGAAGTGGCATTCCGAAAATGACGCTCCATTACCTCCAAAGCATAATCAGCTTCCTGTCGCACAGCTTGAGTTACCTCCACCTTACGTTTGTTAATAAAAATGGTGGAAATAGATTGGGTGGCAAAAAGGGCAATTACCACAAACAGCGAAAGTCCCACCAAAAGTTCAATAAGAGTGAATCCCAATGTAGAATTGAGAATGTATAATTTATAATTTCTGAATTTTTTATACATTATAAATTGTAAATTTTACATTAATTAATATTTTGTAAATTTAGAACTTAATTTAGTTTCATGCGTCCCCTTACTATCCGCCCAGAACACCCGCACTTCGGCATCAATTTCACTGTCAGATACTGTTGTTAATTTAATCTCCCGCGCCAGCAAACTACTGGAGATACAGCTACCACCGGTGGCCGGCCAGGCCAGAGGAGTAGGGAAAGGCGGCGCCGAAAAACACCAGGTGCCGGTTTTCCCTGCAAAATTATCCCAATTAGCGTTTCTGGTCGCTCTCAAAAACTCCATCACCGCCGTCGCATCCCGATTGGCATTACTTTGAGTTTGAGAAAAAGAAACATTAGAAATAGAAGTTGTGGTTAAATTAATTAAAGCTAAAACTATAATAGCCGCCACCCCCAAAGCCGCAATCAGCTCTACCAAGGTGAAGCCTTTATTTAGCATTTGGCATTTAGCATTTGGCATTTTTTTTACTCTATCTTTCCCGCCTTGGTAACAATAATAGTGGCAGTTTTTTCAGTTGCAGTTTGAAGAAAAGTAAAAGTGGCATCTTCTGCCCCCAGCGCCAGCACTTTAAATAAGATAGAAACCGGCCCGGCGTTTTTGGTAATACCAAAGGGAATGTTAACTGTTTTTTCAGTGGCATCATCTGTGGCGCAATCGGCAATTACATCATAGCTGGTACTTGTAAAATTTATCTTCCAACCCACTAAATCCCCAGTACAACCGCTTGGTTTTTCGCCACTTGCCGCTTTTTGTTGAGCCAGCTGCAAATCGCTTTTAATTAGCCTGACTGCTTCTGATAATTGCTGCCGACTGTTAAAATCCCGATAAGAGGCATAACCAATTAATGACACAGTCACGATAATAGAAATCACTGCCAACAGCTCAATGAGGGTAAAACCAAATGTAGAATTGAGAATGTATAATTTAGAATCAGGAAATTTCCGAAAAATTGTAAATTGTAAATTTTGCATTATACATTACTTAAGGATTTGTGACTTTGTAGTTACAAGTCAATGTGCAGTCACTACCACAGCCAGACACGCTGCTGCCGCCAGTTTCCAGATAGGCGCATAAAGCATAAGTAGTACCATTTGAACTATAAGAATATTTAGAAGTGGGATTTTGCGGATCCTGTGGCACCCCATCTATATAAATATTGGTTGTGGCACAAGAGGCAGGCGTGCCATCACCTTTAAGCTGGGCTGTGGAACCAAAACTAAGGCTGGTTGGGTAATCACCGCAATCAGCTCTATAAAGATCCAAACCGGAGGCAATTTTACCCAAATCTCCTTTGCGCTGGGTATCCCGACCTTGCCCCCGCACACCACCCAGGGCGGAAAGTGAAATACCCATAATCACTCCGATGATAGATAACACTACTAAAAGCTCAATCAAGGTGAAACCGTGCGAGGCGCGGAATTTTGTAAATTGTAAATTGTAAATTGTAAATTTCATACCTATATTGGACAATTGCCCCCACTTTCTTGCCAATTACTGGGTAAACTGCCTTTGCCGCTTTTACCGGTGGAGCACACAAACCAATACTTATTAGCCTCACCCTCTAGCTTGGCGTATAAATAGTATTTGGTGGCCGTCGCCCCTCCCGAACCATTAGAGTTATAGCGATAATATAAAGTACTGGTGCTATCGGTAGTAGAACTGAGGTCCTCTAAACATCCGCCTGGTAAATAATTGTTTGGCGTGGTTAAAGCACTACAAAGAGAAGAAATGTCACCGCGATTAACTAATAGTAGAGAAGGGTATAAATTATTGTTGCCATTGGCATAGGCTTCCACCGCTTTGCGATACTCACTTAAGTCCGATCTTCTTTGTACATCCCTGACCTGTTTTTGAGCAGCGGGATAAACATTCAAACCAATAGTGGCCAGCACCCCCATAA
The DNA here is from genome assembly GCA_016204995.1 of Candidatus Microgenomates bacterium. GTDB lineage: Bacteria > Patescibacteriota > Microgenomatia > UBA8517 > JACQJR01 > JACQJR01. The sequence continues at coordinate 41,785 of JACQJR010000002.1, forward strand.
TGCCGATGACCACCAATAGTTCAATAAGAGTGAAGCCTTTTAAGTGCATAAGTCGCTTTTAGCTCCGCTGGGCCCAAAATGCAACTTCCAGAAATTTTTACCCCCGCTGGAACCTGAACTGTGGTAATTCCTGTCCGTCGCTGGTACCTCCCTTTCTAAACGAATCTCTAAACAATAATCCTGGCCGTCAGATATATATTGGTAATAATATGGTTCTGTATTTTTAGGATCAGTAGGAACGGCGCTGCCGGGAAGATAAGAACTAAGTCCGCCTATCCAAGTCGCGCCGGCAATACTGTTACACCAAGAGGTGCATTGAGAACCGATATCTCCAGTTTGCCCGGCATATCTATTTTTATCGGTATAAAATTGCTGTAAGGCGGCCACTATTTTTCGCCCGTCGTCAATTCGTTGGCTATCACGAGCCTTAGCTAAGGCCCCAGGGAAAGTGTTAATACCCACTGTGGCCAAAACGCCCATAATGGCAATGACGACCAGCAGCTCAATTAAGGTAAAACCAGGCAGTATTTTTTTCATTTTGTTACTCCACTTTTAAAAGTTTTTTAACCGGCTTAATACTTGATGTAATCCCATAATTGCATATTTCCCGACCGCATGCAAGTTGCCATTTTTCAATCTCGGAACTTCTGGCTGGGTCCTGCATCCGTACTAAATGGGCGAAAATTTGAATATCATAGCCATCTGACAGGTAATAAAAAGAATTGCCCTGTCCTTGGCGGGGATCAAGAGGAATGGGATCAAGGTAGGGCGGGTAAGTGGGATCGCGCAAATCTACCAGTTTATCAAAACCCCACTCGCACGGCCGAAGATTTTTGGGGTCGCCGCAAGCTAAAATTTTACCATCCTGACTTCGGGGAAACTTATTAAAATCTTTCTGATATTTTTCCAAAGCATGGACGACGGCACTGGCATTAGCTTTTCTTTGTTCATCTTGAGATTTAACCTTAGAATCCTGGAAGTTAAACAAAGCCACCAGTAAAATGGCTATGATAATTCCACAAACTCCCAGAAACTCCGGCAAAGTCATGCCGGAATTAATTGAAAATTGAGAATTGAAAATTGAAAATTTATTCACCAATTCATTATAGTCCTACTAACTTACTAATTTCTCCCCCAAAAAGCATCGTCAAAATCGTCCCGATTATCAAAAACGGCCCAAAGGGGATCGGCTTGCCAAAATGGGCGCGCTTTACTGCAACCAGTGCTAATCCCACCATCGCCCCCGAAATAAAAGCTACAAAAAAAGCCAAATAAGTATTAACTCCTAAAATTAACCCCATCGCAAAGGCCAACTTGACATCTCCCAAACCCATGCCGCGGCCTAAAGTAACCCAATTAACTAGCAGCAAAAATAGAGCGGACATGCTGGCCCAGAAGAAATTAATAGAAATCGCAGAAGGAGCAAATAAAATTAAAAATATTAAGTTAAGAGTTAAAAGTGGAAAAAGCAACACGTCCGGAATAATCATTTTTTCTATATCCACTACCGCAATGGCGATTAACAAAGTAGCTGTAAGCAACATTATTCCCAAATACCAACCATCATCCCAAAATTTTAAACCTATGAGTAAAAATACCACTCCTGTCGTAATCTCCAAAAGGGGATAGCGGAGGGAAATTTTTTTATGACACTGGCGGCATCTACCATGCAAAATCGCATATGAGAGTAGAGGAATATTGTCATACCAGGAAATTTGCTGATGACATTTAGGACAAGCGCTTCTACGCCATAAGTTTTTCCAGGAAAACTTCGGTTTTGCTACTTCATAAGTCAACGAAGATAAAAAAGAACCAATGACTAACCCCAGTAGAAAAAAAATCAATCCCGCCATTAATTCATTGTAGCATTAAAGCGCGAAGTCTTGCGGACCGGCAACAGGTGGTTGGCAAACTATACCGGATCTATTATCAGCTGACGACCAGACAAAGAAAGTTTGATCAACAGCTGCAGGCAGGCATCTGGCTCGTTCGGCTTTAGATTCCATTTTGGCATAGACAATCATAAATCTATCAAGCTTAAATCCTTCCCGCGGAACAACACTTTCTCTACTGCTTTCCGCAAAGCAAAATCCCTGGTCACTGACGGCATCTTGGGCGCACAGTGGCGAATAACCCGGCGAGGATGGATTTTTAACCGGCAAGTCTAATACCTCTGCCTCCTGTAAAGTCTTGATAAAGCTACCTGCTGGATATACCTTATTTTTTTGGTAAAACTTAGCTAAAGCACCGCCCAGGGCATTAATAGAATCTTTCCGCTCCGCATCCAACTTCTTTCTATTCTGCTCCGCCGGATCAATCGCCAAGTACGCCGTTATTCCCAAAATAACTACTAACACTATCGCCGCTAACCACTCTAATCCTGCTTTCCATCTCATGCCTACATTATATTACCTTTAGGGAATAAATGATAAAGCAAATGGTAACCCTGGCTCTGAACAAGTCACACCAGCTCTATTTTGGCTAGCTGCCCAAACAAAATATCTAACTCTATTAGCAACAGGTGTACCAGAATCATTACAAAATGTCGTACCCTTACTCTTCTGTGATTTTGATTCTAACTTAGCATAAACCACTGCATCGCCGTTACCAGAGCTTGACATATTGTAACAAAAGTTGTTTTGGTTAAAACCCACAGTACAACCAGCATCGCCGCTGGAATAAGATTGGTTAGTTGGACCTGTCTTAAGTTCTCCTGCATTAATTAGGGTGGTAATCCAAGTAGTATCTGCTGTCGGATAGGCACTTTGATTTACATAATAAGCTGCTGTAGCTTTTCCTAAATCACTAATACTGGTAACCCTAGAACTATCGCGAGTACGAGCCAGCTGTTCAGCTGGATCAAGAGCCACCAATACCGCTGCCGTTAACACACCCAATACCGCAATCACAATCAAAAGTTCAATTAAGGTAAAACCTCGCTTAATTTTCAATTGTAAATTATCAATTCTCAATTATCTGTTCACCTCCTTTTGTTATCTAATTTCATCATGACTTATTTAAAATTGGCTTGTCAAGTTGTAAATGGGCAAAATAATGGCAATCACGAGAATTCCTACTCCTAAACCTAACACTACCATCACGATGGGCTCAATAGCCGAGGTTAGCGCTTTCACCTGCTGTTCTGAATCCTGTTCGTAAATATGGGAAGTTTTTTCCAGAATTTCATTTAATTTACCTGTTTCTTCGCCCACGGCGATCATTCTGGTCATCATCGGCGGAAAAGCCTGCGGCTGCTGGCCTAAAGCCCAAGCTAAAGGAAATCCTTTTTCCACGTCACGGGTGGCCGTTCTAACGCCGGAAGCTAAAATTTCATTACCAACAATTCGCGACACCACCCCCAGCGATTCTAAAATAGAGACGCCCGCTCCCACCAGTAGCCCTAAAGTCCGGGTAAATTCCGTCAGCATAATCTGCCGATTCAACGGCCCCATAATAGGAACTTTGAGCATAAAACCATCCCAGGCTCGTTTGCCCACCGGAGTTTTGCGAAACATCCCCAAACCCCAAATCAGAATAATTATCGCCATCGCCATCAAATACCAAAATTTGGTCATAAAATGCGACACATTGATTAAAGCGACAGTCACTCCCGGCAGTTTGGCATTAAACTCCTCATAAATTTTAGCCAGCTTGGGCACCACAAAAACCATCATCACTGTCACCACCGCCGCCATACCGATAATCACAATCATAGGATAGATGAGGGCGCCTTTCACTTTAGACCGAAACTCCCGCTCTTTTTCCAAATTATCAGCCAGCCGGGCCAAAACGGTATCCAAAAGACCGCCGGTTTCCGCCGCCCGCACCAGAGCAATGTAAACTGGCGAAAAAACTTGGGGGTGCTTTTCCAAGGCCGCCGCCAGCGACGAACCTCCCTCAATATCCATTAAGAGATTGCCGGCAATTTGCGACATGTGTCCGGCCGATTGAGTCCGCAAAATTGATAAAGACTCGGTGATAGTGACGCCGGCTGAAATCATGGTGGAAAACTGGCGGGTGAAAGTAGCTACTTCCGAGAGATTGACTTTGCCGCGGAAATTTTTAAGGCCTTCTAACAGATTTAATCCCGATTCAATTTTGATGACAATTAAACCCTTTTCTCGCAAGACCCGGGCGGCAGCCTCGGCACTGGCAGCTTCCACTTTGCCGACCATTTTCTTGCCTTCGGGGTTTCTAGCTTGATAATTAAATTGGCGCATAAGTTTTAAGCCTTGATTAATCTGGTTAAATCTTCGCTGTGGAGCGAGTAACTTTGGGCAATTTCCAGAGTGATTTTACCTTCCTTGACCAATTTGGCCAAAGTTGTTTCCAGGCTAATCATGCCGACTTCGCCGGAAGTCTGAATAATAGAATCTATCTGATGGGTCTTGCCTTCGCGGACCACCGTCTGAATGGCTGGCGTCCCCAACATCACCTCATAAGCCAGCACCCGTCGGCCATCAATACCCGGCAGTAAACGTTGGGAAAAAACCCCTTCCAAAACCGAAGACAGCTGTAATTTAATCTGCTCCTGCTGTTCGCGCGGGAAAACATCCACGATCCGATCAATGGTCTGGGCGGCAGAATTAGTGTGAAGAGTCGCAAAAACTAGATGCCCGGTTTCAGCGATGGTCAAAGCCGAGGAGATAGTCTCCAAGTCCCGCATCTCGCCCACTAAAACCACGTTAGGATCTTCCCGCAAAACCGATCGTAGAGAAATTCCCCAAGAATGGGTATCCAAAGTCATCTCCCGTTGGGTGATAATTGATTTTTCCGGCTTAAAAATGAATTCAATAGGGTCTTCAATGGTCACAATATGCTCGGCCCGCTCCTTGTTAATTTCGTTTAAAATGGCAGCCAGAGTGGTAGATTTGCCATGTCCGGTCGGGCCGGTGACTAGAACAAAACCTTGACGTAAAGTGGCAAAGTTATGACAGATAGAAGGCAAGCCCAGACTATCAATATCGGGAATAATGAGAGGCAGGCGGCGAAAAGAAGCGGCCGGCGTGCCGCGTTGAAAATAAGCATTCACCCGGAAGCGAGCCTTTTCCGAAAAAGACAGCGAAAAATCCAGTTCTTTGTTGACAAAAAAACGCTCGGCCTGTTCGGCGGCCATCACCTGCCGCAGATTTTTTTCTATCTCTTCGGCTGTGATAGGGGACTCGTTCTGAACCGGATAAAGCACCCCTTCCACTCGTAAAGTCGGGGGCAAACCCACAATTAAATGAAGGTCTGAAGCGTTACGATCAACTGTTAATTGCAATAATTGTTTTATCTCCATCATTCTTCTGCTACCCGCAGAACTTCTTCAATCGTCGTTATTCCTTCCACTGCCTTTAAGTATCCATCTTGCTTCATGGTCACCATACCTTCTTCAATGGCCTGTTTTTGAATTTCCGAAGCAGGCGAGCGCTCCAGAATCAACCGACCGACTTTTTCCGAGACCGGTATTACTTCAAACAATCCCACCCTGCCAAAATAACCGGTCATGTTACATTCGCTATCTCCTTTGCCGCGAAACAACTCCACCTTTTTATCCGCGGGCAAAAGTTTTCCTAACACTTTTTGAATATCGGCCGCAATTGGTTTATCCGGCTCAAACGACTCTTTACAAACTGTGTGAATTTTACGAACCACCCGTTGGGCAAGTATTGCCGTAATGGAAGAAGCCAGAAGGAATGGCTCGGCACCCATATCTAATAGACGAGGCAGGGCACCGGAGGCGTCATTGGTATGCAATGTCGCAAAAACCAAGTGGCCGGTCAGTGATGCTTGGATAGCCAGATCGGCCGTTTCGTGATCGCGAATTTCTCCCACCATAATGATATTGGGATCCTGACGCAAAAAAGAGCGTAAACCAGAAGCAAAAGTAAGTCCTGCGTCCGGATTAACCTGGACTTGATTAATACCGGTAATTTGGTATTCCACCGGATCTTCCAGGGTAACAATATTAACTTTGGGGGTGTTAATCCTGTTTAAAACTGAATAAAGAGTGGTGGTTTTACCCGAGCCGGTCGGACCGCAGACCAAAATAATGCCGTGCGGTCGCAAAATGGCATCCTCCAGATTTTTTAAAGCTCGGCCGCGCACTCCCAATTCCGGCAAATCCGGCACCCCGCCGGTTTTTTTCAGAAGTCTCATGACCACTTTTTCCCCATGCACCGTCGGCAGGGTGGAAATCCGCAAATCCACCTCTTCGGCGCCGGTCTTAAAACTCATCCGGCCGTCCTGCGGCGCCCTTTTTTCATCAATCTTCATACCGGAAAGAATTTTGATGCGGGATACCAGCGAATCATGCACCTCCCGTGGCAAAGTCAGTTTTTCATGCAGAATTCCGTCAATCCGATAACGAACACGGGTTCTTTTTTCTTCCGATTCAATATGAATATCCGAAGCTCGCGACTTAACAGCAAATTCCAAAAGGTTGGTGACAATTTTAGCGATTGGCTCTTCCCGAATCACTTGCCCCAAAGCCCGGACATCGTAAGAACCACTACTTTGAGGCGCCGCCTCTTTGACCGCCTGGCTGACTTCGGTTGAGAGACTACTAGAGTAGCGCTCATTGATTGCTTTTGTAAGCTGTGAAGGGGCGACGGCCACGACTTTAACTTTATAGCCGGTCCGCTGCTCCGCAAATTCCACGGCCGGCACATCCAAGGGATTGGCCATGGCCAAAGTCAGTTCACGCCTGGCCTCATCTATTGACACCGGCAAGACCAAAAAACGGCTGGCTACTGCCTGGGGCACTAAAGCCAAAACTTGAGGGTTAGTGGGAATGTCGGAAATCTCCAGATATGGAATATTGTAAAGAGCGGCTTTAGCTCGGGTAATGGCTGCCTCGCTGGCTAAAGAACGTTGGCTTAAAATTTCTTCGGGGTTTTGCCCGGTCTGGACTACGGCCAGCTTGACTGCTTCGGCGGCCTTAATATCAAGATCTTTATTGGCCACTAAAATATCGATTAAATTCGGCCCCGATCCAACCGTGGTCGGCGCAGTGGCAGAGGCAGTGTTGGGCATAGTTCCATTATGTCGTAATTCTTGTTAAAATGTCAATAAAAACATCTCAAATCTTAGATCTCAAAACTCAAAACCAAAACGAAAAGATTTAAGATATGGATTTGACATTTGAGATTTACGTTTTGAGTTAATTACAATGCACGCTTATTTAGTAACCGGCAACAACTCTGGCTTAATTAATAAGGAAATTGACGAACTGTTGCGAATTCATCAGGTGGCGCTTACTTATTTACAAACTCTCACCAGCGAAACCAATTATGGTATTCGCGAAATTCGCGATATTAATAAATCTCTGGCCATTCAACTGACCAAAAAGGGGGAATTTAGGGCTTTAGTTATTCGCGATGCCCAGTTAATGACTACCGAGGCCCAAAATGCCTTTTTGAAAACTCTGGAAGAACCGCCCAGCGACACTATTATTATATTAACAGCCTCGCAAGGCGAGGCCTTGCTGGAAACTATTGTTTCCCGGTGTCTGGTGATTAATACCATATCACAGTCACCAGACATTAATTTGGCAGAACAAGCAAAAATTTATGAAGAATTGGCTAAGTCTGATATGGGAGAAAGGGTCAGGATGGCCGAAACTATCGGTAAAAATAGGGAAGAAGCCTTGCAATTTGTAGAGGCGCAACTATCTTTCTTACATCACATGCTCCACGAGGATACCCTTCAGGCGAACACGAGACCACACCTGTTTCAACAGCTTCTCCAATCCCAGCAAGATTTAACCCATAACGTTAATCCCAAAATGGTCCTCTTTGAACTGTTTCGCGCGTATTGACCCTTGTAATTTGAGCGTGATTTTTGTATAATTTAAAAGATGGCAACTTCCAAAAAAACTTCAGACTATGGTGCTTCTGATATTCAAGTTTTAGAAGGTCTTGAGCCAGTTAGAAAACGGCCGGGCATGTACATCGGCTCAACCGACAGCCGGGGTTTCCATGAACTCATCCGGGAAATTATGGATAACTCGGTGGATGAGGCTTTGGCCGGCCGGGCCAGTGAAATTTGGATCACTATTAAATCTGACGGCAAGGCTGAAGTTAGAGACAACGGCTCGGGTATTCCGGTTGGCATCAATCCTAAATATAAAGTTTCCGCCCTGGAACTGGCGATGACTCATTTGCACGCTGGCGGCAAATTTGATGGTAAAGCCTATAAAATTTCCGGCGGTCTGCACGGAGTCGGTGCTTCGGTCGTTAACGCCCTTTCATCTTGGCTAAAAGTAGAAGTCAAACGAGACGGGTTTTTCTGGACTCAAGAATATGAAAAAGGCATACCTAAAACTAAACTTACCAAAGGCGAACCCACCCGCGAAACCGGCACTATTACTATATTTATGCCGGATAAAGAAATGTTTGGCGATGTGGAATGGAACTTGAAAACTATTGAAGATCAAGTCCGCTTCCGGGCCTATCTCGTGGCCGGTTTAATTTTTCACCTCAAAGACGAAAGAGATGATTATGAAAAAACTTTCTATTTTGAAGGCGGCATTAAATCGCTGGTCAGCCATACTAACCATAATAAAAAGGTTTTATCTGACATAATTTATTTTAAAGGTGAGCATGCGGAAATGGAAGCAGAAATTGCCTTGCAATACACTGATGCTCTCTCTGAATCAATTGAGTCTTTTGCCAACGTTATTAAAACCACTGACGGCGGTACTCACGTCACTGGTTTCCGGATGGCCTTAACTCGGGCCATTAACGACTATGCCCGTAAAAACGGCTTTCTCAAAGAAAACGAAGAACCTTTAACTGGCGAGGATACCCGGGAAGGTTTAACGGCCGCCATTTTAATTAAAATCCCCACCGAAAAACTGCAATTTGAATCACAGACTAAGGCTAAACTTAATAATCCCGAGGCCCAAACTTTTGTCAATCAATTAACCAAAGAAAGATTAGAAACTTATTTGGAAGAAAATCCCATTGAAGCTAGGCGCATTTTAGAAAAAATTTTACTGGCTGCTCGGGCCCGTTTGGCTGCTCGGGCTGCTAAAGACGCAGTGTTGCGAAAAGGCGCCTTAGAAGGCATGACCTTACCGGGCAAACTAGCTGATTGCCAAGAGCGTGACCCTGCTAAATCTGAACTATATATAGTAGAGGGAGATTCGGCCGGAGGTTCAGCCAAACAAGGCCGGGATCGTAAATTCCAAGCCATTTTGCCGATTGGTGGCAAAATTCTCAACACTGAACGGGCCCATCTGGATAAAATTGTTCAATTTGAAGAGTTAAAAGATTTAATTATCGCCCTCGGCATGGGCATCGGGGAGACTAAAAACCGTGATAAATTGCGCTACCACCGGATTATTATTATGACTGATGCTGACGTAGACGGAGAGCATATTGAAACATTGCTTTTGACTTTCTTTTACAGACATTTCCCGGAAATTGTCAACAACAACAATTTATATATTGCCCTACCGCCTCTTTATAAAATCCAGATAGGCAAGAATACCCATTATGCCTATGATGATGAAGAAAAAGATTCCCTTCTAAAACGCAACGGCCATACTGCAACCACCACCGTTGCCAATGACGAATCAGGCAGGGAAAATGGCGAACCAGAAACACCAACTACACCAACTCGTACCAAAAGTTTTAACATCCAGCGCTATAAAGGTTTGGGCGAAATGAACCCGGATCAGCTTTGGGAAACAACTATGAATCCCCAAACCCGCACCTTAAAACAAATCAATGTGGAAGATGCTAGTGAAGCCGACCGCGTTTTTACCATGTTAATGGGGGAAGAAGTACCGCCCCGCAAGCGCTTTATCCAAACCCACGCGAAGCTTGCGAGTTTAGATATCTAAATTTCGCAAGCGCAATCCTGAGCGTAGCCGAAGGGCGAAGATGGCTAATTTGGATATTTAGATATATAATTAAAAGGCTATGGAAGATCCAGTAGAAATATCAAAAGAGAGGGAACCTGAACAGACCAAGATACACTTGAACGAAAAATTCAATCCCTTTCAGATGGAGATAATTCCTTATAAGAAAGAATCACACTATATAGGCCATGGACTTCCAATAGATCTATATTACTGGGAGAGACAGGAAGCTGAAAAAGTCTACCCATCAAAAGAAGTAAATTTTACTTTAAGTATTAATGGTTTGCCTGATTTACATTTAAAAGCAGCTGTAACGGTAAGACCAGATATCGAAGATAAACCAGATAATCCACTTAATTTTTTTGTAGAAGGCAAAGCCAACAATTTACATGATAAAGAATTAGTGGAACGTGCTCATGAAAAAACAGCAATGCTGCATGTACCTGCTTTTTATAAATTTAAACCTGAAGTCTTACCTATAATGGAACGCTTACGTTGTAAGGCTACTTTTCCTGATGGCACTACTAATGAATTACCATATAGTAAAAGTGGTTTATATAGTGAAGGTATATTGTCATTCAGTTTATTTTCTCTTTCCCTGGAAGAAGGAAAAGATGAAATTATTAAGGGAATTCAATTAGAGTTTTCTATAGCTCCAGAAGAGCCATCTTCTACTCCAAATCAGTAACTGATTAGAAAAATTCATATTAAAGTAGTATCATACCTCTCATGGCGACAGATTTATACGAAAACAAAGCTAGTTCTGCTATTAGCTTGGAAAATATCTATAAAAAATTTGGCACAGTCCAAGCTTTAAATGGAGTTAATTTAACTGTTGAAAGAGGAACAGTTTTGGCTCTGTTAGGTCCTAATGGCGCTGGCAAAACCACTTTAATCCGCATCTTAACCACCTTACTAGAGGCAAGTAGCGGTGTAGCAAGAGTTGCTGGCTACGATGTCAGCAGGGAAACTAATAAAGTCCGGCAAATTATCGGTTTAACCGGCCAATACGCGGCCATTGATGAAAATTTAACTGGTTTGGAAAATTTGGAATTGGTAGGCCACCTCTATCATTTAAACAAAACAGAAATTAATCAAAAAGCTAAGGATTTATTACAAAAATTTGATTTGATAGAAGCTGCTAACCGACTGGCTAAAACTTATTCCGGAGGCATGCGGCGTCGGTTGGATTTGGCAGCCAGTTTAATTGGCAAACCGCAGATTTTATTTTTGGACGAACCGACTACTGGCCTAGACCCGAAAGCCAGGCGGGAAATGTGGCAAACAATTAAAAATTTAGTGCAAGAGGGGATTACCATTCTTTTAACCACTCAATATATGGAAGAGGCCGAATATTTGGCAGATCATATCGCCATTATTAACCATGGCCAAATTATTGAACAAGGCACCTCTCGCGAGCTGAAGGCCAAACTAGGGTATTCTACACTAGACGAAGTCTTTTTAACTTTAACCGAACATGAACGCCCTTTCTGATATTTTAGTTTTAACGGAACGGAATTTGTTGCGCTACGCCCGAATTCCGCAGCTGTTGATTTTTTCCACCATCCAGCCGATTATGTTTGTGTTATTGTTTGCTTATGTTTTTGGGGGGGCCATCCGTACTCCTGGCGGCAGTTATATTAATTATTTAATTCCCGGCATTATTGTCCAAAGCGTTATCTTTGGATCTATTCAAACGGGTATTGGTTTAGCTGATGATTTATCACACGGTTTAATTGACCGTTTTCGCTCTTTGCCCATTACTCGCGTTGCAGTTTTAGCCGCCAGAACCTTAGCCGACACTTTCCGTAATATTTTTGTAGTGCTTTTGATGACTGGTGTAGGTATGATAATTGGTTTTCAACCCGAAGGAAGTATCTTAAATCTTTTGCTGGCTTTTATTCTCACTATTTTGTTTGGTTTTGCCTTTTCCTGGATTTCCGCTACCATCGGCTTGGTAATCCGCGAGGTGGAAACCGTCCAAGTAGCCGGATTTATCTGGATGTTCCCCCTGGTTTTTGCCAGTTCCATTTTCGTACCGATTGAGACCATGCCTGAATGGCTCGCGGCATTTGCCAAAGTCAACCCGATTACCGTGACGGTCAATGCTGTGAGAGCGCTGGTTTTGGGTGGCAAGGTGGAAAATAATATCAGCTACTCCCTGATTTGGACAGTAGTTATTTTGGCTATCTTTATTCCTCTGGCTGTTATCATCTATCGCCGCCGGACTTAAAACCACTTTCCTCTTTACAGCCTCAATCGTTATCTTGTATAATTTTTATAATGCTGGAATTCTTTTCGCAGTATACTTTTCCGATTGTGTTGGGATCGGCCGGGCTGGCTGTTCTTTACGCCCTTTATTTAATTTCCCAAATTGTGAGAGAGCCTCGCGGCAATGAAACGATGATCAAAATTGCTGATGCTATTTACGAAGGCGCCAATGCTTATCTGAAAAGACAATATAGCGTCGTAGCAGGTATTGCGGCCTTGCTGGCGGTCATTATTACCGTTGTCCTTGGTTTACATGTCGCGGTAGGTTTTTTATTAGGCGCGACTTTATCGGCTGCCGCCGGTATTATCGGCATGCATGTTTCAGTTAGAGCTAACGTCCGGGTGGCCCAAGCAGCTCAAAAGGGGATGGCCGCCGCTCTTAATCTCTCTTTTAAGGGTGGAGCAGTTACCGGTTTATTAGTAGCAGGATTAGCACTACTGGCTGTGACTGTGACTTTCGTCTTTGCCACCAATGTCCTTGGTTTACCCCAATCTCAAGTGATGACCACTTTAGTTGGATTAGGTTTTGGCGGTTCTTTAATTTCTGTTTTCGCCCGACTGGGCGGGGGAATTTTTACCAAAGCGGCTGATGTCGGCACTGACATGGTCGGCAAAATTGAAAAGGGAATTCCGGAAGATGATATCCGAAATCCTGGAGTAATTGCTGATCAAGTGGGCGATAACGTCGGAGACTGCGCCGGTATGGCGGCTGATTTATTTGAAACTTATGTGGTGACGGCTGTTGCCACTATGCTACTTGGCGTACTGGGAGGTCGGGGAGAAACGGTGATTACTTTTCCCTTACTGGTTGGTGCAGTAGCACTCCTAGCCACTATTATCGGTACTTTATTTGTCAAACTACCTAAATCCGGCAGTATCATGGCCGCTTTGTACCAGGGCTTAATTGCGACTGTTATTCTAACTGCCATTTTACTTTTTCCCATCACCAAAGCCTATTTTGGCCTCGGCATGTTCGTGGCTATTATCGTCGGCTTTGCCCTCTCTTTAATCATGGTAGCTATCACTGAATATTTCACCTCTAAAAAATTTAGCCAGGTTAGAAATCTGGCCCAGAGCGGCGAAACCGGCCATGCCACTAACATGATTGCCGGTCTGGCTTTGTCTTTACGTTCCACTTTTATGCCCATTTTAGCTATCGGCCTTGGTACCTTAATTGCTTATCAAGCCGGCGGACTTTATGGAATTGCTGTCGCCGCCGCCGCCATGTTGTCATTAACCGGTATGGTGGTCGCAATTGACGCCTTTGGCCCGATTACTGATAACGCCGGCGGTATTGCTGAAATGGCAAATTTACCCGAAAAAACTCGTAAAGTCACGGATGCCTTGGACGCAGTCGGCAACACTACCAAAGCTGTTACTAAAGCTTATGCTATTGCCTCGGCTGGCCTAGCCGCTCTAGTTTTATTTGCCTCTTATACTCAAGAATTAGGCGCAGGATCGGCTTTGAGTTTTTCTCTGGCCAGTCCCACAGTTTTAGTAGGATTATTTATTGGTGGAGCTTTGCCATATTTATTTGCCAGTTTTGCTATGGAATCAGTCGGCAAAGCTGCTGGCGCTGTCGCTACCGAAATCCGCCGCCAGTTTAAAGAAGATAAAGGAATTATGAAAGGTACCAGTAAGCCTGACTACCACCGAGCTGTTGATTTGGTAACACGGGCAGCTTTAAGGGAGATGATTACGCCAGCACTTTTACCCATCCTCGTACCGATAATTGTGGCCTTTACTCTAGGTGCTCAAGCTTTGGGCGGATTATTGTTAGGTACGATTGTCACCGGACTATTTATTGGTTTATCTATGACTACGGGGGGAGCAGCCTGGGATAATGCTAAAAAATATATTGAAGATGGACATTTTGGCGGCAAAGGCAGTTTTGCCCATCAAGCCGCTGTGACTGGCGATACTGTCGGCGATCCCTATAAAGATACTGCCGGTCCGGCCATTAACCCGATGATTAAAGTAGCCAACATCGTCGCCCTGCTTTTAGCCCCGCTTTTGGCCTAAAACCCCTCTTTGTCATTGCGAGCGAAGCGAAGCAATCTCTACAATATAATGGATGGAGCAGAAACAATATTATACTTATATAGCTACCAACAAAGGTAATAATGTAATTTACACCGGTGTGACTAACAATTTAATCCGCCGAATTTTTTGAACACAAAAATAAATTAGCTTCAGGTTTTACCTCCAAATATAACATCAATAAATTAGTTTATTATGAAGTTTTTAATGATATTAATGAGGCTATAAAGAGAGAAAAGCAGATTAAAGGTGGATCAAGAGCTAAAAAATTAAAGTTAGTAGAGACAATAAATCCAGAATTTAAAGATCTATATGAGGATATTGTTAGATGAGATTGCTTCGTCGCCACGCTCCTCGCAATGACATAGTATGGGTAAGTTTCCCCCAAACTTGTCCTTGATTGTTTAGCTTCATTTCAAGTATAATTAAATAATTATGCCCGATCAAAATATTGGCAAAATTCAGCCGATAGAAATCACTAAAGAGCTTCAGAAATCTTACCTTGATTATGCCATGTCAGTGATCGTGGCCCGCGCACTTCCTGATGTTAAAGACGGCCTCAAACCGGTTCACCGCCGAATTTTATATGCCATGTACCGGATGGGTTTGCGGCCTGGTGGAGCTTTTACCAAATCGGCCAAAGTAGTCGGAGAAGTCTTGGGTAAATACCATCCCCACGGCGACATGCCGGTTTACGATGCACTAGTCCGTTTGGCTCAAGATTTTTCCATGCGCTATCCCTTGGTAGATGGGCAGGGAAATTTTGGTTCAGTGGACGGCGATCCGCCGGCGGCTATGCGTTACACCGAAGTTAGGTTGCCACAAATTGCCTTGGAAATGCTGGCTGATTTAGACAGCGATACCCTGGAATGGACGGAAAATTTTGACGCCACTCTCAAAGAACCGGTTTTTTTGCCGGCCAAATTACCAAATTTGCTCTTGATGGGCGCTGACGGCATTGCTGTGGGTATGGCCACTAAAATCCCACCGCATAATTTAAGAGAAATCGCCGCGGCCATTACCATTACTATTAATAAAGGAGCTATTACGCCTCTCGCCGACGGCCAGGAATCAGGCTCCGAATTTGCCATTAAAAAAATTGAGTTGGAAGTCAGTCAAGGCAAAACTACCACACCCATCACTGAAATGACAGTACCTCATTTTAGTTTTGATTCTGATGTCACTACTGAAGAATTAGTAGCTTTGATGCCTGGTCCGGATTTTCCCACTGGCGGGGCAATTTATGATGCAAAATCCTTAGTGGAAATCTACGCCACCGGCCGGGGTAAAATTATCGTCCGGGGAATTGCCAAAATTGAAGAAGGGGGTAAGGGCAAAACCAAAATCACCATCACCGAAATTCCTTATCAAGTTAATAAATCGCAACTGGTAGCTCGAATTGCCCAACTGGCCCGCGATAAAAAAATTGTTGGTATTTCCGATTTGCGCGATGAATCGGACAGAACCGGCATGTCCGTAGTGATTGAACTGAAAAAAGACGCTAAACCCAAAGCAGTTTTAAATAATCTTTACAAGCACACGGCTTTACAAAGCAGTTTTCCGGCCAACTTTGTGGCTTTGGTAGACGGCGTACCGCATACTTTAACCTTAAAACGGATTTTAACTCAATATATTGATCATAGACAACAAGTCGTCGTCCGGCGGACAGTTTTTGAACTGCGCGAGAGCCGCCGCCGGGCCCATATTTTAGATGGTTTAAAAATTGCCCTGGACAATTTGGATGCTGTCATTGAAACCATCCGCCGGGCAGCCGATGCCGATGAAGCCAAAAGTAAGCTAATGAGTAAGTTTGGCTTGTCAGAACTACAAACTATTGCTATTTTAGATATGCAGTTACGTCGTTTGGCCAGACTTGAGCGAGAGAAAATTGAAGCCGAATGGAAAGAGTTGCAAGCTAAAATTAAAGACCTGGAAGGAATTTTAACTACGCCGAAGCGAATTTTAGAAATTATCCAAACTGAACTGAAAGAATTAACAGCCAAATACGGCGATGAACGCCGCACCAAAATTTATCAAACTAAACTAGGCGAATTTTCCCAGGAAGATTTAGTAGCAAAAGAAGAAACTTTAATCACTTTAACTTCTGGCGGCTATATTAAACGAGTGCCTTTGGCAACTTACAGGCAGCAGGCCCGCGGAGGCAAAGGAGTCTTAGGTATGTCAGATAAAAAAGAAGATGAGATCGTTCATTTAACTAGCGCTTCTACTCATGACCAGCTTTTGGCTTTTACTGATCGCGGCCGGGTTTTTGCCACACCGGTTTGGGAAATTCCTGAAACCAGCCGTTTAGCCCGCGGCCAAGCTTTAGTTAATCTAATTAATATTGAACAAGGCGAAGAAATTCAAACGATTTTACCCATGACTAAAGAGGGCGGACATAAATTCTTACTGATGGCGACTCAAAAAGGAGTCATTAAGAAAACTGCCCTGACGCAATTTGCCAATATCAGAAGCCGCGGTATCACTGCTATCAAATTAGAAAAGGGTGATAAATTGGTCTGGGTCAAACCTACCCTCGGTACTGATCATGTTTTATTGGTGACTCAAAAAGGTAAAGCTATTAAATTTCGGGAAGAAAATGTGCGATCCACTGGCCGCGACACCATGGGAGTCCGAGGTATTAGGTTATCAACCGGCGATACATTGGTAGGCATGGAGGTAATTGCCAGCCAGGACAGCAGCCAAGTTGACGGTAGAAAAAAACCATTTACCGACGTTTTGGTCGTTACTGAACACGGTATCGGCAAAAGAACGCCGATTAAATTGTTTACTGTTCAAGGCCGCGGCGGCGTCGGTATTAAACTCGCCAATATTAACAGCAAAACGGGTAGTATTGTCTCCGCTTTTTTTGTCACCGAAGACATTGACCAAATCGTCATCACCTCCCGCGGCAACCAAGTTATCAAAATGCCCCTGCGCAACGTGCCGGTTTTGGGCCGCAATACTCAAGGAGTCATTCTAATGCGATTTGCCGATAAAGGGGATACGGTAGCGGCCGTGGCCACTCTGGAAAAAGAAGTTTAAGTAGACCTTGGCCTATGAAGGCTAAAAAATCTTCACTTTGGCTTTTTGCTTCAGCTCCTGAAACTTTGCTTGAATAATCTGCATTAGTTTTTGCTGTTTCACCGCTTCTTCTGCTTCTTTTTTCTGACCGGCCGAATCAGTAGCTGTTAATTGAGTCTTATTTTCTTTAATAAATTTATCAATTTCTTCCGCCGAGATTGAAGCTTCACTCTCATACATTTTTTTGACTGCCAGTTCAATTCTAATCTGTTCGGTAAAGCTGGCCCGATTTTGTCCTTGATAAGACAAAACCTGGGCAAAGGCTTCTTTGCCGCCGTATTGTTCTTCCAATTTATTAACCTGTTCATTAACCTCGGCTTGGGTGGGAATGGCATTGCGACTGGCCGCCTCGCCCAAAATAACTTTTTCGTTAATCAAATTTTCTAAACCGACAATGCGATAATCTTGATTGAGTCGCCCAAAGAGCTCAATGCTGGTGATCGGATAACCATTGACCGTCGCGGCAATAAACCAGCCGGGCCTAACAACGCCTAGCACGACCAGCACCGCTATCACTCCTACCACCCACAACCATTTTTTGCTAAATTTTACGGGAAAACGAGAAGTTGTGCTCACCAATTCTTTTTCTCTCGGCATAATCCTAATCATATCAATCCAGCCTCAATAACACAAGGGGGAATTATTAACGAAAGTAACCTTCCGACCTACGAGGTCGTACGCACGACACCTCGTAGGTGTAAATCTAACCATCAAAAGTTAGATGCTCTATAAATGGATCTTTCTGGAATTTTATATTTGCTTTAACAAACTCTCTATAATCATTCACTGGATCTTTTGACGGAAAATATTCTAGAATTACCTCTTTATTAACCAATTCATCTTTTTTATTCAATAAATAAGCTGCCAGCGAAGACCATTGATAGTTTAGAAGTTTCTCAAAAACATCACCTCCTAGATAAAGAAGCTCAACTGGATTTAAATGAATGTATCTAGAAAGATGGATTAGGTATTCATCCTTTTCCACCCTTTTAGCTTTAAATCGCCCCTGGAATAGTGAACCAACCAAATCATACTTAACATTTATATATCTGGAATGGCTATTACAAATATCTGACATGAATCTACTTATTGAGTTATCAATTATTTGCTTAACTAGAAAATGAATATGGTTTGGCATTAAGCAGTAAGTTAAAATTTCTAGAGGGTATTTCTTCTTATATTCAACTACTTTTTCTAAAAACCTTTCGTAATCTCTATAGTGAAAGAAGATTGACTGCTTTCTATTTCCTCGGTTATAAATGTGGTAATAACCTCCCGTCTCAAAATACCTAGGAGAAGTAGCCATTATCTTAAGTTTAGACCTACGAGGTGGCAAATTCAACACCTCGTAGGTCGGTGATATTTTATTTATTTCCTCTATGAAAGGCTTCGTGAACTTCACGCAGTTGTTTATTTGTCACATGGGTGTAAATTTGGGTGGTCGCAATATTTTTGTGTCCCAACATTTCTTGCACACTCCTTAAATCAGCCCCAGCCATCAGTAAATCTGTGGCAAAAGAATGACGCATGACGTGAGGCGTAACTTCTACCGGTAATTTTATTTTATGGCTGTATTTTTTAATCATCCGTTGGATTGAGCGGGGAGTGAGGCGCATTTTTTCATCCTCGGCTACCACATCAGTTTTACCGGTCATGCTGATAAAAAGCGGTTTGTAATTATCTTCTCTAACAGCTAAATAATCACGGATATATTCGGCGGCCCGGCGGGAAACAAAAACCACCCGCGGCTTTCGGCCTTTACCGATAATGCCAAACTCCCGATGATCCAGATCAATTTTATCGCGATCTAAACTAACCAACTCTGATACCCGCAGGCCGGTAGAAAAAAGTAATTCTAAAATGGCTTTATCGCGCTTGCCGCGGGGTGTGGATAAAGTAGGAGCGGCCAGCATCCTTTCCACCTGTTCACCATTTAAAAAAGTAGGGGAGGATCCTTCGGCTTTGGGTAAATCCAGTTTTTCCGGCCCAATGACCTCATAATCATTTTTGCGCAAATATTTTAAAAAGGCCCGCAGAGCAATAATATGGTAACTTTGGGTCTTCAAAGAAAGGGTTGCGCCACCAATATCTAAGCGAGATAGGTAAACACGGTACTTACGGATAGTTTCGGCAGTAATAGCCGATAAACTGGGATTTTTAACTTCTTTACTTAACCAATTTTCAAATCTGCGCAGATAATGATTATAGTTGCGAATGGTCAAGGGAGAAACATTCTTTTCCACTTCCAGATATTCTAAAAATTGACTAATAAAACCAGCTAAACTCTCCAGCATCCTAAAATTATTGTACGACTCTATTCAACTAGTTTCAAGATGTGATAAAATAAATTAATGGAAGTTGGAGGAATTTTTGAAGGTATTGGTAATATTTTTAAGCGTAAAGAGCCTAAAGTATTAGCACCCAAAGAAAATCGTTGGAGCTATAATTATTTCCGCGAATATCTATTAGCCAGTCTCCGAGGCAAAGATTTTTTACTTCCACAAGATCAATATCCGGATAAAATAGAGTTAAGCCCTGACTGGTATATTACTCTCAATCAAATGCGTCAGGAGACCCAAGATGGGTTTGAAAGATGGGCATTAATTGGATTTAAGGAGGATAAAAGAACTCTTTATTTACCTAGATTAACAGCCAAAGGGCTGTCAGATAAAGTTACACCCGATATCATGAATGCACAAATAAACAAGGCAAGATCACAGGTTGGTATTGTAGACTTACTAGGACATATTCACTCTCACCCCAGAGGCCCATTTTTACAACCTGAAGATTCATCTACTTCGGCATTTTCTGCTCATGATTTGTATTTCTCGGTTGCCAAACCACAACCAATGTTCATGCTAGCCTTAGTAGAAGGTAATGAAAATCTATTTGTTTTTCGCGCCAAGGACAGTGAGGACCTAGACAGAAGTATATTTAATCAAGAATCTTTTTCAAATTACTGGCAAGAAAAAATGCTTTCAGCAAGAAACATAAATTGGGGCATGGCCGAACGTCATCGCCTGGTTCTTTATCGAAGCAAAGCCGGTCAAGATTTAGAAAAAGTCTTTCCACCGAGAACATCATTAGCTACTAACAATAAACAAGTCCAAGAAGGAAGAGTAGTAGGAATAAAAGTAATGAGTCCTAATAAATAATGGGAAATCAAAATTCACCTCGACAAATCAACATTCGTTTAAATCTACCTCAACTTAGGAATAAAGGAACAATAATTCTCCTTACTTTACCTGTAATAATAATATCGTATTTTTTATTAGGGCTTAGCGGGTTAATAATCTTATCACCTTTAGTATTATTAATTGTCTCGATCATGATTGGAGGTTATAAAGATTCTGGACACGGAGCAAACAGGACATTAAATTTTCTTAAAGTTGCTGTCCCAATTAGTTTAGTATTAGGTGTAATTTTAACAAATCTTCTAGGTATAATATGTACTGCAGACGGAGGACCAAGATGTAAACCAGAACTTCATGTTTCTTTGATAGCAGGATTAATTTTATTGATAGTTTGGATAATATTTGTGTATATAGGGAAATTAATAAAGTATCTATTAAGGTCTATTAAACATTCTAATTAATTGAATATTTTAATTAGGCTTACCTACAACTTTAGCCACTTCAGCCAAAAAAAGATCAGTTCTTAATAAGACGCTGTGGGCAGGAAGAGTATTGGGATCACCAGCCTCCCATATGAATTTTACCTTATACCCCTCTATTTCCTTTTTAGAATTATTAACGATAGCAACTTCTTGTTTTACTAAACCATCATAAGAATTAGTAAAAGTAAAAAATTCTACGCCTTCTGCTTGCAAGATAAGAGCAGAATCCTCAACTGCTTTTGAAGTATTAGGATCATCCCCGAGTTTAATAAAATCTTTTGCAGCATCTCCCAGAAAACTACCTAAGTTATCTATATCTATGGGGAAAAATGCTTTATTAATTCCCTTAAGGGGACTATCAATAGTTATCGCTCTACAGATAGACTCAGGATAAGTTAGAGCTAGCTGCTCGACCATATAACCTCCCTGGCTATGACCAACTAAAATAAATTGTGTTAAAGGAAAAAGTATTTTAGCTCTTTCTAAGAAAAGTTTTACCCTTTCTGTGTTTTCAGATATGTGACGTTTTGAATGACTCTCTTTATAGAAATCAGGTTTAATTATTCTCTTACCTTGTCCATCTTGGGACAATTCAACGTTATATGTTAGCTCTAAAAATTGGATGTCACTCCAACCAATAAGTTTTAAACCATCTTTCATTTTAGAAAATTTTTCAATCTGATATTCACTAGTAGAAGCGGATAGACCTTTTATAGAAGAATCCCAACCATCAATAAAAATAATCATAATAGGACGTTGGGGATCAACCAAAGAACCATTCCAATCAATAAATAAATCTTTAGGAAAGTCTTTCTTATCTATTTTATCTGATAACCATTGAGGAATTTCCCAAATTTTAAAATTTCTTTGCCGCAATTTAGAAAATTTATTTAAATCTTCTTCAACCTTATATCTGCCCCCGTTATTCAAATACCAATTACTCTTATCAGGTAAAGAAACTAAATTACCTTCACTGAATCCTAACTTATTTTTTGACTCGGGGATTTGGGAAATTAAATCTTCAGAAATATTTTTCGGTTTTGGGGCGGCAAAAATTTCCCAAACAGTAGGGGAGACAGAATACTTTCGACCTTGATTAAGGAAAAACATCCCCTTATCCGTTTTTACAAAATCACCCTCGCCAATAGAAGTAGAATGAACGGAAAAGAAAGTATCGCCGCGAGGTGAGGTACCGGCTGCGCCTAAACTTATTTTTTCACCGGTAGTCACAGAAATAACAAATATTTCGGCCTGAAACGGCTCCCGCGCATTAATATTAGTGATGGTATCTGTATACCCAATCAGCCAGTCAGGCCATAAAAAGTTAGAAGGAATTAGCTGATTATTTTTATCGTACTTGATAGATGTCTTTTTAGTAACGGTATTTTCCTTAACTTTATATAAATAGATATCAATCGCCCTTGCCTCATAATTAAGTTTATGAATTAAAGCTTCATTATCACTTATATAAATAAAGTTTCTTTTACGGCCCCACCTTTCCAAAACCACATCCGTTCCTTTGATTGGTTTAACCTCGTGTTCCAAATCTGGTATGGCGACAAGTTTGTTTCTATCCGTCATAAAAGAATTGCTATTAAAATCCCATACATAGGTTTGAGTGGCAGGGTCACTTTCTCCACCACCAGTTATAGCCAACATTGATCCATCAACTGACCACGCCAAAACACCATAAGGAGACGAGATAGGAAAGTCCACCGCAAAAGCTTTAGATATCTGGCCGTGATCTAAATCAACTAGGTGAACATTACGGATATATTTACCAGGAGAGAAAAGACGAGAGGAAATAGCTAATTTTTGTCCGTCAGGAGAAAAAGCTAAATCAAATGGACTGGGGTTATCAAAACGGGACGGCAAGACACCCTTAAAAATATCACCCCTATCCGGATTACTAACAGTGATTTGGCCATTTCTATCAATCGTGGCAAAGGTAAAACTGGATACACCCTTAATAAGCTCTAACTTCGGCTCTTCAACCCATTTAATAACTTCCGGCTGGAATTTGCGCTCTGGAATATCTAATTTTTTGTCGCCATCTTCACAGGCTACTAAAAATGAGGCAATCAGAGGAGCTCCTATTACAGTTCCTGCCACCTTGGCACCATCTCCCAAGAATCTTCTCCTATCTCCGCGCCACTCAACCACCGTTCCAGTTTAAAAACAAAAGATAATTTTTGTCAAATGAAAAATTTTACGAAAGTTTGGTTAGGGGAGAGAAGTAGGCACAGCTGGCTAGATTATTCGTCTTTTGTTCGGAAAGGACTTTTTAGACATAGATAACAAAAAGAGAGAAAAATAGAACAGTAAACAGTTTGCATTATTAATTATAAATTGTAAATTATACATTGAGTGCTTTAAGACACGCTCTTCTCTGGCAAATTGGTTTGACGTCGCAAAAGTATTATTGTGCGACCTACTATGATTTTGTTCCCTGTTGTGGATGGACACGCTATAATAAGCAGAGCTTGTTACTCGTCCACTATGTGGACTTCGTAATAGCCCCTACAACGCCCTTTTGGGGAGTGAGACGACTACTTGTATATCCCGAATTATCTGACTAATCTCTATCTTAACGACTTCTGCCTTAAAAAACGTTAGTGCCACCGGGCCTTCGGGTTTTGTAAGAAAGGGATGTTGAAAAATTATCCACATAGAGCCCCGAAGGGGTGGCGTCGCCATATCAGACTGTATCATTTGAAGCTAATTATTCTTACTGGCAGGAGCCAGGAGAAGCGCTAGGCTCAAAGCTGGTTTAGCACCGGCCTGTCTAATCTGCGTGAAAATTTAACCGCTTTTTCGTGAAAACTCCCTATGGCACTATAGGTCGCACAACTAAACTTGTCCTTCATTCTATCCTCTCCCCTTTCTCGCCAGTAGTCTGAAAAATTTTCTAATCTCTAAGCTCTAGCATCTAAGTTCTAGCCTCAGCCACCCCATCTGGCGCTCACGTAAACTGCAATCGCTACCACCAAGCCCACCAGCAGGTACTCCTTCACAGTTTTAGCAAAAAGCCGGTTTTGTAAATAGGCTTGAGTTAAACCTAAAATTACATACAAAATACTGGTTAGAAACAAGGAGGATACCAACACTGTCAATGGCCACAAGGAAATCATAAAGGAAATCTCCCCTACGATCAATCCGGCCACGCCTGCTAATTGCCAAACGCGCCTGCTAATTTTATCCGACAACTCTATTGACCAGAGATTTTGCAAAAGTAACGGCAAAGCCAAAAAGGCGGCTATCAAAGCATTAAAGTGCGGGTAAAGCCGGAAGGACCATAAGGTGTCAAATAAAAAGAAAGACGCCAGTAAAGTTAGTAAAAAACCGACCGCGTGAGCAGCCCGCAACAGAGCGATCGTCCGGATGGAAGCCACGTTATAAATATTGGAAGTTAAAAGAAGGGCGTACATACCTAAACCATACAGCAAAACCACCGGCAAACGGGCTAACTGTGAAGCTGGCAGCAAAAAATAGAATAAACCGACGCCGGCCGTAAAAAGCACCGGTAAAACCAAGGTTAAAACTGTGGCGTTAAACCTCAAACTATCCCGCAAAGCCCAAAAGGATAAAATTAAAGAAACCCCAATAACCACTAAAATCGCCTCGTAGCGAAACAGAAAATTGGACAACTGAATAAATAAGAAAGCGCTTGATAAAATACCAGAGGTCAGTAAAAATTTTCTTCTTTTACTCATGGATATCTAAATTGGCATAAACTGCCTGCACATCGTCATGATTTTGCAAGGTTTCCAGAAAACTGACTACTTTTTGCGCCTCATCCGACCCTAAACTTACCAGATTAAGCGGTTTCATGGTCAGTTCGGCGCTAACCACCCCAAACCCCAGACCGGCAATTTTTTCGCGGGTGTTATTAAGTTCCGCCGGCTTAGTGTAAATTTCAATCCCATCCGCACTTTCCTCCATGTCTTCCACTCTGGCGTCAATTAACGATAGCATTTGCTCTTCGGCATTATCATTTTTTTTAACAATCAGTTGGCCCACTTGTTCAAATTGGTAAGAAACACTGCCGGGCCCGGCCATCCGTCCCCCATTCCTCTCAAATAAATTTTTAATTTCCTGGCTGGTGCGGTTTTTATTATCGGTTACTGCTTGGACAATTACCGCCACTCCTTGCGGTCCAAAACCTTCGTAAGTCGTCTCTTCTACTGCTATCCCCGACTGTGAACGGGAAATAGCCCTTTCAATATTTTCTTTCGGCATGTTGGCCACCCGGGCTTTATCAATAGCCAGTCTTAACTTAAAGTTGGCATCTGGATCTGGCCCGGAACGGGCCGCAATGGTAATCGCCCGGCCTAGTTTAGTAAAAATTAATCCCCTTTTGGCGTCTTTAGATTCCTTTTGCCGATGAATGGTCGCCCATTTAGAATGTCCTGACATGGCCTAAGTATAGCAAAATGGGGGAAATTATTAAAAATTAAGTCCTAATGTAGAAAATTAACCAGGTGGTGTCATTTCCCCGAGGTCTAACTTTGGCTTCTATAACTTCCCAACCACTTCCTTTCAGAAAATCTCTAAATTCATCGGGCTGGTAGTAACTAAAGTGTCGCCCAGTTTCCATTTCTATTTCTTCCCCATCTCCTTCTTTTAAAGAAATAAAACCAACACCGCCAAGTTTAATTTGCCTTCTCAAATTAACCAAAACTTCTCTAATTTGAGATTTGGGAATATGCAAAAGGGAGGCGGCGGCCCAAAATCCATCAAAACTACTATCTGGAAAATCCAACTCTTCCACCCGTTTATAAATTAATTTAGCTTGGGGATTTCTTTTTCTAGCTATGTTCAATAAACTTTCTGAAGCATCTATACCAGTATAATCATATCCCTGCAATAAAAATAACTCCGCCTCTTTGCCAGCCCCCGAACCAATCTCCAATATTTTTCCACTGGCTAACAACCCGTTAAATCTATCTAATTCTTCTTTCCAGTAAGATTCGCCTTCCGGGCCGCCATGTGTTGCCACCCAATTCTCCGCCTCCCGATCGTAATATTCTATCGTTTGCCTTTCCAAGCTCATATTAAAGATACTAAACTAAACTTTACTATTTGACAATACTTTTCATTTGTTATATTTTGATGCCTTGACAAAAATATACAACTCCATATACTCAAGAAAAAGAAATCCTACACTCAAAATTTCGGATTTTCTAGAAAGATGGACGACCTGGCCCAACAAGCAATTCGCGAAGCAGTCTCCGGCAACTGGAAAGCAGCAGAAAGATTAAATCGCACACTTCTTGAGAATAATCCTGATGACCTAGATACTATTGTCAGACTGGCCAATGCCCTGTGCCAACTTGGTAAAAAAAAGGAGGCTGAATCCTTCTATTCTCGCGCCATAGAACTTGATAAATTTAATATTTTTGCCCTCAAAGGTTTGGCTAAATTAAAAAAAATGAAGAAAATGAATCACGGCAACTCTAACCCTCATAAACTGGAAACCATGTTTTTGGAAGAACCAGGCAAAACTAAAAATGTCCAACTGGTCCATATTGCCAATCCCCAAGTGTTGGCTCATCTGGATGCGGGCGAAAAGGTGCTGTTAGTGCCGAGGCGGCATCGGATTTCGGTCATGACGGGAAATGGTTTATATATCGGCCGGCTGCCGGATGATTTGTCCATGAGGCTATTAAACCTGATGCACGGCGGCAATAAATACGAAGTCATAGTTAAGGCGACAGATTTAACCCAAGTTAAAGTTTTTATCAAAGAGACTGCCAAATCTGCCAAGTTTGCTCGCACCCCTTCTTTTCCTCACGAAACTCAACAATTTAACGATTGAATTTTAACGGGGAATTTCTTCGGCCAAACCCTTCCCAATCATAAATTCCACTGGCGCGGCCAGGGCGTCTTTTTTCACTTCACAGTTAAAAATGGCCGCCAGACGCCTGACTGTCAAAGTCCCGCTGGAATCGGAATTTGTTTTGATTAAACAACGTTCAACATTACCCTTTTGGGTTCTCACCCAGAAAACCCGCGCGCCCATGGTGTTAATTACTCCGGCCGCTTTTTCCCCTACCCCTGCTATATCAGTCGTATTCACTATTCCCACTCCCACATTTTCTTGACTAACTATCATATCCTGCAAATCCCGCAAGGCCAGCGTCTTGATTTTTTCTTTGTCCAGCTTAAAACCAATTTGGCCGTCGGCAAAACGGGCCTGTTTGGCTAGACCAATCTTTTCGGCGGCAAGCGGCCGTCTTTGGGCGGCTGATAGTCCCCTAACCTCCCAAAACAGTCGCCACTGGTCAAAAAAGGTCAGATTAGTAGTTTCGCGAGTGGCAAACATGCCTTTAAGGAGCGCCCAGAGCCCATTGCCATTTTGGGCGCCGATTAAAATATTCCCCCCTTCTCCCATCCAGCCGTCAATCGGCACTCTCAACTCGTACTGCAGACTTTTAGTTAAAACTTGCCCACGGAATTCGCGCATATCTCCCAATTTAGCTAAACTTTCCAAACTCCAGTTGCCTAGATTAAAACTGCCGGCAATTTCCGTATTGGCTGGAAAAGATAAAGTTAATAAATCGCCAGGGTCGCTCTGGTAAGAAACTAAGACGGGAGGATCGCTAGTAACCATCAAAGTAAAACGCGCGTTGCCCTGCCACAATCTGTGGTTCCAGGCTGATAGAACGCGAACGGTAAAACCCGCTACCAGCGCTAGTCCTGCCAATAAAAAAAAGAGCCTTAATAGCTTTTGATAGCCGGCTTTCCTTGCTCGTCGTCTTTTGAATTTTCTAACTTTTGAATTTCTTGGCATGTTCTAGGCGAATAGTTTTAAGTTTGGCCGCCACTTCTTTATCACGATGACCAAATATTTCTAAAATTTTCCTCACCATGGACAATGCCCCCTCAAATTCCGGCTGGATAATTTCATTGACTCCCAACTGACTTAACTTGGCCAAATCCTGGTCATTATGGACCCGGGAAATAATCTTAGCTTTGGGGTTAGCATTTTTGACGTGGGCCACAATTAACTCCTGGGTGTGCTGATCAGGCAAAGCCACCGCCACCAACTTGGCTCTTTGCACTTGCGCCGCTTCCAACACTTCCCGATCAGCCGGATCGCCATAGACGACATTCACTCCCTGCCCGGCCAACTCCCGAGTGATATTCTGGTTATATTCAACGACTACGAAGGGAATTTTAGCCAGCTCGGCGGCCCGACCCAACCAGGAACCCATTCGGCCAAAACCGCACAAAATTAAATGATTACTCATCTCGGAGTTTTGGGGTAAACTGCCACGGTGGTCTACACCAACCATCATCGGCTTGACCGTTTGCCACAATGGATGACGCAACATGAACAAGATGGAAGTGCAAATTAAACTAACTAAAGTCACCGAAACTGCCATTTGCACTTGTAGCGAAGTTAAAATGCCTAAACTGCCTGCTAAGGCGGCAATCAAAAAGGAAAACTCTCCGATATTAGCCAGTCCTATCCCCACCCAAAAAGCTGTTTTGCCGTGATAACCGGACAGTAAGACTAAAACGAAGGAGACGGCAAATTTAATCAGTAAAAACAGACCCGCCAGAATCAAAATTGCCAACCAGTTTGCCAAAATAAATGACGGGGCAACCAGCGCCCCCAAAGAGACAAAAAATAAAATCATAAAAATCTCCCGTAAGGGCCGGACTTCGGCAAAAACAGCATGATTTTGGGAAGTTTCGGCAATCACCAAACCTGCCAAAAAGGCTCCTAAGGCTGGCGAAATACCGACAAAAGAGGCCAAAAAGGCCACCGCAAAAATCAAGGTCATCACTCCCAGCAGAAAAAATTCCCGGGAATTACTTTTAGCTACCCAATTCATAAAGCGCGGGATAATTAGCTTCCCTGCTACAATCGCCCCCGCCACTAAGATGCCAGCTTTAAGTAAAGCTAGGGGAGCTGACCACACTCCCACCCCGTTTTGGGCACCGTTTAACACCGGCAGCAAGGTCACCATCGGAATAACTGCTAAATCTTGGACTAAAAGCCACCCTGTTAAAATTTCTCCCGGCAAAGTGTCCGCCTCTCCCCTTTCCAAAAGCAGTTTGACTACTACGGCCGTAGAAGAAAGCGAGAAGCAAAAAGCCAACACTAAAGCGGCATTACCAGAAATTCCAAAGGAAGGTAAAATCAGAAGTCCCAAAAAGATGGTGACTAAAATTTGAATCAGGCCGCCAAAAACGGCAATTTGAAACACCCTGCTTAATTTGCCAAAAGATAGCTCAATACCTAAGGTAAAAAGCAATAGTAAAATTCCCAGCTGGGCCAACTGGGATATCTGGGAGCCCACACCTAAGAGTGGACTTAAACCTGCCAATACTACTCCCGCCACAATGTAACCGGTTAACAGCGGTAAACGCAGAAAGAATGAGGCTACTCCACCGATTAAAGCAGCTGCTAAAACGAAAGCTAGATCATGAAACAGGGCAGTTTCCATTAATTTAATAGTAGTTCAAAGTTGCGCTACTTGACAACTGTTATTATACTATAGGTATAAAACAAGTATGAGCTCTGAAAGAGAAAAGGTAATTTTGCCGGAAGTTGGCATTCATGAATCCTTCTATCAGCTTGCCAAACAGTTGGGCGTAATTGACCGCTTGCTCCAAACTAGAAGGGCCTACGCCCGTAAACATGAAATAACCAAGGCTTATCTTTTTGACCCTACCCACCCCACCATGGAACAACTTGAAGATAAAGCTGGTGTGAATACACGCGCTCGGGTTAGTCAATTAATTCATTCCTTTTTCATAATCACCCACGAAGAAATGTCTCCTTATTTTAGAAAACAATATCCCTTGGCACAGTTACTAAATCTACATCACTCTCATTTCGCGCGGGAGCATAACAGCCGGGCACAGTTATTAAGGAGGCGTCAAGAACGAGATAGGCCTCCTAGAACATTACTTAGTTCTTCTGGCAATTGACTCTCTATAGTCATTCTATCACCGCTGGCCGGTTGATTAAAACTAATCATTTTAGCATGCAAAAAGAGCCGCGGACACCATTTGCGGTCAACCCGACTCGTTTTTCTGCCGGCATAAAATTCATCCCCCACAATCGGATGACCAATTGACTTTAAATGAACTCTAACCTGATGTGTCCTTCCTGTCTTTGGATGAAGTTCTAAAAGACTTAATTCTTCATTAGAAATTAGGAATTTGAAATTAGAAATTACGCGGTAACGCGTTAATGCTTCTCTTCCCCCTGCCAAAACACCAAACCGCTCACGATTCCATGGCAATCTCCCCACTTCCCCCTTAATTTCTCCCTCTACTGGAAAAACGCGGCCATGAACCAGCGCCACATAGGTTTTTTCTACTTTTCTTTCCTTAAATTGAGCTTGTAAATTTTCAAACGCCTCTGGAGTTTTAGCAATTAATAGTACCCCACTCGTCTCCTTATCAATCCTATGAACTACCCCAGCTCTGCTGGAAAATTCTAAATCCAAATCTCTAAATCCTAAACCCTTTTGATCAATTGAATTTTTAATTTTAGATTTATTTAGGATTTCGCGCTTAGTGCTTGGAATTTTTAAATATCTTTCCACCCAATCTTGCACCGTTTCTCCCTTGACGCTTTCCGCCCGATTAACTACCATCCCAGCCGGCTTATCAATCACCAGAAGCTCATTATCTTCGTAGAGAATTTTGGGGAACACCTTGTTACTTCTCTCTTTTCTTCTCGCAATGTATACAAAAAGTGGCTTCGGGATAAACCATTAACCTATCTGTATCAATCATGTGACCGCAGCTTTCACAAATACCGTATTTGCCAATTTTAATCCGGGATAAGGCTTTCCTGGTTTGGACAATTTTCCGCTCCAGTTCCCCTTTGACAGCAGAAATTCTAGCATGGCCAAACTGCTCTTCGGCATCGGTATCAGGCGAGGCATTATTGTTAAGCCTGCCGACATTACGGAACGGATCATCGCTTTCCACGTCTTTGGCTCTTCTTTCCAGGCGGGCTAGCTGGTCTGATAGAAAACTGCCAATCGGGGCTACCAGCTTACGCGGCAACTGAATAATCCCTACGGATTCGTGGTTATTTGTTTTTTTCTTGACGGTTTTGGACATTACTTTTTCCTCCTTATGGATTGTAAATATAACATAGCTAGACTGGCAAGAGCAAGCGGCCCGCCGATGGCTAAAACCATCAACCTTCCTCCCAATATTAGCACATGGGGCAAAAATAGTGCAATGATAAACCTTACAATTAAATAGAAGAAACTGCTTAATAGCGAGGCAAAGCCGATTTTACCGGATTGGTACCACAAAAATTTCCGATAGTTTTGCTTCAAGTAAATGAATAACACCAACGTCGTAATGGCCAGAACTAAATCTACCAAGCTGGCGTAGTGTAATTTAACCGATTTAAGAAGAGCCACCCCACTCGCTAGAGCTAAAAATAACAAAATTCCCGGTACGACTGCCTCCAACACTTCTAAGGAGGGTATTTTTAGCCGTCTCGCCCGTAACCAGCCGAAAAGACCAGCCAGTATCAAAGTCCCACCAAATTTCTCACTGGGAAGCACTAAATTAGTTAGCAAAAAACCCAAAGCCCCGCCTAGTAAAATCGGAAATCCTAAGGCAAAAATTTGCTCTGTCTCGTAATCCTCTTTTAACAATTTCCAGAAAATAAACAAGGCTAAAATAGCCCCGATAATCATTAAAGGAATAACTATTAAACTTGACATGTTACTTGCCATCAGTATATCATGAAAAAACTTCTCGCCCATGGTAGAAATTCCCCATGTATTAGTTGGAGCAGCCATTGCGGCCAAGGTCGGTAATCCGGCTTTAGCTTTACCTTTAGCCTTGGCAAGTCATTTTGTTTTAGATATGCTGCCCCATTGGAACCCCTCTATTCATTCTCAACTGAAATCCCTAGGCAAAGTAGCCAATCCAACCAAAAAGCTGATTGCTGTGGAATCTACCCTAGCCCTAATTGCCGGACTGTTGGTGGCAACTACAGTACTGCCTAATTATTATCATGCAGTTGTCGTAATCCTAGGGGCTTTTATGGGAGTTTTACCAGATGTGGTAGAAATTCCCTATTATTTTTGGGGCCAGCGAGGCGGAAAATTAATGCTGGCTTATGTTAATTTTAATAGGAGCATCCAAAATGACGTCCCGATGTTACCAGGAATTCTGGTCCAAATTTTAGTTTCTGTAGCCGCCATCTGGTGGATCCTCATTTAACCCGCTCCACATATTCCGAAGTTCTGGTATCCACTCGAATCATATCCCCCATATTAATAAATAAGGGTACTTTAACAGTCAAGCCATTCTCCAGTTTGGCTTGCTTCCACATATTAGTGGCCGAATTTCCTTTAATGCCCGGAGGAGCCTCCACCACTTTCATGTCAATTTTAGGCGGAAGCTCTATATCCAATGCCTCACTGCCCCAAAAAAGCACCTGTACCATTTCCCCGTCTTTTAAGAAATAAATTTTATCTCCGATGATACTCACGCGCATCTCAAATTGCTCAAAAGTGGTTGGATCCATAAAAACGATCGTTTTCCCATCGGAATATAAATATTGCATTCGTTTTTTCGCAACCGGCGCTTCTTCTACGCTCTGACCGGCCCCAAAGGCTTTTTCTTCCACGTTACCTGTTTTTAAATTACGGACGCTGACACGCACCGTCGCCCCGCCCCGACCCAATTTGGTATGAGAATAGCGCAGCACCACGTAAGGATTGCCATCCATCTGGAAGGCTGTCCCCGCTCGTAAGTCTGTTACAGAAATCATATTTAAAACTCTGTGCCGCTGGTGAAATTCCAGTTTTTAATATGCAGAGCCGGCATTTGATTAGTGCCTAACTCCAGTTCAAAACTGGACAAAGGCACAGCATCTCGACTAATTTCTGCTACATTTTTTAAAGCCTCGGGAATACTCTGGTTAAAACGCAGATTCTTCACTCCGCCGACAATTTTACCATTTCTAATTAAAAAAGTACCGTCGCGGGTCATACCGGTAATAGCTAGTGTCTTGGGATTTAACACCCGCACGTACCAAAAGCGAGTCACCAACAGTCCTTTTTTCACCTTTTTAATCATTTCTTCCATGGTTAATTTGCCAGGCTCTATTTTTAGATGTAAGGGCATCGGCCCGCCGGTATTAGGCGCAGGCAATGCATGACCGGTATTTTTAGCCTCGTGTTTTCCGGCATGATATGAGTCATAAACTAAATTGGTAAGCGTGCCATTTTTTATAATTGCAAGCCTTGTTTTGGGATGGCCTTCAAAATCAAAGGGCATGGGAAAACCGGCTTCGTCTAACGGATCATCAACAATAGTAATATTCTCGCCCGCTACTTTTTGCCCAAGTTGACCGGAAAAATGACTAGCTTGTTCGTGGTAAATTCGGGCATTAGGTCCCAGCCAGGCAAAAAAAGCCATCATTTCATTAACTGCTTGCGGCTCAAGAATGACATCCCATTTACCAGGTTTAACCATAATTGGTTTTTTACCCCGTTCTACTTTTTCTATGGCTTTTATTCCTACATCCGTAGCATTGATTTCATCTACCCGTCTGGCCAGCTGTGCCCCAAAGCCAGTAGAGTCGCGGCCGAGTAAAATAGTGGATAAATCAGAAGCGGAACTTGCATGATAGGCCCACAAGCCGTGAGAATTGGCAACAGCTACCTCGGAAACTGCACTGTCCAGGGCCCCGGAAGCAGTAATTTTTTTCTGCCTGGCTAATTTGATAATAGTAGCCACTGCTTCTGCTCGTTTGGCAGGCGTTGCCTCGTGAATTAAGTGGACCACCTTAGGCAACTTTTTCACTTTAGGCAAACCTTTAAAATGCGGATCCTCTTTTTGCCACACCGCCAAATTTTCGGCGCGTTTGACTACATCACGAAGGGCCGTATCTGAAAAACTATTGGTAGAAGCCACGCCGATTTTTTTACCTATTACTACCCGCACGGAAATCCCTAAATCTTCCCAGGCTACGTTTTGATGGATTTGGGAATTGGCAAAACGGGTTAAACCCCGATCGGTCACAAAAAGCAAAATTTCTGTCTCGCTAGCTTTAGATAATCCCAGAACTTTCTGGGAAATTAATTGTAATTTCTTCTCCCCCATCATATGTTTGAGATTATACCAGAAGCCAGCTTCATTTGATATAATTATCTTACATGGAAATATCTCAAGCAGACGAAGCTATGCAAAAAGGCCACCAGAAATTAGTGGAAACTATTTTTGGGGAAGAAAAACCTGATATCAGCCAGGAGCAATTAGATCAAGCCCTTGACATCCTTCGCGAAAAGCAACCAGAAAGATATCAAGTCTTAAGCAACTTTTTTGGCCTAGAGTGTCCTAAAATTTATCCTACTTCCCGCCCAGAGGAAGATGTTATTAACATGCATAACAAATTAGTCACTCGCAGTCTGCGCACTCTAAGACGAATTTTAGAAAATTCTACCACTTCACTACCCCAGTCTTGATTTTGCGAAATCTGGCAGGACTGGCGCCGTGGCCGGTATACATAATTTGCGAGGGTTGGCCTTTGCCGCAATTAGGCGTACCCCAAACAATCCACTCATCTTGACTGCAAATAGCATCACAGCTATTCCAAAATTTCGGCGTCATGCCTTGATAAGTCGGATTTTTCAACATCCGCCCCTTTTTACCATTTTTAATTTCCCAGCCAATTTCTGTGCCAAATTGGAAATTTAAGCGGCGGTCATCAATACTCCAGCTTCTATTGGTAGACATCAATATTCCTCTCTTAGTGTCTTGTATAAGATCATCCAGTTTCCAGTCTCCAGATTCCAGATTCACATTAGTCATTCGAATCAAGGGAATATATTGCCAGCCAGTCGCCCGCATGGTGCTATTACTGGCCTTTTTGTAGCCGGGAACAATTTTTCGCAAGTGAGTCGCTGTCTCCCGCGAAGTCATGTAGTCCACAAATAAACCATTTTTAACCAAATATGTTTTTTGGGCCGGCACTCCTTCATCATCATAACCAAAAGTGCCCAATCCTCCCGGAATGGTGGCATCAGCGGTTAAATTGACGCCCTTTGAGCCGTATTTAAATTTGCCTAATTTTTCCGGAGTTAAAAAACTGGTCCCGGCGTAGGAGGCTTCGTAGCCTAACACCCGATCTAATTCTGTGGCGTGGCCGCAAGATTCATGAATTTGCAAAGCCAGTTGATTGCTGTCCAAAATAATGTCGTACTCACCGCTGGGACAAAGAGGCGCAGTCAAAAGTTGAACTGTTTCTTCTCCAATTCTGGGGGCATTTCCCACTAAATCTAACTCCCGTACCATCTCATAACCACGCGTGGCAAACTGACCGCCAAAAGAATTTGGGTAAGAACGATTTTGAAAATCATTGTTGCTCACGCTTGAGGCTTCAATCCCCGCTCCCGTCCAGATAATTTCCTGCTCAATTAAGCTGCCATTGGTGGCGGCAAAAGTTTTTTTCTCGCGATGCGCTGAAAAAGAAGTTTGGGAAATGGCAATTTGCGGATCCACTCTTTGAGCTTTATCGGCCGCCAGCAGCAGTTCTATTTTTTCTTCTAAAGGGACGGCAAAAGGATCCTCCTTAATTGGAGTTTTGTAAGTGGTGCGAATTGGTTTTTGACTGGCAAGCGACACATCTTCGTATTTATATTTGGCACTGGCGGCGGCAATTTCTACGGCCCGCTTAGCAGTTTTTTCTACACCCTGCTTGCTAAAATCATGACTAGCAGCAAATCCCCAAGCGCCATTATTTAAAACCCGGATTCCATAGCCCAGTGAGGTTGAAGATTCTAAAGCCTCTACCACTCCGTCTTTGGTAGCAATATTTTGCGACTCTTTTTCCACAATTCGAATATCAGCGTAATCCACCTTAGGCAACTTCCCTAAAATCTCCTGTGCTACCTTTTTCATGAGGCTAATTGTATACCATTAAAAGCTGGAAAACAAACCTAAAATGAGTTATAATTAAGCTTAAGCCGAGGTGCTGGAACGGTAGACAGGCTGGTCTCAAAAACCAGTGAGGGCAACTTCGTGAGGGTTCGATTCCCTCCCTCGGCACTGAGAGAGTTCAATTTCGCCCCTCGCGACTTGCGAAACACTTTGAGCAACAAAGCGAGGCAAGAAATATCAGTCTTTGACTGTTACTCTCTCCCCGGGCACCAGTTATGGAAATAAGAAGTGCTACTAAAAATGACCTAGCAGTTTGCGAGCAACTGGGCCGCATTCCGGAATTTAAACTTCCCTCTGGCGGGCATCTGGGGGCAGATTTTCTAGAAAATTATTTAGATCGCGATTTTTTCCTAGTGGCAGAAGAAAATAATGAAGTCATTGGTTACTTAATCGCTGAACCCCTGAAAGGCAAGGTGGCTATTTTATGGTTTATTACTATGAAAGACGCCGCCAGAAACAAAGGTTTTGGGACAAAACTTCTTGCGGAATTTGAAGAAAGGGCCAAAATTAGAGGTATTGAATGGATAGTACTTTATGCTCCTAATTTTAACCAACAGACTCTAAAATTTTACCAAAAACACGGCTACAATCTCGGCAAATCCTTTACTGAATGTAATAAGCAATTATAATCACCGACCTATAATCACCGACCTACGAGGTCGGACGCACGGAACCTACGAGGTGTGAATCTAGTTTCTCGTTTACACTTTTCGTTTACACCTTCGGGGTGTCTTACGATTACACCTAGGAATTTAAGCCGCTTTTTCTCTTTTGGTTTCTCTTGGATAAAATTTAACGCGGGGGCCGCGGAAATATAATTTTACTTGTCCCAAAGGACCGTTACGGTGCTTGGCAATATCTAAATTAATATTTTCATTGGTTCCACCCCCACCTTCTTCATCCTCCCGCCAGAGAAACATGACCACATCCGCATCTTGTTCAATCGCCCCCGACTCGCGCAAATCAGCCAGCTGCGGCCGCTTGGTCCCCCGTTGTTCTACCGACCGATTAAGTTGCGATATGGCCAGCACTGGAATTTGCAGCTCCCGAGCTAAATTTTTCAAACCTTGAGAAATTTCTGAAACTTCCTGCACCCGATTTTCCAAATGCCGACCCTGTGCCAGCTGTAAATAATCCACTACCAATAGTTCCAATCCTTGTTCCACCTGCAAACGTCGTGCTTTGGTGCGCATTTCCAACACCGTCAAACCGGGTGTATCGTCAATAAACAATGACGCTTCAGCCAAAACTCCCATAGCGTCCGATAGAGAAGTAAAATCATTGTCATCTAATTTGCCAGTTTTTAACCTCCAGGCGTCAATATCGGCCTGGCTAACGAGTAGCCGATCTACCAATTCTTCCTTGCTCATTTCCAAGGAGAAAAATCCCACCTTTCTTTTTTCCACCACCGCCACATGTTGGGCAATATTTAGGGCTAGAGCGGTTTTGCCAATGCCCGGCCGCGCCGCCAAAACCACTAAATTACTTCTTTGAAAACCGGCCAGCAAATCATCCAACTCCTTAAAACCAGTCGACACTCCCCGCATACCGCCGGCGCTTTTATGCAGTTCGTCCAGCCGATCAAACGATTGGGCCAAAGCCTCTTTGACTGGTAAAAAACTCTTGGTTAAATGACGCTGGGTTAGCGAAAAAACTTCCTGTTCCGCCCGATCCAAAAGTTCCTCGGCCGAAGTCCCCTCATCAAAAGAAAGTTCAGCCAGCTTAGTAGCGGCTTGCATCAACATTCTTTTAGTCGCGGCGTTTTTAACAATTCGGCCGTAATGTTCTACATGGGCCGCTGTAGGCACTTGACTGATTAGTTCCCCCAAATAAGAAGCGCCGCCAATATTTTGTAAAGCTTTATTTTGTCGCAGTTTTTCCGAAACTGTTAAAACATCAACTGGAGTTCTCTCCTCGTAGAGCTCTAAAATGGCCTTAAAAATTTGTGAATGCTTGTCCTCATAAAAATGGACGGGGTCTAAGAATTCGGCTACAGCTAGGATGGCATCGCGGTCCAAAAGCAGTGCCCCCAAAACAGAAATCTCGGCTTCCCGAGAATGAGGCGGGACTTTAATCAGTTGATCCCGATTTAATCGGGATTGATCTGCCTGGGCCATATTTTAGAAATTAGGTCAATTAGAAATTTTAATTAAGACTTTCTCTCCAACACCACCACTTCCATTTCTTGCGGCAGAGACTCCACCTTGCACTGATATGAAGGCAGGGTTTTGGGGGTTGCGCCAAGGGCCTTGATAAATTCATCAACTGAAGCTAATTTTTCAAAAATCTGCGGGGCGAGGCCAACAATTTGATAATGCATGGGAATGACTACTTTAGGTTCAATTTGAGCTACCACCTCGGCGGCCACTGACGGCTCAATCGTATAATAGCCGCCAGCGGGAATTAATAAAATATCCACATCGCCGATTTC
Organism: Candidatus Microgenomates bacterium; assembly: GCA_016204995.1. Taxonomy (GTDB): domain Bacteria; phylum Patescibacteriota; class Microgenomatia; order UBA8517; family JACQJR01; genus JACQJR01. The sequence goes on from JACQJR010000002.1 coordinate 80,023, forward strand.
CGCCAGTTGCTCTTCCGTTAATTTATGGCCTAAATCTCCTAAGTGCGCCACTTTAACACCATCTACATCAATGACGTATACCGTATTTGTTCCCCGCTCGCTTCCGAGACTTTCGTCATGCCAGGTTTTAATGCCATTAATGCTCACGCCGGCAATTTCATACTCGCCTGGCCCGCGGAGAATTTTAGGAGCACCTCCTGACGTAGTCTTAATGGCGACTACATTATTGTGATCACCATGTTCATGAGAAACCGTCACCATGTCAGCTGTCGCGCGCAGAGCCGACAATCCAATCATCTTAGAATCATATGGATCAGTTACCACTGTCACCTGTTTACCTTTAATTCTAAAAGCTGCTTGTCCTAACCAAAAGATTTCCATAAAATATGGTGTAACACAAACTCCCTTCCTTGACAAGGGCAGAAAAACTACTTACAATCTGGCATAATGCGTAAGGAAGTATTGGTCGCCATCATCCTGGGTAGCCTTTTAGGTCTAGCTATCGCCTTCGGAGCCTGGAGAGCCAACGACTTATTAACCTCTAAAAAACTTGCCGCCATCACCACTTCCAACTCAATTACTCCCGCTCCTACCGCCAGCGCCACAAATGATTTAGTTGTCACTCAACCCGAAGATGAGAGCTTAACTCAAACCGATACAATTTCCGTAGAGGGCAAAACTACACCCGGCGCCACTGTGATAATTACCACGCCTGTCTATGAAACTATTACTCTAGCCGACGCGGGCGGAAAATTCAGCATGTCTGTTAAACTGGAATCGGGCGCCAATACCATTTTGGTTACTTCAATTGATGATAATAATAACAGCCTAGAAAAAGAAATTACGGTCACCTATTCCAGTGAATTTAAAACACAATGATTAGAAAAATTATAAATTTGGCTCTTGGGCTATTAGGCTGTTTGGCTCTTGGGCTATTTCTAGTTTCACCAAGCTTTGGTCAAGAATCGGCTAGTCCTCCTGGCAAAACTATCCGCGATAATCTCAAGGAGAAAGTAGAAGAAAAGTTAAATCAATTGGCCAAAAAGCCCCGTTCCTACGTCGGCAAAATTAATCAGATTACTGACGGCGTGGTGATGTTGGATGCCAAAAGCGGCCTCAAACAAATCAAAATCACGAGTAGCACTACTATTATTGAGGTCGGCAAAGGGGGCCGCAAAACTATTAAATCAACAGATCTAGTAGTAGGAAATTTTGCCGTCGTTATGGGCTATCTGGAAAGTAAAGATACTTTAAACGCCAGCCGCATTTTAACTATGAGCGAAAATCCGGAAAGAGTCAGGCGGCCGGTTTATGGAGTGGTCCAAACCATTGTGGATAAAACAATCACAGTTAAACATCCTAAAGCTGAAAGCTCCCCTTCGGGGAAAGATGAGATCTGGACAGTTAAAACTTCTGCTAAAACTAAAGTTACCAAAAAAGTGGATAATAAAATGACAAGTGCTCAAGTTGCTGACATTGCTGTGGGAGATAGAATTATTGCTATCGGCGAACCGGTCAAAGATTCTGTCAATACTATTACTGCTAAATTAATTCACGTCATTCCCGGTAAGGCTACTGGTTTAATAAAAAGTCCCAGCCCCTCACCAAAGCCCACCAAAAAACCTACTCCCTCACCAACCGCTACTCCAGCAGAATAAAATTAATAGAGTGAACCTCCAAGGTCTCTCCTTGGAACATTGAAGAATTAAGAGTTAGACAGTAACGGCAACATTCCTTCTGGAATCTTGCCACATCCAAAGACCACTCCAGATAATTGCCGCACCAGTCGCTGCTTGAGAGAATGTCGCGGCTGTGGCTAGATAATTAACCCCACTGACAAAAAGTATCGCCGCTACTCCCCGCTCTACCCAATCAGTTTTTTCTTTAACAATCTGTCTTTCTGACATAAGACAGATTACGCTTAAATTAATAAAAGTCAAGTAACACTAGATATGTTATTATTAGACATGACCAAAGCGCCGCCGACACCCAAAGGTTTTCGCGATATCACGCCGATTCTAGCTCAAAAACGCCGCGAGGTAATTAACAAAATTATTGCCGTACTTGAAGAGTTTAAGTTTGTGCCGATTGAAACTCCGATTGTGGAATTTGCTGAAACTTTAAAAGGTAAATATGGAGAGGAAGAAAAATTAATTTATGAATTCAAAGACAGGGGCGGCCGGGATTTGGCTTTGCGTTATGATTTAACAGTTCCTCTGGCTCGCTATGTGGCTACTCACCACCCGACTTTACCTTTCCGCCGCTACCAAGTTGGTGAAGTTTTTCGGGGCGAAAATCCGCAAAAGGGCCGCTGGCGGCAGTTTACCCAACTTGATGCCGATATAGTTGGTTCCACTGATTTGACAGAAGACGCCAAAGTCATCGCCGCCGCCCTTAAAGCGGTCAAATCAGTCGGCCTCACTGACATTGTCATGACTATTAACGACCGCCAAAACTTTGAAGGATTATCTAAAGAAACCGTAATTGCCCTAGATAAATTGGATAAAATTGGCGACGAGGGCGTCATCCGCGAAATGGTAGAGAAAAATATTAAAGATGCCAAATTAGTTCTGGAAAATATCAAAAATACTAAACCCACTGCTGATTTAGAAAAGATTTTTAGCAATCTGACTGACTTAGGAGTAGCTAAAGACGAGTTTCAATTTGTGCCAACTCTTGCGCGCGGCCTTGATTATTATACCGGGGCTATTTTTGAATTACGTACGCCTCAATATGGTAATTTATCGCTCGGCGCCGGCGGCCGCTATGATAATTTAATTGGCATGTTCCTGCCTGCTGGCGCAGACAAGCCTGCGCAGGCAGGGGCCAAGAACTCCCTCCCCGCCGTCGGTTTTTCTTTTGGTATTGACCGGCTGGTTGACTGCCTCTCCAATGAGTAAACAAAGACTCACTGCCTATCTGATACTTCTAGCTGTAGCTATTATTTGGGGCATTGCCATTGCTGTTATTAAAGTCACCCTTCAGGATTTCTCGCCCCTCTTGTTTTTAACCTACCGCTTCTTTTTAACTTCTCTTATTCTATTTCCTATTTTGGCTTTTAGCAGTAAAGAAAAACTACCAGCTACCAACCGTGATTGGTGGATGCTAGCTCTCGTTGGCTTACTTGGCTCCAGTGTTAATTTAGGATTGCTTTTTTGGGGCTTAACCTATACCACTTCTCTATCGGCTGCCTTTTTGACCGCCACCAGCCCGATTATGGTGGTCATTGCCGGCGCCATTTTTCTAAAAGAAAAAATTGCCGGTCGCGAAAAGATGGGTTTATTAATTGCCTTTTTGGGTACACTTTTACTCACACTCTCACCCGAAATGGCTGATGGACATACGGGAAATCTCACCGGTAACATTTTAATTTTAATTGCCAATTTATCGTGGGTGGCTTATGTGATTTTAACTAAAATTGAACTGGCTAAAAAATTCTCCCCGCTCTTTTTAACCACCACCTCCTTCTTTTTTGGTTTTTTAAGTTTAATTCCGGCCGCCATTATGCGCGAAGGATCGCTGGCGGGACTCATAACTACTATCTCTGAACAACCATTTACTGCTCACCTCGGAGTTTGGTATATGGCTGCCCTCTCCGGAGCTTTGGCTTACTGGCTCTATCAGGAAGGGCAAAAAAGAATTGAGGCCAGCGAGGCTGCTCTTTTTTCCTATCTGCCACCTCTTTTTACCGCCCCTTTGGCCCTCTTCTGGCTGGGCGAACAAATTACCTTACCCTTCTTAATCGGCGCCCTTGTTATCGCCACTGGTGTCGCAATTGCAGAATACCGCAAAAAGTGATAAAATAAAGCTATGAAAACGGCAATTCATCCAAAGATGTATCCTGAGGCGCAGGTTACTTGTGCTTGTGGCAATACTTTTACCACCGGTTCAACAGTCCCCAAGATCCACGTGGAGGTTTGCTCTGCTTGCCATCCCTTCTTCACTGGTGAGGCTAAATTTATTGACACCAAAGGCCGGGTAGACCGTTTTATGGACCGCATGAACCGCAAACAGGAAGCTTTTGTTTCTAAAAAGGAAAAACGGGCCTTAAATAAACAAAGAAAATTAGAAGAAGAATTGGCTAAGCCTGAAACCCTATCTCAAGTTAGAAATCTCGGCTAACTTCTCCCATGGACAACCAAACTCAAACTGTGTATTTAGAAACTCGTTCCGCGGCTGGCGGCGACGAAGCTGCTTTATGGGCCTCTGATTTACTACGAATGTATACCCGTTTTGCCAATCGTAAAGGCTGGAAAGTTATTGCCGTTGACGATACGATTATTAAAATCGTCGGCCCGGGCGTTTTTAACCAGTTGAAAAATGAATCTGGAGTGCACCGGGTCCAAAGAGTGCCAGAAACTGAACGGCGCGGCCGCATTCATACTTCAACAGCCTCGGTCGTGGTGTTACCGGAAATTACCAGCCGGGAAATTAATATCAGACCAGAAGAAATTGAATTTGAAGCTTTTCGGGCTGGCGGACATGGCGGGCAAAATGTTAATAAAGTTTCTACGGCCGTCAGACTTAAACATAAACCTACTGGTATTGTTGTCAGTGCCCGGACTGAACGTTTTCAAGAACAGAACCGGGAAATTGCTCTAGATTTATTACGGGCTAAACTGTGGGAAAGAGCCGAGGCAGAAAAAGAGCGGACTATGGCCGGTTATCGATCAGTTGTGGGCCGGGGTATGCGGGCGGAAAAAATCAGAACTTATAATTTCCCACAAGATAGAGTAACTGATCACCGCATCGGTAAATCATGGGGCAATTTAGAAGATATCATGGAAGGAAATCTAGACAAAATCATCTCCGCTACCCAATCAATTAATTAAAACTTACTCCTGGCTTTCGGTGAGAGTCGCTGAAACGGTCATTGTTTTATTATCCCGCCAGAGTTCCATAGTAATTTTATCTCCCACTTTTTTCTTACCAATTAAAGCGGCTAGTCCGCCGCCAGCGTCCGTAATATCTTGATCCTCAAATTTTGTCAGCACATCACCCTGTTTAACGCCGGCTAAATCTGCCGGACTTGCGGAAACTACTTCTACCACATATGCTCCTTGCGGCACTTTATTTAAAATGGCAGTGTTTTTATCAATCATTTGATATCTAACTCCTAAAAATGGCCGGGAAAATTTACCTGTTGACTCAAAATTTTTAATGGAATCACGGACGAGATTAATTGGCAAGGCAAAACCGATATTTTGGGCACCGCTGGCAATGGCGGTATTAATTCCAATTACCTGACCTACAGAATTTAAGAGCGGCCCGCCCGAGTTACCTGGATTAATAGCGGCGTCAGTTTGAATAACATTATCCAGTTCTTCTACATAACCCTCAAACGGCGTGCCGGCGGTAATACCCCGTCCAAGGCCGGAGATAACACCGGTCGTTACCGTATGACGAAATTGTCCTAATGCCGTGCCAATGGCAATCACAAATTGTCCCACCTTGAGATTACTAGAATCACCCAATTCCACGGGCTGCAATTTTACGCCCGCTGGAGGAGTTACTTTAACAATCGCCAAATCATTGGCCGGATCGCGATAAATTTTTTCTACTGCCAATTCTTTATCATCACGAGTGACAACTTTGTAAGCACCGGTTTTAGACACTACATGTTTATTGGTCACAATTAAACCGTCTCCCGAAATAATAAATCCCGACCCAATATCTTGTTTACCGCCTTGCTCCTGAACACCAAAACCGCCAAAAGGAGAAAATTGTAAAACCCGGCGCTGGGGAGTTTCAATAGAAACTGTTACTACTGACGGCGACACATTTTCCGCTACTTTAATGACCACTGATTCTTCATTCACTACTCTTTGTTCTAAGTTAACCGAGCCATTCTTGGGAAATAATCTGTCCAAGGGTTTAATACCAAATAACCGATCAGCGACAGCCCCACCTAAAAGCGAAGCAACTACTACCACTCCTATTGCTCCTACGATAATTAATTTACGAGGATTCATAGATTAAATAATAATACCAATATTACAAATACTACAAATTTCAAATCAATAAAGAATATTAAAATATTGAATTATTAAGTTATTGATTGGTACTTATTGGTATTTATTTGACATTGGTAATTATTAGATCTTAGTTTATTGAAGAAGCTTTACAGCTTCATTCAGTTGTTCATCAATTTCCGTATCGTTCTTATCTTCCACCTTAATATCCGGCTCCAATCCTTTTTCGTGCACCCAAGTGCCATTAGGAGTCAGCCATTTGGCAGTCGTAATATGTAGTCCTGCTCCATCGCTTAGTTCTTCCGCCTCCTGAATTGTACCTTTGCCAAAAGAAGTTTCGCCGACTAATTTGGCCCGTTTATTGTCGCGCAGAGCCCCGGCCAAAATTTCACTGGCCGAAGCCGAACCTTTGCTAATTAAAACTGCCACTGGCATATCGGTCAATTTGCCTCGGCCCGAAGCGGGAAAGTTTTGCCGATTGCCTTTGCTGTCTTCTTGGATGACCACTGTACCGTTTCTGACAAATTCTGAAGCCAGACTAATCGCCCCAGTCAAATATCCCCCCGGGTTGTTGCGGACGTCCAAAACGATTCCACGCACGTCTTTGTTGGCTACTATTTGCCCCACCTTTTCATTCCATTCTTTATTGGTAGTATCGCCGAAGCGGGAAAGTTTTAAGTGGGCGATATTCTTTTTCTCGCCTACAAATTCTAAAGTCACTGAAGGAATATTAATTTTTTGTCTGGTGATATTAACTTCAAAAGGTCTAGCCACGTCCTCCCGCGCCAAAGTTAAAGTGACGGTGGTGCCGGCCGGGCCCCGAATCGCCTCTACCGCCGAAATCAAATCCAAACCGACTGTCCCTTTTTTAATATCGCGCCCCTCATCTTTAATAAATAAAATATAATCACCGGCTCTCACGTCACTCTTTTGAGCTGGAGTCCCAGCGAGTGGCGCAATCACTGCCAGTTGTGTACCGCGAAAACCAATTTCTATCCCCACTCCCTCAAACGAACCGGATAAATCCTCACGAGTTCTTTTCTGCTCACTGGGCGGTAAAAAGGTAGTATAGGGATCGCCGACTGCTTCTACCATGCCGCGAATCGCCCCATAGACCATCTTTGAGGGATCAATATTTTCTTTAATCAAATAATCCTGCTGTAATTTGTCCCACACCTCCCAAAAAAGGGTAAAGTCCAGATTTTGTTTGGAAGGAGGCAGGGCGCGATTGACGGAAATTTTTTGCCTAGCGGCTAGATCAATTTTGATTTTTTGCTGACCCAACCAGAAACCGCCGCCAAAAAGCCCCAGTCCTAGAATAAGGAAAAATAAGAAATTGCGGACAGTTTTTACTTGAATTTTATACATGCGCACCGGTAAATGGTAAGAGGGCTAAAAACCTGGCTCGTTTAATTTCCCGTGATAAAAGGCGCTGATGTTTGGCGCAAATATCGGTCCTTTTGCGGCCGATAATTTTGCCGCGATCAGTTAAAAACCGCTCCAAAGCGACCAAGTCAGTCACAGTTGGCGCCATCCCACTTTGGCAAAAATGACACGGTCGTCTATTTTGTTTCTTCATATTTTTATATCTTTTTAATTTCTAACATCTAAGTTCTAAACTCTAATGTTAGAATGGCATCTCGCCGCCTTCTTCATCACTAGTTGTTTCCTCAGTTGATGCTCCTTTTTTGGACTTTGATTTAGATAGGCTGGCTTTAGGTACATCTGGTTTTTCTTCTCCAGTTGCCGCTTCTTCCGCCGGACCTATATCAGAAGGGACTTCCATCTCTTGCCCCATCATGCCCTTACTGTCCAAAATCATCATGTCTTCGGCCACTATTTCCGTAGTCTGCCTGTTAACTCCATCTTGGCCTGTCCAGGAACGGGTGGAAAGTCTACCTTCAATGTAAACTTTGCGACCCTTAGCTAGTAGTCTGCTGCAAATTTCTGCCAGTTTATTCCAAGCTACAATCCGATGAAAATCCGCCTCTTCCTTTTTCTCGCCGGCCTCCGTTGACCATTGACGGTTAGTGGCCAAACCAAAAGTACAAACTGCACTGCCTTGTGGCGTATAGCGCAGTTCCGGATCCCGGGTCAAATTCCCGATTAACATTACTTTGTTGAGTGATCTCGTTGCCATTATTTTGAGCCTCCTGGGTGAAAAACAAGCTTAGCTTAGCCTTCATAGGCTAGCGCGCTTATTTCTTCATCACCTTCTTCACTGTTTTTTTAGGTTTTTCTACAACCTCAACTTTTTTTCCTTCCTTCTTCAAAAGCAAATGCCGTAAAACATTATCGTTCACTCTCATAGTTTGGTCAATAATCTGAATTTTATCAGATGGTAAAGATAAAGCTAAAGAATAATAAGCAGCACTGGTTTGCTTTTTAATAGGGTAAGCCAGCTCTTTGACTCCCCACTCGGCTATTTCAGCAATGGTGCTTTGGCTTCCAAGAGATTTTTTAACTAATTCCAAGGTCTCTTTTTCTTTTCCATCGCTCTTTACTAATAAAATTAAATTGTAATCTGACATTCCAATATTATATACCCACTCCACTTTATTTTACAATATACATGGGTATATACGAATACCTTAAAAATAGAACTTAAAAATAAGATGATATAACAATTTATGAATAGAGACGCAACTGGTGGCTTTCTTAACACCTCGGAGGTGAGCTTTGGCTCCTCCGAGGTGGATCTGGCAACATCAAACGCGGCACCACCCGCGGCGTCTATTACGAACTACACCTTACGAACCTGCACCTGGAAGGTGAATATATAAATATTACAGAGTTTCTGACTAGAGATTCCTTGTGGAATTTATTATCTGAATCTACCTATTATCCATTCTTCTTCTACCTACATCTTCTAACCTATATGAGGGTAAAAAAACAGAGTTGGATAATGACAATAAAGTCGTTTCTATAAATTCGCGGATAAGCTGTGGTGATTGAGGTAATTTGAGATCCATTTTAGTACCAGTTGTATCGGTTCCATTATATTTCCAGTGGATATCCTTGTTTGCGCTACTACTGTGTGTAGTATTAAATGTTTCGTAGAAATAGTCACCAATTTCAAATTTGTCTATATAACCCCCATTTGGTAAAAGTCTAGATTCCCATACCCCTGGGGTTGCAACTGTGATCCTCGCCACCCCAAATACGATATACATCGAACGCTGAATTGGTCTAAATCTACCTGTGTGAACATCGTATGAGCGTCCTAAGTCGTAGTATCCTCTTTCTATTACTTCCTCTATGTCCTCATAATCCCAATAAAGCTGAACCGCAGCAGTTTTACCCACTACAGTTCCATCTTTTGATTGAACTATTCCACCGAGCTCTCTAATTTCTCCACATTGCCAAATTTCGTCTCTCATTCCCTTCATATACTCACGCAAAGAATATTGCTGTAGTAAATCTTGCAATATCCTAACTTCGGGATCCAAGAAAGTCTTATTATGTTCTGCTGCTTCTCTTAAGCGATCACGCCAATTTTCTACAGACATTATGCGAAAATTCTATCAAATGAAAAAATGGAATGCAACTTTCATAAAGAGGCGAAAGTTGTAAGATAAACAGCTATTGAAAACTAACTACTCACTAAAAATTCTACTACATCGCCATCACGCATCACGTAATCTTTTCCTTCTGTTCTAATCCACCCCTTTTCCCGAGCCGTTTTGTAAGAACCGGCTTCAATTAATTTATCGTAATCAACGACTTGGGCCCGGATAAAATTCTTAATAAAATCTGTATGGATAACTCCGGCGGCTTCGGGTGCCAGTGTGCCATTCTTAATGGTCCACGCCCGGACTTCTTTAACTCCGGCTGTTAAAAACGAGATTAATCCTAAAAGTATGTAAGCTTTTTTAATTAATCTTTCCAAACCTGTTTCTTCTATTCCTAATTCTTTTAAATATTGTTTTCTTTCCTCCTCTGATAAATCAGCCAGCTCCTCCTCCAGCTTGGCGCAAATTATTATTTCATCGGAGTTGACCCCGATTTGATCGGGATTGACATTTTCTTTCCGATCGGAAAGTTTTTGTCCATATTCTTCTTCCGAAACATTGTAAACATAGAGCACTGGCTTGGTGGATAATTTGTCCGCTTTGTCTAAATCCGCAAGTTGCAGTTCAGTTTCTATTAATTCTTTGTCCTCTTTGGGGTTTGTAGATCCTCCAACCCGAATTACATTTGGATCTGAAAAATCGCGAATAACATGGATAATAGCGTCAACTTCTCTAATGTGTGATAAAAATTGATTCCCCAAGCCCTCCCCTTGCGAGGCTCCGCGGACTAACCCGGCAATATCCACGAATTCTACTACCGCCGGCACAATCGGTGGCAATGCTTCGGATTTCGGATTTTCGTTTGCAACTAGTTCTGCAAGTTTTTGCAAACGATTGTCTGGTACTGCCACTATTCCCACATTCGATTCAACTGTGGCAAAAGGATAATTAGCCGATAAAGCCACCCGCTTTTTGAGAAGCGCATTAAACAATGTGCTCTTCCCTACATTCGGCAGACCCACAATCCCGACTTTTAAACTCATGAGGAAATTATATCAGTATTTAGAAAATATGCTTACTGTGGAATAGAAGGGGCGGTTTTTTAATTATATATCCCCACACCGGGTGTGGGATAGCTTCACACATCGGGATTATTATATCCTTTTTGAATCCTTTTTCTACCAGAAAGAAATTTATTACTTTTTTCTATATGTAATAGCACCTGCTTCATTGTCCCATGTAACTAAAAGCTTTGTACCCACCTTCCAACCTAGTGAGTTAAGTAATTTCTTAGGAATTATTACGCCTAAAGAGTTTCCAATTTTTATAACTTTTAATTCCATAATAATTATATGTTCTAACTTTGTTATAACATTGTCAAGACCTTTTTACTCTTCAGGCATCGGCGGCAAAAATTCTTCTCCGGCATTATTAACTGCTGATTCCCCTGCTTTTAACCATCTAATATAAGTACAACCAGTAGCTTGCCGCTCTTTACTATCCCATCCAGCTGTGGAACACTTCTCCATTTTCTTACCCGAAGCTGTGGTAAAAAGAACCAGTTTCTGGCCGCACTCCGGGCAATCCGTATCAAGCGGCACACTGGTGCCATTAATCCATTCTACATAATCACAGCCTGTGGCAATTCTTTTCTCTTTATCCCATCCACCAGTTGAGCATTTTTTCATTTTTTTGCCAAATCGGGTCACTTGCAACATTAACAATGAACCGCATTTGGGACATTTTTCGTCTAATTGTTGGGGTTCAACCGCCAGCCACTTAACATAATCGCAACCCTCATTTTGGCGGGTTTCTTTATTCCAGGAACCAGTGCTGCAGCGTTGTAATTTTCTTCCGGTGGGAGTTTCTACTATCTCACTTAAAGGAGAACCGCATTTAGGACAAATATCTGGAGTATCAGCCATATTCTAGATTAGCTTATATCCATAGGATTTGCAATCTCCCCGTTTTCCAGTAATACCAGAAGCAACCTCCGCCACATTAATAAATTATATCTTACTTGGGACTGGCAAACCCTTGACAGGATAATTTATTTAGCGGACACTTAATTATGTCGTCTGTCCGTCACTTTAAACATCAAACCAAGAACCACCTTCCCTTGATTCCCCTTCTATCAACTCTCATCATCCTTTTAATAGCGGGTGGATTTTTTCTCCCTAAAACTCCACAGATAGAAAAACAGCTGGGTGTAACTACTAAAAATCTCTCCGTCAGCGGCTGGGAAACTTACAAGGATAAGCAATACGGTTATTCTTTAAAACACCCCAAAGGTTGGAAAGTAGAAAATAAGACCTCTCAAGGCACTCGTTTAATCAGCGTGAATGATGATAAGAAAACTGCCTTTGTTTTAATTGAGGGTATCTCCGGTCCCAGTTTAAAAAACAAAGGAGAAATGGAAAAAGTAGTCAAATATCTGGAAGAAGAGTTAACCAATAAAACCAATATCAAAATTACCAATATCACTCGTTCTATTGAAAAGAATATCGGCGGCTATCTGGCCGAGGGCGAAGAAACTTATGGAGATAAAACCGTAGTTTTTGAGGAGAGATTTATGGTGGCTACCAACGGTCGAGGTTTAAGAATGCATGCCGGATATTCCCCCACTGCCAAGGATGCCAATAAACCGATCACCCAAGCCATTATGGATAGTTTTAATACAAAATGATAGGACCTCGCCTAGGCTGAAAACTATGGCGAGACAAGGGAGGTGATGAAAATTGGGCATGCTGTTAACTATTGTTTTTAATATTATTGGCGTCTTTTTAACTGTTTTAATTGCCTCGCAAATTTCCAGCGGTAAATCTGTCAGCTTTGAGGATGGCATTGCTTTTAATATCAGTTTATATAATTTAGGTCTGATCCTTTGGGTAGTACTCCTAGTAGTCTATTTATGGGGAACTAAAATGTTGTGGGGTAAAACAGCCGGAGGATTAGTGGTTGATTTAATCATGGGCAAGAAAAAAGGCAAAAGATAATATTGAGCATTGACAAATGATTTTAGATTATTAATGATTAACTAATGGATAGATCTGCTCGGGGCTTTATCAGTCCAGTCATTCTGGCAATTAGCGTCATTGCGGCAGTCATAGTTGTTTTTCTGGCTAACAATAACCAAGTCACTCCTACCCAACTGGGGCAATCAACTTCTCAACTTTCCACCAAAAATTATCAAAGCGCCAAATATGGCCTTACTCTGAAATATCCGGAAGGCTGGAGTATGAAAGAAAACCCGGCTGCTGATATAGTGGTAGCTTTTGGCTCCCCCAAAGAAAGCAGTAAAGATAAGTTTGTAGATAATATTAATATCTCAATCATTAATCTGGCACCGCAACCAAGCTTGAAAACCGTTAAACAAGCCGCGGATCAATGGATCAGACAGACTACCGTTTCATATCCCTCTCTTAAATTGTTAACTAGGAAACCTAGCACTATGACCGGGCAAACCGCGGAAGAATTAATTTACACTATTAGCAGTCAGGGATTTAACCTTAAAGGTATGGTAGTCATTACCATCAAAAACAAGATGGCTTATATTATGACTTATAGTGCGGAAAGCGCTTCTTTTGATAAATTTGTAGACGCTGCCAATACTGTCACTACTTCTCTGCAAGTAAAGTAGAGTCCGCTCTCTTAATTCGCCAACGCTATTGCCAAATTTAAAACAGAAGCAAAAGAAACCCAGACTAGATAAGGAATTAGTAAATTACCAGCCAGTTTGTTAACTCTGTTAAAAGCTTTGATAGTTAAAAATATAGAAATCCACAAAGCTACTATATCTACTAAAGCCAGTATCGGATTATGCCAGCCAAAAAAGATCAGGGACCATAAAAAATTTAGAAAGAGTTGCACCCAGAAAATAACAGGAACTGCCTTCTTTTTCCAAACCAGATAAAGTGAAATCCCCATTAAAATATAAAGAATTGTCCAAACAGGTGCAAAAACAAAGTTTGGTGGAGAAAAAATGGGCTTGTTTAAACTAGCATACCAAGTTAGTCCGCCAGCCGGCGGAGCAGAAGTTGTAAAAATCCCTCCCAAAACTCCTACTCCCAAACAAAGGCCAATGGATAAAATAAGTTTAGGAATTTTAATAGGCATTAACTTTAGTATATCATTCAGAAGACAACCGCGTCGGCATACTTGCCCCTTCGAAGCCATAGCGAAGTCGGGTTACACAATCACTTCCATTTGATCTCCTTTTTCTGTTGATCTATAATCCGCATATATGTTAGAAAGACCAACTATTACAACTGAAGAGTTTAATCCTCTTGTTATTAGAAACCAGGTTGTTGATCTTTATATGAGTATTTACCAACCACTCCTAAAAAGAATGTTGCCTGGCAATGAATCAAAACCACATGTTTTAGAGAAGATTGAAGGGTTAAATATGATCAAATCTTTAAACTCTGCTGAAGAATTTGAATCTAAACTTGAGGAATTAGGCAAATTACACTATCAACGAAGGATGGTAGGAAATGAAGATGAGGCGGGTCTAATTGCTTCAAAGATGGAATCAATTGAGAGAGTTTATGAGTGTCTTAAGTTTTTTGGCAAGATAGAGGGCCATTTGACCTTGGTGCCTTATTTACTGTACAACAAGTTTTAAAAACGTCTCTTTGGTCAGATGACTGGATATTTAAAGAGCAAATTAAACCACCATATAATCTTTATGACGACCATGAAATCAATAATCTTTACCAGAAAATAAATGTTGGGAGTATGGTCAATGTGAGTTCTAGATGGGTAGACAGAAAATCTAGAAATCCTCAAGAAGGAAGAGATGGCGAGGTTGTTGGATTTACGGTTGGTCTTCAAGCACAATTTAATGTTGACTATTTAATTGTGAGTATTAAAGATCAAGCCAATTGGCTATTTCAGTCATGGCTTTACACTTTAGATGTTGGGATTTTGAGTAAAGTTAAATAGCTTCAAAATAAAAACTCTAAACTATTTCTTTGCTAATTCTCTAATTGCATCAGATGCTATCCATTTAGCTGATTTTGAATCTAAACTTTTAATTTCTCGCGCGCATTCTAAGGCTTCCTTTAACAGAATCTTATTTCTCTTTCCTATCTGTCTTAAAGCCCAATTAACAGCTTTTTTTACAAAATTTCTTTCATCCGTAGAATACTTTTTTATTAAAAGGAAAAAGTTTTTAAATCTATCATTGGATAAGGATTTATCATGTACAGCCAAAACTGCCATCATCACAAAACCGGCACGTCTTACAAACTCTTCTTTCTTTTTGCACCAAATACCTATCTTTTCATAAGCAAAAGGTGTTTTATCAAATAAATTGGAGCAAACCTGATCGCAAACATCCCAGGAATCAAACTCCGAAACCCAAATATCCATTTGCTTGCTCGTTACAAGTTTTGGGTCATCGATAAAAGCAGCTAAAATTCTGGCTTCATGGATTTTACTTTCCCAAAGCTCTAAAGCTAAGTTGTGATTCTTTCCGATTTCTTTTGCCAGTTTTCGTAAATATGGAATATTTATACCAAGAGTATTCTGCGGATTAACGCCAAATCTGGCCATTCCTTTAACATTTTCGGGTTTACCTGCCCTTTTAACCTTTTAATAACATCCTCTTTATCCATAGGGAAAGTATATCAAAATCCACTCTTCCAAAAGGACTTTTCAGATAAATTTAAAGTAAATTAAATAGTCTTTTTTGAAGTTGTGTTTTGGTAAAATACCATCTTCTTTAAAACCTAATTTCTGATAAAACTGATTTTCGCTCCAATCCTTCCCTGTAATTAGCCAAATTTTATGAGCCCCCAATTCCCTACCAAATTCTTCTATTTTTTCTATTAAGGCGCTACCAACACCCTTACCTCTTTTATCTTTAGCAACAATAACGTCACTAATATAAACCACCCCGGAGGCATATTTACCAGAAGCAGTACCGACTATCTGTCCGCCTTCTTCTGCTTTAAAAATAAATTCTTTATCATTCCACTCCACTTCTTTACCATAATGGTCAATATCAACTCCATGCCATTCTTTTAAGTTAAAATCTTTTATCTGTCTATAAGAAGCATTTGTAATTTTAATCATTCTGCTAAATTTTAAGACTTTTGTAAGAAAATTACCAGATTAATATTTACTTTATTTTAATAACTACTTTACCTCGGGGATTATTTTGCTCTTGATAAGTGAGTGCTTCTTTGGCCTGATCAAGAGGAAAAACTTTATCAATGTGCGGTTTAATTTTGCCGCTATCCACGAGTTCTGTAAGCCTATTTAATCTATTGACGCTAATTCCAGTAACTTGACCCATGGCTGTTACCTGATGCTTGCGGGCCAAATTTTGATCGGGTTGGCCCAGCATGGATACCAACATTCCTCCCTTTTTCAATATGGCAAAAGATTGATTAGCTACTTCCCCGCCGACCAAGTCAAAAACTGCATCGTAATCGTGAATAACTTCGCTAAATTTTTGGGTTTTATAATCAATCACCATATCCGCCCCCAAACTTTTAACAAAATCAAGATCGTCTCCGCTTGCGGTAGTGGCCACATATGCTCCCAAAACCTTGGCTAGTTGAATAGCCAGATGGCCAATACCTCCGGCTCCGCCGTGAATCAAAATTTTTTGGCCGCTCTGTAGCTTGATAGTTTCTTCCAAAGCCTGAATGGTGCTAGTTCCGACTAAAGGCAAAGCGGCCGAGGCAGCAAAATCTAAAGTCTTAGGTTTCAAGGCAGTATTGGCTATACCAACGCTGGCAAATTCGGCCAACGACCCGGATCCGCCGGCCAATATCAAAGCTGATCCATAAACTTCGTCGCCCACTTTAAATTTATCTACCCCTTCGTCCAACCCCACTACGCTTCCGGCAAAATCACCGCCGATGGTCACCGGAAATTGTAATTGCACCATATTCTTCAGCATTCCTGCTCTGATTTTCCAGTCTACCGGATTAAGAGAAGCCGCTGTCACTGCTACTAAAATTTGACCTTTTTTTAGTTGGGGATTAGGAAGATTATCTCTAATTTCTAAAACTTCTACACCGCCATATTGACTGTATTGCACCGCTTTCATAAATTCTCTTCAAACAGGTTAACAACACCCCATATTAGTATCATACCAGAAATTAAAATCAAAGTCTGTAGTGTCGCCATTCTTTTCTTCTTCTCGTATTGAATCTCTGGAACTAAATCAGATAACGCGATGTACAAGAAAAATCCGGCAGTCAAAGACACCAAAATTGGGATATAGCCTTCCAAGATATCACCTAAGATATAAGTAATAATGGCTCCCAGAAAGGATGCCGAAGCGCTCAATATATTAATCACTACCACCCGGAGGCGCGACAAGCCTTTATGTAACAGCAGGCCAAAATCTCCAATTTCTTGTGGCACTTCGTGAGCTAGTACTGCCAAGGCTGTCACCATTCCCAGAGTTGGTTGGGCCATAAAGGTGGCGGCAATGACCACCCCATCCACAAAATTATGCATGGTGTCAGAAATGACGATTAAAGGCACAGTAGTCCTGGCTTCTCGGGTATGTTCATGATGCTTTTCATGATGATGGAAACTATGAAGATAACGTTCAATTAGAAAGAAAAAAATAATGCCTCCCGCCGCCCAGGGAAAAAGAGCTGCCTCTGGCAGTAAATCAAAAAAAGCTACCCCGATTAGGGTGCCGGCGGCAAAAGCAGCCAGATACGGAGAAACTTTGGAAATAAGTTTTTTGTTGGCTAAAAGAAGTAATCCACCGGTCAAACCAGCTAGACTTCCTAAAAAAGTCAGTAGCAATATATTTATTAGCGTTGACATAGAAGTTTGAGAAATTATAGCAAATTGACTTTTATGTTTTAAGTACCCTACAGTTAAATTAGTGGATAAACTAATTAAAAAAGCCCACCAAATTCATTTAAGATATGTCCTGGATTCTTCGCCCGGAATACGAAGAAGCCGGGTAGGCCTGCCTGCTGGCGCAGACAAGCCTGCGCAGGCAGGTCAAAGTTTTAAGTATTTTGACCCAAATGGAGTCACTATTCATAATCAGAATACGCTAAGTAGAATTAAAGGTTTGGCTATTCCTCCAGCCTGGAAAGACGTTTGGATTTCTCCGTTGGAACAGGGCCACCTGCAAGCTACCGGTTTTGATAAAAAGGGGCGTAAGCAATATATTTATCACGCCGACTGGCGCACTCTTTGTGAGGAAGATAAATTTGATAGCTTAATTGATTTTGCCGCACTTTTACCGCAACTTCGCAGTCGGGTTAACAACCTCTTAAGGACTAGTACTTTAAGTAAAGAAAAGGTTCTGGCCGCGATCGTTTGGCTACTGGAACATACTTTTATTAGAGTTGGTAATGATGAATATGCCCGAGAAAATCAGTCCTTTGGCTTGACCACTTTAAGAGACAGACATGTTAGTATCCGCGGCTCAAATATTAAATTTGAATTTATGGGTAAAAGCGGCGTGTTTCATTTAGTTAAAATTTCCCATCCGACAGTGGCCAGAACCATCAAAGAGTGCAGTGAATTGCCAGGCTATGAACTTTTCAAATGCGTTGACGAAGACGGCGTTAAACATATCATTGATTCCAGCGATGTAAATAATTTTTTGCAGGAAATTACCGGTTGTGAAATTAGCGCCAAAGATTTCCGCACTTGGGGCGGGACAGTGCTCGCCGCTAGTAATTTAAATTCTCTGGGGTATTTTGAAGATCGTGAAACAGAAGAAAAAAATATTAGTCTGGTGGTTAAAGAAGTGGCTAAACATTTAAGAAATACCCCCAAAGTCTGCCGTAAATATTATATTCACCCAACTGTAATAACGACTTATTCTCAAAAGATTTTAGTGCCCCATTTCCAAAATAAATCTGCTAAAAAATTAGACTTTATGTCAAAGGATGAATATAAAGTCTTGACTCTACTTCAAAAATACTCCTAATTTATCTTTTCAATTTGCAGTCTTTTTTCTATTTTAATTTTACCTATTTTTGTTTCTTCCAAAAGTTTAGTTTTAGCAGTGACTTTGGCAAACCACTTTTCTTGCCTTTGCACATCATTATTATCCTCTATGATTAAAAACCTAAATTTGTCGCAGCCTAAATGCGGCTCGCTATAAAATTCGGCCCCCGGAACATAGGTATATTTAGAGGTAATTGGGTAAGGAAAATTTTGATATTCGCAAGGCACAAAACCATATTTAGATCGGCCGTACCACCAAAATAAATATTGATAAGGATAATCTTTGTCAGAATCGGCGAGAAAATTATAGTTATTAAATCCGTCGCCTTCCCGATTTTCATAGATCCAATCTAAAGCTTTTAATTGATTGACAAGCAGACTAGGATTATCACTTATCTGTAAATCCCCCTGATAACGATTTTGAAAAAATGTAAGCTGCGATAAAAAAACGATTGTTAGTATCACAACCGCCAATTTTTTAGAGAAACTAGTCACCATCAATATTAGAGAAATAAAAAGTAGTGGCGCGAGATATATGGTGTGCCAATCCCGCCAACCTTTGTTGGTGGCGAAAAATAAATACGATATTCCTAAAAGCGTCAGCACTAACATGACAAAATTTCTTTTAAAACCATTCCTTTCCGCTAGTAAAAATTTAATGGCCACGCCGATAACTATTATTAAACTGGCAAACAAACTTTGCGGCGTCACACTCTGTTTGAGAATATTGACAAAATTAATCAAGGTAGCAGCAAAACTGGTGCCGGAAAAAATACCCACATTGCTGCTGCCTATGCTTTTAAAGCCTACTGTCAAAAATTGCCGACCTATTTCTAAAAGAAATATGACAGGGACCAAGGTAAAAATAGCAAATTCTCTCTTAGCTAGCTTTCCCTTTACCACCGACCATAATCCTACCGCTAAGTAAAAAATAAATAAGGCGGCGGCACCAGCTAGATCCAGATTAAAAGCCAAAATTATCGGTAAAGTCGCCCAATAAAAATATTTCTTTTGACCTGCCAAAAAACTACATAATAATAGAATTTCCGTGAAGGCCAAGAATACTAAAGGAAAAGGGTTAAAAGCGTAGCGGGAAGTTTCATAAAATGGCCAAAATATTTGCAAAGCCGCGCCAGTTAAAAGAGCCATATTCAAAGACACTCTTTTTGATAACTGCCAAATTACTACCGCCGTCGTGGCCAGTGATAACATTATTAATATAAAGACTCCGCCAAAAGGGTGACCGTTAAATAATTTGTAGCCGATAGATATGAAATAGTACCAACCAGGGCCGGCAAAAATTCCCGGAATACTTGTTTCCGGACCTTTGGTAAGAATTTGCCCCCGCCACCAGAATTCTCTAGCGTTGACTGCATCCTCGCCTTGATCAGTGGTAAAGAAAAAGTTGTTATTTTGCGTAGGCATTAAACGAATTATGAAGGCAAAAATTAAAATTAAAGCGCAAAATATCCAGAAGAACCTTTTAGGCATATTAGATGTCATCTACTGCGCCGTTTATGCTTCGCAAATTCAATGATAGCCGGCAGAATAGAAATAAGAATGATGGTCATAATTACTAAACTAAAATTATGTTTGACTAACGGCAGGTTTCCAAAAAAGAAACCAGCCCAAACAAATAAAGTCACCCACAATAATCCACCCGCGATGTTATAAGATAAAAATTTCCGGTAATCCATTTTTCCAACTCCAGCGACAAAGGGAGCAAAAGTTCTTACCACCGGAATAAACCTGGCAATAATGATAGCTTTGCCACCATATTTATCATAAAAATCTTGTGTTTTTTTCAAATATTCTTTTTTTAAAAACCGGCCGCTTCTTGATGAATAAGCTCTCTCTCCAATAAAATTACCTATCCAATAATTGACTGTATCCCCGCCCACTGCTGCCAAAACTAAAACCAACCAGACAATTACTGGATTAATAAAATCACCAGCTGCCAAAGCACCTGCCGCAAAAAGCAAAGAATCGCCTGGCAAAAAGGGGGTCACCACAAAACCGGTTTCCGCAAAAACAATTAGAAATAATATTAAATAAGTTAGTGCTCCAAAGGCATTAAAGATAATCACTAAATAATCATCAACATGCAAAATAATTTCTATGGGGTTAAGCGGTAAATCCATATTAGTATGAGATAATTTTTACTTTACCAGAATCAAATGTTACTTCATAGCCGCTTTCCGTTTTTAGCTGCACCCGATAAAGATTGGCTTTACCATCGGAACGCAACTTTAACAAATCCGACTCCAGGGTGGTAAAAGTTTGACTATTGGTAGACATTACAGAGCTTTCTACAGGTTCATTGCGGGTGACATTAAATAACCTCACCCAGGCCCGGCCGTTGCCATCCTTGAGTTTGATGGTAGCATACCAACGAGTGTCCTTCACACTGCCATATTCGCGAGTATTGAGATAAAAATCGGTAATTGATAAATCCTCCCAATCCAGTTTGATAGAAGAACCGGCGCCGGAAATTGTCACATAATTTACTTTGGTGGATGATGTTTTGGGTAATTCAACTGTCGGCTGGGCTGACAGAGTGGCAATGGCTCGCGAGACCGCTTCGGTAATTTTGTTGGCGCAATCTTCGCCGCAAGTCTCTATCGCTTTCTCCGTGTTGTTTTGCGCCAGCGGCACACCGGGAACTATGGTCCCTATCTTGGAGAATAACCAAAAACCACCGATAGCTAAAATAAGAGTCAGCAGGAAAATTTTAATGATCATATGGCAGTCTTCTTTTTTAATTTTACCCTAGCTTTCCTAAGCCAAGATTTCTTAATCTTATATCCATCCTGTTTGTCTTCTACCGCATAGCCCATCTGTTCTAACGCCTGGCGGATTTTATCTGACTCTTTCCACTTTCCTTCTTTCCTTAAGACCTCTCTTTTTTCCACCAATTCCGTAATTTCTACTGGTAATTCTAATGATTTACCTAAATATTTTTCTAATCCTAACCCTAGAATTTTATCCATCTTTAAAATATCCTCCCCATTTCCTTTTTTCACCGCTTCCCAAAAAACGGCCATAGCTTGTGGCACTCCTAAGTCATTATTAAGAGCCTCCATAAATTTATCCATCATTCCACTACCACTACTTTTTACATCTCTTACTGTTACTCTTAAATTATTTAATGCATTTTGAGCTGCTTGCAAACTATCCCAGGTAAAATTTAATTTATCCCGGTAGTGAGCAGTTAAAAATAAATAGCGCAAAGCCAAAGGGTCAAAACCACGTTGTTTAATATCTGCTAAAGTGTAGACATTACCCAAACTTTTACTCATCTTTTGCCCATCAACTAAAACAAATTCATTATGTAACCAAAATTTGACAAATTCTTTCCCTGTTGCCGCTTCCGATTGGGCAATTTCGTTAGTGTGGTGTATTGGAATATGATCAATCCCGCCAGTATGGATATCTATAGTTCGACTTTGCTCACCACGAAAATTACCATTTTCGAATGCATCTCCTAAATATTTCATGGCCATGGCCGAGCATTCAATATGCCAACCCGGAAAACCATAAGTTTGTCTAAACTCTGTAGGAACCCTACTCCAATTCTCTCTTTTAACAAGCTGGCCCGCGAAAGGACCCTCAAACCACCAATTCATTTGTCGCATTGGCAAATCAATCTTTGCTGGCTCAAATTTCCACAGAGCAAAGTCAGTCGGATTTTTTTTACCTTCTACCATTTCTACCCTAACCCCAGGTTGAATACCATCCTTACCGCCGGCGAGTTGTCCGTAATTGGAAAACTGTGAAGTATCAAAATAAATTCCATAATTAGTTTTATAAGTAAAGCCTTTTTCTTCCAATGTTTTAATTAATTGAATCATTTCTTGAATGTTATCCGTAGCCCGCACTAAAGTTGGCTGCTC
This sequence comes from Candidatus Microgenomates bacterium, assembly GCA_016204995.1. Classification (GTDB taxonomy): domain Bacteria; phylum Patescibacteriota; class Microgenomatia; order UBA8517; family JACQJR01; genus JACQJR01. The sequence goes on from JACQJR010000002.1 coordinate 102,346, forward strand.
AATATTTAAAGCATCCAAGTCTGCTAAAAATTCAGCCGTATATTTTTTTGCAATCTCCCAGACTGAAATTCTTTCCTTATTTGCCTCATATTCCAACTTATCTTGTCCTAATCTTGGCTCTTCTCCTTCCTCAAATAAATGACCCACATCAGTAATGTTCATCACATTCATTACTTTATAACCATTAATCTCTAATGTTTTCCTTAAAATATCTACAAAAACATAAGCTCGCAGATTACCAATGTGAGGACTGGAGTAAACCGTCGGGCCACAGGAATAAATTCCTACTTTGCTATCTTCTAGCGTAACGAATTCCTCCAACTTCCTTGTTTTGGTATTATAGAGCCTTATCATAACTTCAAATTTCTAAATTCTAATATCTAATCTCTAAGCCGCTTTGGGCATTCTGGTTTCCGTCCTTCTTTTCAGCCGGCCGGTGACGCGAGATAGAGTCTTTTGAAAAATTGATTCATTTTCTGCTTTTTCTTCTTGCTTTTTAACCTGCTCTTGCTGCTCTCCCTGCATTTTTTCTTGCGCCTCCTCTTGCACCTTGGCTTTCCTCAGTCGCACCATTTCATCCTCCAGCTCCCGATGATGAGCCGCTAAAATCTGTGTCTTTTTCCGTTCCTCAATGGGCGGTTTAACCGGAGTTGGCGTTGGCGTAGAGCTGGTCTGTTGACTAGTTGTTCCCATTGTTTCTAGCGGCGCCACCTGTTTAACACCTTCTTTGACTATTTCCAACGGCTCCTGCAGCATCTGTTTTACAACTCCTTTGGCTACTCCACCAGCTTGTTGTCCTGTTTGTTTAATCATAAAATATTTAGAATTCTCTTCTACCCTCTATGGCCTGATTAATTGTCGTTTCATCAGCATATTCAATATCTGCTCCAGTTGGTATCCCTACCCCAAGTCTAGTAACTTTGAGATTTGCGTTTTGAGATTTGAGTTGCTTACTAATATACATCGCTGTGGCTTCTCCTTCCATAGTTGGATTAGTGGCCAAAATAATTTCTAGGCTCTCCGTATCCATATTTTTAACTCTTTTTAATAGTTCATTAACAAAAATTTCTTCCGGTCCGATATTTTCCAAAGGGTTAATTGCTCCATGCAAAACATGATAAACCCCTTTATATTTACCAGATTTTTCAATAGCCAGCGTATCAAGAGGCTGTTCCACTACCATAATCATATTTTTATCTCGTCCTGGATCTATGCAAATACTGCAAGGGTCGGTTTCAGCCACATTTTTACAGACTGAACAAAGCACAGTTTCTTTTTTAAGAGAGATTAAATTAGTAGCGAAAACCGCCAGTTCTTCTTCTGGCACATGGAGTAAATAAAAAGTTAATCTTTGAGCAGTTTTTGGTCCAATGCCTGGTAATTTCTCAAAAGATTCAATCAGCCGCTCAATAACTTTAGGTATTTGCATACCTTTCTAGTATACCAGAAATTATCCACCTAGAAGCCCTGATAATCCGCCGCCCATTTCTTGAAGTTTTTTAGCGGCCACTTTTTGTGATTCTTTTAAGGCTTTATTAACTGCTTCCACGACATTTTTTTGTTCTTCCCCGTCAATCGTTAAACCTTGAATTTGCTGGTCACCGCGCATGACTACTTTAACATTGCGCTCCTCCACTGTAATGGTTTCTTGCTGCAAAACCTTTTGCATCTGCATGGCCTGATCCCGCAACTGCTTTAGTTTTTTGAGCTGTTGAAATTTGTCAAACATAAATTTAGGTTATTAGGTTACTGGGCTATTAGGCTCTTGGGCCTAATACTAATTATATCATAGTTGAAAACTAATTAGGCAACTCATTTTTGAAAATATCTTCTGCCATTTTAACAATATCTTCCTCGCTCGCTGGCGCTACCACATTTTCTATACTTTCTTCCTGAACAATCACAGGCTTCTCGCCTAACAAGAAAATCACTTTAGCGATGTTATCATCTATAACTTGAGCAGCCATCTCCTCAATTATTCTCCTATTTCCATTCTCTTCCAATTTATCTTTATGAAAACGATAAAAAACAGAAATAGTTAAAGTTTCACCCTCTATACCAATAGGCTTGGCCGAATGCAAAAGAGCTGCTAAAGAATTATTTTTTAATTTAACTTTCGCCAATAATTCCTTCCACTGCCCATCCGTAACCTCAACCTTCTTCGAAGAAGTTGGACTAGTTGACGCCACCTCTTTCACCTTAGAAGTTGAGTGCGCCGATGAGTGAAAGTCTGAAGTGTCCGAGGCAGCTCCGAGAGACTGTGAGGATTTCCCATTTTCCCCCCCACACCACTCCACCACCGCCAGTTCCAACGGCAGTTCAGCAATCGGAGAAATACGCATTTGATCACAGGCAAGTATTAATAAGTTAATTAATTTATTAATTTCTCCAACATTTAATTTAACATCATCTTTAGCTTCTTTTACTTTTAAGGTACTTAGTAATATTTGATGTAATATTTCAATTAATTGAATGGTATATTGACGGATATTTACTCCTAAATTTACGGCTTTCTCTATTTCTTCTAAAGATTTTCTGCTATTTTGATTAATTAAAAATGTCAGCAGCATATTGGGATCGGCTTTTGTTTGCAATAAAGTTGATTCCAGCTTTTCAATCGTGATCTTACCATCTTCTGCTAGTTGCTCCAGCATCTTAATTCCATCTCTAAAACTACCTTCTGCCGCTTCGGCAATCTTTTCTAACACTCCTTTATCTACTTTTATTTTCTCTGCCGCCAACACTCGCGACAAAGAATGAATTAATTCTTCATGAGTTGCCTTACTAAATTGAATAATAGTCGTCCGAGAGCGAATAGTCTCTAAAATCTTAACAAGTTCTGTTGTAGCCAAAATAAATACCGCATGCGGAGGCGGTTCTTCTAAAGTTTTTAGTAAAGCATTGGAGGCTTCTGTGGTTAACATGTGTGCCTCATCAATAATGTAAACTTTTGTGTGTCCTGCTGGCGGCAATAATTTCACCGCCTCCCTAATTTCCCTAATATCTTCAATACCCCGGTGACTGGCTGCATCCATTTCTACCACGCTCATTGAAGAACCATTAGTAATTTCCTTACAATTTGTGCATTCGTTACATGGCTCACCAAGCTTATTCTTACCGATATATTTTTCGCAGTTTAAAATTTTAGCAATAATCCGGGCGGCAGAAGTTTTACCCGTTCCTTTCGGCCCGGCAAAAAGTATGGCATGAGGGAAAGAGCCGCGCTTGATAAAAGATAAAATTGCCTCTCGGACATACTCTTGATCAAGTTCGGCGGCCTTTTGGGGACGATACTTGACGTACCAACTAGCCATTATAAGTTCTTCTACGCCCTCGCCTTAAAGCTTTCTCCCGTTCGTATCTCTCACGGGAAGGTTTAGTATAACGCTCTCTTTTCTTCCACTCCAATAGTACTCCTGAATCTAAAACTCTTTTGCGAAATTTGGCAATCAGTTTATCATCTGATTCCCCTGGTTCTTTTTTGACAATTGTTGCCATAAATATAAGTCACCTGCCTTTCTCTAATAATCATAATTTATTTTTAAATCTCCCCCTAATAAATGCCAATGTAAATGCTGCACATGCTGTAAACTGCCGCCGTTAAAACTCATTCTATATTTATTCTCCACTCCTTTTTCTCTGATTAAGCTTTGGGCCACTCTAGTCATTTCTGAAATAATTGTTTGATGCTTCTCTTCTATTTCCAGAAAACTAGGAATGTGAACTTTCGGAATAATTAAAATATGTACCTGTGCAGCTGGCTTAGCATCCTCAAAAGCCATGACTCCTTCTGACTCGTAAAAAAAGGTGGCCGAAATTTGTTTAGCCCCAGGGGCCAAGCTTTGCTTATCCCTAATTTTACAAAAAACACACTCTTCCACGACTTAATAGTATATACCTTTAAAAAAAATCCGTCTAGGGGAAATTGGAGTAATGAAGCTAAATTGTGCTACAATACCCAATCCATGAAAGAAATCCAACGAAAATTTTTAGGTGCTGGCCTCGGCTTTATTCTAACCTTAGCATGCTCTCCTCAAGCTTCTTCACAGATACCAGAACCTCACATTCATCCCTCCTCTACACCACTTCCCACAGCTACACCTGAAGTAATGACTGGCGAGCAACGAGAAACTTTAAATAAGATTGAACAAGAAGTTACTCGAATTGCCAGAACATTTGCGCCAAACTCTTTGGAACGGAATTTTTATCTGGAAGATGACATTAGTAAATTTAATTCCTTATTTAAAGAACCTATCTATTTCGGTCTCTTAAACTCCAAGTATGCTTATTTGAGTATTTATTTTATTGATCTGGAATACAATGGCCAAAAACGCTTTCGCTTTCTTCCTAATAATGGTCAGCTGGCTAAAAATTACTCCACCATGGAAAGAATGGGCATGCAGATAGATTTTTCTACTGACTGGTTAAATATTAAAAGCGATGAAGTCAAAGCGTTAATGTTGAAAAAAATCGCCTTGCAAATGGCACTTTATGACCCGGTATCAATTTTGGCATTTAATACTTATAAATTAGAAGGTAAATTTGAGAAATTAAACCCCCAAATTACTGATTTAGAAATAGGCCATACGATAGTTAAAGAATTATTTGAATCCCAACCATCGATTAAAAAACAATGGACTCATGCTGCTTATCTGCCCATCCTGTCTGGAGTAGGCCAACTTCTTCAACACCATGATCCAACAATCCAACGGGAATTATCTTATGTGGGAATTATTTATCAGTTGGCTGCGGAAAGAAATATTCCGTTTGACTCCGTTCAATTTGGCACAATAGAATTTTTACAAATGACTTTTGATCCTAAAGGAGAATGGTATAAGATAGTCTCTTCTCTTCCTGATGAACCCAACCCTGCTTCTCCGACCACACCTAAAAATATTTTTTAGATTAATCTTTTAATTGCTTCCTCTATGCTAATTAATTCTGTTTTTTCTTCTCCCCGATTTTTCCACTCCACTTGATCACCCGTTTTAGCTGACACTACCAGTCTGACGGGAATGCCTATTAAATCACAATCGGCAAATTTTTCGCCGGCTGACACATCTTCTCTATCATCCCATAAAACTTCAATTCCCACCTCTCGCAATTTTTCGTAAACTAGTTCTCCGGAAAGTTTTAAGTTTTGAGATGTAGTTTTGCCATTTGCCATTTGAGATTTGAGTTCTATAAGATTAACATCATAAGGAGCAACTGATTTAGGCCAGATAATTCCCTTGTCATCATTATGAACTTCTACGATTGTTCCCAGAAGTCTGCTAATGCCAATACCGTAGCAACCCATAATCACGGATTTTTGACTACCATCTTTATCCTTAAAAGTTAAGCCAAAGGCATCAGAAAATTTAGTTTTCAAGGGAAAAATATTACCTACTTCAATAGTCTTAACTTTTTTTAATGGCCCATGGCCTAAATCACATTCTTTGCCTGCGGCAACCTCGGCAATTTCGGTATTTTGAGAAAAATCCCCACCTGCACAATAAATAATTTCATCTTCACCTGCTTCGGTAATAACTTGGTATTCATGGGAAAATTTACTAAAAGCACCGCCACTGGCTTCGGTTAATATGGCGTCTAGTCCACATCTGGTAAACACAGCGCTATATGCTTCCTTCATCCGCTCATAATATTTTTCAAAGTCCTCTTCAGTGGTATGAAAGCTATATAAATCTTTCATTAAAAATTCCCGGCCGCGCAAAATTCCACTTTTAGCCCGTGCTTCGTCGCGAAACTTATTTTGAATTTGGTAAAGATAAAGAGGCAAATCCTTGTAAGAACTGATAAATTGGCCAACCAATGGGACAACAACTTCTTCGTGGGTGGGTCCCAAAGCATATTCTGTTTCTTGACGACTCTTGACTTTAAAAAGTGCGTCAAAATTATTCCACCGGTCGGTTTTCTCCCAACTGGCTTTATTTTGCAAGGCACTTAACAAAATTTCCTGCCCGCCGGCTTTATTCATCTCGTCCCGAACAATGTTCGTAATTTTATTAAGGACTTTAAGACCTAATGGCAAAAAATTATAAACTCCAGCTACTTCTTTACGGATAAATCCACCGCGGGTCAAAAGTTTGGCATTAACAGAAACTTCATCCTTGGGATCTTGTCTAATCGTTTTTCCAAAAAGCTGTGAATATCGCATATATATTTATATTATATCTTCTTTTTAAAATAATTTTCTAATAATATACCTATAATTAAAGCTAAAATTATAAATAAACTTGGTTTTAACAAATCTATATAATCACTAATTTTATTTGGAACATGACCATCGCTAAGTGCTGCTGTTAAAAATAATCCCAACCCCAGAAATAATAAAACAACGAGAGTTATCATAATTCTTCCAATTAAAGAATTTTTCAAAAGATAGCCTGCGAGAACAAAAAATAAAAATATTACTAGTAACCACATAAAATTAGTATAGTTTAGCACCCGGAAATGCTTCTTTGTCTGGAGCAAGTAAAATACATTGTCCTTCTTCGTTGGAAACGCCTAATGTTAGGAATTCTGATTCAAAGGGGCCAATTTTTTTAGGAGGCATATTTACTAAACCAAGAATTAATTTATCTTGCAGATCTTCTTTTGAGTAAAGATGAGTTGCTCCAACTGCGGATTTTTTAGTCCCTATTTCTTCTCCAAAATCAGCCGTAATTTTATAAAGTGGTTTATGCGCTTCCGGAAAATCTTCTACCGAAACTATTCTGCCCACACGGATATCCAATTTTTGAAAGTCCTCAAATGCGGCTGTCATTATATGCAAGTTTAACATTAACACTTTAATAAAACAATAAAGTGAAGCTAATAAAAAAGACGCTAAGAAGTTGATTCAATCTTAGTTATTCGCTGGCTGAATTTATCTATGGATTTTTCTATCCTGTCATGACTTAAAATATGGATATCAGATTCCTCACGGATAGATTTCAACTCACCCATAATCGGATCTAACATGGTAATAAATTTATCTACCAGCTTATGAAATTGTTCACTCATTTCGTCTTTTAAAAGAAGTATGTTTTCACCTAATCTTTTACTGTCATATTCCAATAACCCGATTCTGGCTTTAGATTCTTTTGCCTCAATTTTCCACAAGGAAGCTTCTCTTCTTAATTCTTTCATTTCACTTTGCAAAGGAATTAAAACCTGTTGGACATCTTTTTTAGTTAGTGATTTGACCACCTTTGGCATAATAACCACATTTTTACAGCATTAAAAGAAGTTGTCAATTGATGTAAAAGATATCACTCTACTGACTGATTATTCTGCGGATATCATGAAAAGTAATCGCAATTAATAAAGTAATTAACAAGGCAAAGCCGACCATATTGGCAATTCTTTCTACTTTGGGAATAATAGCTCTGGCCCGGCCGCGAAAAATGGCTTCTATCCCCACAAACAATAAACGACCGCCATCAAGCGCTGGAAAGGGAATGATATTGAGAATGGCCAGATTAATTGACAATATACCGACAAAATGTAATAAAGCCAGCATTCCTTGTTGAGCCACGCTACCGGTTAGCTGAAAAATACCTACTGGACCGGCAATACCCGCAGGGACCGCTTGACGAAATACTAGGCTGGATACCATGGTGCCCAGTCCGACCAAAGTTTGTTGTCCCCATAACCACGCCTCTTTGACACCATAATAAGTACCTAAAAGAGGTCTTTGCCAAAGAGGAGGAATATATTGTTCTTGATCACTAATAGCTACACCGACTGGTCCCTCATCTTTAGGTGGGTTTTGCCGGGGGATAAGTTGTGAAGTTTTGATTTCCCCATCAGATTTTTTAATTTCTAAATTAACCGTCTTTCCTTTTTGGTTTTCAATTAATTGAATGAATTGTTTGCTGGAGGTAATTCTCTCACCATTTACTTGCAATACTATATCATTTGATTGAATGCCACCTTGTTCAGCTGGGCTATTAGGCAAAACCCCCAGCACCCTGACTACCTCGGATTTTCGGGGAACGCCAGTAAAACTGTAAAGAATGGAAAAGGCCACAATGGCCAATAAAAAATTCATTACCACTCCGGCCACAATAATTGCTGCCCTATTTTTCTTAGGCTTAGCCGAGAAAGACCGACCGGCGTCTTTAGCAACTTTTTCTTCCTCGCCATATAATCTGACAAAACCGCCAAAAGGTAAAAGATTAAGAGAATAAATTGTCTCACCGTGTTTTAGAGAAATAATCTTAGGCGGAAAACCAAAACCAAATTCTTCTACTTTAACTCCGGATAATTTGGCCACAATAAAATGACCTAGTTCATGAATTAAGACTAGGAGGGAAAGAATTAATAAAAAAATAATTAACGTCATAAATTTAGACCTGCGTTAGCTCTGCTTCTTTTAATTTTCCTATCTCTTCAATTTTATTAACCATCTCATCAGTTATTTTTTGCACTCTTTCTTCTCTTTGGAATTTTTCATCCTCACCAAATTCCTTTTTCTCAAATAGCTTGTGAACCTCTTCCATTGCCTCTTGTCGGACGCGACGAATCATAATTTTACCATTTTCTAATTTTTGACTTAACAGCTTAACATAATTTCGCCTGTCTTCTGCCGTCAAAGACGGCAAGTTAATTCTAATTGCCTCACCATCAGCCATTGGCGTTAAACCAATATTGGCTGTTTCAATGGCCTTTTTAATTTCATAAGTAATTGATTTATCCCAGGGAGAAATAATTAAAGTCCGAGGATCAGGAGTGGCAATACTGGCTAGTTCCACAATTTTTAGTCTCGTTGTCCCACCGTAAGCGTCAACGATAATATCGGCAACTAAGGCTGGAGTGGCTCGACCGGTACGGATAGAGGAAACATCACTGCGTACCGCCGTAACAGCTTCTTCCATTTTAGCTCGTATACCATCCTCATTCATTGCCACCAAGTTCGAACCGGACAAAGCGGACTATTTTAATATTTTCCCCGATTTTAGCAATGACATTAGTCACTAAATCTTTCACTTTTTGCGAAGAATCACGGATATAATCTTGTTTTTCCAGTTCCGAAATATCTTGAGGATCCATGGAAGCCACTTGCATCGCCAGTTCATGTGCTAAATTTTTAAAATCATCTGTTCTGGCCACAAAGTCAGTTTCGCAAGCCAGCTCCAGCATCGCACCCACTTTACCGCCGGTATGAATATAAGTATCTACCAGACCTGCCCCGACTGGCCGCTCGGATTTTTTCTCGGCAATTTCCACACCGCGTTCTTTTAAAATATCCAGGGCTTTTTTCTCATCCCCGCCGGCTTTTTCTAAAGCCACCCGACACTCGCCGATAGAAACACCGGTCTTTTCGCGTAAATCTTTAATTTTTTGTAAATCAATTTTCATTTTCGGATTTCGTGCTTCGTGCTTCGGATTTTTGCCCTTGGGCAATCGCTTCTCCTAGTTTATTTATAATATATTCTACCGCCTTTATGGAATCATCATTCGCCGGAATTGGGAAATCTACTAAATTGGGATCGGCATTAGAGTCTACGATGGCTACAATCGGCACATTGAGTCTTTTGGCTTCTAAAACTGCTGTCATTTCCCGATTAACATCTACAATAACTAAAATATCAGGTAGTTTGGTCAGACCAGCAATGCCGCCAAAAATTCTTTCCAGCTTACTAATCTCCCGATCCAGCAGTAACTGTTCGCGCTTCGTAAATTGCTTATACTCACCTGCTTCTCTCTCTGTTTTCATCTTGGCCAGCTTTTCCACACTCTTTTTGATATGATCCCAATTAGTGAATAAACCGCCAATCCAACGTTTTTCAATGTAGGGCATTCCCACCATACCAGAAACTTTTTTGATAACTTCTTGAGCTTGAGGTTTAGTACCGACAAATAGAATAGTTTGTCCGAGGCTGGCTCTGTTTTTTAATTCGGCAAGAGCGGTAGTAAGTAAAGTATGAGTTTTTTCCAGATCAAAAATATGAATACCGTCTTGGATGCCAAATAAATAAGAAGCAATTTTAGGATTCCACCGATCCGCCCTGTGCCCAAAATGAGCGCCAACTTCCAACAGCTCTTCTAAAATCTGTGGAACAGCTGCGCTTTCAGCCTTCTTGGTACTAGTTTTTGCTTTTGCCACAAACATTATTCTAGCAGAAATCAGTTGTGAAGGCAATTAAATCGTGTATAATGTGACAAATGCAGAAAAGATTTAATTTAGCCTTCTTAATTGGCCGCGGCTCCCGTTTGCCAAATATATTGGATAAAATTTTAACCCCTGATTCTCCGGTAGCAGTGACCGCAGTTATCAGCCATAGAAAACCAGCCGAAGGCGAAACAGATGTGATTGGTATTACTGAAGCCAAAAGAAGAGATATAACGGCAGTCTATTTTAATCTAGTCCAAATGAACTTAGCCGACAAAAAAGCCTTCTTAGATCATAGCGATGGACAATACCGGCCGAATTACATGAGAAACCTAGCCGCTTTTCTTTCCCAAAGTTATTACAAACCAGATTTAGTTTTTATGACCGGTTGGGATTTGGTGGTGGATGACAATTTTATGTCCTTCTTTATGAAACAAAATATTCCCGTTTTAAATGTCCATCCACATCCCTTACCGGAAACGCCAGAGGAAACTATGGTGGCCCCGGATGGCACTTCAAATAAAGTCTTGCGTGGTACTGAAGTCTGGACCCAAGCCGTAGAAGAAAAACTCGGCTGGTCTGGCGTGACTATTCACCAAGTTATTCCAGGAATTTATGATGTGGGAAAAGTGGTGGCTTTGGAATGGGTTAAGATTGATCCGGCTGATACCAGCCAGACTTTAAGGCAAAAACTAAATGAGGTAGAAGATAAACTTGTGCCGGAAACTATCCTCAAAATCGCCCACGGAGAAATTAAATTAGCGGCTTAAAAATAAAATTGAACCCACTTCCTTGCCTGCCTCAAAAGTGCCAATAATCACAGAAAGAACCAGGACTGTCACCAGAAGGACAAAAAAGAAATTCCTGGCCTCCATAAAACAATTATACTACTTACTGGTATTATTAATAATCTCCGCCCAGTTGCTAAGTTTGTCTAAAAACTCTTGAATTTCCCGACCAGGGGATAACCCTTGAGTTTCGGCAATTTCCATCACCCGCTTCCTGTCAAAATTAATACCATTCTCTTCAAACAGACGCAATAAAACTCTTGATTCCGAATTAGATAAAGTAGTTGACCCTAGCTCGTAATCCCTAAAAGCCTCCCAAGCCGGCGGCACTGTATCTTCCACAGTCTTAGCCATGATATCGGCATAAATTCTAATCTCGTATTGGGCATGCTCGTCCATTCTTAGTTTCAGAAAATGCAACAGATTATGTAAATCAATTTTCCAATACCATTGCGTGTAGTAGTTAAGAGTTAAGTCCATCCGGGCTAGTTCCCGCGCCAGCATTGGTTTATCAGGATTAGCTGGTTTACCGCTGCCATCATCATTAAGCATGGATTCATAATGGTCGTAATTACGAAAAGCATCTGCAATTAATAATTGACGAATAGACTCTGCCTGTTGTGCGTCCAGAACTTCACCTCGACCTTGTCTATTAGTAGTAGATTGGGCCGCAAGTACCTCCGGCGTAGGTACATAAAATTCTTTATCCAAAATGGAGTAGCGGCCGGAATACTCATTAACATTAGCGGTTCTGTGTCTAATCCATTGCCTGGCCACAAAAATAGGCATTTTGGCATGGAATTTAAATTCCACCATTTCAAAAGGAGTGGTGTGTTGATGCCGCAAGAGATAACGAATTAATCCTCGGGTTTCTCGCACGTTTCTGGTACCGCTGCCATAAGAAACTCTGGCTGCTTGCTCAATAGCTTGATCATTACCCATGTAGTCCACCAAATAAATAAAGCCATGATCAAGTATGGGCACTACTTCACCTAACCATTTCTCTCCCCCTGGACTGGCGGGCCGCTTAGTTTGAGACTCCCACTGCGGTATTGAGCTTTCTATTGTCATGATAGAATTCCTTTCTTTTGCAAAACTTTGATGATTTTTGCAAACACTTCTTCTTCTGTTTTATTGCCATCAACTACTTCCATTTCCAATTCTTCTGCCATTTTTAAATACATCTCTCTTCTTTTAGTCTGGACTTCTAATTTATCTTTATCAAAATAATTTAATTCTTCTTTACCTACAACTCTACGGCTCATGCCAACTTCTGGATTAACATCAATTAAAATAATAATATCCGGATCCATCCACTTGTTATTCATATTCAAAACTAAATTTTCCAGATAAAGAATATCGTTCATCTCAATTCCGTGTTCGGATTGATAAATTCTGGTACCAACAAAGGAACGATCTTGAACTACCATTTTGCCTTCTACTAAAGACTTTTCTACCTCTTGTAAATTGACTCTTCTATCAAAATTAAATCCAATTAATTGCAGGATAGGGTCTTCTGCCCCTCGTGGACCTAAAATTAAATCCCGAATTGGCATTGTTTCAGGAATTCCTCCCGGTTCTTTAGTTTTAAACAACTCAAATCCTGCCTTGGTTAAATAGTCGCACAATAATTCCACCTGGGTGCTTTTCCCTGCCCCATCATTACCTTCAAATACAATATATTTTCCTCGTTCTACCATTATCTATTATCTCCACTGCCCCTGATTTTCCCCCGTTCTTTACGGGAAGCCAATTTTTTCAAATTCTCCGCAGCGACTGATTCTAATGAAGCGCCAATTTCAGTGGTAATTTGCGACAAATACCATAAAACATCTCCTAATTCTTTGACAATTTCCTCTTTTGTTTCCCGATCTATTACCCCATTTTTATCCCGCAATACCTTCTTAATTTTTTCTGCCACTTCCCCTGATTCTCCAGCCAGTCCTAAAGTGGGATAAACAAAATTATCGTTGCATCCGGGGTAAAACGCGGTTTTTCTAGATTTCTGCTGATAATCCTTAAAAGTCATTTTTAAATTTGGGCTTTAGTTTGATTAGCATACTTAACACCATTACGCTGGGCATAAACTTCCAGGGTCGGAGAACTCAAATGCAAAAACACCATAGCACAAATAGCTTGACCATAATGAACTTCCAAAGGCACGCCGCCGCCGTTATGCAATTCCAGCATTGGTTTGCCATCCCAACCAGCGTCAAAAATAGGAGCTCCTTCTACTTTTAAACCACTTCTAGCGGGCCTACTTTTACCTACTAATAAACCAATCATACAGTTGGGTAATTTAATCCGCTCCAGAGTGGTAGCCACTATCACCATGCCTGCCGGAATAATCAAACTTGAATGTTCCTGTATATCCATCTCATGGTAATATTCCCCTGGAACTGGCCTGCTTAAATCAATGTGAGGCACTTTAGTGGGATCAATAAATTTAGCGCTATCACCCAACCGCAGATCAATTTTGCAAGTTCCTAAAATCACTTTACTTTCTAAGTCTGGCTCTGGAGTAATTAAAATTCTTTTTGCTATGACTAACCGTTTAATATCTGCATCTGATAAAACAGCCCCCCTCGGCACCTTGCAGTCTACACACCACAATTTTTCTTCTAGCTCTTTGTATTTTCTCTCTAAATCACTAAGTCTCTCTTCTGGACTTCTAAGATTAAATTCTCCTTGACTACCTCTTTCTTGCATAACTCTTTTAATAACTCTTTTAAATTCTTATGTCAACCCTTCAATTACATTCAGGGCTAGGACGGAAGTTGCGGTTTTTTCCAGGAAGCGAACTTACAATTTGGATAGCGGGAACAGCCGAAAAATTTACGGTGTTTTTTAGTTAGTCTGACAATCACCTCACCCTTCTTACATTCCGGACAAGTCATACCAGCCTTTTCCACATATTGAGCTTTCCATTTACAATCTGGAAAACGGGAACAGGACAAAAATTTACCGAACCGGCCAATTCTAATCACCTGTTTCCCTATTTTACATTCGGGGCACATCTCACCGGTTTCCTGATTTTCAATCTTCACCCTTGCCGCTTTTTCCGATAATGCCAATTTTTTCTCAAACGGCTGCCAAAATTCGCGGATGACAGGCACCCACTTTTCCTTACCATTAGCAATTTGATCTAAATTATCTTCCATCTTGGCTGTAAATTGATAATCAAAAACCTCGGGGAAATTTTTCAACAAGAAATCATTGGTCGCTATTCCCAAAGAGGTAGGTTTAAATTTACCCTCTACCTTTTCCACATATTGCCGGGTACTGATAGTAGAGATTGTAGGGGCGTAAGTAGAAGGCCTACCAATTCCTAATTTTTCCAGAGTTTTAATTAAAGAGGCCTCATTGTAGCGAGCCGGCGGCTCGGTAAATTTCTGCTGCGGTTCTATTTTAATTAATTGAAGCTGCTCGTTTTCTGCCACGTCAGGCAATTGTGGTTCTTCTTTTTCCATTCTGCCATAAACTTTTTTCCAACCATCAAACTTTCTCACTTGGCCTTTTGCTTGCAGTAAATAGATCTTAGATTTTAGAGCTTGGATATTAGATTGAGCGTTGACATTGATTGTCGTTTCGTCATAAATGGCATTATTCATTTGACACGCCACAAATCGTTTCCAAATTAACTCATATAATTTTTCTCCATCATTTCCCAATTTGGCATTGGACATTGGTAATTGGCCATTGGAAATTCCAACTTCAGTTGGACGTATCGCTTCATGTGCCTCTTGAGCAACTTTACTGGTAACTTTATAAAAACGGAATTTTTCCGGCACATATTCCTTACCATATTTACTGGTGATAAAATCACGGACTTTTTGCACTGCTTCCGGAGCCAGATGCGTAGAATCTGACCGGTGATAAGTAATTAAACCCTCTTCATATAATTTTTGAGCGATAGACATCGTTCGTTTGGCACTCCAAGAAAATAAACGGGCAGCGGCTTGGGTCATGGTAGAAGTAGTAAAAGGCGGGTAAGGATTTTTATGCACTTCCTTTTTCTCCACCGATTTAACTTGATAACTAGCTTTCTCTAAATCAGTTACTGCGACATCCGCCTGCTCTTTATTCTTAATCTCCGCTCTCTTATCATCAATTTGTATTAGCTTAACCAAAAAGTCCGTCGCGGGTGACACGGGGAGGGGGTCCCCCAAGAAGGGGTCCCCTTGTGGGTTTTTTTGGGGGAAAACCCGGGGCAGGACCCGCAAGGACGATACTTCCGCTAAGATCTCCCAATATTCCTCCGGTTTAAAAGCCTCTATTTCCCGCTCCCGATCCACAATTAAGCGGACTGTTACGGATTGCACCCGACCGGCTGATAGACCCACTCTCACTTTTTTCCACAAAAGTGGTGATAATTTATAACCAACAATTCTATCCAGCACCCGCCGCGCTTGTTGAGCATCTACCAAATCCATGTCCAAAGAACGCGGATGAGCAATGGCATTTTTAACTGCGCTTTCCGTAATCTCGTGGAATACAATTCTGTTCATTGGCTTATTGGTATTATTGGTATTTATTTCGCCAGAAACAAACTTGTTTATTTGTAGTATTTCGCCTACATGGTAGGCGATAGCTTCTCCTTCCCGATCAGGATCAGTCGCTAAATAAACATTTTTAGCCTTGGTTTTTAATTTTTTAATTTCATCTACGTTGGGTTTCTTACTAGGCATGGCTACATATTCCGGCTGAAAATCATGTTCCAAATCCACTCCAAATTTACTTTTAGGCAAATCCTCTACGTGACCGGCCGTTGCCCGGATAGCAAAATCGTCACCCAAAAAACGAGTCAAGGTACGAGCTTTGGTGGGCGATTCAACAATAATTAAGTCCATGATAATTAATGGGGCGAAAGCAAAACGGAAACGCGCTCGTATCCTTCACTAGCTAAAATATTTAATAGTCTCCAGACATCGGCGGCTTGATGATGCTGTAAAAGTTTTTGACAAACCGTAATGCACATCATTGCTTCTCCGTAACTCATATTAGTAAATTCACGTTGCGGCACTCCCTGCAATTTGGCTATATCATTATAAAGCGCCGCCATCGCCTCTACAAACGGCTCAAATTTAATCCCTTTGGGCAAACAGTAAGCGCTAAAGGAATCTATGGCCGGATGGTTTTTACTCCTGATCACATCAGCAATATTTTCCAGCGTCACTATATCCAAACCCTCCCAGGATGGAATTTTTTCTTTTTTCATCAAGGGGCTGATTTTATCCTTATTAAAAGTTAATAGAGGGCGCAGTGCTTGAGATATTTCATGATTTTCTCCCAATTCCTCAATAACCATCTTTTTGGATTTCTCCCG
The DNA here is from genome assembly GCA_016204995.1 of Candidatus Microgenomates bacterium. Classification (GTDB taxonomy): domain Bacteria; phylum Patescibacteriota; class Microgenomatia; order UBA8517; family JACQJR01; genus JACQJR01. Next base: position 118,559 of record JACQJR010000002.1, read on the forward strand.
ACCTCCATTTTCCAAGCCGCCATTAAAGGGGGTTTTGGATAGCGCTGCCAGTTGCGCCAAGACTTCCTTTGAAGAATATACTCTGATTTTTAAATTGGTCATTCTTCCTTCTATCATTGCTCCCGTATTCAACCAACTTCTGGTTCTCTTCACCAATCTCTCTACGACATCTGGTCCTTCGTCTTGAAAAATTGTTGCCGTGATAATCATTACCTCGGCAAATTGAAACTCATTTTGACCGGGAAATTGAGAAGTAATTACTTCATTACAATAATCTATAACTTGCAGTAGATTATAACCGTCCCAATTTTCAGCAAGATTGGTTCTAGCCAGTGTTAAAGCTTCTACCATTTTTTACTTCTCCCTTTTGTCTATTTTTATCTTTTCTTTCCGGTTGACTATTTGATGAACAAAATCATAGTAATCTTCTTGTAAAGCCATTCTGGTTTCAGTCAAGTTTAACTGTCTGCCTTTTTTATCACTATACTTCCCCATACACTCCATAGCCAAAGTTAGGCGGCGGCGAAATTCGCCAAAAGTACAAGCTCCATATAAATCTATGTTAAAAGGAAAAGGGTTACCTTTTTTTCTAGCCTCAAAGTTACCCGTCCACTCATGGATTAGCATAACTTCTTCCACCAAACCATTAGGTGTGTTAATACCATAATTATCTAATTGTTGAGTATTAAATTCCGTCATCATGGTGAAAATCTTATTAAAGCGAATCATACTGTCCAGCGAACTAGCATAGCTGGCTAAATCGCCATGGATAATATTGGAAGCAACCCCCACCCCTTCTTTCTCTTTATATTTTCTCGGCCTTTCAGTTATAGTAACCGGCATATAGTAAATATTACTATAGCATTTCAATTAATTGATAGATGTTGCCGCCGATATTTTTAACTATCCCTTTTAATTCCATCGTCGTTAAAGTGGATAACACTAAACCGTTTGCCATCTCTACATTACGCAAAATTTCATCAATATGCAATGGCTCATTTTCCAAGAGATTAATTAATAGTTTTTCTTCTTCTGTTTCCAGGAGAATCTTTCTATTGGCAATATTGCGCGTCCTTTGTCCAACTTTTAATTCTTCCAAAATATCTTGAGCTTTGCTGACTAATTTTGCTCCATTTTTCAATAAAATATGGGGGGCGGCAGAATTAATAGAGGTAATCGGCCCGGGTACGGCAAATACATCTCTACCCTGGGCAGCGGCATGAGCGGCTGTGAGCAATGTCCCTGATTTCTCTGTTCCTTCAATTACTAATACTCCTAACGACATACCAGAAATAATTCGGTTGCGATAAGGAAAATTAGCTGGTAACGCCGGATATCCTAATGGATATTCGGAGATAATCGCTCCTGATTTAATAATATTATCTGCTAATTTTTTATGAATAGGCGGATAAACTTGATCCAATCCTGTCCCCACCACGGCTAAAGTTCTCCCTCTTACATCTAAAGCCGCTTGATGAGCTACTCCGTCCACTCCCAAAGCGAGTCCTGAAATAATGGTGACGCCACTTGCCGCCAGTTCTGAAGATAATTTATAGGCTGCTTCTCTGCCGTAATTAGTAATTTTTCTGGAACCCACTACGGCGATACAAACTTCATCTTCTTGTTTGAATTCTCCTTTAATATAGAGAGCCATTGGCGCATCATCAATTTGGCTAAGTCTGGCAGGATATAATTTATCGTTAATTGTTAAGACCTCAATTTTCTGCTGTTTCAATTGATTGAAATATTGCTCATTATTAAATTTATTTCTAAATTCGTCAAAAGAGGCGACATATTTTTCTTTTAAACCAAGCTCTAAAAGTTTTACCCGCGGAGCCTGCCAAACTTTACTGGCTTTACCAAAGTATTCCAACAGTAATTTAATTCTCGCCGGACCGAAGGTAATAAAAGCAGCCAGAGCAACTAAATATTGTTTTTCCGTCATTAATTTAATATACTCTAGCCCATAATGGAAAGGAAAGGTGAATTCAAAGCTTGCCCTTATTGGCCCTGGTTCACTGAAAGACTAGACGGACTAGTTATGGCTTATTGTTCTAGCGAAGAATTAAGAAGACAAGAACGATATGACCAATGCTGGGAAGGCCCGCCAAGAAGTAAAAGATGTCTATTTAAATATAATAAATTTCAGGCAGAAGAAATACCAGGCATTATTATTTGCAACATCGCCACCAGACAACATACAGATGAATTATTCCCCATCTATCCTGCATATATAAGTAGAGAGGTGTGGGGAAAATTAATTGATGAATTTCACGAATCTCCGCTAACAGATCTGAATGAAATTGCTCTTAAAATAAAAGGTCGCTATTTAGAACTTCTCTATCCTAAAAAGACTCTTGACCTGGATAAATAAGAAAATCTTGGCTTAAGAAAGTTCGGGGTTGACACCTCTATATAACTTCCTATAAAGTTGATTATGGAGCACCTCAACGGCCACCAAGAACACCCCCATTTTATTAATACTTTTAGAGAAATAAAAAGCATATTAACCGAGCTTTTGCCTAATGATAAAAAATCTTTTGGTAAAGTAGTTTTAAAAAGACAAATAGGTTTAACTATTTACGAAAAGGAGCTGCCGGAAGAAGTAGGTGTCGCAGCTACCAAGCTAAACCAAGACTTATTTCTTCTTCGCCTGACCGAGGCGCATCAAGGCGTTGCTACACCTATAAATTTAATTTTATTTTATGTCACCCCAGATAATTTATTAACCGCTACCTATCTGGATCGGGAAGATAAATATCCACCAAAAAATATATTTAATGATTTTCCCAACGCAATTTTTACTTTACAAATCCTTAGGGTTATCCAGCAAAAACAGATCAATTCGCAAAGTACGATTCTAATACCTGTTTAGTTATCGGCGCGGCCACCGACGATCCCTCACCGCCTCCTTCCACAATAGAGGTGACTACAATTTCTGGATTTTCTGCTGGCGCGAATGATGTAAACCAAGCGTGAGCTTTCTTTTTATCATCCCCGAATTCAGCCGTTCCGGTTTTGCAAGCCACCGGCACTTTGAAATTAAAAAATACTCCTGCAGTTCCCCCGGGACTGCAAGCCCCGATCATCCCCTGTCTAATAACCTCAATCGTCTTCTGTTTTAATCCAATATCCTCACATTGGAAATTGGAAAGAAGCGAAGCTTGGCCTTTCAGGCTTGGAAATTGGAAATTCTGCAAATCATCTTGCTTCATTATATGAGGAATGCACTTTTTACCACCTGATGCTATTATCCCAGTCATTACTGCTATCTGTAAGGGAGTCGCGGCAACATCTCCTTGCCCAATTGCCATATGATAAGTATTACCCAAAAACCAACGTTCGCCCCGATTTCTTTCTTTCCAATCCGGGGTGGGAATTATACCGGCGGTTTCTCCAGTAAGTTCAACATTAGTTTTGGCTCCTAGCCCAAATTTTTTGGCCCACTCGGCTAACTTTTCCACCCCCACCCATTCACCCACCTTATAAAAGAAAGTATCTGTGGAACGGGTAATGGCGCTGACTATGCCAATTTCTCCTTCGGTCCGGCCGTATTTAGTAAAATACCAGTTATTATATTTAAAAGTCCCCACCTGAATAAAACCGTTATCGGTAAATTTAGTAGTTTCATCTACTTTACCTTCTTCCAATCCTGCTGCCGACACTACTATTTTAAAAGTAGAACCAGGCGGGTAACTTCCACCAATGGCCCGATTAAATAACGGCTGATCGGGGTTAGCAATTAAACTGGCATAATTTGTGGCAAAATTATTGGGGTCAAACGATGGATAAGAGACTAAAGCTAATATTTCACCAGTGCCAGGATTTAATGCCACTACCGCTCCCTTTCGTTCTCCTAGAGCCGCTGCCGCTGCCTGTTGTAAGAACAAATCAATTGATAATTTAACATCTTGTCCTTTTTGGGCCTCGCGCCGGCCCAACACCCGTACTTTGTTGCCTCGGCTATCTACTTCAACCAGCTCTTCTCCATTTTTACCCCGCAATAAACAATCAAAGGCGCTTTCTGCTCCTATTCTGCCAATTTCATCACCGATTTGATAAACGCTATTCGGGCATTCCGATTGGCCTAATTCTTCACGAGTTGCTTCCCCGACATAACCAACTAAATGTGCTGCAACTGTTGCGACCGGATAAGTCCTATCCCAAACCAAAATAGCTACATCATTCTCCGAATCTTTAATTTCTTGGCCATCTATTAATGAAGCTGCTTTACCCGCTTCAAAATGTAAAATTTTTTTTGTCTGGCTATTTTGAGCCAATGGCATTCCATTACGATCCAAAATTAAACCCCTTGGAGCGTGAATAGGAATAGCCCTAATTCTATTATTACGAGCTAAAGTTTGATAATAACCACCCCTGATTAAAGAAACATCAATTAAACGAGCCGCCAGCACTAAAAAAATAATTAACGTGGCAATGGTCAACAAGCTTTTTCTCCACTCCATGGCTTAATTGTACATGACTCTACAACTACTACTTCCGCCGATACTTACTTTTCGCCTTAGTAAATTCTTACTGCGGCTCAAGGAGCGTTATCATGGCGGGTGCGGGGCAACTATGAAACTAGTTGCCCCTTGACGACATTTTGGCTTTAGTCTATAACAGATGAGGGCTTCACATGAAGTTCATTTTTGTAACTGGAGGAGTAATTTCTGGTATCGGCAAGGGCATCGCCACTGCCACTCTTTCCCTTCTCTTAAAATCGCGGGGCTTAAAAGTTTCTCCTATTAAATTTGATCCATACTTAAATGTGGATGCCGGCACCATGAACCCTACCGTCCATGGCGAAGTTTTCGTATTGGACGATGGCACGGAATGCGATCAAGATTTAGGACACTATGAAAGATTTTTAAATGAGTCATTAAGCAAACAAAATTACGCCACCAACGGCCAGATTTATTTATCAGTCATTGAAAAAGAACGCGCTTTTGAATTTGAAGGAAAGTGCGTGGAAATTGTCCCTCATGTGCCGGAAGAAATTATTAGGAGAATCTTTGCGGCAGGTCGTTCCCGTAATGCCGATGTGGTGCTATGCGAAATTGGCGGCACAGTTGGTGAATATCAAAATGCCCTCTTTTTAGAAGCTAATCGGATGCTGAAACTAAAATATCCCAATGATGTCATCCACACCCATGTAACTTATTTACCAATTCCCGCCTCTATCGGCGAGATGAAATCCAAACCGGCCCAACTGTCAGTCCGCTTGTTAAACAGTGTCGGCATCCAGCCGGATTTTATTTTGGCCAGGAGCGAGAAACCAATTGATCAAGTCCGTAAAGAAAAGTTGGCCATCGCCACCGGGGTAGTGCCGGAAAATATTATTTCAGCCCCCGATGTAGATTCAATTTATAAAGTACCGCTTAATTTTGACAAAGAGGGACTCACCGACAAAATTTTAAAAAATCTTAAAATCCGGGCTCCTAAAAAGGATTTAGTAGAATGGCGGTCGTGGGTAGAAAAATCAACACAGGCCGTCCAAAAGGTTAAAATTGGCATTGTCGGCAAATATTTTGCAACCGGCGATTTCGTTTTAGCTGATTCTTACGTTTCAGTCATTGAAGCTATTAAACACGCTGCAGGATTTTTAGGCGTCTCACCGCAGATTACCTGGATTGATTCGGCCGATATCACTAAAAATGGCACTGAAACTTTATCGGGCTTTGACGGTATTATTGTCCCTGGAGGTTTTGGGGCGCGCGATATTGAAGGTAAAATTGGCACCATCAAATTTTGCCGGGAAAAGAAGGTGCCGTATTTAGGCTTATGTTTTGGCATGCAGCTGGCTTGCATAGAATATGCCCGGCATGTTTTGAAATTGACTGGCGCGAGTTCTACCGAGATTAATCCCAAAACAGTTTATCCTATTATTCACATCATGCCGGATCAAAAGAAAAAATTACTGGCTCGGGAATATGGTGGAACAATGAGGCTGGGCAGTTGGCCTTGCAAAGTTAAAGCCGGAACGGCGACTTGGAATGCCTATAAAGATGCTAAATATAAACTGCCACTGATTAACGAACGCCACCGTCACCGCTATGAATTTAATAATGAATTTTTAGAAAAATTTCTCACTAATGGTTTGACTGTTTCTGGAACCACGCCAGATGGAAAACTGGTAGAAATTATTGAACTAAAAAATCATCCCTTTTTCGTCGGCACTCAATTCCATCCCGAGCTGCGCTCCCGCCCCTTGGCTCCCCATCCCTTATTTACTTCCTTTATCCAAACCGCCAACAATTTACAAAAATAACCCTGTTTAATTGCTTAATAAACTCAATTTTGCTATAATTACTCCGTTCATTTAAAAAATCATGAGCGCAGAAGAAGAGACTGATCGTCAACAAGCCCAGGAACGACAGCTAACAGAAGTTTCTGCTTTACTGGAAGAAGCTGCCCGCCGCGGCGACTGGCTACCAATCTTTAAACCCTCCCCAGAAGAAGAAATTGATTACTCTGGCAAAGAAACGATTCTCACTGGTGCAACAAACATTCTGGAACCCCTCACTATCACCATAATCCATCAATATTCCGAAATGTCCAGGAATCATAGTGATCAAGTTTTACTTAAAAATGGGGGCACTATCCAATTTGTACTACCTGCCGCAGAACCTCACTTTATAACTCTAGCACGCATGGATGGTAAAATAACAAAGCATAGTGCTATTTTACTTGGCGCCAGATTCATTACAGTACCTAATAATGTTCATTCTCTAAATTATGCTAAAGATGGGTTTATACCAAGCAGGTACCGAAGAACAGAAAGTTTTTCTCTTTGGAGGTCTTATACTATTAATTATGGCGAACCGACTGGTGCAGTAAATAGCATAGAGCTACAATTTGATCACTCCAACCGAATTATTAGAATTTTAGATTATAAAACTAGCGTAAACATACAATTTGATTGGCAAAATAGAAATTTATCTTTAGATGATTCTAGTTTATTTTTAAGTAATGATGGCCTATTTAGAAATAGGCTTGGAGAAATCCATTCTGTAGATTTGGGGCAAACACTTTTAACAATAATTAAAAAACTTCCCCTTGAACATTTTGTCAAAACTCCAGATGGAAAATTTGAGCAATTAAATCCTAAACAGTAAAACAATTTCACCCTTGATGGAAGGACGATTATTAAGATTAGCTAAAACTTCGCTAGCACTACCACGAATGTATTCTTCATGAATTTTAGTTAATTCACGGACTACAACACAGGCTACATCACCGAAAGTTTCTAAAATGAACTCTAAAGACTTAATTATTCTGTAAGGAGATTCATAGACTATCACTGTAGTATCTTTAAGACCTTTTAATTGATTGAAATAGCGCGCCTTCCCTTTTTTAGGTACAAATCCCAAGAAAATAAATTTATCGGTTGGTAAACCTGAACCGACCAGAGCTGTTACAAAAGCCGCCGACCCCGGCAAAACTTCTACAGCAATATCATGCTCTATACATATTTTAATTAATTGAAAACCTGGATCAGAAATTCCCGGCATGCCGGCATCGGTCACGAGTGCTACATCTTCATTTTGCAAATTAGCTAAAATCTGGGGGATTTTTTCTTGCTCGCGGGGGGCAAAATAGGAAATCAGCTGTTTCTCTTTAATCTGGAAATGGTCTAATAAAATTCTAGTGTGCCTGGTATCCTCGCAGGCAATTACATTAACAGATTTCAATATCTCAAGGCCACGCAAAGTAATATCGGACAAATTCCCGATTGGTGTTGGCACTACTAATAATTTACCCATACTATAAAGCGGTTTCAAAACCCTTTATATAAGCTGCCGTTAAGCCTCAAAACGAGGCCGTAGGCTAAAGTTTTGAAATAGCTTCTATCTACTTTTAGTTAAACGTACTTTAGAAAAAAGTTCTGCATCTTCTAATAATCTACCACATCCTCTTACTACTGTGGTAAGAGGATCTTTGGCAATATTAACAGGCATTTTGATTGTTTCAGCAAACATTTTATCAATTCCGGTGGTTAGCGCGCCACCACCAGCTAAATAAATCCCCGACTCGGCTATATCGCTAATTAACTCCGGCGGCGTTTCTTCTAAAATTTCCACAACGTGCGCCATAATTTGCTGCAGAATCGGCAAAACCGCTTCTCTAACTTCTCCGCCGGAAATTCTAATGCTCCGGGGCAAACCGGTTTCTAAATCCCGCCCCCGCACTACTGTTAATTTGTCGCGGCTTTCAGTAATAGCGCTTAAAGTTTCAATTTTTACTGTTTCGCAAGTTACCTCTCCCAATAGCAAAGAATATTTCAAACGAAAATAACTTTGGATTGCCTGATCCATCCTATCTCCAGCTATTCTCACTGATTTACCCAATACCAACCCACCAAGAGAAATTACCCCAATTTCGGTGGTACCGGCGCCAATATCCACAATAAATGATCCGACTGAAGAAGTAATGGGCAATCCTGCTCCGATCGCCGCCGAGAGCGGCTCTTCTACTAAATATGCCTCGCGGGCGCCGGCTGCTAAAGCCGCTTCTGCCACTGCCCGCCTTTCTACTTCGGTTACCCCGCTGGGAATCCCTACCACTACTTTCGGTTTAGGAATTTTGGGGATAACTGTCCCTGATTCATGTACTTTTTTAATAAAGTAAGTCAACATAGATACCGTGGCATCAAAATCGGCAATCACTCCTTCCCGCAACGGCCGAATTGCTTCAATATTAGGCGGAGTTTTACCCAGCATTCGCCGGGCCGCTACCCCGATTTCTAAGATATCTTTAGTTTTTTTATGGCGCGCTACGACCGATGGTTCCCGAATTACAATCCCCTTGCCACGCACCAACACCAAGGTGTTAGCCGTCCCTAAATCAATCCCTACATCATGGGAAATCATACCGAAAAGCCTATTTAACATGAGAATGAAATAGCATAACACAGACGAAAAAGAAATTGGAGAGTAAAAGTTGATTTATGGCTAAAATACGTATATAGTATTAACTATGACCACAGAAAGGGCGCCGGAAAAAGAAACAAGAAGACACCCCCTTTTAATTCCTCATACCTCTACAACTGGCTTTATCAGGGCAGTTAAATTAATCCGTTCCCGCAATCTTACCCCTTCTTTATTAATTACCGAACAGCTTGATCCCTTTTATATTGAAGATACTTTGGCCGGACTGAATGTTTTGGGCCTGGTAGACGCCAGAGGTTATCTGACTGCTGCCGGCAAAGCCATGCGTCAAAAAGATAATTTTAGACCGGTCTTAAAGCAAACGTTAACCAAACGTTTTGGCAGATTAATTACCATCATGGAAGAGCACGACGACCATCCTGTCCGGGCAGTCAGAACTTATTTAGTTATCAAAGGCGCTGACCATAAAGAAGCGGCCAAAACAGCTAATTTAATAAAAGCGTTATGGGATCTTGCTTCTCCTAAAAAAATAGACCTCTATTCCCTACCCCTACGATTAGATGTGTCTACTCAAGTATTAACCATGCCGGAAGGTAAACAAAGAAATCTTTTTCGCAAAATAAAACGAGCCATGGCCCGAGCCCAAAGAGAGTAAATCGTGGTATGATAAGTTCATGCCACAAAAACTAATTGCCTTTTTCTACTACGCTTTGTTTTTCTTTACTCCGCTTTTATTTAATAAAGCCAACTCCGAACTTTTTGAACTGCCAAAAATGTACTTTGTCTGGGTAATTACTATTATCATTGTCAGCTTGTGGCTAGTTAGAATAATCGCCGAAAAGCGAGTTATTTTTCAGCGAACATTTTTAGATATTCCTCTAATTTTATATCTAATATTTCAATTAATTAGCACCTACTTTTCAATTGATCAATACACTTCTATTTGGGGATATTATTCCAGACTTAACGGCGGATTGATATCAACTATTAGCTATTTACTACTTTATTGGGCCTATATTTCAAATTTAACCACCCAAAATACCCTATCTGCTCTTAAATTCCTGTTAATTTCTGGTTTACTAGTAGCTTTATGGGGGATTCCTAGTCATTTTGGCTATGACCCGAATTGTGTTCTTTTTGGCTACAACCTAACCACCAATTGCTGGAGCACCCAATTTGTACCAACTGAACGCATCTTTTCCACTTTGGGTCAACCAAATTGGCTGGCCAACTGGCTCGTAGCGCTCATGCCATTAACTTGGGCCATGTTTTTCACCTCTAAGATCAAAAATCTAAAATCTAAAATCTTTTATCTATATTTAAGTCTTATCCTAATAATAGCTATCATCTTCACCAGAAGTTCCTCCGGTTTTCTGGGATTAGTGGTAGCATTAGTAGTTTTTACCACCCCGCAAATTCTACACTTATTCAAGAAGGGGAAATTTCTTGTTTGGTTAACAATCTTACCCATTTTAACTATGTCTATATTTTTTGTGCAAAAATTACCCAAAGTTGTCAATGGACTAAAATCTTGTACAGAAATTTTGACTTCTGAAGGCGAGTCGCACATTAATAGTAATATTACTCCTTCTAGTGACATCCGCTGTATTGTCTGGAAGGGTGCTTTTGATATATGGCGGCATTATCCATTAATTGGTAGTGGGCCGGAAACTTTTGCTTATTCCTATTACCAATTCCGTCCGGCTATCCATAACTTAACCAGCGAATGGGACTTACTTTATAATAAAGCCCATAATGAGTATCTTAATTTCTTGGCTAATAGTGGCCTAGCTGGTTTAACAACATATTTAATTTTAATTATTATGGCTTTTTGGCTATTAGGCTCCTCGGCTCTTAGGAAAAACCCAACAGCCCTGCCTGCGCAGGCAGGCCAACGGCCTAATGCCCTAATAGCCTGGGGTTTACTCGCTGGTTTTGCCAGCCTTCTCGTCACCAACTTTTTCGGCTTTTCCGTCGTTGCCACTCAACTGCAATTTTTCTTATATCCGGCAATGGTGATAGGGCCACTGGGCTCTTGGGACGCTAGGCAATCGGACAATCAAAGGCCTAACGCCCTTCAAGTCATTTTAATTTTTCTAGTATTATTTATTACCATCTTTCTGTTAGTTAAAATCTATCATTATTACCAGGCCGATCTTCATTACAGCCGGGCCCAAACTTTAGAAGATAATCAACAATATGTGGATTCATTATCCGAAATTAGAAAAAGTCTCAACCTGCGACCAAATGAGCCATTATATAAAAACGAATTATCAGTTATTCTTTCATCGCTATCATTCTTAACTGCCAAAACCGATAGTGATCTTAGCGCCCAAATGACCAATATTGCTATCACATCTTCCGATCAAGCGCTAGCAACTTCGCCCTACAATCTTAATTTTCTCAAAAGTCGGGCCAGTATGTTTATTAAACTCTCCCAGCCGCAAGAGGCGATCAAAACCTTAGAATATGCCCAAAAACTCGTCCCTACCGAGCCCAAGATTGCTTATAATCTAGGTCTAACCTATATACAACTGGATCAAAATGATCAAGCCATTCAGGAGTTTAAAAAAGCTACTCAACTTCGCCCCTTATACCGCGACGCCTGGTTAGCACTCGGACTGGCCCAGTGGCAAAAAGGTGATAAAACTACCGCCCGCCATACTTTAAATTACATTTTGCAAAATATTGACTCCCAAGATAAAGAGGTTCTAGAACAGCTCAAAAAGTGGAAATAATGACAAAAACTTTCCGACCTGCGCTTCGCCGAAGACTCAGGCAAGGCGAGTCGCAAATAAAATGTCAAGTCTAAATTAGCTTTTAGACTTAGTTGAATTGTCTTGGTCAAATTATACTACTAGAGGCTTAAGAAGCAAATTTTGCCAAGCCCGCCAAAAGCTACGCATTTTTGCGGGTCCGCCATAATACGAAGTTTTAGGCGGAGAAAAGGCACCTTGGGGAGATATAAAAAATTTAAATCGCGTTTTGCGACAAATTTATATATCACCTTACGGTGCCTTTAAGTATTCAGTTGTGGAAAGGTTAGGAAATGGTAACCCTAGTTAATGTACGGCCCGAACAGGTCTTTGATTTCCGGAGGAAGCTCGCAATCGCGCCAGCTGATGATCTGAGGACCGTAAGCCCTATCATGTCCGCAAACAATCCTCTTAGCTCTGCATACTCCAGATTTTACTTCATCCGGATGACTCCGCCACGTGCGAATTTCCACGAAAACCTGGTCCTGCCACCTGACTCCTAGGTTATGACAAATGGCTCGGATGACACTTTCGGCGGCGTTGGTGGTATTGGGCGCCTTTCTGGGAGGTGTTAAACCAGTCAGGTAAATTTTATTACCCTCCCGGTAATATGCTGCCGTGCCTTTGCTGCCATGAGGACAGAGGTAATCTACCTCGGAAAGTTGCCGCAGCATTTGGCCGACCATGGTTCCTCCTCGTTAGCCCACCAAAAGGGGCTAAAAAAATTTTGACCAGTTAATGTCGCCCCAGAGAAAGAGAACCGCAATCCCCACTACCGCCAGAAAAAACTCCTTCACCTGCCTTTTCCACAATCTGTTAAAGTGCGCTACTCTAAACAAAAAACAGGCTTGCCTCGCGCCTGCGTCTATTTATAGTGCTACTACAAGGTAATTGTATCAAAAGCAAAATCAAAAAACAATTTGGCAAAGAAAAAGGCACCCCCAAAATGATTTGCTAAAAGCAAAATCACCTCAAGGGTGCCTAAATAAGTCCACCTGACGGGAAAAACGAGTCATGCGCGGCTCCTCCTTAGTTTTTCAACTCAACTTCCGAAGCACCTCCAGTGGAACAGCCTCCTTGCTGCAAGGATACCAGTCAGCCACCCACGGGTATAGATCAAGCGGGGAGTATAACTCCAGGCTTAACCTGTTTGCTGCCACTCGCTGTGGTGGTACCTGACCATAGCCAGGAGGAAAATCAACCTCAATAAAGGTTACTTCTCTCCAGTTGAGCTGGGCTACAGAGCAGATACCTAGGACAATACCCTCTTGGCTCTGGCCGTCACGATGACGAAAGAAAACCAGCTGGTCTGGCCAAATGGTGTACTTGACACCTGCCAGTGGATCCCGCTCCGGTAGCGCACGACGACTCCTGGTCATTTTTCCCTCCTTCAGGAAAAACTAAAATACTTTTCCGCCAAGTTAAAGAGCAAACAGACCCAAAAAGGCTTGCTTTGTTGCCTTCGGCTGTTCTTAATTCCTAACCCATAGTTTATCAAACTATAAGCCAAAAAGCAAATTGGCCAAGAAAAAGCGCCGGTTGGATCAATCTTGCAGATTATGCAAAATATCACCTTCCGGCGCTGTATCCTTGAGACTTAATTGTACGGTGGTAAAACGAGATGCTTCTCCCCCTCCAGTTTCCATAGTATTTTGTGGTTCCTCTGGAGATTTGCTAATAGCAAAACCACCAACCAGTTAAGTCTAACTGCCATAACTCCTCCTTTTAATGTTTTCTGATTACCACTTGAACTGCGGCCCAGAGAGGTGTTACCACCACGACAAAATACTGCCTAGCATAAACAAACCAGTTACCATGAGTAACCCGGACACGATCGCCCCAAGGGGCCCCCAATTTCGAAGAGCATCGACCAAAAGAAGACCTCCCAGTACCACTAAAACAATAGCCATAGCGGTTACTCCAAAGGGATTCATTTTCTGTTCCTTCCTGTACAACTAATGTTAAGGTACCGCCCTCCGTAACTTAGCTTTCACCTTACCTACTATTCGTAGCGCGACTCAAGCTGCGTTTGCTGACGGGCTATGCTTGTTTTAGACCCAAAGATAGATCGGCTTTTGACCTCCTTTAAACCTAAATTATGCTTAATTAGTATTGTACCACTTAACTATGAGATAAGCAAATTTGAAGTTATTGCAATAAGAGAATAAACGACAGTAAAATTAAACATGAAATTTGTTATTATTGATGAAAGTGGACGTTTATTTGACCCCAATGATAGATTTCTAATATTTGCAGCAGTTGTCACTGATACACTTGTTAACCTTGATAAAATCATACCTTCTGTTAAGAAAACACTACCCAGAAAGATAAAAATTGCAGAAATTAAATTCTCTAAAACTGGAGATAGAACCAGATTGAAAATACTTAAAGAAATTCACAGCAGGAAACTAAAACTATTTATTCTGGTAATTGATAAGGAAGGACGAAAAATTAAAGATACTCCTGAAAATTATTCACTGTTAATAGCTACTCTGCTGAAGAAAATTATGAAGCGATACTCTACCACTTCACACATTTTAATAGATAAACATTTCACTTGGGTGACTCAAAGAGAGAAATTCAATAAAAATATCCAGAAAATTTTGGCCCGTTCCTTATTTATTGAACATCTTGATAGCCAACAAAATACCATTGTTTCTTTGCCTGATTTCGTAGCAGGCGCAATCCGTGTTAGTTATACTAAAAACCAAAAATATTTCGCAGAAATAATAAATGATTTAATTGAAGAACAAATAGTTACAACCTGGAGGAAAATTAAACAAAAAATGGTAAAAGCTTAAAGGAGTCCTGAAAAACAGGCGTCCTGCTTTTACCTTAAATATAATATACCATTTGTCAATAAGATTTGCAAGTAGGAAAAGCAAATTGGCCAAGAAAAAAGGCACCTTGGGGTAGATAAATTAGAGAATAAGTTATCTGTTCTCGGTTTTCAGTGTTCAGAATTAGGTTTATCAGTAATCAGTTTACCAGTCAGTTATACTAACTAAACTTTTTCCAAGTAGAGTGAAGCTTATTTAGCCTCCGGGAAAGTACCTTATATCTATCAATTAAGTCATCACAATCCTCTACTTTAATCCGAGTGAATGTTTTAGCTACGATTTTAATCTCCCGCAGATGGGTAATAACTTCATCGGAAGAGCCAATGGCCATGGAAAGGAAGCGACAAAATTCGCGTGGAGAAGTTTTCTTACCGAATCCTTCGGCAATTTGAGGTGCAATCTTTTCCGCGGCTTCATTTAACTGATATCTCAATCTTTTGTAGATCGGTGGTAAGAGATTTGTTAAACTATAAACTGGATCAAGTAATTCTAAAGATAAATTGTAAACTTCCAAGTCTGTTACATCCTTAATCATACTGATAAACAGAAAAACTGGTAAACTATTATCTGATAACTGACACCCGAAAACCGATCACTGACTCATTCCTTTACCTTCCGGCCATAGCGTTCTCGAGATAAACGTTTGATCTTATCTTTATTCTCATTTTTCAGGCTCGGCAAGGGCAAAGTGTTGGCTGGGAAAGGCGAAGAGGTCATATTATCAATTGACAGCCGGGCAATAATTTCATATTTACCCAAAGCCACTAAATCATTTTCCGTATATAATTCGCCAAATTCTTTAGTCAAAATCCGGGCATCCGTCGCCCCTACCACGAATGATAAAAGCGTGCCGGCATTGCCAAAAATAGCCTTCTGAATCCCCTCTTCCAGTTGGCCAATATACTGATTGGCTAGGGTGAGCGACAGCCGATATTTGCGCGCTTCGGATAAGATTTTAATAAAGGAGCTTGTGGCAAAATTTTGAAATTCATCCACATAGAGGAAAAAATCCCGCCGTTCTTCTTCTTGAGTAAATGAACGGTTCATAGCGGCCAGCTGTAGTTGAGTAATAATCATCGCCCCCAGCAAAGAAGCATTATCCTCGCCCAATTTGCCCTGCGATAAGTTCAAAATTAAAATTTTACCTTCGTTCATAATCTGCTCAAGGTCAATCGTAGACTTGGGATTACCGACAATATTTCTGATCATCTTGGAAGAAACGAACTGGCCAACCTTATTTTGAATTGGCGAAATGGCTTCAGTACGAAGGTTATCAGACATTCTTTCAAATTCCTTTTGCCAGAAGTTTTTCAAAACCGGGTCCTGCAAACGATCCACCACCCGCTCCCGGAAATTCCGGTCATTAAGCAAATTTAAAATATCCACTAAAGTACTACCTTCTACTTCCAAAAGGGTCAGAATGACATTGCGCAAAATATATTCCAGCCGTGGCCCCCAGCTCTCCCGATACAATTTGTAAAAAATGGAGATAATGCCCGAGGCCACCAAATCTTTATGCTGGCGATTTTTAATTTCTAAAACGTTTAGAGAAAAAGGCCTTTCACTGTCAAAAGGTTCCAGATAAACTACGTCTGACACCCGCCGGGCCGGAATATAATCTAGAATGACCTCGGAGAGATCACCGTGCGGGTCAATAATGCCCACCCCTCGGCCCTTTCTAATATCATCAATCGCCATATTGGCAATTAAAGTAGATTTGCCGGTGCCGGTTTTGCCGACAATATAGACGTGGCGGCGGCGATCAATTGTTTTGATACCAAAAATAGTTTCCTGATTTCTAAAGTTAGTCTTGGCAAAAAAGTTAACATCCTGCTTTTGCTCATCAGTCATAGCACTGGCTGCCGGCAAATTCTGCGGTGGCTCACCCAGTAAAGTCTTGCCCCAGGCAATATTTTTGATATTAGCCAGAAGTATGGCTGGCGGATGCCACAGACTGGCCAGTTCTTGGGCATTGAGAATTTGCTGCTGTCTTTCCAAGAAAGCCACTTTTCGCTCGCGGATGCGAGCCAACAACCTGCCTTTGCGCAGTATTGGTCGCTTAAAAACTAACTGGTTGCCGCCGCCCAAAGAGAAACTGCCAAAAGTGCCGGCCAGATTTTGTAAAATTGGCTTGGTCGGCTGGCTATCAGAACCCGCCGCAATCCGAATCACCGCCCGCCCCCCTTGAAAAGAAGTTTTGCGTTCAATTAATATCCGCTGCGGATTTTGGCTGTAGCGATCAGAAGTCGGATCGTAAGTTTGGGTTTTAAGACTGGCCGTAGCTTTAGCTTGCCAGGGAAAAGTAGCCGGCGTCACAATAATTTGTACCATGATTTTAGTATCATTATCTTGCTTGGATAAAAAACCCAACAGTGAAGCCAAGGGGTCAACGTCGCGAAAATCCAAGTAGGTTTTAATCGGCAGATAGAAATAGGAGTTTAAGGCCAGCTCGCCTATTTCCAGATTTTTGGATTTCAAAACTTCAAAAAGGGGATCGGAGGTAGCGGCAATTTGAGCTTTGGGATAGGAAGAAGTGACTAAACTTTCCATGAAATTTTTGTGAGCATTAGTTGTAGTGACATAAAAATAAATAGTGGAATTAACGAGATAAATTTCAAAGCTAAAAGTTCCCTGCTTGGTAAACAGCCATTTCCAACCCGGCAAATACGGCCGCGATAAGACAGAGGCGAAGATTTGCGCGGCACTTTCAGTAGGCGTCTCATCGTCTTTGGAAAGCTTAAGTTGAATATGGCTAAGCTGCGGCATTAACTACATTATATTACATTTTTAACAAGCTTGTCTCGCCGAAGTCCGGCGTAGACGGACGAAGGCGGAAAAAAAGGCACCCCGCGGGAAATATCTTGCGGTTAAGCAAAAATATCACCTTTGAGGTGCCTTGATACTATTTTGAGCTTGCGAAAAACAAGCTTCGCTTATTCAGTTGTGATGGAAGATTGTATCTCCCTTATCTTTTTGTCCAGCCGACTAAGACAGTCATTGGGCTTCTCGAGAGGGCATTCGCCGTAAAGGTGGTTCACCCACTCCATGTCATCCCGATCCTTCAACGAGATTACACTTACCTCCTTGACTGCGTAACCAGCAATCTCATCGACCTCCTTTTCTGTCAGACAAGCCTCAACTACCGAAGCCATAATTCCCTCCCTTACGAATACACCGAAACCTTTTCCTACTAGGAACTACTCACCAGCAACTTCTCTGCCGCAACTTTCTCCTTATTAGATTTCTGTAGGGCGGCAAATAGGAAGCTGAACGGAGTATGCCGCAGATACACGTAGTATTGGGCCGTATCCATGTCTTCAGTGAGGCCCCATTCGGTCCTCAACAGATGCTGCATGGCTGCCTGACAGCGGGGTTGATGCGAACAATACCAGTACACGTTCAACCTCCTTTTCGACCAGATAAAGCCTTAGGGCATATTTACCCCGAACTCCTCCTAATCAGGCTTGCGGCTCGCTTGGTGAGCTGGAAAAACGTGATGGCCAGTACCGCAATGACAAATATCACCGTCAGTATCGCTATGGACAGGATCACCAGGACCACGAAGAGGAAACCCATCTCCATGTTCAATATCAAATCCTCCAGCATTTTTCTCCTTACAACTGAAATGTCAACGTGCCTTTGACCTACCTAATCTTACCTTTCGTCTTAGTAGATTTCTACTGCGACTCAAGGAGTGATTTATGGCGGGTCTGCATCACAAATTGCGATGCAATTTATTCTTTGAAAAAGCGCTTTTAAGACTTGCTTATTGCCCTAAGCCTCTTTTCCCAAGTTATGCTATTATATTACAAACTATGGGATTATTCAAAAAATTAGCAATTAGCAAGCAAAATTGGTAAAATACATGCTATGAGTGTCCAGAAAATTTTGACAGTGCAGAATCCGGTTTTGCGGACATCGGCTAAAAAAGTCACCCAATTTGATAAACGAATTGAACGGTTAATCACTGATTTAATTGATACTTTAAAAGTGCAAAAAGACCCCATCGGAGTCGGTCTTGCTGCTCCTCAAATTGGCAAGTCCATAAGACTTTTTGTCGCTAAATTGGGTAAGGATATTATTCCCTTTATAAATCCGGAAATTACTTGGAAATCTGAAAACACTAACGACCCAAAACCAACTAAACGTTTTCCTAAGAGCCTAGAAGCCCAAGAGCCCATAAGCCCCGAATACATCATGGAAGGATGTCTGTCTCTTCCCCATTTTTACGGCCCAGTCCAGCGGGCCCACCAAGTCACAGTTCGTTATCAGACTCCAAAATTGGAAATTGGAAATTGGAAATTGGAAATTACGACGAAGTCGTTTAGTGGGCTGGCCGCGCAAATTATTCAACACGAAACAGACCATTTAAACGGCACATTATTTATTGATAATTTACTTCATCAAAAGCGTAAACTTTATAAATGGGAAGGCAAAGAATGGGAAGAAGTGGAATTACCGTAGGCAATTCAGGGCGTTAGGACATTAGGTATTTAGGCTCTTAGGCATATGAGCGATTTTACCAAATTAAAAATATGGCAGAAATCTCACGAATTATCATTGGAGGTTTATCATCTTACTGCAAAACTACCTAAAGAAGAAACTTTCGGCTTAATGTCACAGTTACGCCGAGCAGCAGTATCAGTAGAATCTAATATTGCCGAGGGCGAATCAAGATTTAGTAGTAAGGATAAACTAAATTTCTTTATCCAAAGTCGCGCATCTATCGGCGAGGTCCAGACACAATTACTTTTAGTAGCTGATTTATATCAGCAATTAAAGAGTAAAGCTTTACAATTAAAAGAAGAATATACTAATCTTTATAAACAAATAAATAGTCTTGTTTCTTATAGAAGAAAAAACGATTTATGAACCCTAACAGCCCAAGAGCCCTGCCTGCGCAGGCAGGCCAACAGCCCAAGAGCCCTCCTCTCGTTTTTTTCAGCACACCAGACTATGTGCTGCCAGTATTGGAACAGCTAAAAAATGCCGGTTATGAAATTGCAGCTATTGTTTCCCAGCCACCCAAACCAGTTGGCAGGAAACAAATTTTAACACCAACTCCTACTGCTGTTTGGGCTAGCCAAAATAACATCCCCAATCTTGATGCTTCACCTAAAACTTTAATTGAACCTTTACAAAAAATTGGCGCGACCATTGCCATTCTGGCTTCCTACGGCCGGATTATTCCGCAGGCAATTATTGATGTTTTTCCACAAGGCATCTTAAATATTCACCCCTCACTTTTACCAAAATTTCGCGGTGCTTTACCGGTAGAAGGAGCATTGGTAGCAGGCGAAAGCGAAACCGGCGTGACTATTATCAAATTGGATGCCGAAATGGATCATGGTCCCATTGTTTCTCAAATTACCGAAAAAATTAATAAGGATGACACTAAAATTACTTTAAGAAAAAGATTATTTGAAAAAGGGGCCGCTGAATTAATTAAAGTCTTACCAGACTACTTAGCTGGCAAAATCGCACTGCAAGAACAAGATCACACTCAAGCTACTTATACCACTTTGATGAAAAAAGAATACGGCTTTATCCCGCCGCAATATTTGGAAGCTGCATTTAAAGGTGAGACTTTAGAGGAAAAATGGCCCATCCCATTCATAAAAGACTTTTCCCTAGTACCTAGTGCCTATTCCCTTCACAATTTTATCCGTGCTATTAACCCCTGGCCCGGAGCATACACTGAAGTAATACTACCAATAAATACCAATACTACCAATAAGCAAAGCTTGGCCCTTCGGGCTAATTACCAATCAACTAAAAAAAGATTAAAAATTCTGAAATCTCACTTAGAAAACCTAGTAGCCCAAGAGCCTAATGCCCCAACAGTCCACTTAGTGCCTGACTTGGTCCAATTAGAAGGCAAAAATCCCGTTTCTTGGCAACAATTTAAACAAGGCTACCCCAACTTCACTTTCTAATTTCTGATATTATTATCTTTATGACTCTAAGACAAAAAGGAATTTTAGCTTTATTAATTGCGGTCATATTATGGGGACCGGCGCCGGTGGTGACCAAACTGGCCTTACAAGAAATTCCTCAATTTTCCCTGACCTTTTTACGCTTTGCTATCGCCACTCCAATTATCTTTTTGTTATTTTTCAGGCAAAAAAATCGTCAAATTAAAAAAAGCGACTTCTTATTATTTTTTATCGCTGGCATTGTCGGCTCGGTAATTAATTCTCTCTTTTTCTTTTACGGCATCCAGATTACTTCAGCTACCGCCAGCCAAGCTATTTTTACTGCAACACCCGTTATTACTGCCCTCTTGGCTCACTTTTTCCTAAATGAAAAAATTAAATCTCTGCAGTGGATCGGAGTTTTGGTGGGCTTAACCGGCGCTACTTTGGTGGCTGTTAAAGGATATTTTGAAAATGGCAAAGTAACCGATAACAGTATGCTGGGAAATTTTTTAATATTTTTGGCAGCTATCAGCTGGGTGATTTATATTTTAATTTCTAAAAAATTATCCGCCCGCTATTCGCCGACCACCATTACCGCCGTCTCTTTTTTAATCGGCCTGGCGGCTTTTATCCCTTTTGCCATATGGGAAAATATGGTCAGTAGCGCCTGGATCGGCCAGCTGGGTTTCAAGGGTATCTTTGGAGCAGTTTATCAGGGAATTTTTGCCTCCGTTTTGGCAGTTCTGGCCTATCAGACAGGCTTGAAATTAACCAGCGCTTTTGCCGCCGGCGTCATTCTTTATCTTAATCCAATTATTACCACCCTAGTGGCCGTACCAGTTTTGGGAGAAAAAATTACTGTGTTGTTTTTAATAGGCAGTATTCTCATCCTTCTTGGCTCCTTCATTTCCACCCAACTGGAAATGGTCAAAAACCACGTCAGAAAAAGAATTTTTAGGCAGTAACTGGAACTTGGGGAGTTTGTTTGGAACCAGCATTTTTCTTCATTCTTTTCAAACACTTGGTACAAATTTTGATTTGTACCTTTTTACCATCTAAGACAATTTTTTTCCAATGCAGATTAGGTAGAAAAACCCGTCTAGTGTGTACGCCGGAATGCGAAACATTCCGCCCCACCACTTTACCTTTACCGCAAATAGCACAACGCATTCCAGACATATACTGGAAATTATACTGAAAAATAAGTTAAAATACAAGAAGAATTAACCTAATTGCTCTAACGCGAAGCGCCAAGTTTTGCTTAATTAACCTAATTCCTAAATAAATCCTAATGACTAAATTGGGAAATTTCCTAATCTTGGGATTTAATTAGGTTAATTAGAAATTTAAAACTATGTTCGGCGCACTAGAACCAACCCAGTTGATTATTTTTATCTTGGCGTTACTTTCCGCCATCACTATTCATGAATTTTCTCACGCATTAATGGCTGACAAATTAGGCGATCCCACACCGCGTCTACAGGGCCGCTTAACCTTAAATCCCCTGGCCCATCTTGACCCCCTGGGTACCATCCTATTATTTTTAGTTCATTTTGGCTGGGGCAAACCGGTGCAGTTTGATCCTTATAATTTGGCAAATCCGAGGCGCGACGCCGCCATTATTTCATTTGCCGGCCCGGCCAGTAATTTAATTTTGGCCGCCATTTTGGCACTTATTGCCCGCACCAATCCTCAAGCTTTACTGATACTGGTACCTTTTATCCAGCTTAATGTGGTGCTGGCAATTTTTAATTTAATTCCCATTCATCCTCTGGACGGCGGAAAAGTTTTAGTGGGATTGCTTGATCCGAAAACAGCCAGCGAAGTTGACAGATTTATGAGCCACTACGGCCTGATCATTTTGTTAATTCTAATCTTTCCTCTTTTTGGTGCACCTTTAATCTCTAGTATTTTATCGCCCATTCTTAACCTCATTCTTAATATTCTTCTACCCACCACACCTTTGATTTAATCACCTGTGATGCCCTTTGATATCTTGACTCGCGCACTAAATTTTTATAAAATAACTTATCCCTGCCAAAGGGAGAAGCAAGGACCTTTTCCTTACCAAACACTTTTTCGGGAGAACGAAGTTCGGCTTAGCCTCGGCTAAGAAGACAGTTCACCCACCTTTCTCTAACAAGGGAAAGAGCCTCATGCGCTACCCCAGGCAGGGATTTTATTACCCCACTAGTTTCCCAATCTACCACTTTTCTGATATAATTTCCCTTGAAGCTGGAAAGCCCTTCTAGCTCAATGGCAGAGCGACGGTTTTGTAAACCGCTGACCGCAGTTCGATTCTGCGGAAGGGCTCCGGGCCGTGGTGGCGGAGTGGGCAATCGCACCAGACTGTAAATCTGGCGCCGCAAGGCTGCGTAGGTTCGAATCCTACCCACGGCACTTAAATAGTGATGGGTTATGGGTTGTGAGTTATGGTTATGGACAAATATTCCGAACTCATCACTTTGAACCCATAACTATCTGGCCTAGGTGGCTCAGTGGTAGAGCACGTTCTTGGTAAGAACGGGGTCGCGGGTTCGATTCCCGCTCTAGGCTCATAATATAATGATGAGTTGAAGGTTGGGGGTTATGAGCGAGAATAATGGATTTAGATTTGAAGAATTACAAGTTTACCAAAGAGCTTTAAATTTTGCGAATGAAGTTTATGAAATCAGCAACCAATGGCCCAGAGAACATGTTTTTTCTTTAACAGATCAATTAAGAAGAGCATCACTCTCTGTAGCCTTAAATATTGCTGAAGGAGCAAGTAGAACTAAATTAGAATTTAAAAGATTTATAACTATTAGTAGGGGTTCCTGTCATGAATGCATCCCTATTATAGAAATAGCTTTTAGGCAAAAATTAATTGATATAAAAAGAAAGGAGGTATGGTTAAACGAGGTTACAACATTATCTAAAATGTTAAGTAAACTTAAGAGTTCAATAGTTTAAATCATAACTATGAACTCTAAACTCATAACTAACTATGGCTAAAAAGGGAGCAAGACAATTAATCGCCTGGGTGTGTTCCGTTTGTAAATCGCAAAATTATATTAGCGAAAAAAATAAAACCAATACACCAGATAAAATGAAAATAAATAAATTTTGTAAAAAATGCCGCAAACACACCGAGCATCGCGAAAGCGATAAATTAGACTAAGAAGTTTTAGGGGTGTGGTGAAATGGTATCACAGCAGTCTCCAAAACTGCTTTTTCAGGTTCGAATCCTGACACCCCTGCTACGTTCAGCTCGCTATTAACATGGCTCTTGAACGTAGTAAACCACAATTTTATCTGTTATTTGAGGATCTATTTGAAATATTGCGAGCATGAACCGTAGCCTGCTACAAATCAGCTCATTTCATTCGTGATTGTAGCGAGCTATACTTATTTCGTATACTACTTTTACATTCTCCGCAGCCTTAAAAATGGAAAGTTATACCTCGGTCAAACTTCCGACCTAAAAGCAAGAGTTAAATCCCACAATAATGGAGAAAATAAAGCAACAAAACCAAATATCCCTTATGAACTTATCTTTTATTCTGCTTTCAAAGATGAAAAGGATGCAATTAATTGCGAAAAATATTTTAAGACAACAGCAGGCTGGAAAAGAATTCATAAAATGCTTGAGAACATAATAAAATAATACCTTCCAATGCGCTCTCTATTTGCTATAATCAGCTTTATGGAAGAACAAAATCAACTAATCAACCAATGAATGATAATCTTCACGAGGTAGCTATTACTGCGATCATCATTAAGGAGAATAAATATTTAATCATTAGAAGATCGCCTACTAAAAAGCGTTTTCCGGGCATGTGGACAGTGCCGGGCGGCAAACTGGAAACTACAGATTATCTTAATCTTCCAAAAGACACTAAAGATTACTGGTACAATGTTTTAGAAAAAACCTTGGCCAGAGAAGTTAAGGAAGAAGTCGGCATAGAAATTAAAAATGTGGAATATTTAACCAGCCTTGCGACAGTTCATCCGGACGGCGCGCCATCACTCGTCATCTCCTGCACTGCCGAATATCAAGCCGGGGAAATTCAGCTACAAGCTGAAGAAGTAGATGAATTTGCCTGGGTCACACTTACCGAAGCCCAAAGTTACAACTTAATTGACGGTATTTTGGATGAGTTGGTTATGGCCGAGCAAAAACTCCACGGTCTTAAATCTGAATGGAAACGCCATTGACATCTTTTTAAACTTCGCCTATATTTTTACAATGACCGAAAGAGTCAGTCGCGAGCGACGATATAATCCTCGTCAGGCGTCCGAAAAATTAATCCAGTGCATGCGCAGAATTCCCATCAATACCTTTGATGAAGATTATGAAGATGAATATGGTAATGAATCACCAGTCGGCGCTTTACAAAAAATAGATGCAGAATCAAGAATAACCACCGACATCGAAATAGAAGAAAGAACTGTATCTCGCAGAACTAAATCTGAACATAAAGATAAATTACTGATAAAAGTGGCAGAAGTTATTGATGTGGCGCCGATAACTTCCAGTTGTAAAAAGGCTATTAAAAGAGGTTTTGCCGATTTATATATCGCTGGAATTGATGAAGATAGAGAAACTGTAGATGAAATTCCGGACGAATTCTATTATTTCACCCTCTTAACAGGTCTTAAAGAAAACGGTTCTTTTGAAATATTTTTTGATCATACTGGTCAGCAAGAAGTCAAGGCTTATCGGATGTATCTGGGAGATTATTTACATAAAACAGTGATGGAGCCCAATGCAGATTACCGCAAAGAAATAAAATTCTTACAAAAATGGCGTCGGCAATATATTGACCGTTACCACCGGCCACCTCTTCCCTTTGCAATGTAATCTTCCTTTAACTGTATGTTCCCGTAAATATCCGCTATCGACTTCTTTCTAAATGAGTATTTAGAAACATTCAACTCAACCCCGATTGAATCGGTCCCGATTAGATCGGGATCAGGGTTGACATGAACAATATCGATTTGGTATGTTAATTAACGATGCCCTCAAACGCCTTACCATTTTTGCTTCAAGTTAAGCACTATCCCAAGAAAACTAAAATCCTGCTACGTCTTTTTGGCCAAAAATTTTATACCAGCGAAGTGCCGATTTTGCCGGAAATTCTGAAAAACACCTTACCTACTATTTTTAAGGCTCAATGTTTCAACGAACAAAAACTACCCTTCCATAAGGAAGTGCAAAATACCGAGCTGGGTCATCTCTTTGAGCATATCCTACTGGAGTATCTTTGTGATTTAAAATTCAGTAAAGGCAAAGATTATGTTTCTTTTTCCGGCCATACTGACTGGAATTGGCAACGCGATCCCCGCGGCACCTTTCATATCACGGTCAGTAGCAGGGCGCACGAAGCCGATTTATTTCAAACCGCTCTTTCTAAAAGCACCCTGCTATTTAACCGACTGCTCGCTTAATACTCTTCCTCCTCGCCCCAACGATTCATTAAATCGCGAAAGCTAGACTTTGATCGTTGGCCACGGGAAGCTTTGCCAC
Source organism: Candidatus Microgenomates bacterium (assembly GCA_016204995.1). GTDB lineage: Bacteria > Patescibacteriota > Microgenomatia > UBA8517 > JACQJR01 > JACQJR01. The sequence goes on from JACQJR010000002.1 coordinate 144,473, forward strand.
CTTTTCTAGCAATCGCCCGCCTCTTCTCTTTGGACATCGCCGCAAAACCGCGTCTGCTTTTAACTATGGTCGCCATATTTATTCTCACCTCCTCTCATAGTTTCCACAGTACCAACCATAGTTAAGAATTAAACTAATGGTTAGTAATGTTTAAGTAAGAGTTTCTGTGGTGTAAGTCCTTTGTCGTTTAAAAGAACAACTTGCCCGCTAAAAACTAATCTGTGTTATACTTTCTAGATGAAGATTAAAGATTTTCGTGAGCGACCGCTCCTATTCATTGATTTAGAAATGTCCGGCCTTAATCCTTTGATCCATGAAATTTTAGAAGTTGGGGTATTAGTAGTAGATGGCAAGACTTTGGGAATAAAAGCCGAGTATGAAGCCAAAGTCAAACCAGAACATATTGAAACTGCCGATCCGCTGGCCCTGCGTATCAATGGCTATAAAACAGAAAACTGGAAAGACGCTAAACCATTAAAAAAAATTTTAGAAGATTTAAATAAACTGGCCCCCGAGGGCATGATTGTTGGTTTTAACGTCGTCTTTGACTCCATGTTTTTAGATTTGGGATTTCGTAAATTTAATATCAAGCCCAACTTTGATTACCATATTTTAGATGTCTTAAGTTTGGCCTGGGCTTATGTTTTACCTGACAGTAACGTCCACGAAGTAAAACTATCAACTCTTTGTAAACATTTTGGCATTGAGCGAAAAGAAAAACACCGGGCGTTGGCAGATATTAAGGCGACATACGAGCTTTTTACAAAGCTCATGGGCATTAGGCAATTGGGTAATTAGGCTATTAGGTTTTCTGACCTAGGAGCCAAAGAGCCTAACGCCCTAAAAGCCTATTACTCCAGCTTTCTACAAATTCTTTCCGATCGCAAATAAAACAAATAAAATGTCAAGTTTCAGGTGTCCTACCTAAACCACCTCTAAGGTGATTAATCCTTGACACCTATTTAACCAAAGAAAAAAGCGCTCTTGGTATAAAACCCATCATTAAAAAATGATGTCCGATTACTCGGCAAGAGCGCTTACTAATTTAGTTGCGAGATTGTTACCTCCTTACAGAATGGCGATGACGCCGGATTTTTACAATTTGATCCGCTGCCAATATCAGGAAAAGCAGGAAAACCACAAACCAGCCGGTCACTATTGGGTTTGTTAGAAAGAAAACTGTCCCCACCATTGCAGTTCCCACTACCCAAGTAGCAACCCAAATCAGGATGACTGATCTAAGTGACATTTCTTCCTCCTTATTTCTTTCCTTTGGGTGGTCTAAGCAACCATTCTCTTTGCCTAATTGCTACGCCGGTGGCAAGTAGCACAATCGCTAGCATCAATAACCAAGGAACTGAATCGCTTGTCAATACGCGCGGTAGCACTATAACGGAGACGAGAATCGCGATGGCAAAAATTGCCCGCCACATTTTATTTCTCCCTTCAATTTTCTTCGCAACTAATTTTTTAAAGAGCCAACATCTCAAATTAAGTCCAGCTTTTAGACTCACATGAGTTGTCAGGACAATTATAGCACCGCCGCTTTTGAAAACAAATTTACTTGGAGATAGTTTCTATTAAAAACTTTTTGAAGGGAGCGCCTAAATCTTCTCTATCTAAAGCAAATTCTACCGTAGCTTTTAAGTAATTCAAGGGGTCGCCTGTCGTCAGCCATTGCCCTTCTACCTTAGCCGCCAAGACGCGCCCTCTTTTGGCAAAAGCAGAAATGGCATCAGCTACCCACAGCTCATTATTTTTACCCAGTTTTTTGGGATTTAAATACTTAAAAATTTTCTTGTTTAATATGTAGCGGCCAAATACAGCTAGATTGGAGGGCGCCTTCCCTATCTCAGGTTTTTCCACCACCGATTCTACCACCATTTCGCTACCTTCCTTCAATTTAAGAATGCCATATCTATCAACTTCACTAGGAGTTACCTCTTGGCACCCAACCACCCAAGCCGGCGTTTTCTTCCAAATATTAATTAATTGCTTCGTAGCAGGAATTTCGCTTTTAACCAAATCGTCACCAAACATATAGACAAACGGCTCACCATTATTGATTAAATCGCGAGCCACGAGTAATGGACTAGCATTGCCATAGGGATAATTTTTGGTCTGGCGTAAGTAAACAAAATTGGCCAGCTTGGTAATTCTTCTCACTTCTTCCAGCATTTTTTTCTTGCCGGCTACTTCCAGCATTAACTCAAGTTCCACGTTAGAATCAAAATGATCGGCTACGGCATGTGATCCGGCCCTCGTCACAATAATAATATCGCGGATGCCGGAGTCAACCGCCTCCTCTACTAAATATTGAATGATAGGCTTATCAATTAAGGGAAGCATTTCTTTGGGTTGAACTTTAGTGGCTGGGAGAAATCTGGTTCCGTAGCCGGCGGCCGCAATAATCGCCTTCTTAATGCGCATACCTTAAATAGGGTATCACTCTTTTCTCTTGCGGGCAAGCATGATTTTGTGCTACAATTACTCTCGTGCAACAAGTTGTATTGTTTGCCCGCGGAGTTCGGGAGGAATTTAATAAAATCACCTGGCCCACCAGAGCTGAAGCAATCAGATTATCGGTAATTGTGATTGTCATTTCTCTGGCAGTCGGCGCTTTAGTCGGTGGTCTTGATTTCGTCTTTACGAACTTCGTCAACGCCCTAATAAAAAAATGATCATGAACGACGAACAAACTACTCAAATTCAAGAACGAGGTATGGGGGGTAAAAATTTGCCCGGCCGTGTTGTCATTAATGAAAATGCGCCAGCCAATGCCGCCTGGTTTGTAGTGCACACTACCTCGGGACATGAGGCTCGCGTCAGCGAAACCCTACGCCAAAGGCTGGAAACCATGGATTTGACTGACCGCATTTTTGAAATTCTGATTCCCACCCAAGATCGAGTGGTGATTAAAACCGGCAAAAAGCAAACCATTAAGGAAAAGATTTTCCCCGGTTATTTATTGATTAAAATGGTGATGGATGATAATGTCTGGTTGGCCATCCGCACCACTCCCGGCATCACTGGTTTTGTCGGCGCCGACACTAAACCTTTGCCGATCTCGGAAAAAGAGGTGGAAAACATTGAAAAATTCGTTTCGTCTCCGGCCCCGCGCTATAAAACCCGCTTTTCTACCGGCGAAGCAGTTAGAATTACTGACGGTCCATTCGCTGATTTTTTAGGATCTATTTCCGAAATTGATGAGGAAAAAGGCAAGGTCAAAGTGTTGGTTTCCATCTTCGGCCGCGAAACGCCAGTGGAGCTGGACTTTTTACAAATCGCTAAAGTTTAAAATTATGGTAAAAGAAATCTTAATAAATCAGGGCGAAAGTTATTTCAGCAGAAGATCCAGTCAGATTACACTGTTTGAGAGTCATAACTTATTTGGCACACTCAAATTGGTGGTGGAACATCACAAAATTGTTAAAGGTCATAGTTCGGATGATCCCGCCGTTAAACGCTGGAGAGAGTTTCACTGGGATTACATTTCACCAGAAGTACCAGAACCAAAACACCGTAAAAGAGGATAATAAATATGGCTAAAAAAGTTAAAGCAATTGTTAAAGTCAATTTACCGGCAGGAGCAGCCACACCGGCGCCGCCACTGGGTCCGGCTTTGGGTCAACACGGTGTGGCTATCATGGATTTTGTCCGGGAATATAATGACAAAACAGCGGGTAATAAGGGTCAAATCATCCCGGCGGTGATTACTATCTATGAAGACAGAAGTTTCTCATTTGTGACTAAACTTCCCCCAGTATCTGAACTTATTAAAAAGGAATTAAATTTAGAAAAAGGGGCTGGCAATGTTGGCCGGGAAACCGTTGGCACTTTATCTTCCGCCCAGCTTACTCAAATTGCCGAAAGTAAAATGGCCGATTTAAACAGCCGCGATTTGGAAGCGGCCAAGAAAATCGTGGCAGGTACTGCCAGAAGTATGGGAGTCAAAATTCAATAATATGGGAAAAACTAAAACGGCTTTTATTGGCGAAACTTCCGCGGAAGAACAACAAAAGGAAGCTAAAATCCGCGCCAAAAAAATCGCCGCTAAAAAAGAAAAAGGCATTCGTGTTCCTGGTCTTAAAGGCGGAGAACGAGTGGTAGCAGTCGGTGGCGAAGTTATCTCGGCCAGTGAAACTACAGAAAATAAAACAGAAGATAAGGCTGTTAAAATCCACAAACGCGGCAAAAAATATTTACAAAGCCGAATGTTAGTTGATCCCACTAAAACTTATCCGGTGAGAGACGCAGTAGAGCTGGCCCAAAAATCTTCCTACTCCAGATTTCCTGGCCAGTTAGAATTACACATGAACGTAGTCAAAAAGGGTCGTTATGAAATTAATTTACCACATTCAACAGGAACTACTAAAAAAGTGGAAATAGCAAATGATGAAACGATTGCTAAATTAGAAAAAGGTGTGGTTGATTTTGATGTCTTAATTTCTTCACCCACCTTTTTGCCAAAATTAGTACCATTTGCCCGATTGCTTGGACCTAAAGGTCTAATGCCCAACCCTAAAAACGGCACTTTGACTGATAACACCCAAGCGGCGGCTGAAAAATTTTCCGGCAATACCCTCATCCTTCAAACTGAAAAAGACGTGCCGGTTATTCATACGGTGGTTGGCAAAATTTCCGATGCCCCGAATGATTTATCCGATAACGTCAAAGCGGTCCTGGCTGGCCTTGGCGAACGCGCTATTCAGAAAGCAATTTTGAAAGCCACCATGGGTCCGGCTGTCAAAATAGCAATATGACTATCCGCGAACTAGAAAAAGTAGAAAATATTTTTGATAAAACCTCCCCCCTTGACCGCGTGGAAGTTGATGATATTCAGGGAATCTACATGCAGGAAATCAATGGACCGCTATTAACCGCCTCAGAAGAAAAAACCTTCGCTCAGGCCATGGAGAAGGGCAAAATTCTCGACCGCCTGGCGCTGACTCTAGAGAAAATCGCCGAAATGGATTCTACTATGAAAATAGAAGCAGCGGACTTTGTAGTTAATAACGTCATAGACAGATTGCAAATTGGGCCTTTTGTAGAATTAATATATAAAGAAGAAACTGGCGAAGAAATTGAACAACAAGGTTATCAGCAGGTAGAGTCTTTAGAGATTATAGACCCGGCCGGACTTTGCTCTCAACTGGAACTGGCGAAAACTCAACAAGAACTGGCCAGGAAGAAAATGATTGAATCCAACTTACGCCTGGTAGTTTCTGTGGCCGCCAGATATATGAACCGCGGCCTACCACTATCTGATCTGGAACAAGAAGGCAATATCGGCTTAATGACGGCTGTCGCAAGATTTGACTGGAAAAGAGGTTTTAAACTTTCCACTTATGCCACTTGGTGGATCAGGCAGGCGGTAACCCGGGCTATTGCCGATTTTGGTCGAACTATCCGTCTACCAGTTCACATTATAGACGATATTTATAGATTGCAGAAAACCAAAAGTCTTTACGCCGAAGAAATGGGTAATGAACCAACCGATGAAGAGCTGGCCAATCTTTATATGACTGAATATAATAACAAGGAAATTAGTCTTCAAAAAATCCATGAACTAAAGGTCGCCCACGCCACTACCCAAATGGTCAGATTAGACTATCAAATTAATGATGAAGGTGAAACCAGGCTAGAGTTAATACCCGATAATCAAACGATATCAGTAGAAGATCAGGCCGAACAGAGCATCACCCGGACAGAGTTGGAAAATTTATTAAATTCTGTTCCCCATTTAACGGAAAGGGAGAAAAGGGTCGTAAAATTAAGGGTCGGTTGGGATGATGGAAAAGACTTAACATTAGAATCAATTGCCGACGAATATGGTGTCACCAGAGAAAGAATTAGGCAAATTGAGGCTAAAGCCCTCAGAAAAATCAGGTATTATATAAAATTGCATCATGATAGCGTCGCTCGCAATCAGTATTCATTCCATCATCTTATTAAATATGGTTGAACAATCATCAAATTTACCGGAAGTGGAAATCCATGGCGACCATCCGCATGGGTTGGAAGATAATACTTTGACCGGCGAGGTTCTAATTGACAACATACCTTACCCCAAAGATCTGGAAAAGGTAGCCCTCCAACATCTGGAAAATAACCCCGGGATAGTAGAACATATTGAAAAAACGGGCAAAGATGTTATTGCCCTCTCTGCTCCCCACGGCCGGATTTTGAGAATCGGTATCGGTATTGCCGCCACTGTTGTAACCGGCGCTATTGGCGCTATTGTCATTTACAAACACCGCCACCACGAATAGATTTTACTTTAGCTCTACTTTCCCGCCGGCGGCTTCTAATTTTTCTTTTGCGCTATTTGCCTCTTCCATTTTAACGTTAGTTAAAATTTCTTTAGGGGTAGTATCAGTAATATCTTTAGCTTCTTTCAAACCTAGATCGGGTTTAATTTCCCGTAAAGCTTTAATAACAGCGATTTTATTAACCCCGCTATCAGTTAAAATTACCGTAGCTTGAGTCTTAGCTTCCTCTTTTTCACCTTCGGCCGACCCAGATTGAATCGGGGCGGGAGCTGCCGCCATTGGCATCGCACTAACGCCTAATTTTTCCTGCAATTTAGTCACCAGTTCTGACAATTCTAAAACTGATAACTCGCCTACTTGATTAACTAATTCATCAACTTTAACTTTAGCCATTTAATTCTTCACCACCTTTCATAATAAATTCGAAATCACAAATCCGAAATACTAAATAAATTCAAAAGTTTTGAATTTTGAAAATTCAAATTTTAGGATTGTTTCGAATTTAGTGCTTCGGATTTCGTGCTTAAGATATAAACTAATTTAGACATATTTGCCTGTAATGTACCAGTTAACTGGTACATTGGCGCGTTTAATACCCCCAGCAGTTGTCCAAATAAAACTTCGCGGCCCGGCAAACGCGATAATTTCAGAAGTGCTGCCGCGTCCTGAACCGTGCCGGAAATAATTCCTGCCTTGAGAGCTAGTAATTCAAATTCTTTGATAAATTTACCCAAAACTTGAATTGGTGCCAGCTCATCTTGCTGGGCAATTACTATCGCAGTCTGACCAGTTAAAGACGAAACAATATTATCTGATAATTCTTTTAAATTAGAAGCTACCAGCGATCTTTTCAGAAGAGTATTTTTAGCCACCAGCATTTTACTGCCAGCCTCGCGCAACCGGCGGCGTAAAGTCTCCTGCTCACTAACTTTCAAGCCAGTTAAATTTACCAAAACGAGCGATTTAGCGTCATTAATTTTGGCTGTTAAGTCGTTTACAAAAATGATTTTTTCTGGTTTTTTCATGGTTCGGCAAGCTCACCACAGTACATTAAAAAAGCGCTCCACCGAGCGCTCAAAGATCTAAATTCTAATATCTAAAATCTAGATGAGGTGCCTCGGTGAGATTTATTACGTTCATGTAACTGAACGTAACTCACTGTCTTAAGCTTTCATTTATTTTAACACACAAAGGCCCCTGTTGCAAGTTGCACACAAGGGCCGCCGAGAAGTCAAGTCCGGCGAAGCCGGGCTATTCCTCCTCCTCTTCCTCATCCTTTTTCTCTTCTTCCTCCTCCTCTTCCTCTTCATCCTCATCTTCATCATCAGCTAATTTCATTACGACATCATCTTGCATCATTTTCTTCTCACCTCCTTTATAAACTTGACCACAGCCAAGTGGGACACAGTATAAAAATGAGCCTCTCGTCTGTCAAGGGGCAACTGTGCAAGCAGTTGTCCCGCACCCGCCATGATAACGCTCCTTGAGCCGCAGTAAGAATTTACTAAGGCGAAAAGTAAGTATCGGCAGGAAGAGAGCAAAAATTTCCCACTTGACAGAGTTACGACTTATTTGATACCTTCTTGTACAGTCTTTCCGCCTTTTCCGGCGAAGCCGGATTCGGCGAGACAAGTCCCGCCCACTAGAAAGTCATAATGTCGCCCGCCAGAAAAATTAAACTTGACGATTTGCCAGATTTATTAACAGTTCGCGAAGTCTCCGAAGTTTTGCGCGTTTCTCCACTCACGATTAAACGCTGGGGCAAGCGTGGTAAACTTCCACCCATTAGAATTAACAGCCGCGGCGATCGCCGCTATAAAAAAGAACAAGTATTGTGGTTATTGGGAATCACGGCAAAGACAGAATAGCAAAAGGCTCCTTGGCTCTTAGGCTACTAGGCTCTTTGGTAAAATTCTTCCTAATGACCTAATAGCCCAATGCCCCAAAAGCCTCATTATGCCACTCTTTCCTTCAAAGCTTCATATGACTTCACTAAATAGTCTTCTGCCTTTTTAGCTAATACTTCTTTTCTCTTACCGGTGGCTAAATCCGCTTGTTTTTGCTGCTCTTGGGCAAGCACTCGCAAATAAGCAATTTTGTTGGCTTGAAAAATGGGAATACGGAACAGTTCGGCATAAAGCTCGCGGGTGACATTTTGCAATTCCACATTCTCTGATCTCTTACTATCACTTCTTTTCAAATATTCAATTTCCAGACTGGCTACCAAACGCGGCTCAAAAGCCAGTTTGACATTTTTGCGCATTAAACTATAAAAGCTAGTTAAAATTCTTTTTGTCCCTTGCCAATTTCCTTCGGTCTCACCGGTCGTAATGGCTTTAACAAACATCTCTGCCGCTTCCTTAGCAATTAATAAAGAGGTACCAAATTGAGCTTTAAGGTAACTCACAAAAGCCTTCTTAAAAGCGCCTTCCTCTTTAAACTTCCTGGCTCGCCACCAATCCAGTTCCAGTTTAGCAATTAGTTTCGGCTCAAAATCAAATTTGCGCACACTATCGCCTGCCCCAAAACGGCGGCGGCGGCGGGAATAATCAAGCAAAGCTTCGCGAAACTTGGCCCGGTCAAAATCCGGCAGTAAACATTCATCCCACCAAATTTCGGCATAATTTGTTTGCCAGGGCATAAAACCGGATAATCTTTCTTCACCGGAAGTTCTGATTAATAAATCAATGTAGGGATAGGGTTGGTCATTAGTGTCCAAATATGAGGCAAATAATTTTTCGTCTATGGCCTCGACTGGAATTTTATCATCCACGATTTTGCGAGTGACCCGGACAATTTCATCATGCCCTCCATAATCAATGGCTAAATTAAAAACGTAAGATTTATTATTTCTGGTATCATTTTCTGCTTGCCGAAGTTTTCTAGCCAAACTTTCCGGCAACCTATCTTTACGGCCCAAATGAATAATGCGCACATCATCTTTTTTAGCTTCACTGATATGTTGATCAAGAGCTTTTTCAATAATTTTTAAAATGCCGCCGGCTTCTTTTTCACCCCTTGACCAATTCTCGGTAGAAAAAACCCAGACGGTAAAAGTATGGATGCCAAAATCTCGGCAGGCGCGGGCTATTTCGCCAATCGCTTCTCCGCCTTGTTCATGGCCTTTATGGATTGGTAAACCGCGAGCCCGCGCCCAACGACGGTTGCCGTCGCAAATTAAAGCGACGTGGTGAGGTACTACAATATCTGAAGGCAAGGACAAGTCTGGCGGCATTTTCCTATTGTAGACTATCGGTCAACCTCTGTCAAAAATTGAATCAATCTTTTAGATCCATTTGGATTGTTCTGTGAAGATTATATCACCAGAAGTTTAAAAAGCAAATCAAATTTTTAATTTTCCATTTATTGACACTTTGTTTCCGATCGGAAAGAAAGTGTCATCACTCCCTCTCTGCTACTAAGACTTGCACCCACTCCTCAACTTCCAATTCCTTCACAAATTCTCTTAATGGCTTTTCAATATTTCTTTTAGTCGCCCAAACACTCTTTTGCCAGCAGACAAAACCCCAAGTTTTTAGTCGCCATCTTAATATATTTCGCACTCTCTTTTTATCCTCTGGTATATCAAAAATAACTACTCGCCATCTACCATCCCAGTTAGATTTCTCATCCTTTAGAAAACGAGTTAATTTTCTACCATCTTTTGTTAGTTTTAAAATGATTTTTTCTGCTCTCTTACTTTCTTGCGCTATTAAACCCCTTTGCCGCAATCTCCGAATGGCATGACTTAAGGCTGTATCGCTAATTGGTCGGGGGTAATTGCCATAAACATCATAAATCCATCTTCTTAAATCAACAGAAGAATTTACTACTAGTTCTCCACCCTCTACTGCTTTTTCTAAAACAAGTAATAGAAGATTGGGAATTGAAACTGTTTCCTTTTTATTACTAGCCACTTGACAAATTATGTGCGATCGGAAAGAAAATGTCAAGAAAAAAGGCACCTTGGGGTAGATATAAAAAATTTAAATCGCGGTTATGTGACCAATTTATATATCACCTTTAGGTGCCTTTAAGAACATATTCAGTTGTGGGAAATTTGGGTATTGGTTATTACCGCCAGCGGTTATATCTCCATCGAGGATCATACACCCTCAAAAGGGAGGCTACGTAAAAGGTCAATATCCAACCACCGAGACCAGTTGCTACTTGTAGCCAGCTGTTTTTGACTTGCAGAGCCGCAAAGGTAGATAGTAAAAACATCGCCATGACTATTATAAGCTTTCCTACATTCATCCACTCCCCTTTGCTTCCAACTGGAACCTGCAAATCCTGTTTCTTAAAGCTAATCCTCTTCTGGCAATCTTCGCAGATGGCGATGTGAACAGTTTGATCTGCTAGATCAAAACGCCGGGCCAGGTCAATGGCAACAGCCGAAGATTCCAGCAATGCTCGGGCACGCTCCTCCACTGCCTCATCTGCCAGATGATAAACAACAGTCCTATCCGTCATGACTTTCTCCTTTGCCCTGACTTTGCTCTGACATCCATTGAGCTACAGACCGGCGATCGCCGCACTGCAAACAGACAATGTCCACGCCCAAACCGTCATCCTCTTCAAAAAGATCGCCGCCGCATTTCTTACATTCCCTTAACGACCGTAATCGTTGATCACTATTTTCATTATCTAGATTTCGCCCAAGCACTTCAGACATGTCGCCCTCCTTAATTTCCACTAACTGAATGTTAACGTGCGTTTTGAGTCACAAAGACTAGATACGCGCAAAATGTATCTACCTATGACACAACAAGGCAATTATATACCCATCCAACCTTATTTCCAATAAATGGGTATATACGAGTACTTTTAGTTAAAAACTAAAATAAGACGATATACTACTTCTCGCGCTCCACAATATAATCAGCCAAACTTTCTAAAATTTCCTGATAATTTTTATCGCTTGTTAAATGAGGAATTTGTTGTTTACTTTGCGCAACCAATTCTTGGGCCATCTTGACCGCGTAATCCAGAGCAGCTGTTTCCCTGATGATATCCCGCACTTCTTCCACTTCTTCTAATGTAATGTTCTCATTCCCCCACATTTTTTGTAAAAAATTTTTTTGTTTGGCATTACCCTTCTTTAATGCCTCAAGATACAATAAAGTATTTTTGCCTTCTTTAATATCCGAATCAACTGATTTACCTAAAGTTTTTTCGTTGCCAAAAATTCCTAAAATGTCATCCTGAATTTGATAAGCAATTCCTAACGGCAGAGCAAATTTATCAATTATTTTTAAACTATTTGCGTGAGCCCCGGCGGCCAACGCCCCGTATGTCAGCGGTCCGATAAAAGTATAATAAGCAGTTTTTAATTTATTAACAGTTAAAATTTGTTGTTCGCTAATCTGTGTTTGGTAAGCCATTTCTACATCTAATGCTTCTCCATAAACTGTATTAAGAACTATTTGTAAAATTTCCTGCACTACTTTCTGTAAAATTAGTGGCGGCAAATCTGCGGACAGACAAAGTTTAATCGCCTCATAAAGTCCAAAGTCACCAGCCAAAATGGCCATACTTTCGCCATAATGAGCAGTTTTATTTTGGGCATATTTAACATGAATGGTAGGTTTGCCATGTCTCATATCTCCTTTATCAATAATATCGTCATGAATTAATAATGATCCATGAATCATTTCTACCGCCGCGGCAATGGGTAAAATTTTTACTCTATCTTTGCCGCCCCATATTTCATAACCCAATTTGACAAGCCCCGCCCTTAATCTCTTGCCGCCGCCTAAAAAGGCAGTAAAATCTGAGATTAAATCGGCTGCAATTGGAGCTTCTTTCTTTGCCTGTCCCTGGCATTTTCCCAAATATGAAGCCAGGTATTCATTAACTTGACCCGCCCAATCTGAAAAATATGGCTTGAAGTGCATTTTGCCAATTATACACTAGCTGACTAATTTTTCTACAAAATCTCCCACAACATAGGCAATTAACGCAGCTCCTGATCCGACTAAGAGCATTTCCATGCCGCCCCGAAACCAACCCACGGCCGTAATCAGCGACCGCAACGACCCCACTATAAATAGTGTCGCCGCCCCGACAATCATGGAAAACATAAATTTATCAGTAATAGCTGGAGTTAGATATGAAAAAAGCGGAATAAAACCGGCCACAAAAAAGGCCGCGAAAGTGGCCAGAGCATGCTTTTTGGGATCGTCATTGGCATCCTCAATAATACCCAGCTCGTCCCGCATCATTGTCTCTACCCAAATTTGGCGATCCCCGGTAATAATTTTAACCGCCCTCTCCAAATCCTTTCCCACAAATCCCTTTTTACGATAAATTTCCCGTATCTCATCAATTTCCAACTCTGGTAAATGATCAATTTCCCAATTTTCTTTTTGGCGCTGGGCTTTGGCATAAGCTTTTTCCGATCTGGCCCCCAAAAAATTTCCCGCCCCCATGGAAACGCCATCGGCAAAAATATTAGCCAAACCTAAAATTACCACTATGGAAGGAACCAGGCTGGCGCCGGTCGCCCCGGCCACTACGGCAAAAGTGGTCACAATACCGTCGCTGGCTCCATAAACAAAATCACCGATATAGCGGCCGGCGGCATGACGATGGAACATTTGCTCTTCGCGTTGATATTCGGGATTGGTGACCAAATATTCTTTTTTCCGTCTTAGAGCCAGTTGCAAAATATTTTCAATCTTTTGATTCATGACGAAGTCAATCCTCCCACTTAATAAGCAAAAACAGTCTGGGCCGGATAAATTCTATCTACCACCTGGAGTAATTTAGCAAGCATTATTTGGTTCCTTCTTCCACTCCTTCCATCTGCCTAACCAATTGATCGGCTTGTTGCTTATTTTTTAAAGCTTCTCCGGTGAGTTTGGCTGGGCTGATAGCAGTTTCGGCTTCTTCGCCTGCCCGCCGCTCTCGGGCCAGTTGTTTAGCTTGGGTGGCGTAAGAGACAGCTTTGAGTCGCCGATCCTTAATAATCTTGATAATTTCTGCTGGAGTTATTGGCTGATCCGGATTTTGATCCATATTATAAAATAGTTTAAACTTTGCTTTGGTTAATTTCAAGCCCAGTTCATGTAAACTAAACGGGGCAAGTCTATTTTAGCCATCTTCCTTTAAGTTTTGCGTATTGGCCGTCGTTAATGGCTGTTCTTACTTTTTCCATCAGCTTAGTAAAAAAATAAACGTTATGATACGTGGCTAGTCGGTAAGCTAATAGTTCGCGGGTGCGAAAAAGATGATTGATATAGGCTCGAGTATAATTCTCACAGACCATACAAGCGCAATTTTTGTCTAAAGCCAGACTAGAACTTGCCCATTGGCCTTTGGTGATATTAAAGCGAAAACGGTTTTTCAGATTACCTATTGGCGGCGAAACAAAAATCTCACCCATCCTTGCCAGTCGCGTTGGTATTACACAATCAAAGGTATCAATACCTAAACTTATGATATTTAAGATATCATCAATTTCACCTACTCCCAACATATGACGTGGCTTTTGCGGATCACTATTAGTAGTAGTTAGCTCTACTATCTCATACATATTTTGCTTGTCTTGATGTGCTCCGCCTAGAGCCACGACAGAAAAATTTTGATCTACAAATTTGATGGATTCCAGCCTTAAATCGGTAAACCGGCCGCCGTGCGTTACTCCATATAACAACTGGTCTTTTTTATGATGGGCTTTTTTAGACCTGGCCAGCCAGCGATTAGTCCTTTCAAGCGATTTTTTAGTTTCTTCATAATTGGCCCTTGGCGACTCTAAATCGTCAAAGCCCACTATTAGGTCCGCCCCTAAATCTTCTTGAATTTTAATAGAACTTTCAGGCGTAAGCGAAGTTAACTTGCCGTCAAATGGAGAACGGAAAACTACGCCGCGATCATTTATTTTAATTACCATTGGCGCTATATCCCCGCCTCGACTTGCCGTCTTCGGCGAGGCGGGTCGCTCTCGTGGACCATCTTTTCGTCCAGAGGACGATCGGCCTTTGGCCGACAAAAGCTTAACATCGCCGCCGATGCCTAAAGAAAAAACCTGAAATCCGCCGCTATCTGTCATAGTCGGCCTGCCTGCGCAGGCAGGTCCATTCCAAGCCATAAATTTAGCCAAGCCGCCTTGTTTTTTAATGATCTCCTCGCCCGGGCGAAGGTGCAGATGATAGGTGTTAGCCAGGACTGCTTCTACTCCGATCTCATTTAAATCTTGACTGTCCAAAGCCTTGACTGTGGCCATGGTGCCAACCGGCAAAAAGGCCGGAGTATGAATTATGCCATGGCTAGTTTTAATTTCACCAGTACGAGCTGTACCTTTACTGCGTTTTAAAATTTTGAAAGTTGCCATTGTTTTTGGCTAAATTATTAGCCTCCAAGAGGTCCTCTTGCGTGTTCACCCCTACCCATTCGTGGCGTTTGTCTAACATAAAAGTGGAAATTTTGGCTTCATTTTTAACACCAATTCCAACTAAATCAGTCAAATAATACTCTCCTGTCGAACTTTTCTTTATACTATTAATATACCTTTTGAGATAGTAGTATCTAAAAATATAACAGCCGTCATTAACCTCATTAATTAATTTTTGCTCGCTTGTCGCCGCTTTATCTTCTATAATTGCCATCACTTCGCCTCCCTCATTACGGAGAATTCTACCCAAACCAATTGGATTATCTACTTTAAGAGTCACAAAAGTTAAATCACTATTAATTGAGGTATGTAAATTTAAAACTGCCTTAATCGTCTCTGGACTGTAAAAAGCCGAGTCATCACCATTTAAAACTAAAACATCAGTCGTATCATCGGCCACCTTTTTTAGTCCACATCTCACTGCATGACCTGTTCCTAAAGGTTCAGGCTGACTAGCAAAATGAATTTTGGAGGCAATTTGCAACTGTCTAGCAATATCTTTGACTGCCTTTTTGACTATATCTTTCTGGTATCCAACAATAACTTGTATATCATCTATCGGTAACTGTGATAACAATTTAAGGGAGTAATAAATCATTGGCTTATCTTTAATTTCATGGAGCACTTTTGGTAAATCCGATTGCATTCTTTTACCCATGCCGCCCGCCAAAATCATCCCTACCAGTTTCATAAGCCTTATTGTAGCTAAGAAAAAAGGCACCGTCCAGAGATAAAATTGCTTATAAAGCAAAATATCACCTTTTGGTGCCTTTGCGACCCATATTCGGTTGTGTATTCAGTTGTAAAGAAACTAGTCTCGCTGTTTAGCAGGCCATTCACCTTGCAAGGCCACTTCAAACCTCCTTGAATTACCACCAGATGCCAGTGATGTAATTGACCACCCACAGCTCGCCGCCAAGAAGTAGCAATGCGGCCCCAAAAATAAGAGCACTCCTCATATTCCTTCCTCTAAATCTGAATTTTTTCCAAAAAGTACGCAACAGCTAATGTTGCTCTCTTTGCGGAAACTACAACCGAATTTTCAAGGTGCTCCATTCAGTTTTACTGGATTGTCGCGAGACTTGCTTTTTGTCTTTAACCTCCACTAAAACTACTCTCTTTGAATTACTAAAGGATATGCAAAAATCATTTTTGTGAGATACATTTTACTATATTTACCATTAATTTACAACTATAAGATAAGGTTTTGACTATGGAAGATAGATTATCCATCTACAATCAATCTCTAGTCACAACTGCCCAGATAAATTTCAGAAGAGATAGTTGGCGCCCAATTCTCCATGGTTCTAAAATTAACCTAAATAGCCATTCTAAACCTAAATTACGCAGCCACAGCGGGGCACGGGGTACGCGGCCGGCTAGATAATCAAAGCTACCGCCAACCACCATTATTCCATAAGTTTGTAGTTTGTTATAGTTTGATGCTACCCATTTTTCCTGCTTCGGCGCCCCAAAACCGACAAACAATAAATCAGGCTTAAAAAGGTTGATTTTCTTAAGAACTTCCCTTTCTTTAATTTTCTCTTCTTTGTTAACTGATTTCCCTTCATTATCTAACCAAGGACCGTTATCAAAGGCTATTAGGCTATTGGGCCATTGGCCTGCCTGCGCAGGCAGGGCTGTTAGGTTTTTCGCGGCAGTCGCGGCGACACCGGATTTTCCGCCTAACAAAAATACCCGCCACTGTTTTTCCGCCGCCATCTTTATCAAATCTTCCATGACATCAATGCCCGAAATTCTTTCTTCTAACTTTGAACTTTGAACTGAAGCAAAGCTTGACCCTTCGGGTGTGAACTTTGAACTTAGTTTAGACGCCCACACCAATCCTATCCCATCCGGCAAACTCATATCAGCTGAATTCAAAATACTAGCTAAAACTGGATCAGACTGGGCCGCGATCACAATCTCCGGATTAGGGGTTACTACGTAAAATTTCTTTTTTCTCTCCACCCAATCAGAAATTTGCGCCAGCAGTGAGCTTGCCGAACTGCTATCTATTTTAATATTGAGGATTACAGCGTGTTTTCTTCCTTTTTGAGGTGCAGTTTTTGTCATTTTTATCCCCCTTCGGCTCTTTTAGGTTCAATTTTTGACCATTTTTGACAAATTTTTTTAAAAAATTTTCTTTGCTCTTCAAAAATCGGTAAATTTTTCCCAATTTTTCTAATCCTATAGCTATTACTATCCGTACTCTTATAATTATACTTAAACTTAAACTGATTATTTTTATCTTTTTTACTACAAGACTGATTATAACCAAATATAAGACTGCTAAATTAGTCTATTTGTCTATAAACTGTATACATAATTTCCTAGCTGGATTAGGCTTTAGTTTAACTATTATCCGACTTTTCAATTTTATTAAATTTTAGCTTACTCTAAGCTCCGAATAAATAACGAATAATTGGCTTTAGTCTCAACTTTACAAATCAGATAGTAAATTATTACAGGATGTTACTTTTTCGTCAAAGACCGCCTGTAAGTGTCTAAATTTTCTAATGCCAAACCAGTACCACGAGCAACGCATAATAACGGATCCTGGGCCAAATGAACGGGCACTCCCACCTCTTGAGTCATCAATTTATCAAAACCAGCCAACAAACTGGTACCGCCGCTCATAGTGATCCCTTTATCTATAATATCACTAGCCAGTTCCGGCGGAATATCCTCCAAAACCGCCTTGATGGCCCCAATAATTAAGTTTAACACCGGCCGGATGGCTTCTGCTACCTCACTGGAAGAAATAGTAATGGTTCGGGGCAAACCTGACACCTGATCCCGACCTGACACTTCCATAGATTCCTCTTTATGGTTAGTGCCAGATGCCTGCCTTGCCTGCGCAGGCGGGGCAGGCAGGGCTGTCCCAATTTTAATCTTAACCTCTTCGGCCATTTGATCGCCGATAATTAGGTTATGGCGACGCCTGACATAGTTTTGAATAGCTTCATCAATCCTATTACCAGCCACCCGCACCGATTTATGCACTACTACTCCGCCTAAAGAAATAATTGCCGCCTCCGTCGCGCCCCCACCTGAATCCACAATCATATTGCCGGAGGCCGCAGCGATGGGAATTCTGGCCCCAATGGCGGCGGCCAAAGGTTCATCAATTAAATAGGCCACCCGGGCGCCGGCCGAGAGAGCCGCATCCAAGACTGCCCGCCTTTCCACTTGGGTACAACCGGCCGGGACGCAAATCATTACTTCTGGCTTCCAAAAAAGAAAGGGGCTGGCCACGCGATTAATAAAATAAGACAGCATGGCCCGGGTGGCTTCATAATCGGCGATTACTCCGTCTTTAAGAGGCCTGGAAGCAGTTAAACTTTCCGGGGTGCGACCTAACATCTGCCGGGCCTGCATACCGACAGCCACTACCCGGCCATCGTCCACACTGGAGGCCACCACACTCGGCTCGTTAATAATTAACCCCTCGCCTGCCACCCACACTAAAGTATTGGCTGTTCCCAGATCAATGGCAATTCTTTTGGAGAATTGGAATTTTGACATCTTTTGAACTACTTAAATAGTATTTTGATAGTTTGCAACTGTACTATCATTTCAAAGTAACATAAATGGTATAATTTATCAATATGGCCAAGAAAATAAAGTTGTCGCTTCCTCTCCGCTTATTATTTTTAATCGGCAGTTTTGCGATGGTCGCCCTGGTCGGCTGGCTAATCATTCAATACGCTCAAGGTTTACGTTTTGATATAGAAAAGCGTAGTTTTGAAAAAACAGGAATTCTGGTGGCAACTTCCAACCCCGATGCCGCTCAAATTTTAGTTAACGGCGCCCTTAAAAATGCCACTAACACCAGCCTTACTATCCTACCTGGCACTTATGACGTAGAAATTGCCAAAGAGGGCTTTACCTCCTGGAAAAAAAGAGTAAACATTGAAAGCGGTATTGTCACTAAGGCCGAAGCCTGGCTTTTCCCTAAAGCCCCTTCTCTATCGCCGCTAACCTTCTTTGGAGCCGCTAACCCTCTTCTTTCCCCTAACGGTACTAAACTGGCCTGGCTGGTGAGTGACTTGGCCGCTGATAAAGGCGGTATTTGGGTGATTGATCTAGGTAATCTCCCTTTTGGTTTCAATCGCGAAGCACGCCAGGTTAGCGATACTAAAGTAGATAATAACACCTTAAACTGGTCGCCAGACAGCCGCAATTTGATCCTAACCAACCCCTCCCTGCCTGCCTTGCCTGCGCAAGCAGGGCAGGCAGGCGGCACTTTTTTACTGGATCCCAATAGCTTTACTCCCCAAACGCAACTGGTTAATATCAGCGGCAAAAAACTGACTGATTTAAAAGCTTCCTGGGCTAAAATTGAGGCCAAAAACCAGGCTTCTCAACTGGCCAAATTGCCCGAAGCAGTCCAGGATATTTTGCTGCGCAAGAGCACCTCTTGGCAATTCAGCCCTGATGAAAACAAAGTTATTTATACTGCGTCTGGTTCGGCAAAGCTGGCCGAAAATCTAACTCCCCAGTTGCCCGGTTCTTCCAGCCAGAAACAAAGCAGAGATATAAAAGCTAACCAAACATATATTTACGATATCAAAGAGGATCGTAATTTCTTAGTATCAGACGATTCCAAAGATCTCCTCATTGGACATTTGACATTGGCCATTGGTCATTTCAATCGTAGATTGGCCTGGTTTCCTACCTCTAAACATTTACTGTTAGCCGAGCCCAACCAGTTAACCATCATGGATTATGATGGCACCAATAGAATTTCCGTCTGGGCCGGCCAATACCAGTCACCCTTTGCCTTCCCCACTCCTGACGGCTCCCAGATCATTATTTTGACCAATCTGGGCGCCACCAACGGCGAAGCACCTAATTTATATACGTTGAAGCTCCGCTAAATACTTGGGAACTGGGATAAGTATTATGGGTAAAAATAATTGATTCTTTCCTTAATACATAATACAATTCCCTTAGCCCATATCAGCCCCTATAGCTCAACGGATAGAGCATACGCGTCCTAAGCGTGTGATGCGGGTTCAATTCCTGCTAGGGGCGCTTGAGACTTGGGGATAAGTATTATGAATTATGTAGTATGGGTTAGGAATTTCTTTATTCCCTTGATACATAATACAATTTCCATAGCCCATCATACACGGGGTATAGCGCAGTGGTAGCGCGCACCGTTCGGGACGGTGAGGTCGCAGGTTCAAATCCTGCTACCCCGACCAAGCGAGAATTTTCAAAAGAGCCTGAAAGTTGGCTCTGCGCGGATGGAGGCGCGCAGAGTTCTGCAAAGCCCTGATTATATTTTGGGACAAGCCGCCGATCAGTTAAAAAGAAGTTCGAGCCGACAGTTTTTGCTCCGATTGCTAAATCGGAGCATGTATTTTTTGCGCGCGCGATTTTTGCGCACGATAGTGCGC
>JACQJR010000001.1 GCA_016204995.1 Candidatus Microgenomates bacterium
ATCATATATCATATATGCTATAATATCTCTTTCATTCTGTCAAGTACTACTTTGAGTTCTCTGTTTGGTGTTTTTTGACTTTTCTTTTTAAAAGCATGTAAGAGATAATATTCTGAATGGTAAATTGTATAAAATATCCTTATTTGTGTTGTTCCCGAAATTCTTAGTTCATACAGCTTATCTTGTAATTTTTTGATGTCTGGCGGTTTTAAAAAGGGTCCTTGATTTTTGAGAAGCAATATTGAATGAGCAATCTTTGAACGTATCATTGGATCTTGTTCTCCAATAAACGTCTTAACAGGATGCTCACCTCTTGTTGTTTGGAAAAATAAAACTTTCCAGGCCATAATCAAATATTATCATAAAGAAAACCCCCGGGGTCGTAAAGAACCGGGGGGAATTAGCAAATCAAAGTATTTCCTTTTGGAAATACAACATTATACTATCAAAAATAATTACAAAATGCAACTATCAAATCGACCCTTATGGCCAAACTGAATCACCAAGTTTGGTGTCAACGTGAGCAATAATAGCCACATTTCGTATGTTTTTCATCATGGTCTACCATTAAAAAACCGCCCTTTGGCGGTCTATTCGCAGGCATCCTATCATACCATTTTCTGGCGAGAAAACAACGTTTTGTTAAATTAAGCCCTGCGGGGGTTAAACTTACCCGTTCTATTCATATAATCTCTTCTTTGTAGAGGGTTACCAAGTACATCTTTGGCTTGGATTCTCGGGGGCTGGGTATATTGCTTGGGCTCTATAGGTTATATATCAATAGGAAACTATGAGTATTATTCTGTAGAAATAGAATTTTCAGGAGGAGAACCTAAGCGAATAAAATGTGGCAATAGCGATTTCCCGCATTCATTGGGTTTTCCTTTAGAAGGGTATTTAAAACCGCCTTCTAAAGAGGAACTCATGAGTATTCTTGCAGGATATTATAAACGTGGTCCTGTTATGATAGTTTCGTCAAGTGAAAGTTGAATCATAATAAACTTTTATTTCTATCTCGAATATTGTAGGCAAAGTTTCTAGTCACTAAATAATCTCTCAAAAAAACTTCGTCTTCGTGGTCTTCGGAACGGAATTGGAGGAGACTGTAGTTTTTCGCCGAACCTAAATGACTTAAATTCTTGCTCTTTCTTATTTACATATTCGCGCACTGCTCCCAGCTTTATACAAGCCTCAGCTAGTGCTTCTTCTAATTTATCCTGCGCTTCTTGGGGTTGTTCTAAAGAAACGCTAAAAATTTTTGAATGGCTACTATCATAATAGTGATATTTATTAGAAAGTCCTGAATATACTCCAACTCTCATTTTGCCATCGATATTATTTGTAGCAATAATATCGATGAAAACGGTGTCGCTGGAAGGATATACGTTGTTGCCTTCCCCTTCTCCCCCAAAAGATTCAACTGTATTATAAATAGCTCTTAGTCTTAAAGATAATGTCTTAAAATCTTCATTATCCGAAAGGAGGGGTGCTGGGTGCTGGTTGTGGATCCACCTCACCAATATGAAAAACTGTATTTCTAACTTCTTCCAGGTGTTCTCGGGCTTTAACAACTTCCAGTATAGGAGATAGTTCACTAATTATAGTTTGTTTTCTTTCCCAATCTTGTTTAATCTTTAATTCCTGGGCTTGCAGCTTTGTTACTTCAGCCTCTTGTAGCCTTCTTTCAGTTTCCTGTTTGTCGGCTAATTCTTTAGCTGCGGTCTCTGCTTGTATTTGAGCCATCCTTTCTATAATACCCATAATTTAATTTTAGGTTTAAAGTATCTAAAAGTCAAAAAACTATTAAGCTACTGTTAACTCCTTTCATCTACTTTTAACAATTATTAACTTGTGATCCCAGGAGGACTCGAACCTCCAACCAACTCCTTAAGAGGGAGCTGCTCTACCAGTTGAGCTATGGGACCTTATAGTTTTACTGCTTTTCAATAACAGATTAAGAAATCTGATATACCTTGCCTCGCTTTGTTGCTCAAAGTATTTCGCAAGTCACGAGGGGTGGTATTGAGCTACCGGCCCATTATATTATCTAATTATACTCTAAAAGCAGCAATGATTCCGAATTTTAAGGTAAGGTATTTTTGAGAAATTGTTTTAGTTGTCTTCTTCCAAATCCACTTTTTAGAAATTTTTCCCGAGCTTTTGCATCTTTAATATTTATGAAATATTCATAATGAATAAGTTTGAAGGGAATTCTTATCTTAGTAGAAGTAACTTTACCTTTAGAATGATCAATTAATCTGTTCTTAAGATTTGTAGTAAAACCAATATATAAACCATTATCTGAAAAGCTTTTAAGAATATATATGTAATACCTTATTTTTGAAACGTCTGACGTTTCATTCATAGTATGATTATGTCTCTTATGGTCGCGTCAAACGCGACTCACGTCTTCATGTGGCGAAGCCACGTTTGACGTGGCGCGCCCTGCAGGAGTCGAACCCGCAACCCCCTCGTCCGAAGCGAGGTGCTCTATCCATTGAGCTAAGGGCGCAAATTTGGTGAAAGAGCTTTAAGTCCTGTAGAATTATATCAGAATATGGCTATGGATATCCAACAAAGGATAGCGGAAATTGAAAAAGAAATCCGGGAAACGCCCTACCACAAAGGAACGGAGCATTTTATCGGTAAAATGCGGGCCAGGATCGCCCGTCTTCAGGATGAGATAGTGGAGCGCCAAAGTAAGGCGGGCGGAGGCGGCGGTCCGCAATTTGCCATTAAAAAATCGGGTGATGCTACTGTAGTTTTAGTCGGTCCGCCTTCAGTGGGTAAATCAACTTTACTTAATTCTTTAACTAATGCCCAATCACGGGTGGCGCCTTATGCTTTTACGACCGTGACGGTTATTCCCGGGATGATGAATTATCAAGGAGCGGCTATTCAAATTCTGGATGTACCAGGCATAATTTCCGGGGCGGCTCATGGAAAAGGTCGCGGTAAAGAAGTCTTGTCCGTCATCAGGGGAGCAGATTTATTGATTTTTATATCAGAAGTAGATAAAGAAGGTGAATTTGTCCGTATGGAGCAGGAATTATACGAGGCAGGTGTCAGAATTAACCAGTCTCGGCCGAAAATCCGAATAGATAAAAAAATGTGGGGTAATATCACCATTCACAAAGGCGTTAAAAAGACCCTGGATGATGAAACTATCCGCGAAGTTGCCTATGAATTTGGTTTGAGAAATGCCGAAATTACCCTCAAAGAACCGATGGATTTAGCCAAATTAGTGGACGCTTTTGCCAAAAACCGGGTTTATGTAGAAGCTTTGTATGTGGTAAATAAATGGGATATGAATCATGTATTAAGTATTAAGGGTGTAACAGCTGATACTTATCCCATTAGTGCTCTTTTTCAAGAAGGCTTGGAGGAATTAAAAGAAGCAATCTGGCATAAATTACACTTTGTTCGGGTTTATTTAGCAAAAGATGGTCAGGTTGATCGGGATGAGGCTCTAATTATGAGAGAGGGTCAAAATTTAATAGATGTAGCCCAAAAAATCGGCCAGGAGTTTAGTCAAAGAGTCAAGGGTGTCAAAATTTCCGGTCCCGGCAGTAAATTTGCCGGCCAACGTGTGCCATTGCGAACTAAAATAGTAGAAGGAATGGAAATTACTTTTGTACTTTGAATTTGGGTAAAGCCCAGACAGCGATCAGGGCGGCGGCTGTTCCCAACAGTGCTCCTCCAATTACGTCTGTTGTCCAATGCTCCCCCAAATAAACCCGGCTTAAAAGCATAACAAAAAGAAAAACAGCTAAAAATGATTGGGCAATTAAACGGGCTGGTCCGCGCAATCTGTGTTCTGCCAGGAAAAATAAAAAGACTACTAAAAAAGCCGTTCGCATAGAATGGCCCGAAGGATAGGAATAATCGGTGTGGACATAATGGGAAGGAAACTGGAAGGGCAGAGGCGCCACTCCCCTAAAAAATAGCAAGGGCGGACTGGGGTGGAAAAGCAATAATTTGCCAAAAACCTCAATAATGTGGCTGCTAATAAAAAAAGATAAGCTAATCAGGGTCCACCAATATCGTTTCAAAGCCATCCAGATAGAGAGTCCCAGCCAAAGAAAGGCGGTAATTTCAATTGAACCAATCAAGGAAAAGAAAGAAAAAGGGGTGTCCCAGGCGCGGGAAATGCGATCTTGCAATTTGACGGTAGTATTAAAATCAAATTGATTAAATAATTCCTTGCTGACAAGGTAGGAGAAAAAAACAAATAAAATAAAAGTGCTAAAAGCCAACATCAAGTAAACCTTGCGCATTATTATATTGTAGCAAAAATATTGATTAATCAGTAGTATAATAAGTCGGTTATTATGATTACTCCTGAAATACCTATGTCAAACTGGCCCATAAAAAGGATTGTTTCAGCTGATTACGATTTTATGGCAGCTTGCAGGCTTCTCAAGGATAATTTCCCAGAACCACTTTTGGGTAATGTGGAGAGTTATGCTCAAATTTTAGTAATGGAAGAGAGAGAAAATGAATATCCCGATGAATCATATTTTTTAGTTATTAAAGATATGTCCGAACGAGTTGCGGGAACGGCGATATTTGCTTATTTAAAAAGGCCAAACGTGATTTATCTGGAATATATTGCTACTGAAAGGAAACATCGCCGCAGCGGCATAGCCAGCCGTTTATTATGGGAGGGAATTAAAATGATACGACATTATGGTTATTCTCCCCAGGCGATAGTTATGGAAGTAGCTAAACCCAGCGAGGAATTGGATGGTTATGATGTTGAAAGCGTGAGAAAGAGATTAAAATTTTTTGCCGATTTAGGAAGTAAGGTAATAGAAGGAGTTGATTACAGAATGCCTACTTATACTCATCAGCGCGAAATACCCGCTTATTTAATAGTTAGACCCCTTAGCGAAAATTTTCATTTTGAGAAATGGCAAGCCAGGCAAATTTTATGGGCTTTATTTTATCATGTTTTTCGTTACGATGGCGATATTTCAGAAGAACGGGCAGATAAGCTCTATAAGATAACATCGGCTTCAATTAGCAATTTATCCCTAGTTGATCCCAGAAAAGCCTTGTAATTATGATTATTGATTCGCATACTCACGTTGCCAAATTTGGTAATAAAATTTATCCAGCCAAAAAATTACTTTCATCTATGGATGAAGCTGGAATTAATTATTCTCTACTGATTGCCGTTGGTCAAACAACTACAGATCAAGTGATAAAAATTTGTGAAAATAATCCCCGACTTAGGGCAATTGGTTACCTACCTTATTCAAGTCTGGACAATAGACAAATTAATAAGATAGTTAAGTATTTAAAAGAAGGCAAAATTTATGGAGTTAAACTTTATCCAGGTTATGAAAATTTTTATCCCATGGATGAGAAATTATTTCCTCTTTATGCGCAATGTCAAAAAATAAGCCAACCTGTTATTTTTCATACCGGAGTTTTAATGGCTGGGTTGGCAGGAATTCTAAAACAAGTTCACCCCCTTCATATTGATGAAGTGGCCAATAAATTTCCTGACCTTAAAATTGTGATGGCTCATTTTGGCAATCCCTGGATTGTGGATACGGCCGCGGTGATATTAAGAAATAAAAACGTTTACATTGATTTATCTGGCTATTTTGCCGAATTTTTACATCTTTCCCCAAGAGATATAAGTTTTTTTGTTAAAGACTTAACTTATTTTAAAAACTTTGTGGGTAGCTTCAAAAACTGTCTTTTTGGCACAGATTGGCCTCTTTACTCGCAAAAAGAGTATTTAGAGGCTGCTTTGCAGCTGCCTTTAACAGATGAAGAAAAAGATTTAGTTTTTTGGAAAAACACTAAAGAAATTTTTGGTTTAGAAGTTTAAGATATTCATCATATATACTTATATTATTCGTTGATAATAAAGCTGGAATAGGTATATAATATAAATGTGGTGGCTGTAGCCCTGCCTGCGCAGGCAGGTCAGCTGGTTAGAGCACCTGATTTTGCAGCAAACGTTGCCAAACATTATGGCGAAATATAGCGAAGCAGAGAAAAACTAATGGAGACGCTGGTGTAACGGCAGCACAACAGGTTGTGAACCTGTTAGAGGGGGTTCAACTCCCCTGCGCCTCCCAATAAAATAAATCAGCGGGTTCAAATCCCGTCAGCCACCCCATAATTCCCAATTTACTTTTCCACTAAACCTACGCGTTTTTCTTTTGCATGTAACAATCTCGGCAGTATACTGGTCTATCGCCTGAAGGCTGGAAAGGTACTTGCGTATCTTTACCACAGTTGCTGCACTTTACATCATAAAGAGTACGACCTTGCTGGTCTGTCTTTGTTGTATTTACCGGAGTAGCTGCATCTTCTGCTTTTGGTTCTACTGTTTTATTATCATCGTTCATTTTTAATCACCTCCTTTACTTGTATATTTTACCATATTTGTTTTTTTAGGCTTCAAAGAGGATTTTAATGAGATTTTGGATACTATCCCAATTATGAATGGATATAGGAATAACTTCTTTATTGCCTATTTTTTTAAGTTTAATTTCGGCCAGATCTGATTTTGTCATTAGAATAATTTCTCTTTTATCTAAAAGCTCGGGATTAAATTTTGCCAGCTCGCGCCTTACAATTTTATAGTCGCGTAAAGGATCTTCTGATTCAGATGAGATGCAGTGCAACAAAAGTTTTACCTTCTCTATGTGTTTTAAGAATTTATGTCCCAAACCTTTACCTTCGGATGCTCCTTCTATTAAACCTGGTATATCGGCTAAAACTTTTCCTTTTAAAACTCCCAAATTTGGCTCCAGGGTAGTAAAAGGATAATCGCCCACCTTAGCGCCAGCCGAGGTTAATTCATTTAAAAGAGAACTTTTACCGGCATTTGGCAGGCCGATCAAGCCAAAGTCGGCAATTAATTTGAGTTTTAATTTTAATTTTTTCTCTTCACCGGGAAGTCCCGGTTGAGCATATTTAGGTGTGGTATTGGTGGAAGATTTGAAAGATTCGTTTCCCCGGCCTCCTAACCCGCCCTTAGCAAGTAATAATTCTTGATCTACTTGGCTCAATTCAATTTCTTCGCCCTTTTCATTTGTTAAAAGAGTGCCGACAGGCATGGTTAAAAGTAAATCCTTACCATTTGCTCCCGAACTTATTTCTGACCCGCCTCGACCGCCATTTTCAGCTTCCCAAGATTTTTTGGAGAGATATTGCTGCAGGCCATAGATATCAGAAGTAGCCTTGACGTAAATACTGCCGCCCCTGCCTCCGTCTCCTCCATCAGGCCCGCCCATTTTTCTTCTAAAAGAAACTCGTCCTGTCCCCCCATGACCTCCTTTGATAATAATTTCCGCCTCATCAACCAGCATAGATTTATTATTATATCCTGTTTTAACTAATATATACATTTATTGCTCTTGTGGTCAAAATACATCGTTATCTATTTCAAAAAAGGCCCGATAGTGCCCTTAGAACCCCCTAGAGGTCTTGACAAAATAGACTTGTTATGGTATTTTTACGCCTTGTTGGATGAATAAACTGCTCTCCGTGCGTAGTTGGGGTACCGCTCTGCTTACGATCGGTCTGATTTTGTCCTTTATCGGTTTGGCCAAAGTTAAACCCGTTAAAATTAAACACTCCATTAACAAATTATTTTCTCCCTTGGACCATCTTATCCCGATTAAACCTCTTCACGCCCAAAAACCAGGCAAAGAAATATTTGGCTTTTTACCCTATTGGAATCTTAGTAATACTGACAGTATTGATTTTGAAACATTGACTACTCTAGCCTATTTTGGGGTGCCGATCAAAAAAGGCGGTGAATTGGATCGGAGTAATATTGGTTATAAAATTTTTAAAAATAATACTGCGACGGAGATTTTCCAGAAGGCTCATCATAATGGTACCAAGGTGGTTTTAACTATTACCCAAATGGATAACAATACCATTTTGAAATTTTTAGATAGTAAATCATCCCAGGATAAAACTATTACGGAAGTGGTAGATGAGGTGGATAAGCGGGGTGTTGATGGGGTCAATATTGATTTTGAATATATTGGCGATCCTGGTAAAGAGTATGCTAATAAATTTACCACTTTCGCCGGTAACCTGACACGGGCGATGCATGCTAAAAATCCTGATTCATATGTGACAACTTCGGTGCTGGCTGGTTCAGTTAAAAACAAAAATTTATATAATATTGGTGATTTAGCTTCCAATACGGACGGTATTTTTATGATGGCTTATGATTTCGCCACTTACCGGGCCGATACTGTGATGCCTACCTCTCCTCTTTTTGGTTATAAAGAAGGAAAGTATTGGTATGACGTATCAAGCGCTGTCAATGATTTTTTGCAAGTCATGCCGGCGGAAAAGTTGGTGCTGGGCCTACCCTGGTATGGTTATGATTATCCGGTTTTGTCTCCAGGTGATCAGGCAACGGTTTATCAAGGTTATGCCAGCCGCTATAAAGAGTATTACAAGAAAAATGGTAAGCTGCTTTGGCGTTGGCGGACTGTTACTGTCCGTCCTTCTGCCGGTGTCCAAACCTATTCCGATCAGGTTGATCTAGTCAGCAATGGCCAAGAGTATCAGCAAGGCTGGGACGATGTGGGCAAAGTAGGCTGGAAGGCTTATAAAAATAAGGGAGATAATTTTTGGAGAATGTCTTATGTAGAAGACCAACAGTCTTTGGGACAAAAATATGAATTTGCCAAGGAAAAAGATTTGGGTGGTGTCGGGATGTGGGCTTTAGGTTTTGAAGAAGATAAAAGGGAATTGTGGAATCAGTTGTCAAATAAGTTTGAAGATACTAATAAAAATGCTACACTAAGTGGTAGAAAAATTGCCGAAGTGCCAAACTAACATGTGGGATTCAATTAACTGGAAAGTATTAATTATTACCATTGTCGGGCAATTTTTAATTGCCTCAACTCGTATTAATCCCCTGACCTTCTGGACCGATCTACTGCTGAAACATTAAATATTTAGCCAAAGAAAAAGCGCCGGGAAATGAAACAAGAAGATTACTGAAAACAGTAATGATTCTTATTACACCCCCGGCGCTTGTCTTTTCCAAAACATTAAGTCTGGCGACGTTGGCTAATGACATGCCCTCCTTTTTGTTTTGTTTGGTGCCGTTATCTCCGGTTTCTCACCCAGTTGGCAATTCTGGTGGTAAACTCCTCCTCGTTAAATCTTAGGTGTAAGATTCGGGCCAGGACCAGGTCAGCGTGGGGTAGGCTCTCCCGGGCAGGGATGGCGCAATAGAAACCCTTGTATTTCCCATTCCAGTATACCTGGATTCCCGCACTGCCGACATGGTAGTCATATTTTGGGGTAGTTACGACGACGTAGCCTCTCTTCCGATAAAACTCCACCTGCTCTGTGGTAAGGTGCGAATAAAGTAATTCCTCTGCTCTGGCTTCTGCCTCTGTTTTGTCTTTAATCCGAGCGGTAAGTTCTTCCAGCGAACGTGCTAAAAGACTTGCCCTTCTCCTAGCGTAAAGTCGTTCCAGAATGACAAGCGCCAGGGTCAGAATGAATAGGCATAAAGTGACGGCAGTAAGCATCATCCACCCTGCATTTGCGGCACGATGACGATTTCCCGCTTTTCTTCGGGATTAAACTTATAGATTCTTTCTCCTTGTTCAGTACCAGGCATGACCGCGAAGACTGCCGCTCCTTTCTTGATGTATTCCTCTATGACTCTTTCTGCTTCACGGACCGCTGCTTGAGCCTCGGGATCGCCTGTGGCGGCCTTATGACTATCCCATTCCACCTCCGCGTGCCCTTGTCCATTGAGAATTACCAGCTTGCCCATTTTGCGAAACCCTCCTTAAAATTTTTTCCAAAACTAATCGGCACCAATGTTAAAGTACTGTCTAAACTAACAAAGAGCTTGCTTGTGCTCCTCCAAGTTTTGACAACCCTATTTTAATAGTTATTTTTCTGGCTGTCAAAAAATGATAAAATAAATTATGTCTGTCCGGCTGCAGTCTGGTTTAGTTACACCGCTTATTTTAATTATTGTTTTAGCAGCGGTTTCAGTAGGAGCATTTTCCGTCTTTCGTGATTTTGCCAGTCTGCAACCCAACCCTACTCCCTCACCCACTCCGGCCGATTTGATTGTGCCGCCGATCCCGATTCAATCGGGGCCGACTCCTACACCATCTTTTATGCCTACGTCCACGTCTTCACCAACACCTAAGCCTACTGTTAAACCTGCTCTTACTCCTACTCCCACAGTCCAGGCCGTTTCTACTGATAACGTTCCTCCTAACGCCGGATTTAAAAGACAATCGGTGAGAACAGACGCCGGTACTTTTACCGTCTCTATTGTGGCGGCTGATTTGGGTTCAACCCGGGTGATTGTGGATACGATCTCAACAGGCGACTGCGGTAATGATTGTCCGGTACTGTCCTTAAAAGAATATGCGGCTCGCAACAACGCTTTTGCAGGAGTTAACGGCTCTTACTTTTGTCCGGCTAGTTATCCCAGTTGTGCTGGTAAGACTAACTCCTTTGACACGCTTTTAATGAACAAAGATAAAACTTATTTTAATTCAGGCAATAATGTTTATAGTACTGTGCCGGCGGTAATTTTTGGTAGCGGCTGGACCCGTTTTGTTAAACAATCTTTGGAATGGGGTCGGGATACGGGGGTAGATGCCGTAATTGCCAATTATCCCCTTTTAACATTTAATAATGCCATTGAATATGGCGGCAGTTCTGATCCCAAACTGGTTAATAAAGGCGGCCGCAGTTTTATTGGGGCGACCGGCGAGACGATTTATATGGGAGTGGTGCATAGTGCGACTGTCGCCGAAGCGGCTCAAGTGATGATGGCTTTGGGAATTCATAATTCGCTTAATTTGGATGATGGCGGCTCTACTGCTTTGTGGTATGGTGGCTACAAAGCCGGCCCCGGCCGCGACATCCCCAATGCAATTTTGTTTGTCAGAAAATAGGAAAAAATAGCCAGAAAAAAGGCGCTGGGGGAAGTGAGAGAAGAATTGGGAATTTGGTTTGTTCAATAAAACTGTCAACTTGACAGTCAAATTTAATTAAACGTCAATTCCGACTTTCTTTCACTTTCTTAGCGCCTGTGTTCCTTAGACAATGGTTGTTGCAGAAGCATCAGCTCCTTTAATCTCCAGTTTGCTGGAAAAAGAGAGAGGGCGGTCTCTCCTTCTCACAGCTCGCAGCTCGGATCGGTAAAACCGTAAACGACACCGGTATTAGGGACCGGTAAAAACAAAATGGTGTGGGGGAACTCCGGTAAAATTACCGGGACGACGATGGTGTGTCGCTAGCCGAAGAACGTGGAGGCCAACAGCATATGCATTCGCATGTGTCGTTATTTATCCCCCTTTCTTCAAAATTTTTCGCGGGCGATGTTGATCGCCGGGGCGAGTCGTCAGATTGTACTAAAACCGAAGGACGTTACCGCTATTCGCATAGGACGTAGTCCTCCCTCTTTAAACTTTAAATTTGCCATTATGCTTTCTTACCTCCGCCCAGGTACAAGCTAGCGGATGAGAAAAATAGTTCTTCTCAGCCCTTAGCTTGTACCTAAACTAAGTTGCAACAACTTGTTAAAGTGCCAAGGAATAAAAACTGTTTTTAAAAGACAAAAGCCAGATGCAATTTCCGACTCTGCTTTTATCAACGACGACGATATTATAACTCTATAACTTATAAAAAGTCAAATTTTACTACTAACCCATAGTTGTGGTATAATACTACTATCTACACGGTTTAGTGGGAACCGAGTGAAGAAGAGGAGATACCTTTTCCCTTTCGGAAGCTCCGAAGGGTCAAGTTTAGGCCAAGCAAATCTTGGCGTTCTCCTAAAGAAAGGGAGAATACAGTGTTCTTTCCCGCGAACCTTGACATTGGTGGTTGGATAGCTGCAATAGTAGCTAGTCCATGGTTTCAGTTGGCCATTCTGTTGGGGAAAATCTGGGTCGCTTATTTGGCGGTCCTGGTCGTCCTTGGTGTGGTGATTAACTTCATCTGGGGCGAAGACGCAACAGAAAAGGTTGTGGTGAACTTCCTGGCTTGGCCATTTTTGGTACCGTTTCGGATCATCGGATCCATCTGGTATCTATTGACCTGGCCTTGGCGGTATCGGGCTCGGCGCCTCTTCAGCGAGGTTTTCGAGTTCTGGCCGTGGTCCAAATACGATGACAGGCGTGATTTCCACGTTGCTACCCGCCTTAATCATCAGGCGTTGGTGGATGTAGTGCTAGAAAAGCTTGCCAAACAGATGGACGGTGTCTTTAGCGAGCAAACGGAGTATAGGATAAGATATCCTTCAGACTCTAACATGCATATCTCGCTGCAGACAAGGGTTGATCGGATCAAGAACAATTTCTGGTTAGCTCATTCTATGGCAAAGCGTCATGGCTTCGAGGTGAGAGATAAGTATACAGATTATCTCCCCATAGAGCCGCCTCCAGTACGCCAGGAACGAGAGGTACATCAACTGGTGCCAACGCGGCGTCGTTCAACCGGTTCCGGCTGGTAAGCACACCAGCAAAGATTAGCTTGAGACCCCACTTCTCAAGTTGATTACGCATGAAGCGGCAGGTTGTTTTAGTCCTTTGGACTATTACCCTAGATCATCTTGATCGCCTGCCGCTTTTTCTTGCCTAAAAACCAAAGGTGTCAATAGTAGAACACCTTAGAGGTGATTAAGCTAGGACACCTAAGACATAAGTTACTCTTGACAATTATTAGTTAAAAACGTCATTATGAAGTATGCCTGCCAGAAAAAAGAGTAAAAGAGTAGCTAGAAAGACTAAAACTCCGAAAAGGCAATTGTTTGTTACCTCGGAAGCACGATATTTCATTTTTTATCCGATGATGACTTTAATTATTATTTTTATGGCTTTATTTTTCGTCCCTTTATTGAAATTTAACATGATTAAGCCGGTAAATCAGACCAATATTCATGTATTGGGAAAGACTGCGGTTCCGGTGGCTGTCCCTCATCGCTAGTTAAAGGGCTTTTTTGACGGCCAAGGCGACTTTTTGATGCACTTCTTTATTTAAAACACTGGGCAAAATATTATTTTTGGTAGGTGTAACCGATTCAGCCAAAGTCCGAGCTACCGCCAATTTAATTTGGGGAGTAACGACCATTGTGTGACTATCCAATAATCCCCTGAAAAGTCCCGGGAAAACCAGGGCGTTATTAATTTGATTTGGGTAATCGCTGCGGCCGGTAGCCACTAAAACTGCGCCGGCTTGGTAGGCCTCCTCCGGTCTAATTTCCGGCACCGGATTAGATAAAGCAAAGACAATGGGATTTTTATTCATCACAGTAATCTGTTTTTTGGTAATTTTGCCGCCGGTAGACAGACCAATTACCACATCTGCTCCTTTTAAGGCAGTTGCTAAATCGCCACTTTTTCTTTCTTTATTAGTAATGGTGGCCAGCATCTTTTTCCAGGTAGTCAGATCGGCCCGGCGGTCGCTGATAATGCCATGGCTATCTACTACGATAATATCGGCCGGCGGGGTGTACCAACTGTCGCTAATCTTTTTATGGGCTTGCCATTTTTCCCGCCCCGCGAGTAACCACGTTGTGGCTGACCCAGAAGCCCCGGCTCCTAAAATAACTACCTTTAAACTGGACAATTTTTTGCCTAAAACACGAGTGGCATTAACCAAGGCTGCT
Organism: Candidatus Microgenomates bacterium; assembly: GCA_016204995.1. GTDB lineage: Bacteria > Patescibacteriota > Microgenomatia > UBA8517 > JACQJR01 > JACQJR01. The sequence continues at coordinate 13,655 of JACQJR010000001.1, forward strand.
AACACGGCGATGGCTGCTCCATCCTGATCGTCATGAAAAACCGGAATGCCTAAATCTTTTAGTTTTTCTTCTACTTCAAAACAAACTGGTGCGGCAATATCTTCTAAATTAATCCCGCCAACGCTGGGTGTAATCATTTTAACAAAATTAACAATATCCTGGGTATTATCTGCGGAAATACACAAGGGGTAGGCGTTGACCCCGCCAAATTCGTTAAATAAAACCGCTTTTCCCTCCATCACTGGTAATCCCGCTTCCGGCCCAATATTTCCCAAACCTAAAATAGCCGTGCCGTTAGAGACAATCGCCACCGAATTCCCCCGGCCAGTTAATTCCCAGACTAAATTTTTATCCTTGGCAATCGCCGAGCTGACCGCGCCAACACCCGGTGTGTACAAAGTGGATAATTGATCTCGCGACTTAACCGGGATTTTAGAAGAAACAGTAATCTTGCCAGCTAATTTTTTATGAAGCAGCAAAGCTTTTCGATTATAATCCACAGATGTTATAATACACTATCAGGCGCCCATAGCTCAATGGACAGAGCAGGACGGTTCTAACGTCAAGGTTGTGGGTTCGACTCCCTCTGGGCGCGCAGAAAATACATCTCAACCTGGAAGGTTGAATAGCTTCGCAACCTATTACTAATATCCAGTGAATTGTTCTTCTTCAATTTTGTCGGGGGAGGTTTTCAGTTTGGCCAGTTCATCTTCCATTCCTGACACAAACGCCGGTGGTCCACAGACCCACCAAGTGGGAATGTCCAATGACCAATGTCCAATGACCAATTTTTTAATCATTTCGGCGTTAATGTGGCCGGTAAGACCATTCCAGGGGGTTTTGCTTTCTTCCGGATGAGTAATAGTGTATGAAATTTGCAGATCGAGATTTTGGGCGGTCCAGGAATCTAGTTCTTCCTTAAAAACAATTTCTTCGGCGGTGGAGTTAGAATAGATTAAATGAGTAGGAGTTTTGAAGTTATTATCTATGCCATATTTAATAAAGGCCCGAAAAGGAGTAATGCCGATGCCGCCGGCTAAAAAAACTTGTGGCTCTGATTTTTCAATATCCAAGACAAAATCCCCTCGCGGGCCTGAACCATCAACGACACTCCCCTCTTCTAATTTATTAAGTGTCTGCTTGTAAACGCTGTCGGAAATTTTAGTAGTTAAACGAATAATATTTTCTGTAGGTGAGGCGGAAATAGTAAAATGTCGCACATTCCCCCGCGGATCATTTTCCGGTAGCTCAAGAGTGTAATATAAAAATTGGCCAGGTTTCCAGACAAAAGGTGGATTAGCTTCCCAAAAAAAGGACATAGCTCCATTTGCCTCTTTCTGCTTCTTGACAAGAGTTAACTTCATCTCTTTAATATAATAAGTCATTAGTCATAAGTAAAGAAGGTTTGACTTTTGACATTTTAGTTTTGAGTTTCCTATTATGTGTTACAACTGCGGATGTCAAATGCCAGAAGATGATATGGGTAAAGGTGAAGTTTCCGAAGGCGGAGGTTCTATTACCGAAGAAACTTTTCGCAAAATAGCCCAAGATTGGAAAATGAGCGTGGAAGACGCCAAGAAAAATGTCTTAGAATTGCTTCAGAAAGAAGTAGGCGAAAGCTAATCCCCAGGTGTAATCGGCAGACACCCCGAAGGTGTAAAAAAAGGTGTAAAAAGGTGTAAACGGAAGTTTTACTTCTGGAGCTGGGGACCGTAATTGGCTCGGACCTATTTGAGCTCGACGACTATATCATAGCATATCTCCAAGACTCTGAAGTTCCATTTATTTCCAAAATTAAAATAGGTCTCCGGTATTACGTTACAGCTGATCTTATTTTACAACTTAACACCTTGAAAGAATCTTTGGGAATTCAGAGTTTTAAAGATTTGGTCACTAGTTAAATTTGTTACCCCTTGCCGTTGTATCCTCTCCTTCGTCTTGTATCCCTATGTCAAGACCACCAAAAGAGTTATTTATAAATTGTGTTGTGCTTTCCCTGATTTAAGATACCTACTCTTTTGTTCGGACTTTTAGTACTATCTCCAACAACAATATCACCACCGGCCCGAATATTTCCACCAGCACTAATAAAAGGAGCTTTATCGCCAGAATTTGTTTTATTGGAATTTCTACCAATGCCGATTATATAAAGTATTATTCCACTAATTACGGCCACACCTATTCCAATAACCCATGGATTGTTAAAAAAATTATCCATATATTAACTGTGACTTGTCATTTTATGTAATTTGCTAGTAACTTTCTGTACATTTCTGTCACTTTGGAGCGGGTGAAGAGAATCGAACTCTCGTGTCCAGTTTGGAAAACTGGTGTTCTGCCATTGAACTACACCCGCGAGTCCTTTTGATTATACTACATTTTATCGGGATAGAGGTGTTTAAATCTTTCTTTAAGTAGTTTCAGGCGCAGCTGATAAATTATGTAATTAGCTTGGGATGCGTCTTCCATTTCTTGATGATTTAAGGGTTGCATTCCTAATATTTCCAGTTTTCCATTGACATCTTTCATCACCAGAGATAGATCTTCTATATTACTGTTAAAAAGTTCCTGCCGCAATTCTCGGGGCACTCTGGACAGGACAATTTCTCCCTCATCAAATAACCGATGTCCCCAACTGGTTAACCTTTCTTTGATTTTCATATAGTATTACTATTAAGTATAATATTTATCTGGCTGGAATACTAGTGGTATAATTATTTGATGGTAAATCAATTAAAAACAGTTCTACTTTTAGGAGGGTTGACTGGTTTTCTAGTTGCGGTGGGTTATTATTTTGGCGGCCAGCAAGGAGCGCTGATGGCCTTAATTCTCTCGGCCGTTATGAATTTCGGCGCATATTGGTTTTCTGACAAAATGGTTTTGGCAATGTATGGAGCCAAAGAAATTCCCGCCACCGCTAATCCTGCTTTACATAAATTAGTAGGTGAGTTAGCTAGTGAGGCGGGTATTCCTAAACCTAGAATTTTTATGGTTAATTTACCAGTACCGAATGCGTTTGCTACTGGTCGTGACGTTAATCATGCTGTGGTGGCAGTTTCACCGAAAATCTTAGAGATTTTAGAAAATCGCGAATTAAAAGGAGTTTTAGCTCATGAACTTTCCCATATCACTAATCGCGATATGTTAGTTTCTTCCATTGCGGCCACTTTGGCCGGGGCTATTTCATATCTGGCCCAAATGGCTTATTGGGGCGGAGCGTTGTCTGGAGGAAGAAACGATGAAAATAGAGGCGGTAATACCTTTGGGATGCTCGCAATTCTTATTTTGACACCACTTATTGCCACTCTTTTACATCTGGCAATTTCCCGTTCCCGGGAATTTGGAGCCGATGAGAGTGGAGCCAAATTATCCAGACAACCTCTAATGTTGGCTCGCGCCTTAGAAAAATTGGATGACTATGCTAAGCATCGTCCTTTAGTAGGCGAGCCCAAACATCAAGCTACCGCTCATTTATTTATCGTTAATCCTTTTAAAGCTGATTTACTCACCTCTCTTTTTTCTACTCATCCTCCGGTTCAAGAACGCGTCAAGCGGCTTGAGGCAATGTAACTTTCAGTGTATAATTAGCCAGGTTTTGGGCTAGTGGCGGAATCGGTATACGCGCACGCCTTAAGAGCGTGTGGAGAAATCCTTGTGGGTTCGAGTCCCACCTGGCCCACATTATTTTATTTTCGGGGTGTGGCGCAGTGGCTTAGCGCGCCTCGTTTGGGACGAGGAGGTCCTGGGTTCAAGTCCCAGCACCCCGACAAGTACTTTAAAATTTGCAGGTGTGGCGGAATGGCAGACGCGCACGGTTCAGAACCGTGTCCCAGCAATGGGATGGAGGTTCGACTCCTCTCACCTGCACCACGCGGATGTGGCGAAATTTGGTACACGCGTACGCTTGAGGTGCGTATCCCGTAAGGGTTGGAGGTTCGAGTCCTCTCATCCGCACATTTACTATAATGGGTAAGTAGCTCAGTTGGCCAGAGCATTCGGTTTACATCCGAAGGGTCACAGGTTCGAGTCCTGTCTTACCCACATAATGTATAATAAATAATAGTAAATAAGGCAAGGTAGCCAAGGTGGTCACGGCGGGCGCCTGAAGAGCGTCAGATACTGGTTCGACTCCAGTCCTTGCCACAATTATTTTTTAATTTTGCGGGAGTAGCTCAGTGGTAGAGCGTCTCGTTGCCAACGAGAAGGTCGCGGGTTCGAACCCCGTTTCCCGCTCCAATTCAGTTATCTACAAAAATAATTTAGCCTGATACCTGAAAGGTGTTATTTATGAAACCTGGTGGAAAATTCTTTTGTGAGATCAATATATTGCCGTTTAAACTCCAGGGTTTCCGAAATTCCGCTACCTTCATGAAACTCATTCCATGTTTCTATAACAATCAAGGGTTTTTTGGAAGCTAGGGCTTTCTCAAAATTCTGCTTATAAAACTCTCCATTTTGCCTATCAGTTTGCCTACCCCCTTTTCTGTCTGGTAAATGTCTATCGTCATAGCCCGGTCCCACTGCTGCTACACCTCCATAGTCCACATATCCATGGTAGGCTGCATCCCACAGATAGCTATTTTCTGTTTTGATGGGATTTTGATAATCACGGATCCAGTTGCCTTTCTCCCATCTCAAAATAGGATAGTCCCAAGAAACTTCCCGTACGATATAGGGTTTAACCCCAAAGTCTTTTTCAAATTGCTGATAAACAAAATCAAATATTGATTGATCAAACTTGGCTGTGTATTGCGAGGTAAATAAAAAGATTACTGGTTTATTATTAATCAAAGCCCGCTGATGAGTTGGTATCCGGTTAAAAAAATCTTTGATGTTTGAATAGAAAAATTCTTTTCTTTCTGGAGTTGTCAGATCTTGATTATTGATAATGGTAGTATCAAACATCATCCCGATCAAAGGCGGATTTTGACCTTCATTTTTAAGTTCTTGCCAGGCTTGAGAAATTTTAGTAAGTCCATTAAAACTCCATTTATCTTTAGTGTTAGAAAATCCCCAGTAGACCGGTAGTACCACATCAATTCCCGCTATCCTCATATCAGCAAGCTCTTTTTTGTGCCAATCTATATTTTTCCAAGAAGGAGCAGGATTATTGGGTGGCGTGTGCTTAAGAGTTTCTAATTGTAAGTGTTCGCCACTTTCTGCATCGTACCAGTAAAAATAATATGTCAGGATTAATTTTTTATCTGGAGCAACTGGAGGGAAAACAGGAACTGCATTTTTGGGTGCAGGTTCGGGAATCACGCCAGGCGTCTTGCGTTGAGAATTTAACAAGGCAAGGCCTAATAAAGCTAACAAAATAATAATTACAATGAAAAAATGTTTCATTTTCCGCTCATTTTCGGGAAATGGTGTAGGTAACAGGGTGATAAAGGAAGATAACGGGTGAATCTTCTACCAGAAATCTTTGGAAATCAAGATAAATTTTTTGCCTCTCTTCTTGCTTTAGGGTTCTTCGACCATCCTCTAATAATTTATCAATTCTCGGATTTTTGTAATTTGTAATATTGCTGCTTGTTTGGGTAGAATGCCACATATTATATTGATCAGGGTCAGGCGGAATAATTTCGGTAGCCAGTAATGCCTGGAATTTTTCCGGCACTCCGGAAGCCACTTGAACATTAGTTTTAATGCCCACTGCTTGCCACTGGGCGGCAATTTGTTCGGCCACTGACAATAAAGAGGGAATAGTAGCTAAATTGATAGATAAATCTTTTTTGTTTTTAATTAAGTCTTTAGCATGTTTAGCGTCATAATTATAGTTTTTCACTAAAGGGTTATAAGCCCAGGAGAGTGGTGAGATGGAAGAAAGAGCCCGAGGAGCATCAGGGCCGCCTAAATTAGTTTTATTAGTAGCATAAGCTAGCGCCTGTCTGATTGATTTATCGTTAAGCAAGGTGTCCTCAGTATTTAAAAATATTCCCACAAAACGGTCTAGATGATTATCGGCTTCTACATGAAGTTGGTTAAAACCAGTCAGTTTTTTATTGTCAGAAAAATCCAAAATGGTATCAATTTCTCCTAATTTAAAAGCTGACAACATCATGTTTTCCGTGGGGTAAAAAAGATAGATAATTTCGCGTCCGGTGCCTGCCTGCGCAGGCAGACTTATTTCGGCCAGTACCAACTCTCTGATGTTACCGGAATTGCCCACCACATCCTTAGCCTCCCACCTGCCCACTCCCAGCAAATTGCGCTTAAAAATCGGTCGGGAAACTATCACTGGAAAGGGCGCATATGGGTCTGGCAGTTGGAAAATAATATGATTGTCATCAGGATAGCTAGCTGCCACATCGGGGATATTATAGATTAAGTCGCCCGCTTTAACATTGCTGCCATCCTGCCATTTCAGCCCTTTTTTAATGGTAAATTCCCAGACTCGGCCTTCTTCTTTAACTTCCCAGTTTTGGGCAATTCCCGCTTGAGGTTTACTTTCGGTATCTAAAGTGGTGAGTCCCATACTCATGGCCGAAGTAATAGATAATGGTAAATTATTTTGGGTAAATTGGCCCAGCACCCCGACTCTCTCTACTTTTACAAGAGGACCAAAAGCGGAAAATATTTTTTCGCCACCGAGAAAAAAGACGCCTCCCAGTAAGACGCCTAATACTATTAAAAAAGCAAAGCGTTTGATAAAAAGAGAAACAACTTGGCTATAAAAACGTACTTTCCTCATGAATTAAGGGAGTTGCCCTTAGCTTAAGAATATTAACAGCGAAGTAGCAATAAATAACACAACTAAAATAATGGTAAGACGAAAAATGACTCGCTCCACTCCCCGACGGGTAGAATAAAATTCCCCTCCTCCACCAAGGCTGGCTCCCAAACCGGCTCCGCGGGATTGCATAAGGATAGAAATTATAATCAGGGCGGCCAGGACTATTTGAATAAATAGCAACATATCCTATTATAACAAATTCGAAATCCGAATATCGAAATCGGAAACAAATTCTAAACGTTTTGAATTTTCTAATATTTTAAACATTAGATATTGTTTCGTGCTTCGGATTTAGTGCTTCGAATTTCTATTTGAAGAGCCAATGAATAAAAGAAGTAATGAAGCTGATCACAAAGGAAACAGCCAGGAGGGCGATAATTCCCGAGACATTAAAGGCTGGAATACTAATTCCCTGCCAGACAAAGCCACTAAAGTTAAAAAACATGATCTTAAATCCCGGCACCACCAAAGTAACCACATAGAGTAGAACAACGTTCGTCACCCAACGAAAAAGACCTAAACTAATTAAATTAATAGGTAAAAGCAGTAAGTTTAGGAATGGCTTAATAAAGTGGTTGGCAATACTTAAGGCTAGTGTGGCAATGGCAAAGGTATTGGTTCCTTGGCTAAAAACTATCCCACCTCCGGCTAGAGTTGCAGCCGCCCATAAAGAAATGGCAGTGACAGCAAAAGATCTGATTAAGGGCCTAATCATACAGTTAAGTATACTGATAAACAGACACCCAATGTCAAGTGTTTGGAAAATTCCCTAAAAAAATTTGACAATAGTGTTAAAATCTATTAGAATTTCTCAAATGGATAGAGAGCCGTTAATTGACCGGGAGTCTTATGCATCGGCCCACGCAGAAGAGTTATCATTTGAGGTTAGACAAGCACAGCTAAGGCAAGAACGGGCTAAAAACCGTGGCAAGACTGATGAACAACTAGAAAAAGAAGCAGATGAATTTTTAAAAGCTCACGGCAGTGCCCATTTAACTAAAAAAATATGAATTCCGAAAGTAGAATTGATTTAGGTTTGACAATTTTTGAACCACAAACAGCAGTGGAATTATACCGTGGAGAAACAGACGAGAGGCAAAAATTAGCCATTTTAAACGAACAAATTGTTCGCACTAACGAGGGAGGAGTGGTTTTGCCCGACTCCCTTCGCGATTTAATGGTTATCAGCACTGCAAGGATTGAACTGGCCCAATATCGGCCTGATGCTATCAGCGGTTTGGATCACCCTAATTTGGTAGGAGTGGCGATTGGTTTAGTTTTACCCCAAGAGGTTGATCCTTTACTGGAAGCAATTGAAAAAATTAGGACAGCGGCTGGTAATAAGTCCGGTGAACTAAGCCTTGCTGAAATGAAGGCTAGTTTTGCCCAAAATATTTTTGAGGAGTTGGAAGAAAGATTAGTAGATCATCAAATGGATCCGTATGAACGCGCTCAATTAATTAACGCGATAGATGGTTTATTTTTGGCCGAAGTTTTTGGACAAATTATTAAACGTCACCCGGAAATTTTACCAGGTTTAATAGAAAGCGTTCATGAATTTCATAATGAAGAATTGCAATTTGCAATTGAGCGATACAAAGATCAATTAGAAAATTCTCCGGTGGAAAAAATTTATCCGGAAGAAGAATAACTATGTTATGGCACAAAATTTATCCCCAGAAAGCGGCATAAGCGAGGAAGTGGTTGGAAAATTATCCGATCCGCAACAACGGGAACTTAATAATCTAGGCCTTTCACTTTTACAACTATTAGAGCTGGATAGTAAGAATCCCCAAGACGTAGAGCGGGTAAAAAATATTATAGAAGATTTTATTTGGGAAGGGTTAGCGTTATCTGGTCGCCGTTGGGTATCGTCCGCTGACAGAATGGAGTCGGTATTTAATCTTGGTTTGGATCATCGACAGAAAATAATTTCCCAACTGCGGGAAATTAGTTTAGTGGAAATAAGTTATTTTGCAACTGACGCCGAAGGTAGTCAAATCAAAAACTTAACCAATATTAATCCATTTAGCCAGGAGTATCCACAGGTGGCGGAATTATTGGAGTCTATCAAAGGGCGTAAAAGCCAGGTTAATAAATTTCAACGGCTCCTTTTTAATACGCCGGAACTTGCTCAAGCGGCAGTTAATTTGACACGAGAGGTCAGGCAACAAAATGCCCAGGGAATCCATACTGAAGATAGATTGTATGCCAATTTTTTGGCTCATTTAGTGCTTTATCGTCGACCCGGCTTAGACGTTGAACCTAAAGATATCGCGGTTTTAATTGATTTATGGGAAAATCCAGAAGCTAGAAAGCGTTCTCAGGCGGCGGTAATTCGCGAACTTGTGATAATGGCGGAAAAATTAGGAGTGACGCCTGCGGCAGTGGAAATTTATACTAAGGGAGTTTTTGACCAGATTAACCAGGAAACGTGGGAAGCCAAAGATGTGGATGCTATGCGCAGATCATACTTTATCATTTCCAACCAGTCCATCAGAGAGGAAGAGCGAGAATTAAGACCAACGACCGATCAAAGTTTATATTTATCGCAAAATGAAGTGGAAACTTTACGCGCCAAATATTCCCAATTTCGCGAGCTGTTAATAGAGCACCTAACTCTGGCAGCTAAACTGAAAGAAATTCCGCCAGAAAATTGGCAGAAATATCATCAATTTTTAAATGATGTAACTCCCTTAGAATTAATCTTTCTATTAAAAGGGGTACTTGGCGAGGAAAAAGCTGATTTACAGCCGGAAAGAGAATTGGCCGAATTTGTGCCGCCCCAAACTTTTCTGGATGCCCTGCCGCTTATTTTTCATCCCATCAAGGAACATGAGACTGGACAAATTGTTTCTGATTTAGCGAGTCGGGTAACGCGCGCCAAAATTCAACTAAAAATTAAGGATAAAGTTATAGAAGCCATTTTTGCTCAAGAATTCGCGATGAGCCAGTTAATTGCTAAAGCTCCGATTAGTATTTTGGCGGATCTCATGCAGAATGTAAGCCCTGCTCGTTTAAACGAGGAAGAAAAGGATGCTTTTTGCAAAAATGCTCTGTCAATTTGGAGTCAGTTACCTAATGTACGGGAGATTAGTTATGACGCCGATAATGATAATTTGCTTTTTGATGCCGATGCTGCTGACTTAAAAGCCTATTTTGATATTTTGCCTGACGATACACAACAGGCCATTATTAAAAATCTAAGACGCATGGTGACTTTGTAGCATATTTCTGGATCGCAAGATCCGGTGATAGGCGCCGGCAAAGCGATGGGCTTCGTCCCGCACTCTTTGTAATAACGATAGAGCTGCTATATCGGATACTTTAACGGTGAGAAGTTCACTTTGGCGTGGAATCACTAAATTATCAAACGGTTTGACTAAACCAACCAAAGGTATTTTAATACCCAATTCATTGATAACTTGGAGTGCTCTTTTGACTTGCTGTTTGCCGCCGTCAATCACAATTAAATCCGGCATCCCCCACTCTGGGTGTTTAAAGCGACGTTTTAACGCCTCTTCTAAAAATGATAGATCGTCCACGACTTTACCATAAATCCGGAATTTGCGATAGAAATTTTTTTCCGACTCGCCATTTATGAAAGTAGACATGCCGACTGTGGGGTTGATCATGGCAGTATGAGAAGCATCAAAACACTCAATGCGAGAAATAGTGTGTGGAAAGTGAAAGGTAGATTCTAGAAAAGTGGTCAAAGCTACAGATTCTTGCTGATAAATCTCTTCTGCCAAATTGGGATTTTGCAAAAAACCGGTAATATTTTTATATTCACCAGTGATATATTCAATTCGACGTAATTGATTGCGTACGCCGAGCGCTTCCTCAAACTTTTCTTCCTTGCTTAATTTATCCATTTCTTTTTGCAGATCCATTTTCACTTTATCGCTTTTACGAGAAAGGATTGCCACTAGCCTTCTAATATTTTTTCTATACCTCCCCCTCTCTTGTTTCTGTAAAGGTTGGCGTAACTGTTGCACAATGGAAGGACAAGGATTGCATAAATTGATATGACTCCAAAAACAGGCTTTTTTGCCGATGATATTTTGAGTATCATAAGGGAAAATTCGCCGCAAAAACTTTAACACTCTTCTGACTGTCCGGCTTTCAGGAAAAGGGCCGAAATATAATGATTTACCGTCATTTTCGCGTCTGGTCATAAAGATTCGCGGATACTCATCGTAAGTAGTAATTTTAATATAAAGCGGATGTTTATCATCCTTTAGGGCAGAGTTAAAAAATGGCTGATCGCGGTGAATTAAATGCGCTTCCAGAAGCAAGGCTTCAAGTTCAGAGGTGACTTTTATAAAATCCACCGCGTGAATTTCGCGAATGAGTTTGGCAGTTTTGCCAGAAATTATATTCTTGGCAAAGTAAGAGGAAACTCTATTTTTAAGATTAATGGCTTTGCCGACATACAAGACTTCCCCGGCCTTATTTTTAAAAAGGTAAACGCCAGGGGAAGCGGGGAGGTTTGATAGTAATTTTTTTGCCGACATATTTAACAAGTATAATGATAAACACGGTCAAAATGATTAATAAGATAAATAGACCAAGAATCTGCCAGAGCAGAAAATCAGTGCCGATAGTATAACTTTTTTGAAAAGAATTAACAACTACGTTGATTTGGCCTTGATTTAACAATAGAGAAGCTGGCAGGTAGCTAAATAGTACCTCAACCGTGGCAAAGGGTGGCAAAAAATTAATGGTTGGGGTCGGATGGATAATCCGGCCTTCTTGGACCGAGAATTCGAGTTTAACATTATAGAGAGCAGCGGGACCGGCGTTATAGACTAACAATTTACCCCGTATGGGTTGGAAAGGAATAAACTGTTGAGAAACCTTGAAATTAAGATTAAGTTCTGATTTTTTCTCCGGGAGAGCTCCAAAAAAGACCGACACATCTTTTTGCGGATTATTAGCCAATTTATAAGAGCCAGCCGGTAAAGGCATCTCCGGATCAGTACCATGAATGACAAAAGCAAAATGGGCTAAATCCAGTTTGGTGAAGAAATCTATACCGCCAGTGGTATTTCCCCAAGTGGGGTCAACTGCTACCCAAGCCTGGCGTTTGCCATCCCAATATTCCGGCCAAGCGTGTAAGACATCGGCTACCAGTGATAGAGGTTGAATTTTAGTATTTTCCGTATAGGCATAGCCGTTAATCTCCCGAGCGGGGATGCCGGCGGCGCGAGATATGGCGATAAATAGATCAGTAAATTCCATGCAAATAGCATTTTTAGGGTTGGCTAGAGCGGCCAGCGCCCCCATTCTTTTGGTATCTTGCCTGACCCGGCTGAAATCATAAGTTAAAGTATTAACCACATAATTGTAAATCTCACGCACGGTCCGATATTTTTTAGCCAGTTCCTTAATTTCCGGACTGTCAGCTTGCCAATATTTAGTTGGTGTCAGATAATCGTTTAAATTTTGATTATTATGAAGATAGGAATTTTGTGGTGAGGCAAAAAGTTGCGCAGCTCCTTTCACATAAATATCCATCTTTTCACTTTGTTTGAGGCGATATTTGGCCAGCCAGTTGCCGTCTCTGTCCATTCTGATAGATAATGGAGCAGGCTCAATTTTTTCATAATATATTTTCTGGAAGGCTGTATCTGGCGGTAAGGCGATTTCCGTTTCCCCTAAATTTTGCAGGGGATTGGCTAAATGGTAAGCCAACTCAAAGCCAAAGATTTGAAAAGTGCCAAAGGCAGCGACTACTCCAGAAGTGGTTAATTGGTCTTTTTGCCATTGGTAGAAATTAAGAGTGTCATCGTTGTTTTTACTGGCCGGCGGCGGTGAGAGATAAGCCGGATCGCCTAAACCCTTGGGAACAGCCAGGATGACTTGATAATCCTGATACTCTCCTATTTTTTCTACTTTAGGAATAGAGATTTCCCAAACTTGTCCGTTTTTAATAGCAATTTGTGCGTCTTCATATTCAATTGTAAAAGTCCGTGATTTGCCTTTGCCGACTACGGCATCCGGGAATTTAAGAGTGATATTGGTGGTATGGTTGTTAGTGGAAATTTCTGTCGGTATTGCTTGATTATTTTGGAGCGCATGAATATTTTGCGGGTCAGTGCCGGAAATAATAAAAGAATAAGAAATAGCTTGAATGGTGGAGAAAAGATTGGTTAAAGTAATTGTTTGGGCGACATGAGTCTGGCCACTTGTTTTAACTTCATAGCGGGTGGAAATGACCGTGGCAAACTCGCCTTCGGCCAGTACTTTAGAAGGTAATAGGTAATAGGTAATAGGTAATAGGAAAAGCAGTAAGAGCAGAATTCTCTTCACAGATTTATCTTAATATTTTAGCTAGAAACTGTCCAGTATAGGAAGATTTAACGCGGGAGATTTGGGAAGGAGTGCCGGCTGCTACAATTTCTCCTCCCCTATCTCCGCCTTCTGGACCTAAATCAATAATCCAGTCAGCATTTTTAATTACATCTAAATTATGTTCAATGACGCAGACGGTATTGCCTCGATTAACCAGTTCATGCAGGACATTTAATAACTTTGCGAGGTCAGCAAAATGCAGACCAGTGGTTGGTTCATCCAGTATATAAAAAGTTTTACCGGTCGCCCGTTTAGAAAGCTCTGCCGCCAGTTTGACCCGCTGGGCTTCGCCGCCGGATAGAGTAGGTGCGGGTTGACCTAATTCCATATAATCCAATCCTACAGCTTTGAGGGTTAATAATTTATTTTCTATCTCGGGAATAGCGTGAAATAATTCGGGTGCTTCGGCTAGCGTTAGCGACAAAACTTCGGTAATATTTTTACCACGCCATTGAACTTCCAGAGTTTCATTGTTAAAGCGTTTGCCTTGGCAAACTTCACAGGTAACAAAGATGTCTGGCAAAAATTGCATTTCAATTTTTGTTTGCCCTTGGCCTTCGCAGGCTTCGCAACGGCCGCCTTTGACATTAAAAGAAAATCTGCCAGGCCCAAATCCCTTACCCTTGGCTGTGGGAGTTGAGGCAAATAATTGTCTAATCGGGGTGAATAGTCCAACGTAAGTGGCCGGATTAGACCTGGGAGTTCGGCCAATTGGCGATTGGTCAATTAAAATGACCTTATCAATATTTTCCACCCCTTTTAGTTCCTTAAAATGACCAGGGGTTTCACTATGATAAGGATAAAAATGCTTCATTAAAGCATGATATAAAGTTTCCACCACCAAAGTGGATTTACCGGTACCGGAAACGCCGGTGACGCAAATAAATTTCCCCAAAGGGAATTCTACGTCAATGTTTTTTAAACTATATTGTGAACAACCAGTAATAATTAGGTTGTTAGGCTGTTGGGGCGTTAGGCCATTGGGTTTAGTAACTTGAATTTGTTTTTTGCCAGATAAATATTGGCCGGTGATTGATTTAGGATTTTTCTTAATTTGAGAAGGAGTGCCGCTTGCTATAATGTGACCGCCGTTTTTGCCGGCTCCCGGTCCGATATCAATAATTAAATCTGCATGCTCCATCATTTCTCGATCGTGTTCTACTACAATCACAGTATTGCCGACATCGCGTAATCTGGCGAGGGTTTTAATTAATTGAAAATTGTCTCTAGGGTGTAAACCAATAGTTGGTTCATCCAAAACATACAATACTCCGGTCAGACCCGAGCCAATTTGGGAAGCCAAACGAATTCTTTGCGACTCACCGGACGATAAAGTAGTAGCAGTCCTGGCCAGTGTTAAATAATCCAGTCCGACGGAAATTAAAAATGACAGACGAATTTTAATTTCTTTTAAAATTAAATCGCCGATTTGTTGTTCGCGATTACTTAAGATATTGTCTTTGGCCAGATTTTCTATCCATAATGAAACATCAGTAATTGATAATGAACAAACTTCGGAAATTGATTTTTGGTTAACAGTAATACCTAAACTTTCTTTTTTAAGCCGAGCACCGCCGCATTCTGCGCAAGTGATTTCCTGCATGAATCTATCTAACTCCCATCTGGCCCATTCCGACTGAATTTCTTTATATTTGTTTTCCAGTTCTGTAACGATACCACTAAATGTTTCGTGGATAGTAGTAGTTCGGCCAAAACGATTTTTACCGACTACTTCATATTCTTGCTCTCCAGTACCAAACAATAAAATCTTTTTTTGTGATTCTGTAAGAGCTCCTATTGGTTTAGAAATGTTAATGTTGTTTTCCGCGCTCACTGTTTTAACTAATTTGGCATACCAAGTATCTTGGGCAAAACTACGGCCAAAAGGTAAAATGCCGCCTTGTTCAATGGATAAAGCATCATTAAAAATTAAATCCGGATTAACTGTTAAGATGACTCCCAGACCATGACATTTAGAACAGGCCCCCTGGGGAGAATTAAATGAAAAAGTTCTAGGTTCAATTTCTGGCAATTGGATATTATCTATGGGACAAGAGAATTTTTCTGAAAACAAATTGTCCTCCATTTTTTTAGGTTTTTCCGGAAAGTCAAAAGAACTGTCCAAAACGTGGGAAATAATTACCAGGCCATCTGCTAAATTTAAGGCTTGTTCAATGCTTTGTGAGAGTCGGGATTTAATGTTGGCCACGGCCGCTTCATCTTTTAATTGTTTTTTCTCAAAGGTTAATCTGTCTATCACCGCATCAATTATATGTTTATTATTTTTTAATAAGACAAAATCCTCGTTTAAACCATATATTTGTTGATCAATCCGTACATATCTATATCCTTTAGCTCGCAAATTTTCAAATGTTTGAGTGAACTCTCCCCGTCTATCGCGAATTACCGGCGATAAAACCATTAATCTGACTATTTTTTCGCCGATTAATTGCCGTTTAATTAATTGAAATGCTCCTTCTATAATTTGATCAAGAGATTGCTGGGCAATTTCCCGGCCGCATAAAGGACAATGGGGATGACCAATCCTGGCAAACAACAGTCTTAAATAGTCATAAATTTCCGTGACAGTACCGACGGTGGAGCGTGGATTATGAGAAGTGGTCTTTTGATCAATTGAAATAGCGGGTGATAGACCTTCAATAGTATCAACGTCTGGTTTATCTGCTACTCCTAAAAATTGTCTGGCGTAAGGAGAAAGGCTTTCTACATAGCGCCTTTGTCCTTCAGCATAAATAGTGTCAAAAGCGAGTGATGATTTACCTGACCCAGATACTCCTGTAAAAACAATTAATTTATTTTTTGGTAGTTCCAGGTTTACATTTTTTAAGTTATGTTGTCTGGCACCTTTAATAATAAGTTTTTCATTCATAGTGCAGTCGTAAAGTATACACCAAAATGTCGTCATGTTAAACTGGATGTATGGAAGATGCGTCTTCAACTACCGAGCGGGTGGGAGCACACATTACTACTCTGGGTTTAGTAGCCATTGCCCTAATGGCTCAAAAATTTAATCCGACCGATACTGTTTCTTTACCTTCAAATATCAATCTATCAACAGTTACTCAATCAATGGAAATACAGAAGTGGCCGAAAGCACCGCCTAATCTACAGAATGAATTTTTAAGAGATAATTATGTAGTGCAGCCGGGTGATACTCTGACTAGAATCGCCGAAATTTATTTCACCACACCTGGCATGATTCTGGAGTCAAATAAATTAGATAATCCTTCTTTACTTAAACCTGGTCAGGTTTTAAATATTGCTTATCCCTCAAAACTCGGTGAAGTTAAGCCAAATGTCATTGAAAATCCCTATGTCATTAATGATTTTAATTATTTATCCCAAAGATATGCGGATTTGGAATTAGAAGGCAAATATTATTTTAAAGGAGAACTGGATAATTTAGCGCCAAAATTAGAAGGGTTAGCTCATACTTATGGTTGGGATAAAGAAAAAGAGTCTTTAAATGAAAAAGCCTCCAGCGGACATAATTTTGATCCCAATCAAATGGGGTGTGCTTATTGGATGGCACCAATTGGATCAGTAGTAAAAGTAACTTTAATTGGTATTCCTGGCCGCACTATTGACAAAAAACCTGCTATTTATTGTCAAGTTTTAGACCGTGGCCCGGATCGTTTAATTAAATATCCGCCGGATGAATTACACAAAGAACCATACTTTAAAAACGTCATTGTTGATTTAACACCTGCTTCAGCCGAAGCTTTATTAGATGCTGTTAAACTTAATCCTAAAGACGTAGGAGAGTTTAGAGTTCAGGTAGAGTTAGTCTCTACGCCAGCAGGCTATGAACAAATAAAAGACAAATTACCCCACAAACTGCCCTAAAAAAACTTCCGATTACACCTCTTCGAGCATGAGCGGTTCTACTGAGCTCACCGCCGAAGTCCTCAGAGCCGAAGGCCCGAAGGTGGGTTACGTTGACACGTTAGGAAATTGCTTTAATTTGGCGGATTTTGTCACGAATTTGGGCGGCAACCTCGAATTCCAAAAGACTAGCTGCTTCTCTCATTTCTTTTTCCAGTCTTTTGACCACTTTCTTCCGGTCATAGGGTGTTAATTCTTCTATATTTAAATTGCCAAATTCGGATAAAATAGGTCTCATTTCTGTTTCCACCCAGCTTTTTTCTAGGCGGTCGGTTAATTTTTCCCGAATAGGTTTTTTGATACTTTGAGGAATAATATGATGCCTTTTGTTATATTCTAACTGAATCTTTCTGCGTCTTTCTACCTCATCAATAGCTCTTTGCATAGAACCAGTAATGTGATCGGCATACATAATCACAAGGCCTGAAATATGGCGGGCGGCCCGGCCCATGGTTTGGACCAGTGAAGTTTCCGAGCGTAAAAATCCTTCTTTATCGGCATCTAAAATAGCGACTAGCGACACTTCCGGCAAATCCAAACCTTCGCGCAGTAAATTAATCCCCACAATGACGTCATAATTTCCGGCTCTTAAATCATCTAAAATATCCGTCCGATCTAAGGTTTTCACTTCAGAGTGAAGGTAGTGAACCTTAATTTTTTGATCTGCCAGATAAGTTGCTAAATCTTCAGCCATCCGCTTGGTTAAAGTAGTTACTAAGACCCTTTCTTTTTTAGTTACGCGTTTATTAATTTCACCAATTAAGTCCCCTACTTGCCCGGCAGTGGGCCGCACGCTAATCGCAGGATCAATTAAGCCGGTAGGCCGAATTAGTTGCTCTACCACGCCTGTGGCAGAAGCTCTTTCCAGTTCCCAAAGGGCCGGCGTGGCTGAAGTATAAATTACTTGCGGTAGTCTGGTTAGAAATTCGTCAAAACGAAGAGGTCGATTATCCAGGGCTGCCGGTAATCTGAAACCATATTCCACCAGCGTTTTCTTGCGGCTGTGGTCACCATTATACATGCCGCGAATTTGGGGAATAGTCATATGCGACTCATCAATAATTACCAGCCAGTTTTTATTATAAGGCTTTAAGAAATATTCCAATAATGAATAAGGAGCTTCACCCGGCGAACGCCCGTCAAAATAACGGGAATAATTTTCAATACCGTTAACATAACCCACCTGTTCAATCATTTCCAGATCATAGGTGACTCTTTGCTTTAGACGATGAGCTTCTAAATCCTTGCCTGCAGCTGTTAATTTTTGAATTTGTTTAGTCAAATCTTCTCTGATTTGATTAAAGGCGTCACCTACCGAAGTAATATCGGCAATATAATGCTTGGCAGGGTAGATAACGACAGAGTTAAATGAGCCTGGTGGTGGAACTGTGACCGAAGGTGGAGGATAGATGATGGAAGATGGAAGGATTTGGCCGGTTAATGGGTGGATTTTGATAATCTTCTCAATCTTTTTTGGTCCGAAAATCACGCGAGTAGCGGTTTCTTCATAAGCTGGAAAAATATCAATGGTGTCTCCGCGGACTCTGAAGGTGCCGCGATGAAAACCAAATTCGCTCCTGACATATTGCAACTGAATTAAACGTTCAATAATCGTTTCGCGTGAAATAGACAATCTCTCGGCAAGTTCTAAAATATTGCGGCCGTATTCTACCGGCGAGCCTAAATTGTAAATACAGGAGACTGAAGCGACGATAATAGTATCCTTCCTAGTTAATAAATTGGTGGTAGCGGCTAGACGCAGCCGGTCTAGTTCATCATTAATATCAGTTTCTTTTTCAATATAAGTGTCTGTTTGAGGAATATACGACTCCGGCTGGTAATAATCGTAATAAGAGACGAAGTAGGAAACGGCATTTTCCGGGAAAAAGTCCCGAAATTCCTGGTAAAGTTGGGCCGCCAGTGTTTTATTATGAGAAATTACTAAAGTTGGCCGTTGGACTTGTTCAATCACATTGGCCATGGTAAAAGTCTTGCCACTGCCAGTGACACCTAATAACACCTGATCTGAAACGCCCTTCTCTAAACTCTCCACTAATTTTTTAATTGCTTGCGGCTGGTCTCCAGTAGGTTTAAAAGCTGATTTTAATTTAAATGCACTCATGGCAAATCTTAATTATATCATTAGGAAACTTGTTTAACAAAGCTAAAAATGGTAAAATATGTGCTTATGCGTCCAGAAAACCAACAGTTATCCCTCTTTGGGCAAAGCCGTAGGCTATTTTTAAAACAAGCGGCTACTATGGCTTTAGCCGCCGCCATAGGTGGTTGGAATCGCAGCGAAGGCAGAATTTACACTCCTAACATGGCCGTAGATAGAAAAGTGCCCCTTGATCAATTAATTAATAGAGCTTTATTCCTGGAGGAGCAATTTGTACTGGAAGACTTGTCTGGTAAAAGCGTCTACGAACGGAATATTAGAAATCAATATACCGAATTAATCGCGGAAATATTTGTCCAAGAACACCAGGCAGATTTTCCTAGCATGAAGCTGCTTGAGCCAATCGTGTGGATAGGGGCAGAGGAATATAGCAGAATCGCCTTACAGCAATTTAAACAAAATTCTTCCCAGATGTCCAAGGAAGAAATTAAAGAAGTTATTAAAAATGAGGTAGCCATGACCTCTCAAGGACATATTTTTATCAATTTTGATTCAGCCTTTTTAAAGCAGGAAATGTTTAGAGATCCCACTAGTCCTTTTCCTCATGGCTGGAATACGCTGAAAGCTTTAAGAACCATTTTACTTCACGAATTTAATCATTTGATATTGATTCCTAAGCAGGATGACGTGCTTTTTAGGATAGTTGATCCCCAAAATCAACTGCAAAATAAACAGGTTGAGGGTTTTAGATTGACGGCTAAAGACAAAGAAGGTTATGACTACTTCATAGTTGAGTATGACATCTTTGATGAAGCGGCGGTGGAATTAATGTCCATCAGTTCCAATCACAAAATATTCGGGTCAGCCTTTAGTAGTTATAAATATTCGGGATATGATATTACAGAAACGGCCCTGAGACTGTCTGACGTCTTAAAAGACGTTGGAGTGACTGCCGAGCAAATGTATGATTTGCATCGTAAATCACAGTTTAAAGAATTACTTTTATTGCTGGCAGAAAAGGGTGGCATGAAGGCGGATAAGTCTACGCTTAATCAAAGCCTTAGAGCTGGTCTTGGAATTGTAGTGGCTCTGGTAAAAAATGATCAAATTTTGTTAAAAGACTATCTGCAAAGTGTGGCCGCCAACCGCTAATTTTGTCTTATTTTTATATACAAAGTTATAGTTGACAAGTTTGGGTTTTATTAGTAAAAAGTTAGTATGCCTGTCACCTTATACCGGAGACAAGAACAAATCCTTGGATTTTTACAGCAATATATTCGCGCTAATGGCTTTTCCCCCACTTTAGCTCAAATTGGAGAGGCTATCGGAGTTTCCTCTTTAGCCACAGTTCATGAACACCTGGAGGCTCTACAGGATAAGGGTTTAATTAAAAAGACAGTCGGGCGGGCGCGCGGAATTGAACTTTTGGCCGACGTGCCTGATGGCAAAGCCCAAATTGCGGCTTTGCCAATTTTAGGTTTTATTGCCGCCGGAGCTCCCATTGAACCCTATACCGATCCCAATGCCACTGTCGGGGTGGCTCCCTGGCTATTTGCCGGTAACAAACGAGCCTTTGTTCTGCAAGTTCGCGGAGAATCAATGATAGGCGATGGCATTAACGATGGCGATTTTGTAGTGGTGGAACAACAGGAAATGGCCAATAACGGCGATATCGTCGTTGCTTTACTAGATAATGGTATGGCTACTCTCAAAAGATATTACAAGGAAGCAACTCGGATCAGACTGGAACCGGCCAACACCCGCATGTCTCCCATCTTTGCCAAGAACGTCAAAATTCAAGGAAGAGTCGTTGGGTTAATTCGCCGCTACCAGTAATTTACAGCACAAAAATCGCCACTACCGCCGCTGTCATTAACACAAAAGTCATCGCTCCCAAGATATTGCTCCAAAAACCATTCACTTTATCGCCTAAAATTTTTCTGTTATTGGCAATGTGTAAAATGGCGACAATTAGAATGGGTGATAATATTCCATAAATTATTCCTATCAAAAAGAGAGCCTTAAAAGGAGTAATCCCTAAAACCGGCCCCAAAGCCGTTAACAAAAATCCGAAAAGGGTAGCGACAATAATAATGCTATAAAAAGAATGAGCTCGTGACCAGGATAAGTTTAACCCTTGCCGCCAGCCAAAAACTTCGGAGACAGCATAGGCAGCCGAACCAGCCAAAACCGGAATAGCCAGCATCCCTGTGCCGATTATCCCTATCGTAAAAAGGAGGGTAGCAAATTGGCCGGCGAGAGGTGCCAGAGCTCCAGCAGCTTGGTCGGGAGTAGCAATATTAGTAATGCCTAGTCTGGGCAGGGTTTGGGCATTGGTGATAATAATAAAAAACATCACCAAATTAGAGAAAAACATTCCCCAGGTGACATCTTCCCGCATATTTTTTAATTCGTTTTTGGTAACAATTTTGTGAATATGGCTGTTCAAACGCTTTTCCTCGGCTTCTTCGGAGGCTTGCCAGAAAAAAAGATAGGGAGAAATGGTAGTGCCCAAAATTGCCACTATCAATAGGAGCTGCTCGCGATCTAAAGATATATGCGGCAAAATGGTATTCAGAAAAATAGTTTGCCAGTCATCAACTACTAACAAGGCTGTGGCGATATAGGCAAAAAGGGCTAGGGTCAACCATTTAAAAATAGCCGCCAACACCCGGTAGGGAAAATAAATCATAAAAATAATTATGACTAAGGAAAAAACCAGAGCGATGAGTAAGGGGTTAATCGGTAAGAACAAATGGACTGCGGCTGCCATGCCGGCAATATCAGACCCGATATTAATAGTATTAGCAATAACTACCAGTAAAGAGATTGAAATTAAAAAGACGGGTGGATAGTGACTTTTCATGGTGCCAATTAAGCCTCGGCCGGTCACCAGACCAATTCTGGCGCACATTTCCTGAATTGCCACCATAAAAGGAAAAGTGAAGGGAGCAGTCCAGGCCAGATTTGTGCCGGCGGCCGCTCCGGTTTGAGCATAGATCACAATCCCCGAAGGGTCATCATCGGAAGCTCCAGTGATGACCCCCGGACCAATTTTCTGCAAAAATGTTTTCAATTTTTTCATATGGATAATAAATTACGGCCAGTCATCACAGAAGGTTGCGCGATGCCTAAAAGATAAAGAATGGTAGGTGCGACGTCCGCCAAAATGCCGCTGGCTAAATTTTGCGGTTTACCTAAAAAGGGCGGACCAACTATCATTAGCGGGACGGGATTAGCGGTATGTTCGGTGCTTTTACCGCCGGTTTGGGCATTTAATTTTACTTCGGCGTTGCCGTGATCAGCGGTAATAACTATTACTCCATTTAAGTCTGTTGCGGCTTCTGTTAATCGGCCGACGCAGGCGTCAACCGCCGTACAAGCTTCCATGGTAGCTGCTAGATCTCCGGTATGGCCCACCATGTCAGCATTAGCATAATTAACCAAGACAAAGCCATATTCACTGGAGTTTTCCCGCAATTTATTAATCACCGCCTCGGTTAATTCCTTGGCCGACATATCCGGTTTTAAGTTATAAGTGGCAACAGCCGGCGAAGGAATAGTCAGTCTGTCTTCGCCGGGAAATGATGCCTCTTGTTGGCCATTAAAATAAAAACCGACAAATCGTTCTTTTTCCGATTCGGCCGCCCGCAGCTGACGCAGACCAGCCTCCGATAAAATCCGGCCTAAGGGCAGATCCACTATTTCGGGCGGATAGGCGACATGGATCGGCAAATTTTTTTCATATTGAGTCATGGTCGCAAAAAATAAATTAGCCAGAGGCTCGCCTCGATGAAAAACTTTTCGCTCATCTATTTTAATGTTGTGCTTTTGATAATACTTAGTCATGTAGGGGTCAAAATCCCAATTTACTTGCTGTTTTTCAAAATCTGGCAACACAAAAGCCCGGGTGAGCTGACGGGGTCGGTCAATTCGGAAATTATAAAAAATTACGGCATCGTTATCACAGATTTTTCCGCGCGGCACACCTTGTTCATCTATTACCACCGACGGTTCAATAAATTCGTCGGTCTGACCAGCTTGATAAGCCTGTTCAATAGCCTCTTGGGGGTTGTTAACTTTTTTCCCCAGGCCGGCAGTGAGTGCTCGGTAAGCTTTTTCAGTT
The DNA here is from genome assembly GCA_016204995.1 of Candidatus Microgenomates bacterium. Lineage (GTDB taxonomy): Bacteria > Patescibacteriota > Microgenomatia > UBA8517 > JACQJR01 > JACQJR01. The sequence continues at coordinate 36,899 of JACQJR010000001.1, forward strand.
CTGTCCCAGCGCAAATCCCGATCCATCCCCCAATACCGGCCCATGATGGTGGCAATAGTGCCTATTTTTTCTCTTTTAATGACATTGTCCAAATGGGCCAGATAGGCAGCGGTAGAAGTGGGCGGCGAGTCCCGGCCGTCAGTGAAGAGATGGAGAAAAACTCGCTCAAATTTTTGCTCTCGGCAAAGACGAATTAGAGCAAATAAATGTTCGTTATTGGCATGTATCCCGCCGGCCCCAATCAGACCCATTAAATGTAAATTAGAATTATTGGTTCGGCAATGAGCGATGGCCTGTAAAAAGATAGGATTTTTAAAAAAACTGCCGTCGGCAATGCTTAAATTAATTCTGGGCAAATCTTGATAAACAATGCGGCCGGCTCCCAAATTAAGATGGCCGGTTTCCGTATTGCCTGGTTCTCCCCGACTTAAGCCAACAGATTCGCCGGAAGCCGACAAAATAGTATGGGGATAGGCGGCCATAAACTTTTGTAAATTGGGAGTATAGGCGTTCGTTACAGCATTACCTGGTCCGGCCGGTGCTAGACCCCAGCCGTCCATGACCACTAAAACTACCAAATCGGTAATTTTACTCATTTTTTGGCCGCCAGCTCTGTTTCAATAGCCAGCAGTCGATTATATTTAGCTACTCTTTCGCCGCGAGCTGGTGCGCCAAATTTGACATAGTCAGCCCCTATGCCAACGGCGAAATCGGCAATTGAGGTGTCATTGGTCTCACCGCTTCTATGGGAAACAATTATTTTCCATCCCGCTTCGCGGGACATTTTAATTACCTGCAAAGTTTCGCTGACAGTACCGATCTGATTAGGTTTAACTAAAATAGCATTGGCGGCCTTTTCCTTGATTCCCCGCTCTACTCTGGCAGGATTGGTAACCAATAGATCGTCGCCCACTATTAAGGCTTTGCCGGCAAAATTCGCGGTGATACGGCTCCATCCTTCCCAATCATCTTCAAATAAAGGATCTTCCATAATGGCCAGATGGTATTGATCATTAAGGTTATTATAGAAAGTCAGGAAACTATCTCTATCTAGAGGCGCAGAGCGATCGCGGATAGAATATTTACCATCCCGATAAAAATTATTGGCGGCTACATCCAAGCCTAAAAATAGATCATTGCCGACGTTAAAGCCGCTTTCGCGACTGGCTTCCACTAAAATTGACAAAGCATCTAAATTGGTAAATAAATTGGGGGCATAGCCGCCTTCGTCTCCCACCGAATGAATGGCGCCGCGGCGGGCCAGGGAGTCCTTAATTTTATGGTAAATTTCCGCGCCGATTTGCAGGGCGCGCGAGTATATTACCGCCGAACTTGGGATGATGAAAAATTCCTGGAAATCCAGGTTGCCTGCTCCATGCAGGCCACCGTTAATCATATTGAAAATCGGCGTGGGAACTTTTAGTCTGACTGGAGGAATACCAAATTGCTGTGCCAGCGCCGCCACCCAAGCATACAACGGATAACGCTGACTGGACGAAGCTGCCCGCAAAACAGCTAGAGAAACAGATAAAATAGCGTTTGCCCCTAACTTTTCTTTATTAGCGGTGCCATCCAGATCAATTAAGGTTTTATCCAAGGCGGTCTGATTGGCAACCTCTAGGCCGACAATTTTAGGGCCAATGACAGTGGTAACGTTAGCGACAGCTTTAAGAACTCCTTTGCCCAGATATCTTTTAACATCCCCGTCGCGCAATTCGTGGGCTTCAAAACTGCCGGTGGAGGCACCAGAAGGGACAGAGGCAACGGCTGAATTGCCATCGTCAAGCTGCAGGGCAGTTTCCATGGTGGGGATTCCCCGGCTGTCTAAAATTTCCCTGGACCAGACATGAGTAATTTTGGGCATTGGTTAGGTTTTTTGGCTTTTGGGCTATTTGGCTCTTGGGTTACCTAGGAGCCTAAATACCTAACAGCCTAATTGCCACCTTTGGCTATTTTTCTTTCACTATTATGTATAACATTTCTCACTCGTTCAATACTATCGGGGTTAACTGAAATACTGGTTATTCCCCATTCTACTAAATTTGCGACCATTGTGTCATAGACAGATGGAGCCTGGCCGCAGATTGAGGAAGTTACCTTAAATTTATGGCAAATTTTAATGGTGTGTTCAAGAGCCCATAACACTACGGGACTTTGTTCATTAAAATCAGCCGCCACAGTTTCATTATCCCGGTCTGTACCAATTAGAGCCATCGTCAGGTCATTTGAGCCAATAGACACTCCATCAATTCCTATTTTAATAAAATCAGGAAGTTGGATGACATTTACCGGCAGTTCTACCATCATCCATAATTTGAAAGTAGGACTTCTAGAAAGACCAGCACTAACCACAATTTTTTTAACTTCAGATAGTTCTTGTGGCGAACGGACAAAGGGAATCATTAACCAGAGATTATTTAAACCCTCTTCGCGAACTTTTTTAATAGCTGCCAGTTCCAGTTTAAAAGAAGCTGGATCGCTGACATATCTGAAAGCTCCCCGAAAACCAAGCAAGGGGTTAGGCTCCTGCGGCTCATATCTTTCCCCGCCTTTTAAATTACGGTATTCATTAGTTTTAAAATCTGTCGTCCGATAAACAACCGGCCTGGGATAAAATGCGTCGCAAAATATTTTTAGTTCATCTGTCAGTTTGCCAATAAATTCTTTTTGCTTTTTATCAGCGATGACTTTTTTCGGATGAACGCCAATATTAGCCATCATAAATTCAGCTCGCAAAAGTCCTACTCCGTCTACATTACGGCTGGCAATCTCTTTGGCTTTTTCCGGTTCGGCCAAATTAACATACACCTTAGTTGCTGTTTTTAAATGGGCTCCTAGGCTGTTAGGCTCTTGGGCTGTTAGAATTTTAGATGAACTAGTATTTTGATAACCGCCCTTATAAACTAAACCTTTGGCTCCATCAATAGTGATAATCGCCCCATTTGTTAAAAAGGCGGTAGCATTTTTAGTTCCCACCACGCAAGGTACGCCTAGTTCGCGCGAGACAATGGCGGCGTGCGAGGTTTGACCGCCGCTATCAGTCACAATGCCGGCCACTTTGCGCATAGCCGGCACATAATCCGGTGAAGTCATGACAGCCACTAAAATATCACCCTTTTGCACTTTATCAATTTCCTTGGGCGATTTAACTTTTACTACGCGACCCGTAGCAATTCCAGGACTGGCACTAATACCCCTAAGAATGAGCTTAGAGCTTAGTATGGACTGCTTTTTACTAACCTCTAACCCCTCATTACCATTTACTAATGTCGTTATCGGTCTAGTCTGGACAATATAAAACTTCTTTTTGGCATAAGCCCATTCAATATCCTGCGGAAAGTAATAATGCTTATGAATACTAATTAGAATTCGCGATAGTTCTCTAATTTGTTTTTCATTTAACTTTTGTCTTTTTTGTTTATTGCTTGGGACTTTTCCTTCGCGGGTGACATTTTCTACTTTGGCTAACTCTACTTCCTGGACTGCTTTTTCCTGGGAAATAACTGCGAGAGTATTGTGGTTGACCCGGTAGCGGTCAGGTACCACTTCTCCCTGGACAATCATTTCCCCTAGTCCCCATATCGCCTCAATTAATAAGACATTTTTTTCATGCGTAATTGGATCAACAGTAAAAGCCACCCCGGAAATTTCCGATTCCACCATTTGTTGCACTACTACCGCAATTTTGACTTTACTTTCGCTAATTTTGTTTTGATGACGATAAAAAATCGCCCTCGGAGTAAAAAGAGAAGTCCAGCAGTCGCGGATAGCTTCAAATAAATTAGGCTCACCTTTAATATTTAAAAAGGTGGCTTGCTGGCCGGCAAAGGAGGCCTTAGGTAAATCTTCAGCGGTTGCCGAGGAACGAACAGCTACTTGGGCTTTTTTTAAGAGGCCGCTTAACTTCCGATATCTAACAATAGTTTCGCGGGCTACACTGTCTGGAAATTTGGATTTTTTAAAAAGGGATGTGATTTTGTAGGAAGCATCCTGTAAAGAGGTGGGTTTATCCGTATCAACATGCTTTAAAATTTCAGCCAAACGTGTTTTAAGATTATTTTCTTCTAGAAATGCTTCGTAAGAATGAGTGGTGAGGATAAATCCGGGTGGGACAGGGAAACCGTGACTGGCTATCTCCCCTAAATTCGCCCCTTTACCGCCAACTAACGGAATATCCTCTTTATCAACCTCTTTAAAATCAACAATTAACTTAGGAGCAGTCGGCATTACTTCTATTTTGATTAAATTTAGCTGAATTTACAAGTGGAGGTTGTTATATGTAAGTTATTACTCTATCCAGACATCTACTTTAGGACATTTGCCGGATAATGTAACTTCACTAATCTTTTTATAAATTTGAGATCGATAGTCCTTATCAACTTTGAAAAATTTATAATCCTTGCCATCTACATCTTTTACTCCTAAGCTGAAGTATCCTTCTGTTATACCCACATGTGATTGTCCAATGGAGTAAACTTTACAATTAACAATAAATTTTTCTGCTTCTTCATATGTCAGTTTTTCATGCTCTTGGTGATTTATTGCAGGTTGTTTAGAAAACCAATAAGCTCCACCTACAGCTAGAACTATTAGAAGTAAAATTAAAATTGGAGCCAGGCCCTTTTGATTTCTCACTAATTCACTATAGCACTTATTTTCCTTGTCAAGTTATTAATTTAAGGCCTGAATTTTTCTTTAATTCTTTCCTGCTCTATTCGATAGCCCTTTTGATCTTTCCTTAACTTTTTCTCCAAAGACTGGACTAGTAAACGTAAAAGATAATCTGTTTTATTGATTAATTCCATAAAGATTTCGTAGGTAAGGGTATGACCATTAAGGGTGGATAAGGGTTGATGATAAGGGTGGCTTGGATCTGTTGGTTCACCCTTAATCTGATTTGGACCCTTAAGTTCCCTTAAATTTATTCCCAAACTTAAAAGCGAAGATCCAGCTATGGATTTCAAAAATCCATCTGTTTTAGCATCTCTTAAATCACCCTTAACTTCTTCCAACGACCCTTGGGCATAGCCTAAAAAATTTAAATATTCAGAAGTAGTGGATCTTTTCCAGCCTTCTTCAATATTTCTTTTCTGACTTCTGGCCGCATCGTCAAGCTGCGCTTTTAGGCGTCTTTCAGAAAAGGGTAGCGTCGCGGTAAATTTGCGGACTAAAACTCGTAGCAAAGCCGCATTTTGCCAAACTGCCAGATATTGAAAACCTTGAGGATCTTGCCAAATACGAGATCTTTGTAAAGGTTTTTTAGGTGTGGAAAGCTCTTTAAGGGTTTTGGCTATTTGTTCTTTAATGACTTCGGCCTGGGTCAGGTCACTCATAAATTAAGGGGTTCTTTGTGATTTTCGCAGCTCTTCGGTTTCGTCGGGGCGGTTATAGTCGTCTTCTAGACGATAAGTGGTGCCAGTTTCGGGAGTTGATGATTCTAAAATATCGCAATCAGTGATACCTTTACACCTATGTTTTTGCATAGCTTTGACGAAATATCCTTTTTCCAACTCCATAGGCAGCTCTTGTAAAGTTCCATTCTCATCTTCCAGATAAATTATCGCCTCGCCCTTGACTAAAGTAAGTACCTCTTCTTTTTGATCATGATATTGCAAACTAAATCTGGCACCGGAATTTAAATGGAGGATTTTACTGGTAATGGGACTGTCTGAGGAAGAAAGTATCAGTTCATATCCCCAAGGCTTATCAATTTTTTTAGCATAGGCAATTGTAGAAAAATTATTTACCATTTTGTTTAATTAACTCTACTATCTCTGGGAAATGCTGATCTAAAACTTCTTTATTATATGCTTCAACGTTTAAGCGCATCAATGGTTCGGTATTAGAAGTCCGTAAGGAGAGCCGCCAGCCTGGATAATTTATAGCTACCCCATCTAACTCATCTAATTGACCATCCTGATATTTATTTTTAACCATTTCTAAAATTTCACTGGCATTTTCCACCTTAAAATTAACTTCTCCGGATTCAAAACTCCTTCTATAATCTGCGACAATTTGAGAAAATGATTTACCACTTTCAGCTAAAACTTTCAAAATTGTTAAAATCACCGGCATTTGCGATTCAGCATTACCGGTTTCTTTAAAGTAATAGTGACCCGACGATTCTCCGGCAAAAATAGCATTGGTTTTACTCATATCTTCCGTAATATAAGCATGTCCCACTTTAGTAATTCCTATTTTTCCGCCATTTTCTTCAATAATTTTCTTAGGGGTGAGAATGTAGCGAATATCCACTAAAAACGATTCTCCTGGATGAGTTTTTAATAAGTCATGAGCTACTATGGCAGTAATGGCTGTAGGCGGCACAATTTCTCCTTTTTCGTCAATAAAAAACAAGCGATCTCCATCTCCATCAGGTGCTAAACCTAAATCAGCTCCTTCGGCTATGACTCGCTTTTGTAAATCTACTAAGGTTTCTTTTTGTAGGGGATCTGGTTGATGGACTGGAAAAGTACCATCTAATTCAAAATTCATTTTTATTAAATCTACTGGAACTTTACTAAAGAGAGCTTCAATATATTGCGAGCCCATGGCATTGGCGGCATCGGCCACAATTCTAAACTTTTTTATTTGAGGGTTGCCAGCAATTTTTAAGGCATTTTCTACCTCATCTAACAAAATTCCTTCTTTTTTAATGACTGTCCCACCAGGTTGAGGCTCCAGGGTTTCTCCTTGTAGGGTTATTGTTTTAATTTCTTCCAGGCCAGTAGGTTTACCTATTTTAATAAGTCCATTTGGACTATTTTTAACGATCTTGATGCCGTTATATTCTTTAGGATTATGTGAGGCAGTAATTTGGATACCGGCCGCATGCTTATAATAATGAACGGCAAAATAAAAAGTCGGAGTAGACACTATACCGATATCAACCACCCGAGCCCCCAAACCAACTAAAGTTTCAATGGCCACTTTGGTTAGAATGGTTGAGGAAATTCTCATATCAGTTCCCACCACAATATCCGACGTCTTAAGAAATTTATAAATAGCGTGGATAATAGGAACAATATTTTCTTCGTTTAATTCGTCAGGATAAATAGCGCGAATATCGTAGCCTTTAAAAATAGTCGGAGAAATATTTGTCATTAATATATTCAATATTAAACATTAAGTAAGGCAAGTTCAAGTATGGGTTTAAGAGGTAAAACACTGGCGCCGGTCTTTGAGTTTCGATCTAACTTTAATAAACTTTGATGCAGAGTTTCCAGTTGTTCTATTTGAAAATTTTTAGCCTGGAAAAGTAATTTATTCTTCCGCCATGGTGGCAGATTAAATGTTTGTGGGCTGGAACTTGCCCAAATTAATTGGCGGATATGCCAAGCTAATAATGGTAGTACCATTTCGGCAGCTTCGGTAATTAATAATTGATCCAGAATTTTTAAAGATATTTCTGGTTTTTGCGGATTTAATGATTCTAAAAATTTAAAAACTAGTTTAGGTAGAGGAAAATCTTCTACCCTCCACTTTTTTGGAAGGCTATTTAATAAGGTTTTAGGTAATTCTTTACCTTCCCAAAAGATAATTTCGCCCGCGAGATCTATTTCTAGCCTTTTTTGCTTAATTTTTTTAGTCCAATAGCCCTCTATAAATACCACCGTGTCATTTCCCAGTAATGATTGAGAGATAGCAGCTAGTTTTAATTGATTAAAATCAGTATTTTTACCATCAAGTTGGGTAATTTGCCATTTTTTTTGCGTAAACTGCTCTTTTAATTGATTAAAACGTTGACGAGAAGCTATTTGGTTCTCCCCATGTAGCACAATTATCATAATTGGTATTTATTGGCATTAGCCCGAAGGGCCAAGCTTTGCTTATTTGACATTGGTATTTATTCTTTTAGCCATCTCTCTCATCCTTTTTTCAATTCCATAATGTCCTACTAAAGCCCCGGAAAAGTTTTTAGGAATGTGCGCTAATTCGTGAATTAGCACTTCATCTTGCTGTCGCCCGTTTAACTTAAAAAACTGATGGGTCACTTCCAAAATATAAGCGGCTTTTACTCCCAAAGCATCTTGCCAAATTCGTGATAAACCCCAACATCTGGCATATGCCCGTGATTTAGAACCAGTACTTTCCACACAGAATATTCTATCAGGATTAATATAAGATAACTGATATTCTTTTAAGATTTGATTGACACGCAAAGCGATCGGAGGGGAAGGGGAAAAAGCAAATTTTTCTCTTCGCTTCTTGCTAAACTTTAAAAACTTCGGCACCTTCTTTTACCTCCTGATCAATCTTAAGTCCAATGGCCTGACCGGCTTCAGCTTTTTCTAAATTTTGATGTTCAGCTTGCATAGAAACAACTTTTTGAGTAAATAGTTCTTCTCCGCCTCTAACAAATTTAATGTCATCGCCCACCGCCAAATCACCGCTTAATTCTACTACTCCTACGCCGATTTTATCATAATAATGGGTTAGCTCGCCTACTTTAATATCAGCCATGATTATTACTCACCTCCCTTCGTCCTCCATAGCTTTAGGCAACGGAGGATTGTCCGTCTTTGGCATAACAAATCGCAATCGCTAAAGCGTCTGCCACATCATCAAAATGGGTTTTCTTTTTATTAGGACTGCGTAACCTTGTTCCATCACTATATTGTAGCAAATTGCGGACTACCTTTTTCATCTCATCCTTTTTAGCCCGGCCATTACCAGTCACCACTTTTTTAATATGCATCGGGCTGAATTCGGTTAAAGGTAAATTCAAATGAGCACAAGCCAGCATAATTACCCCCTTGGCTTGAGAGACAGCGATAGCCGTCCTGACGTTAGTCGCAAAAAAGACCTGTTCAATAGCGATCACATCCGGCTGCAACTGGTTCAGCTGCTCCTTCATTTTATGATAAATTTCATTTAATCTTTGTTCAGGTTTGCCACCTTTAAGAGTTTCTATCCAGTCAAATTTAATAATGGAGATACCATGTCCATTACTTTCAATTAACCCAAGTCCAGTGGTGGCAGTACCGGGATCAATCCCGAGGATGCGCATATTTTCAGTATATCATTATAAAGATAGGATAATTTCCGCTATTTTATCAGCATCATGCCGCAGTAGGCGATCACGAGGCAAATAAGCAGCTAAATTGGCCTTAATTACTTCAATGGTAGGACAAATCTCTCGACATCTTTCTTCATCCAGTTCTACTGGATATTGCCCTTCATTTTGATAAATTGCCAAAATATCAGGATCAAAATGATTTTCGTTAACTATTAAGTAATTCAGGCGATGCGGGTCGCCTAGATAGTAAACAAATCGTTCTATGTGGTCTGAAAGTTTATAAAAATCGGTTTGTCCTCTTTCAGTGGCTAAATTAGCTACATAAATCAGGGGTTTTTGCGGATATTCTTTGATAACTTCGGGAATACCATTAATTAAAAAATGAGGTAGGGTGCTACCCCACAGACTGCCGGAAGAAAAAACAATTTTATCTGCCAGACTAATTGCTGCCAAAGCCTTGGGATTAGCTTGCGCCGGCGCATTTAAATAAATGCGGATAATTTTATCGCTGGGGTCAAAATCCGGCCTTTGCCAACGTTGGTCAATAGCTTCTTCGCCTAATAATTCCAAGCCGCTTTGGCATTTAGCAATTAAATGGCGATTTTCCATGGTAGAGGTCATCACATTGCCGCGGATTTTAAATAGTTTCTTAAAGGCTTCAATGGCCGCCTCGCGTCCGCCATGAATATGCTCCAGTCTTTGAATCAAAATATTGAAGAAATCATGGCCTTTCATTGGTCCTACTACATCATTAAATCTATCCTCTGATAAAAGAATGGCTTCTTGCTGCTGTTCATCGTCCAAAAAAGCTATCAATGACTGTTTTTCATCACCCATTGGCAAAAGACCTAAATCTGACCTGAATCTGCCAGAACTGCCACCGCTATCTAGGGTGGTAGACAAAGAGGTAATTAATTCTGGTGGGTTAAGCTTACGCAAGCCCCTAAGGACGTTAAACTGACCACCTCCGCCGCCTAAAACCACAATTTTCTGATGATAACGATATTCTTTTTCCGGAGAAGCTGCTTGTTCTACCCTTTCAGCAACCATGACTCCAATTAGAGTAACACAACAATTTGTTAAAATCCAGTCACGTTTTGCAAAACTCGTGCATCTACTACTATTCCATTTTTGATTTCAATGGAAACTACATCAAAACGCATAACGGCCGGAGTTTGGGGATTGCGCAATTTAAAATATTCAGCGGCGCGGGTTAAATGCTGTAATTTGCGAAGTGTAACGGCCTCTTCTGGTACCCCAAACCTTTTACTCCAGCGCGTCTTTACTTCAATAAAAACTAACTCTTTATTATGTTGGGCTACGATATCAATTTCTCCAAATTTTGAGCGGAAATTTCTAGCAATAATTTTATAACCTTGTTTTTTAAGAAGTTGTAAGGCGTAGTCTTCGCCGGCTTTTCCTAAGGCGAGATTAGGCATTATGACTTTTTGTGGCGAGCAGTCCGATGAGTCATTTTGTCAAAAGCAGCTTTGGATCTACCTCTTAAATAATAGAGTTTAGCGTGCTTAATGCCGCTGGTTCCCTTTTGCTTAACATCAACTTTTTGAATCCAAGGAGAAGAAAGCGGGAAAATCTGCTCAATCCCGACATTATCAACCCCCATTCGTCTAACAGTAAACGATTTATTTTCCCCTTCGCCGCGGATAGCAATCACTATACCTTCAAAAATAGTCTCACTTCGTCCTGTTTCAGCCGACTTTAAATGAAGCCGAATGGTATCGCCGACCCCAAATTCAATTTCGTTGTATTTAGTAAAAAGAGCCATAAGCTGATATATTTTAGCACGAATTGAGAAGATTAATCAAGAATTAAGTAATTCGCGGATTTTACGTTGGAGTTGATTGGACCAGGCCACACCATAAGGCAGTTTTAATCTCTTAGGTTCATAACCGCCGTTTTGAAACTCTAATAATAGCTCTTTGTCTCCTTTTTGCGATTGTAAAAGTTGATTTAACTTAACAAGAATTTGGGAACTGGTCCTGGCAGGAATTTTAACTACTAATATCCCTTTATCCTCCGATTTATTAGCAAATTCAGCCGTAATTTCTTGTGCGTTATCTACTAAGACACTTAAATTCTCTTCTCTTTCTTCCACTTTTCCTTTTAAGAATAAAGCAATATCTTTGCGCCATAACATTGGTGAGACCGCAAACACTTTGGGAAATACCACCACAGAAATTACTCCGGTATCATCAGCTAAATCACCAAAAGCCATTTCGCGGCCTCCATTTTTAGTAAAAACTACCCTAATATTTCTCAATACTCCTACTAAACTGACAGCTATTCCTTTATCATGTTCAGATAACTCAAATATTTTATGACTGGCTTGGGTGCCTGCTGAAATAATAAATTGCTCTACGGGATTAGGAGTAATGGAAAAACCGATTAACTGTCTTTCAAGGGCCAAAATTTCCTCAATATTAAATTCAGGAATATCAGGCAAAGCGGCAACTTTAATTTCTTCTGCTTCATCTTGCCCAAATAATTCACTTTGATTGATATCTTTTTTAGTCTGTTTACCGCGAATTTCCTCAAGCGCCATTAGTTGGGCGGCCCGTTTGCCAAAACTATCCATCGCTCCAGCCTTAATTAAACTTTCCAAAACTTTTTTGTTCACCTTTTGGCTATCAACGACGGCACAAAAATGAGCCAGAGAGTTAAATTGACCAACTCTTTCGCGCACGTTAAATATTTCCTCAATCGCCGCTTTGCCGACATTCTTAATAGCGGAAAAACCAAAACGAATAGCCAGATTATTAAAGGAATTCTTATTTTCTTCAATGGTAAAGCCGACAGCAGAAGAATTAATATCGGGTGGTAAGATTAAAATGCCCATGCGTTTACACTCTGCTACTCCTAAAGCAACTTTTTCGGCATTGCCGGATTCAGCAGTTAAAAGTGCAGCCATAAAATCTACCAGATAATTGGCTTTCATCCAGGCAGTTTGATAAGCAATTAAGCCATAGGCTACCGAATGAGCTTTATTAAAACCATAGCCGGCAAATTTCTCAATTAAATCAAAAACCTCCCGTGCAATTTTTGCGTCCACGCCTTCTCCTACCGCTCGCTTAATAAATTTATCTTTCTCTTTGGCCATGACATCCTTTTTCTTTTTACCAATAGCCAGCCTTAACCTATCTGCTTCAATGGCATCATAACCAGCTAAAACTTGAGCAATTTGCAAACATTGTTCTTGGTAAACAATAATACCGTAGGTTTCGGCTAAAACCGGCTCCAATTTGGGGTGAATATAGGAAAGTTTACTGCCTAATTTTTTTCGTGAAATAAATTCATCAATAAACTGCATAGGGCCAGGCCGGTAAAGAGCGACCATGGCGGCGATATCGGAAAATCGGGAAGGATTAAGCTGTTTGGCTAGTCTCCTCATGCCGGCCGACTCCAGTTGAAATACTCCGGTAGTTTCTCCGCTAGCCAACAATTTGAAAACCGCCTTATCATTCAGGGGAATTTCCGATAAATCTATCTCTTGCCCAGTGCGTTCCTTAACGAAATTTAAAGCCTTTTCCAAAATAGTTAAATTACGCAGTCCCAGAAAATCCATTTTCATCAGTCCCACCGCTTGCCCTGGCTGCATAGCCGAGTTTAAATCCAGGGCATACATATCGTACTGGGTAATAATTCTTTCGCCTTTAGTTTCCAGCTGCAAAGGTGTATATTCCACCAGTTCCTGATCGGATATCACTACTCCTGCTGCATGAGTAGAAGCGTGTCTGACTACGCCTTCTATTTGTTTGGCCAGATCTAAAATTCTTTTGGCGTCATTATCTTCTTTATAGAGGTTGCCCAACTCTTCTGATATTTCAATGGCCCGTGTAATGGTCATATGGGCACCTTGCGGACCATGTGGGATAAGTTTGGCTATCCTATCTCCTGTTTCATAGGGATGGCCCAAAACGCGGGAGACGTCGCGCACGGCCATTCTGGCTTCCATTCGGCCAAAAGTAATAATTTGCGCCACCCGATCTTCGCCATATTTTTTAGTAACATAACTAATTACTTCGTCCCGCCGATCATCAGCAAAGTCCAAATCAATATCAGGCGGGGTAGGCCGCCCCGGGTTTAAGAAGCGCTCAAAAGGCAAATTAAATTCCATCGGATCAATAGAGGTAATCCGCAAAATGTAAGCCACGATTGAACCGCCCACAGAACCTCGGCCAGGACCGACTTTAATACCCTGCTGTTTGGCCCAATTAACAAAGTCTTGCACAATTAAAAAATAAGTAGCAAAACCTTTTTTAACAATAATGTCCAGTTCATATTCAATTCTCTGGGTGATCTTTTGATCAGCCTTAGGGTATCGCAGCGGCAATCTCTCATAAATTAAATCACGTAAATAAGCTTCGGCAGTCTTTTTAGGCGGTAAAGGAAAATTGGGCCAAATCCAGCTGCCAGTATTTAAATCTAAATTCACCTGCTCGGAAATTTTAACAGTGTTATCAATGGCTTCCGGCAAGTCGGTAAATAATTCGACCATCTCTTTTGGTGTTTTGACATAAAAATCAGGCGAATCAATCATGCTTAATCGGCTTTTATCGGCTAATTTTTTCTGGGTTTGAATGGCAATTAGAGCATCTTGAGCTTCAGCCTCATTTTTTTCAATATAGTGGGTATCGGCTGTGGCTACTAAAGGAATACCCAGTTTGCGGGAAATAGTAATCAAACCATAATTCGCTTTCTCTTGATCGGCAATTTTATCGTGGCGCTGGATTTCTAAGTAATAATCTTGACCAAAAATTTCCAAAAATTGTTTAGCGCGTTTGATTGCGCCGTCCAAATCCCCCTGCAAAATCAATTTTGAGATCTCTCCGTTTAGGCATCCAGATAGAACAATTAAACCTTCATGATGTTTTTCTAATAAATCCAAATCTAGCCTAGGTTTATAATAATAACCGGCTAAATGAGCAATAGTCACTAATTTCATTAAGTTTTTGTAGCCGGTAATGTCTTTAGCCAGGAGTATGAGATGGTGTTGATCGGCATCAACACCGGCCTGTTTATCTAAATGCGAACGCGTGGCCATATAAGCTTCTACTCCAATAATAGGTTTAATTTCGGCGTTAGTGCAGGCGAAATAAAAGGGGATAGCGCCATACATCGCGCCATGATCTGTAATAGCGCAAGCCCTCATACCATATTCTTTAACACGATCAACTAACTTCGCAATTTTTGCCAATCCATCAAGAAGAGAATACTCGGTATGAGTATGAAGATGGATAAAATCGCTCATCCTCTACATTCTAAACTTCGTTCCTTGCGGTTTCAAGATGACTTTCGCCTGTCTTTTGAACTCTTTCGCGGGCTAGAAGCAATAAATTTTCTACTTCTCGTTTTGTTTCTTCTACATCGTTTGGATTAACTTTAGCGAGTCCGGCCCCGCTAATAATATGGCTATTTTCTAAAAGTAAATTAACTCTGGCCCAGTATTTTTCAGCACTACCGGCTGTAGTATTCACCAATAAGACAGCAAATTCATCGGGGTTGTATTGACCAATCACATCGCCTCTGAAGCCTCCGCGGGTATTTCCTTCTAAAATTTTCTTTGCTATCTTCATATTTTCGGCAGAAGGGCTATTAATACCGATAATTAAAAGCGCCAAATTATTGCGATAGGGCTCTGATGCTTTTTCCAGTAAAAGACGGTCAAATAACTGATTATCTTCCTTTTCTGCCAAGATGTTGCCATTTAATAATTCAGTTATTTCATCATCCGCCATATTAATATTTTAACTTTTTTCTCCTAATTTTTCAATAATTTTTTGCCGAATTTGGTTGGGGTTGCCTTTACCTTTGGTTTGAGCCATCACTTTTCCGACCAAAAATTCCATTGAACCACTTTTGCCCCTTTTATAATTTGTTACTGCTGAACCCTCTTTTTTGATGATTTCACTTATAATATTTTCTAGTTCCATGGCTGGTAAATCTTCCCTCTTACTTTTAACAATGGCTTCCACTAATTCTGCCGGCAACATTCTACTCCAGTCCACTCTTTTGTTAATCATAATATTGGCGATCGCAGTAGCTTCAATACCAAATTTTTTTCCTATTTTCACTGCTTCTTCAAAAAAATCGGCGATTTTGCGTGTTTCAACTAATTGAAAAGCCTGATCTTCCCGCAATCCATAATCTTTAATAAATCTATTTTTCTTTTCAGTCGGCAATTCTGGAATTTGAGATTTGAGATTTGAGATTTGAGATTCTGATATTCTTATTGGTGGAATATCCGGTTCTGGAAAATAACGATAATCTTGAGCCTCTTCTTTAGTTCTTTGGGAAACAGTCCGATTATGTACTTCATCATAGCCTCGAGTTTCTTGAATTGGTGTTTTGCCTTTATCCAAAAGTTCACCTTGTCGTTGAATTTCATAATTAATCGCCTTTTCCACGAATCTAAATGAATTAATATTCTTCACCTCCACCTTGTATTTTGGTAATTCATTTGAGATTTGAGATTTGAGATTTGAGATTTCTCGAACCGAAATGTTAGGTTCGAGACGCATATCTCCCTTTTCCATATCGGCGTTGGAAACATCTAAATATCTAACTATCTGTTGCAATTTTTTGAGGTATTCCACAACTTCTTGACTATTTTCAAAGTCAGGCTCGGTCACAATCTCTACCAAAGGCACGCCGCTTCTATTAAAATCAATTAATGAATATTTTTCTTTATTGGAAATTGGAAAAGTTGTTTCCTTTGGAAAGTGGAAATTGGAAATTCCAAGCTGATGCATCAGCTTGGCAGTGTCTTCCTCCATATGGACTCGGGTAATGCCGATTTTTTTATCACTACTCAATATAATTTCACCTTTGTCGCAAAAAGGAATATCATATTGGCTAATTTGATAACCTTTTGGTAGATCGGGATAAAAATAATTTTTGCGATCAAATTTGGAAAAAGAGGCTAGTTGACAGTTTAAGGCCAGCCCTATCATCCGACACCAATCAATAGCTTGGCGGTTAGGCACAGGTAAGGCTCCTGGTAAGCCTAGACAAACAGGGCAAACATGAGTATTGGGTTCGGTGCCGAAATAATCGGCACTGCAACCACAAAACATCTTAGACTTAGTTTTAAGCTCTACATGCACTTCAAGTCCTATTACTGGTTGATATTTCATAATTCTGGTTTCATTTTCTGCCAATCAGTGGCCTGTTCGTATTGGTATCCCACATTTAAAAGCGACTTTTCCGAAAATTGCGGGCCGATAATTTGCATACCAATGGGTAAACCTGCCTTAGAAAACCCACAAGGTAAAGCCAAAGAAGGAATTCCGGCCAAATTTATTAAAACTGTATAAACATCTACCAAATACATCTGCAAAGGATCAGCTATTTTTTCACCCAATTTAAATGGTGGTATTGGCGAAACCGGAGCTAAAATCACCTCACATTTGTTAAAAGCCTTTTCAAAGTCATTTTTAATAAGACTTCTTACTTTTTGAGCTTTCAAGTAATATTGATCATAATATCCACTGGATAAAGCATAGGTACCTAACATAATTCGCTTTTTTGCTTCTTGCCCAAAATATTCTCGGTCGTTACCAAATCTAATCCCATCATATCTAGCCAAATTAGAGCTAGTTTCGGAAGAAGCAATTAAATAGTAAGTAGCGATACCATCTTCAGTATGGGGAAGAGAAATATCTACTATCTCTGCCCCTTTTTCTTTAAAAATTTGTAAAGCTTTATTTATGGCGTCTTTAATCTCGCTATTTAAGCCTTTGCTAAAAAATTCACTAGGTATCCCAATTTTTAAGCCTTTAATATCCTGATTTAAGCTGCTAGAGTAGTCCTCCACTGGTCGCGGTGAGCTGGTGGCATCGTGAGAGTCGCTTCCCGCGATCACAGACAAAATTTCGGCTACATCACTAACATTTTTTCCCATGGGGCCCATACTATCCAAAGATGAAGCATAGGAAATCGCTCCATAGCGGGACACTCGACCGTAAGTTACTTTTAAGCCGACCGTTGCGCAAAAGGCCGAAGGCAAACGGATTGATCCACCCGTATCTTCACCAATTTCAAAAATAGTCATGTCAGCTGCGAGGACGGCGGCTGATCCACCACTTGATCCTCCCGGTACATAATCCAAATTCCAGGGATTTTTAGTTGGTCCAAAGTCGGAATTTTCCGTAGAGGAGCCATGACCCCAAGCATCGCAATTAGTTTTGCCTAATAAAATTGCCCCACTATCAATAAGTTTTTGATAAACAGAAGCATTATAGGGAGGAAGATAATTTTCCAAAATTTTAGAACCGGCTGTAGTTCTAATATTTTTGGTAGAATAAACATCCTTCATGGAAAAGGGAATGCCTAACAATGGTTGAGCCTCCCAAGTCTCTCCTTGGAGAATTAACTTGTCAGCATGGTCGGCTGATTCTAAAGCTTCCTTCTCGCAAACTGTAATAAAAGCGTTTAGCTGTGGATTAAGTTTTTTAATTCTTTCTAAATAATTTTCGGTTAATTCCCGTGCCGAAAATTCTTTCTTTTTTAATCCCTTTTTAGCCTCGCTAATTGTTAATTTAATCAAATCCATATCTTATTTCGTAAATCTTAAATCATAAATCTTCCAGAATTGCCGGCACTTTAAACATCCCATTATGGGTGTTTTTAGAATTTTGCAGCACTTCTGTCTGTGTCAAAGAAGGAGAGGTTTCGTCAGGACGGGTTACATTTTCTAAACCAGTAATGTGGCTGGTAGGTTCAACCCCGATTAAATCGGGGTCAACTTCATTCAGTTTATTAACGTAGGATAGTATTTCCTCTAACTCACGACTTATTTTTTCTTCTTCCTCGCTGGATAGCCCTAAATTGGCCAGCTTTGCGGTGTGTCTAATATCAAATTTTGCCATTTAAAATATCTCCTTAAACTCTATGTATGGTAGAGTGTTGACAATATCATCCTTCTCCGCCCAACCTCGTCTAGCCACGAATACACCATAACGCATTAATTCCATATGGTCAAGTTGATGACTATCAGTGTTAATAATCATTTTTATTCCCCTTTTTACTGCTTCCCGTACTAAATTATCCGGCAAATCTAGTCTGTCATACCAGGAATTAATCTCCAATAATTTTTTATGTTCTTCACAGAACGCAAAGATTTTTTCCCAATCTAACTCAATTCCTTCCCGTTTATTAAGTCGACGACCAGTGGGATGACCAAAAATTTTAGCCTTAGGATGGCTTAAGCCTGCCAATACTCTTTTAGTTTGCTCGCTTTTACTTAATCTAAAACTGGAATGGACTGAAACTATCATATAATCCAGCAAATCAACCGCTTCATTTGGAAGAGCCAGTTTGCCATTGGGAGTAATATCTACTTCCAAGCCATTAAAAATATGATGAATTTTAGCGCTTTTCAGTTTCTCTATGGCTTCTTTTTTACGCTTTAACAAAGTAAGAACCTCGTTTTTAGTAGTACCTGATTGAGAAGGATTATGCTCGCTAAAACCCAAATATTCATAGCCTAAACTTTCCGCCTTTTTGACCATCTCGGCAAAATTGTGCAAGCCTTCGTCATGACTGGTGTGAATTGAGAAGCTAGAGTGAAGATGAAAATCGCCTTTAATATCTTCCAACTTGACCAGTTTGGGCAATTTATGATGATATGAAGCTTCTATTTCTCCGGTATCTTCCCGTAATTCCGGTTCAATCCAATCCAAACCCAATTCTCGATAAAATTCATCTTCTGTCCTGTAAGTTTTGAGTTCGGGGTTATGGGTTCGGAGTTTTTTTATCCCGTATTCCGATAAACTTAAACCTCGCCGCAAAGCAAATTCGCGTAGAGCAATATTATGATGTTTAGAGCCGGTAAAATGAGCTAACAGTGCCCCATAAGAAACAGGTGGTTGAACCATTAAGTCTACTTGGGCGCCGCCAGTTACTAAAATAGAAGAAGTATGAGGACCGGCTTCAATTAAACGAACTTTTTTAGGATAATTTTTGAAATGTTCAATTACCTCGCGGGGTTTATCGGAAGCGACTGAAATATCTACGTCTCCCACTGTCGCCACATGACGTCTCAAGCTGCCTAAGGGATCAGCCCGTAAGACGGCTGGTGTTTTTTTTAGCCAAACTAGAATATCGTCGGCAATACTACTCGCTACCGGTAGAAGCATGCGAGCGGCCCCACGTTCTTTAAGTTCCTGTAAATTTCGTAGAATTCCTGCTTCAGATTCAGTTCCTAGTCCTTCAATTTCCCGAATTTTACCTAATTTTGCTAGTTCTTCCAGTCTTTTTAAGGCGTCTTTTTCCTCATGAATTTTCAACTCCTGGCACAACTTATAGGCAATTTTGGCCCCAATCCCGGGAACTTGCATAAATGTAAACATGGCCGATGGCAAATCTTGCATGACGGAATGAAAATGTCTAACTTTGCCAGTTTTGAAAAGTTCACCCAGATATTTAGCTATGGCGCTACCGATGCCTGGCACCTGATCTAATTTGCCCTCCTCCCACAAGTCTTTAAGCTCCATGGTACTATGTTCAATGCTGTCAGCAGCTTTTTGATAAGCTCCTATTTTAAAGCGATTGAAAGGTCCTTTGCCTTTTAACTCATAAGCTGCGGCGACACTACGAAGAAGCTCGGCAATTTCTAAGTTTGTCATGTTTTTGTGCATGATTTACTAGAGTTATGATAACACTTTAATTTGACGCTCCTCAAGTACTCGTGATATAGTGTGTTAGCGTGGGGTGGTAGCTCAGTTGGTTAGAGCGCTTCCCTGTCACGGAAGAGGTCGCGGGTTCGAGTCCCGTCCACCCCGCTAGGCACACCTCGCGGACTTGACAAGTTTACTATAAGTGATAAACTGAAAAAAAAGACTTATCTCCGATGGATCTTAAAGACATACTTAAAGCGGTCAAGCTGAATGAAAGTTTAATCAGTATGGTCTTAGGAGCCCTCGTCTTCTTGGTAGTCGGAGTTTTAATCATCAATTATTTTCGGGGAATTAGAAATACGACTAATTCAGGTAGTACCAGCAGTATTGCGACCGAAATGAGTTTGCCAGCCGAATATAGCGTAACACAAGGAGACAGTTTATGGAAAATCGCCCAAAAGTATTATGGTTCTGGCTATAATTGGGTAGATATAGCTACAGCTAATAAATTAACAAATCCCAATGTTATTTCCGCAGGCCAAAAACTGACTATTCCTAAGGTAGAAGCAGCGGTAGCTACCCCACAAACATCCACCGTCACTGCCAGCACTAATGAAAAAGTGGCATCACCGATTTCCAGCGAGACTTATAAAGTAGTTAAAGGCGATAGTTTATGGAATATTGCCGTGCGAGCTTATGGCGACGGCTATCAATGGACTAAGATTTATCAGGAAAATAAGACCATGGTTAAAAACCCCAATCTAATTTATCCCGATCAAGAGTTTAAACTACCACGGACTAGCCCATAGAATAATTAAGCGGGTGTAGTTGAGTGGTGCAACGCTTTCTTCCTCCGCCAATAAGCAGCTGTAGTGTAGCGGTAACACGCCTCCTTCCCAAGGAGGAAACCGAGGGTTCGAATCCCTTCAGCTGCTCAAAAAGATTAAAATCTTCCGTTTACACTTTCGGGCCTGAGGACTTCGTCGGTGAGCTCAGTCGAGCCGCTCGGGCTCGAAGAGGTGTCTGCTGATTATCGTCTAAAATCCTCTCTGTCTATAAAGTCTGGTAATGCGTTTTCGTTGATTTCTCTTGCAATCTCTCTAGTGGGTACTTTAGAAGGATCAAATAGTTGTATTTCAACGTCTACACCCATATTCGCTTTTAATTGTTGGATTAATTCTTGAGCAACTGTTTCTAATTCTGGATTTTTATCTCTTATCAATAATTTCCTAACTTTATTCCAATCTAAATTCCCTTTATAAAAAAACTGATGAGGATCAGTTATATGTGGTAAGATATTATCTTCGTCTAACCCTTCAATTTGCAAAATAATTGGATGAATAGGTTTTTTAACCTCTAAAATCTTTCCGGAAGGAAAAGGTAAAGTTCCAATAATTTCATCAGATTTTTCTAATCCATAGTGTGCATCTAAAATTAGTCCTAATTCATCACTCATCCAAATACCTCTTAAATTACCAGTAGAATCATGATGTAATTTTGAATAGCCAGTTAGTTGATCTCTAGTAACCGCTTCTTTTAATCGAGCTTGGGATATTGAATGATAGAAAATATTTGGAAAAGATTTAGACATATCTTGATTATACTATTTTTCTTCCTCTAATTCTTTATAAATATTCATAAACTGATTAAAGTGAGTTAGAAAGTTAAATAGAATTAGTTCAAAATAATTTGCATCCGGTGCTCCAGCAGACGGTTCAATCGTGCACCTCGCGACTTGCGAAACACCTTGAGCAATAAAGCGAGGTAAACGATATCGGTTTCCTAAACCGTTATTCTGGTATCCCGCTCAAGTGAATTGAAATCTTACGCTTACACCTTCGGGGTGTCTTCCGATTACACCTAGGGTTTCACAGACTACAGATAGACAAACTTGCTATAATGAGCTAGATGACTAAGAAACTTCTGGTTGTCCTATTAGGAATTTTTATTTATTTTTCCCTTTCATTTTTTACTTGGTTGTTTATCCCCTCTCCGTCTTGGTGGTTAACTACGGCTGTAGTAGGCATAATCACTTTTTTTATCCTCTTTAAATTCACCAAAATCTCACTTATATCAAGGACTGTCACCGCAACTTATGGACTTATGGCAGTTTTTCTGGGTTTTATTACCGCTTTTATCTATTCTGACATTGCTCATGATTATGCTATGTGGAAGGTTTGCATTCCAGCTATACAGGAAAAGTATAATTTAAGCCCTAATGGTGACAATCAAGGAAAAGATCCACAAAACCAAAAAGGAGAATTCAGATCATGGTATCAGCATCTTGAATGCGAGAATAAAATTATGCCTATTCCATGGGGAAAGCACGCCCAATTTTCTGAAAATCCCCCCGGTTGGGTAAGTCAAAAATAGGACAAGTTGTAGCCTGACACCTTTCAGGTGACCTAGGTAAATCACCTCTAAGGTGTAGGTAAATCACCTCTAAGGTGTAGGTAAATCACCTCTAAGGTGGATTACTATTGACACCTCTTAAACCCTAAATCCCAAAACTTCATATAATTTTTTTAATTCTCGGCTAGAATTAGTTTTGGCAATCTGGAGTAACAATCCTAAAACTTGAGGAGTATTAAGATTATCATCCATAAACGAAGTAAATTCATGTAATCTGGAAGCAGATTGCGCTGATATATCATTTTTGGCAATAACAGATTCTACTATTCCCACATCTTTTTGGGCTTCTTTTAAATCCCCATCTTTAAATTCCCAATCTTTTTGCCAGTTATGAGATAGAAGCAGCCAGCGAATAGAATTGGGGGAATATTTTTTTAATAAATCAGAAATCATGACCAAATTTCCCTTAGATTTACTCATTTTGGCGCCCTCGTAAAAAACTGCTCCTGTATGCAACCAATATTTTACGAAGGGAATTTTGCCGGTCGCCCCTTCTGATTGAGCAATTTCTGCTTCATGATGAGGGAAAATTAAATCCTTACCACCACCATGAATATCTATTAATTCATCTAGAGAGGAAATACTCATGGCCGAGCATTCAATATGCCAACCCGGCCGGCCCAGCCCCCAAGGACTAGTAAATTTGGGGATATAAGGCGGTTGATTTTGCCAAGCAGCTCTCCATAAAGTTATATCCAGAGGTTGTTTTTTGTCTTGATTATCTACGTCTTCTTCAAAATCACGGGCTATTTTTAACATCTGCTGGGCAGATAATTTAGACAACTTACCGTAATCATCAACCCGTGAAATATCCGAATAAACACTGCCATTTATCTGGTAAGCCATTTTGTTATCCAAAAGTTTTTGTATTAAATTAATCATGGCGGGAATTTGCTGTGAGGCATAGAGATAATTAGTGGGGGCTAGCCAATTAAGAGTTTGCATATCTGTTAAAAATTTCTCTGTCCAATACTGGGCCAATTTATTCCAAGCAATATTTTGTTCTTTAGCTCTTTGTAAAATATCTTTATCGCGATCGTTAATATCAGTCACATTTTGTGTATAAGTCACTTTATATCCCTGAAATTTTAAATACCTAATAAGCGCATCAAAGAAAATGTAGGTAAAAGCGTGACCTAAATGAGTAGTATCGTAAGGAGTAATTCCGCAAACGTAGAGCGAAACCTGTTTGTCATTTAAGGGAATAAAATCTTCTTTACTTCCATTAAGCGAATTAAATAACTTCATTTCAAGCCGGGAGAGTTAATTTGACAAATCCCTCGGCATATTTATAACCCCTCTTTTTTCCTAAAATTCTATTCCATTTTTTGACTCTTTCCAAAGCCTGCTTACTGATTTGGGTAGTATGAGCTTCCAAGGCTTGTAGCTTAAGCTCTAAAGTATCAGAAATATCAATAATTTCTGTTGGGTGATCAAAATTAGTAAGATATAAAGTAGAGACTTTATATGGCGACAGAGCTTCTTTTTCCAACTCCTTAAAAGTCAAGCGATCGCGAGCCAGGGGAAACACAGCATCTAAAGCAGCAAGACCCGCTGCCCGATGATCAGTATGATTAATAAAACCCCTCTCTACAGAATAAACAAAAGTGGGGTCTAAAGTTACGACAATATCCGGCTTCACTTTACGAATTAGCCGCACAATTTCCTTTTTCAGAGTTAAATCGGCTACTAATTGAGTATCTTTGTGATTAAGAAAAAAAACTTCCTTTATTCCCAAAATTTTGGCAGCTGTTCGCTGCTCTGCTTTTCTTAAAGCTATTAATTTTTGTTCGGTCATTTTAGGGTCATCAGAGCCCTTACAACCATCAGTACAAATTAAGTAATAGCAAGAAGCACCTTCTTTAACCCATTTGGCAAAGGTGCCAGAAGCAGAAAAATCTAAATCGTCCGGATGTGCTGCCACTCCCAATACCACCATAACAGTAATAATTATACCAAATTATTGACATCTACTATATTTTGATATATTATGCTGGAAAGCTGCTTCTGCTCCTCGCCCGATAGTATGCCGCATCCAGAAAGAAAACCTATATTGAATGTTCAAAGCATGATATTATGCCGTAATTATGATATAGATTTTGATACTCCTTTAAGAGAAGCCGAAATTAGAAAAAGGCTAAGAGAAAATGCTAGGCCTTTGTTGGAAATAAAAAGAGCAGCTATTATTGATGAATTAAAATTATACGAAAAGCAAATTGTTGATATAGTCAGTGGTAATTCTAAACTTCTTCCTAAGACAGAAGAAGATAAGGTAAAAAGAATTGTGGGAGAATTAGAAATTGGCGCTCCCAGATTATCTTGGGCTGGTACTTCTCCTGAAAAACCGATGGAGGAAAGAAGAGAAGAATTTCTAAAGGAAGCTAAAACGATTAACGAACCTGGATTAAGAGTTATTACACCAAACTCCGCTGCTTAATTATTTAATCACTTTGTAAATTACTCCTGACTTATCGTCTGATATATATAAATCACCTGCTTTATCAAAGATTAAATCTACTGGTCTACCGCTAACTTGATCTCCTTGCAGAAAATCAGCCATAAAATCTTCCTGGCTAGTAATTTTATTCTCTTCCACTTTAAGTTTGATTATTTTATAACCGACTGGCACTGAACTATTCCAAGAACCATGTAAAGCTACTAATAAATCCCCTTCTGGGGTGAAGGTTAACCCTAAAGGCGCACAATGTGCACAAATTTCATAAAGAGGCGCCTGGGTGTTTGTACAATCATTTTTGCCTAAACTGGCATCAAATTTGGTATCGGGAATTCTGTTGCCATAGCAACGTGGCCAACCATAGTCGTGATTCTCCTCCAAAATATTGATCTCATCCGGCGGTAAATTATCACCTAAAAAGTCTCTACCCATCTCTGTAGCCCAGATCTTGTCAGTTTGTGGGTTAAGAGTGATAAAAACTGAATTGCGCAATCCGCGGCTAAAAAGACGAGGATTGTTGCCTTCGCTATCCGAAACAATGACACTAGCCAGCCACGGATGTTTTTCCTCACATACATCGCATGAAGAACCTATGGAAACAAACATTTCACCTTTTTTGTTAAAAGCAATCGTTCTGGTAAAATGTCTACCGCCTTTGGGCAAACTAAATAGTACTTTATCTTGCTTTGCTGCCAATTTTTCTTCATCCCAGAAATAGCGGACAACCATTTCCTCTTCTGCCACGAATAATTTATTCTTATAAAAGGCCAAACCATGTGGTCGGTCCAAATTTGACAGAATGACCTTATTTTGGTCAGCCTGATTATCACTATTTTTATCTGGCAAAGCTAATACGTGGCCGAAGGCGGGAACTGACACTAGCAGGGTTCCGCCCGGTGAGAATTCTAAATCCCGAGCATTACCCAAATTTCGGGCAAAAATGGCTCTTTGAGAGTTATTATTTGAAGATGGAGGCAATATTGCCGGCCTGACATCTCCGAGCCAATTTTTAATACCAAAAAGTAGTCCGCCTAAGATAATCACCAGCAATAAAAGTCTGAAAATTTTACTCATAATCTAATTGTACTACTGATGTGGTTGGCGACGCTTTATCTGGTAATTTACAAAGTATTAAGAAGATAATTATCTTTAGGTATTGGATCGTGCTGTTGATGTTCTGGCACTAAACGAGCGTTCTTCATATTAATAATCAGAATCGCTGGTTGGTCTTCTGTTCTTACTTGATGTCTTTCTCCTGGTCGCACAATATGTGAGCTTTTTGCTTTGAAGGACCTATCTTCTATATCAAGAGTACCATATTCAATAAAATAACGTTCATTAATTGGCTCGCGATGAGTATGGTTTGAGGTTTTAGACCATGGTGGTAAAATTGATACCAGAATCCGATCATTACCCTTATAAGTATCTATAAAATATAGAGCTTCTGATCCAGTATGTGGTTTAGGGGGGCAGTGGAAATCTAAACCCTCAAAATTAAGTATAACTAAACCATTTTTTAGATAAGGTAAATTTAATTGGTCCAGGTTGAATACCGTATAGTATTGACAATCACGAAAGTTAACATTATATAAGCGGAAAGTTTCTACTACATAGATCGCGGGATGGGCTATTTCTATCTGTTCTGGCTGCGGCCTACGATCAATCTCACGAAGGACCATCAAATATAAATTATAATAAAGTTGCACCTTGACTGTCAACCGCAGATAGTATAATTTGCTCTTTACTATGAAACTGAAAATTCTACTCTTGCCAAGTGCTTTGGCTTTAATAATAACTCTTTTTACCAGTTTAGTTTATGCCGCCAGTGATCCCTTAGGGGTTCATAACAATAAATTTGGCATCCATATTATTTCTCCCATTGAGGAGGAAGTAAAATCAGCGGCTAATCTCGTTAATTCTAGCGGCGGGGATTGGGGGTATGTGGCGGTGGTAATTCGCTCTGATGATATGGATAAAGCCAAATGGCAGCAATTTTTTGATCTTTTATCCCGTTATCACTTAATTCCACTAGTTCGCCTGGCTACTAAACCAGCAGGCAATTACTGGCAAAAACCGTCCTTAGATGATAGTAAAAAATGGGCTGATTTTTTAGATAACTTGAAATGGCCAACTCAAAATCGTTATGTCATTGTCTACAACGAACCAAATCATGGCCAAGAATGGGGTAATTCTGTTGATCCGACTGGTTATGCCCAAATTTTGGATACTACCATTGATGTCTTAAAAGCTAAATCGGTGGATTTTTTTGTCTTAAATGCCGGGTTTGACGCTTCTGCGCCCCATAACCCGCCTTATTTTTTTGATGAAAAATTGTTTTTAGACGAAATGGAAAAAGCCAAGCCGGGAATTTTGGCAAAATTAGACGGTTGGGTTTCTCATTCCTATCCTAATCCTGGTTTCCGTGGACTACCACTTGACCGAGGCAGAGGTAGTATCACTACTTTTAAATGGGAGCAGAAGTTGCTTTTTGAAATGGGAGTAAAAAAGAAATTACCAGTTTTTATTACCGAAACCGGTTGGGTTCATGCCGAAGGAGTCAGATACGATAAATCTCTGCCCAATTCTGAAACTATCGGCCAATATCTAAAAAAGGCTTATGAAACTGTCTGGATTGATCCGCAAATTGTGGTGGTGGCTCCTTTTTTACTGGATTATCAGGATGAGTTATTTGCCCATTTTTCTTTCAAAAAGTTGAACTATGGTCAAGTTTTGGCGGCCGAAACTGATGCATACTACCCTCAATATAAAATTATGGCCCAAATTCCTAAAATTGCAGGTCTGCCTATTATTCCCACACCATCGCCCTCACCTACCCCGCTTTCCCCTCAAAATATGACCGTCACCCCCTCTTCGTTTATTAGTGAAATTAAGCAGCTGGTTAATAAATGGCTTCAAATGCTGTTAAACTGATATAATAAATGGTAACTTGCCGGGGTAACTCAGTGGTAGAGTAGCTCTTTCGTAAAGAGCAAGTCGTGGGTTCGAATCCCACCTCCGGCTCTTTTTTTGAGATGTATTATTTATATATTTTACGAAGCTTGAGAGATGGCAAATTATACATCGGAGCGACTAACAATTTAAGTAGGCGTATAAAACAACATAATGATGGTTTCTCAAAATCAACCAGATACCGAAGGCCATTTATTTTAATTTATTCTGAACATTTTGCCTCCAAAAATGAAGCCATGAAAAGAGAGTGGTGCTTTAAAAATACTGGTGAAGGTAATAAACTAATGAGAAAATTAATTGAGGAGTGTGAAAGAAAGTTGTGGGCCCCGAAGGGGCGCCTTCGGCGTTCGACTCCACCCGTCGGCTCATAAATATGAGAAAATATTCCCGAATGGTATCCATTGAACAAAGGAGAAACCGAAGGAAAACTTTTTATTATCTTTTTCTCTCCGGCTCTCTTTTTCTAATTTTAATTTTTGTCGGTATCCCAGCTTTGGCCAAAGTAATTACTGTCGTATCTGACTTTAAGCAACAGCCTAGCACTATTCTCAATAACGACAAAATTCCCCCTTCACCGCCTCGTTTCACCACTTCTGATACCGCGACTAATTCTGCCCGCCTCACCTTAATAGGCTCTGCTGAACCCTCGTCTCACGTCACAGTTTACCAAAATGGCAAAGCCCTGGAAGAAGAATTAACTGATATTGAGGGACAATTTTCCCAAAAAGTTGTTCTTTTTGAAGGAGAAAATATCTTTGTGGCGCGCGCGCGCGATGAAGCTGGAAACACTAGTCAAAATTCTTCTCAACTGACAATCCAACTGGATAAAGATTTACCAGAAATTACTATCACGAGTCCTACCCAAACTACTTTTGCCGGTGGCGATGAACAAACAGTCATTATCAGTGGTAACACCAATAAACAGGTTAATTTAACGATTAATAATCGTTTTATCACACTTGATGTTGACAATAAATTTTCTTATGCTGTCAAACTGGTTAGTGGCGATAATCAATTTAAAATTGTGGCCACCGATGATGCCGGTAACAGCGCAGAACTTGATTTAACTCTTAACTTTACTCCCTAATGAATCCCTCCCCACTGCAAGCAGCGGGGTATCCCGCAAAAAGCGGGACAAGTTCTTTCGTGCGTTCATCCCCGCAGCAGAGCTGCGAGGTATTCTCGCACAAAATAAAATTGCCATCCACCCTAAAACCCACGGGTAGAATAGGCTATTAGTAAACATAGAATGAAAAATGACAGCGCTTAAACTGGCTAGTACCATAATTTCTCGCTTTCTCCCAAAAATTATCCAAATTCTTACAATGAGTGATAAAAATATCACTAAGCCAATTACACCAGTAGTAACCAGGATAAAAAGAATACTATTGTCTACTCCGGCCGCCGCGTGAGATAAACTATCCTGGCGGACATACCGCAAAGTATCAAAGCCTACTCCTAAAAGGGGAGAACTTTTGAAGATAGTTAAAGCTTCTTGCCAGTTTTGTAAACGTAATTCAATGCTGGTAGTCCGAGAAAGCCTTACTCCCTCGCCAGCCGGCCTTGGTAAAAATAAAATACCACTCAAAATTAATAAGAGTGATGTCGCCAAAAATACTGGTTTGCGCGTCATCCAACTTACCACACTCATACCGATTAAAATTGCTCCATAGCCACTCCGCGAATATGTAAATAGTAAAGTGACAAAAAGAAAAAGCCAAATCAAAATATCTCTAGTCTTAACGCCAGGGGTTAAAATTAAAGCCAAAACTAAAATAATTGCTGTAAAATTGGGATCTAAAAATGTTCCCACAATTCTTTTATAATGTTCATCCCAGCCGAAAATAGTTAAAGGTCTTATATCTGATAAAAAAATATATTGCAGCCAGCCAAAAACAGCCAAGACCACCCCTAATAAAATTAGGCTATTTAATAAAGTTTTTCTGGTTGGTTTATTTCTGGCTAAATTATAAACTGTCCCATAAAGCAAAATGTAACTAGCCAGGCGAATTAAATATAAAAAGCTGACGAATAATTCCCTCCATCCCAACCAAAAACTAGCAGCTGAAAGTGATAATAAAGCGGCTAGTAAAAATCCTAATATATTACCAGCCAGCGGCGGCCACTTAAATTTTCCTTGCCAGATGCCAATTAAATAAATTACACTTATCAACACAACCACTAAATCAGTTAAATAAATAGAAACTTCCGGTGAATCAAAAAAAGTAATGGGTAATCGTGCTAATTGTCCGAAAGGAAAAAGCGCTAAATAGCCAAGAAGTAACCAATTTAAAAGACGAGTCATGTTGCCCTGAATGGGGGCCTTCGGCCCATAATCCATAATTTACTCCAGGCAAAAAAAGAATGCCAACTCATCATTACTGTTAGCACAAATCCAGCTGTGCCATCTAAAAATCCCGCTCGTAAAATCCAATTTTTAAAAAATTTTAATTTAGGCCAGAGCAAAATATGCAACAGATTAGAATACTCACCATCATTAAACTTTTGTTGAGCATGCAGGGTGGAATAAAAATTAACATCATTCATAAATTCGGTTAAGCTTTGATGGGGATAGTGTTGCAAGGGATTTTTTAATTCGCCTGTTTTGCCGCAAATATCCCAATATTCATGAACTTGTCTCTGCCATTTACCGGCATTTTTCTTAGCTAGTCTCAATAATTTGATATTCCCCTGCTCCCCATGTTTTATTTCTTTCCCCCACATGATATCTTGTCTTTTAAGGTAAAAGCCATTAAAAGGTGTAATGTCCAATGCCAAATGTCCAATTTCCAATTTTAAATTATCAGATATGCGTTCGTCGGCATCCACAAATAGCACCCAATCACCTTTGGCTTTTTCTAAACCAAAATTTCGTTGTTGGGCAAAATCATTATCTAAAGAATGACTAAAAACTTTGGCACCTGATTTTTTAGCCATTTCTACTGTTTTGTCTTCCGAATTATCATCAATCACAATTGCCTCATCGCAGAACTGGACGCTCTTAATGCACTTCTCAATGTTTTTTTCTTCGTTTTTGGTTAAAATGATTACGCTAATCATATATTTTTAAAAACTTTCCAAGACAAGTATAAAGCTACCGGCAAAGCGACGAGTGAACCCATAATGGCCGATATTCCGGCTCCGACAATACCAAATTTAATAACTAATGGTACAATAGAAATACCCAAACCTGCTAAACCAACCAACATCATAATCGTAGCATATTCCTGTTTTTTAACAGCTAGAAAAAGCGAGTTAAAAGAGTTGGCAAAAGCCCGAATGACGCCAAAGATGGCTAAAACTTGCAAAACCGCCGCCGCTTCTCGCCACTTACTGCCTAAAATAATTTCAATGATAAAGCTAGGAAAAACAAAGAGAATAATACCGATGGGAATAATAATTAAACTAATTATTAGCATCGTTTTAACAAAGGCTTTTTGTAAACGCACGCGGTCGGTGGCAATTTTGGTATAGATGGGAAAAGTCACTCGCGATACAACGACTGCCACTTCGGTAATTGGCAATTCCGCCAAACGGTAGGCCATTTGATAAAGACCCAGCGAATAGGCATTTAACATTCGTCCTACTACCATGTCATCGCCTCGTCTAAAAAAGTAATCAAAAATACCGGCCAAAGTTACCCACTTACCCCGATTAATAATTTTCCGTAATTGCCCGGTATCAAAAGTAAATTGCGGCCGCGGTTTGATAAAGATAAAAGATAGCGCCACTTCTGCCACACTGCCGGCAATTAGTCCCCACACTAAACTAGAGGCCTCCCGCGTCAGTATAGCTAAAATTACTGCCATGGCCGAGTCAATAAAAAATACTGTCAACCGAAACCAAAATTCCCGACCAAACTGCAATTCCTTTTGAAAAGTTACCAGGGACGGATTGATAAAGCCGCGAATTAAAGGTACTAGACTGATTAGTAAAATAAGAGGTAAGGCGCTGGCGTTTTTAAAAAAGGCTGCCACCAGCGGCGCCATGCCAACTATTACCAAGAAAATAATTACTCCCCTTGCAATGGAAACAAGCCAGGCGGTAGACAAATAATTTTTAATTCTCGCTTTCTCCTGGATTAAAAAAACATTGATGCCGGTCTCTGTTAAAATTTCTACCAACTCTATTACCAGTGCCGCAATACCATAAACTCCAAATTGCGCCGGTGTTAACAGACGGGCTAGTACCACTGTCCGGAATAAAGCAATAAAACGGGTGGCAAGCCTTAGAGCACCTACCCAGGAAACACCCTTAATCGCAACTTTTGAATAACCCATACATAATTTTTACGAAACCCCGATTAAACTCCGATTAAATCGGAGAAATCGGGGCTAGCAGTAATTTATCAGAAGTGCCAAGGGGGGGGTGAAAGTTAATCCGGCCCGAAAGATTGGGACTAATTATAGGCGAAAATTTTACAAAATTCATGCCAAAAAATTAATTCAGAGTGGACCCAAGAGGACTCGAACCTCTAACCTCTCGAATGTGAATCGAACGCTCTAGCCAGTTGAGCTATGGGTCCAGAATAATTACATTATACCAAATTATTTGATTTTCTAATATACTTTATAAAGTGAATAGTTTAGGTAAATTTTTATTTGATGTCTTACAAACAGTGGCTTTGTCGCTGGCAATATTTGCCGCAGTTTATTTATTTGTCTTATCTCCCCATCAGGTCAAAGGCCGCTCCATGGAGCCAAATTTCGTTGACGGTGAATATTTGCTGACAGAAAAAATTTCTTACCGTTTTGGTAACCCGCAACAAGGTGATGTGATTATTTTTGCCGCACCTCCAGATAAAAAAAGTGATTACATTAAAAGAATTATTGGTCTTCCCGGAGATAAGGTTTCTCTCCATAATGGTAAAGTTTCTGTTAATGGTAAAGAGCTTGCTGAAA
Source organism: Candidatus Microgenomates bacterium (assembly GCA_016204995.1). Classification (GTDB taxonomy): domain Bacteria; phylum Patescibacteriota; class Microgenomatia; order UBA8517; family JACQJR01; genus JACQJR01. The sequence continues at coordinate 69,293 of JACQJR010000001.1, forward strand.
ATTATCTACCGAGCGATATTATGACTTTTGGCGGGCAATTCCTGGCCGATGAACAACAAATTACAGTTCCCGCTAGTCATTATTTTGTTTTGGGAGATAACCGTCCCCACTCTTCAGATTCTCGTATTTTTGGCACAATTAGCAGAAATGACATTGTGGGAAAAGCTTGGCTAGTCTATTGGCCTTTGCCGGAAGTTAAATTAATTAAGCAGCTTGCACCTCTTTAACGACTTTTTCTTCGTTATCACTCTCTCTAGTTTTACTTTCGCCATTGCGCGAAATACCATGAAGGATTTTATTCAAAACTGGTTCAGTAGCATCTACATCGCCCTTTAGAATAATAATGAGTCTGGTTTGGACCCGGGAACGGCGCAATTTAACATCAGCCTTATCTTTACCGCCCAGCATTTCTTTAAAATCCTCTTCCATTTTATCAAAACTTTCATTAACAATTGGGGTAGCTGGAGTAGAAGGGGCCTGACCCATTTGGGTTTTCATCCTCCTGGATAACTCTTCAGTCCGCCTCACTGAAGCCGCTTCCCGAAGAACAATTTTATAAGCCTGAATCATCAGTGACGGATCTTCAATGGCTGCCAGCGCCCGGGCATGTCCCTCGGTGATTAAACCTTGCAGTAATCCATCTTTTAAGGCATCCGGCAAAGATAACAACCTTAAACTGTTGGAAATATAAGAAGTGCTTTTGCCAATTCGTTGGGCAATTTGAGTGTTGTGTAAACCAAATTCATTCATTAGTCGCTCAAAACCTTTAGCCCGATCAATCGGGTTCAAATCTACTCGTTGGACGTTTTCCACTAAAGCCATCTCCAGCATGCCTTGGGGTGAAGTCTCCCGAATAACGCAAGGAACAACCGCCAAACCAGCAAGTCTGGCGGCTCGCCATCTTCGTTCACCGGCGATAATTTGATAGCCGGCTGGAGTTTTGGCCACCACTAAAGGTTCTAAAACGCCATGCTCGCGAACGGAATCAATTAAATCTACTAAACTTTCCGGAGTGATGACCCCTCGGGGCTGTAGAGGGTTGGTCTGAAGTTGATCTACTAGTAGCTGAAAAATTTCATCAGGCATAAATGTTTAAAATCCGAAATTCGAATTTCGAAATCCCTGCCTGCCTTGCCTGCGCAAGCAGGGCAGGTAGGCGAAACAATATTTAAAATTTTAAATTTAAAAAATTAGAATTTGTTTCGTGCTTAACTAACTACTGCGTATTGTTTTCCTTGTTTCTTTTTAAAAGTTAAAACACCTTCGCGGGTGGCAAATAAGGTAAAATCACGGCCTTGCCCGACATTTAGTCCAGGATGAAATTTAGTGCCGCGTTGTCTAACGATGATATCTCCTGATTTTATCTTCTGACCGCCAAATAACTTCACGCCCAGCCTTTTACCTCGGCGTTCGCTACCTTGAGCTGCTCTTGATCCACCTGCTTTGGTATGTGCCATAACTTATAATATTCTTATATCTTAACTTTTCACACTTGTCAAGCCCCTAGTTTGTTATATTATGACCGCTTTTGAGTGGTTTTTCTAGCAGATTTTGAGGCCGACCCCGATTTAATCGAGGCTGATTTTTCAACTCCGATACTTTCAACCTTGATTTTGGTGAATTTAGGACGAAAACCCGTATGTCCTCTGTATCTAGACTTAGCCCGGTATTTCATCACTTCAATTTTCTCTCCTTTTTCTTCACCTAAAACTTGAGCCACTACTTGCGCATCCTTAACATAAGGCTCACCTACTTTAACCTTACCATCCTCACTTAAAAGCACCACTTTATCCAGGTTGATCTTACCATTAGTTTGGGAAAGACGATCAACGATTAACTCGTCCCCGACTTGGGCCTTATATTGCCTGCTGCCAATTTGTACTATCGCAAAACTCGCCATAAAAGTATTATAGCCTAACTTGAGCGTATTCTCAAGCAGAAGCTGCTTTTGTTGGAGATAAAAACTTTTTCTTTAGTCTCTTAAGTCTTGTTTCGCTTTGACGCTCAATTTTATTATTTATTTTATCCGGCAAATTATTAATAAAAATATCTAGGGTTTCCTGAACCAGCCATTCCACCACCACAGCTAAAGTATCATCTCCATATTTTTCTCTTATTTCGGCAAATTTGTCCTTATTTTCCTCTCTTACCTTTTCCTCAAAGTAATCAATCACAAATTCATAATATCGGGAAAGATGATCCCAAGTAAAATTCTGACTGAGAGGATCAGTTTCATCTCTATCCCAAGCAGTGGTGATTAACTGTTTTCTATCAATTTCATTACTACCGACTCCTTCAAACGCATATTCTAAGCGATCCCGAGCTTCTTCCTGGTCATATTGATGAAACATGGTAATTATTTCCTCTAAGCTCTCGGTGGCTACAAATTTAATACCTAATTGTTCTTCAAGTTTGGCAATAAAATAAAAATAATATGGACGATCATTTTTCATATCAAAATTATAGAAAAATTCATTAATATCTTCCAAATACTCCAAGATATCTCCCTCCCAACCCATTCGACGACAAAATTCCTTTTTAAACTCCAGCTTAAATTTTTCAAACCTGCCTTTGGTCACATCATCCTCAATTTTTTGTGAGAAAATATCCGATAGCTCTTTATCCTCTAATACATCATTAAGCGCATTTTGCATTTTAAGGGTAAAAGTTAATGTTAAATACTGTAAACTTTGTTGGGTGATTTTATCTAAGTCATCAAAAATTGCCTCTGGTCCAAACACTTCTTGAGTAAGTTTATCGCATATTACTCGTCTAAAAACCTCTAGGGCCATTTCCATATCCGAGCCCTCTCTATCTTTGAGTAATGACAAAAATTCTCCGGCATAAAATTTTAGAACATCTTGCGGATTATCTAGAGGAAATAAATTATATCTGGAGACGATCATCTGAAAATAATAATTCCATAGTTGTTCATCTATTACTTGAAGGTGATTTTTTGAATCTACTACTAAAGCTGCGATATAGTAAAATTTACTGATCTCCCCCTCCCAACCAATAAGACGAATATATTCCCTTAAAAAATTAACCGTGAATGTTTCAGATTTTTCAAAACCTAACTCTTTAAAAATTTCCGTCGGTGAGGGAAAATTGCTATTATTATCAATAAAATAGCTGGCATCATACAATTTATCTTCTTCCGTAATTTCCGGATCGCCTAAACCCAAAGGAGTTCCCCTAACGCTATCTAAATCATAAATACTACCCACTAGCGAAATGTTGCCGGTATGAAGATATCTGTGAACAAGACCTGCTTGATGCATGATGGCCAGATTTTGTGCTATTCGGCGGGGTAAATAATCAGTCAGATAAAATTCTAAGTTATCCGGCTCGCCCCTAAAAACATAAGTACCATTTTTGTCTTTTTTAGATTTTAAATACTCATCTAAATTAATAAACCTTAAAGCTCTAATAGTTATATAATTTATAGCTTCTTCATCGGAATTTTCAAACTCTAATAAATCTACCAGCCTTTCTGGAATTTGATGGGCGCGAATTGTAATAAATAAAGTCATGTCATGAAGGTTTTTGGTAATTTGAGTAATCTCTTGACGAGTCATTTTATGCCAGCCTGTTTTGGAGCTTCTTGTACCTTCGGTGGCATTTTCCTCCCAAACATCCTTTACCAACCTATTTTTAAACTCTGCCAAGGGAATTAGTTCACCTTGATAGGGGAGTTCCGCCGGTTCAATCACCTTAACAATACTTTCAGTATCTATGTTGTGAGAACGCATGATTTCTGAAGCTCGCAAGATTCTAACTATGGAGTTGCTATCCTGTAAACCATGAATAATTAAACCGGAAGGAGAAGAATCAGAAGAATTAATCTCACAAGTAGTACAATTATTTCCTTTAGTACTTAAAGTGGTAAATAAATTACCAAATTCATCCAACCAAATAATTTCATTATAAATTCCGCCGGTCACCATCTCATACGAACGGCCATGATATGAGGAAATTTTTCTCAAAAGAGTATGATTTTCTTCCTCGTTGACTTTATTTTCTATCCCCACTACGGCAAATTGCGGTAAATGACCATCTTTAAATGGACTCTGATTGGTAGAAGCTTTGACACCTTGGATAGCATCGTGAGTAAATCCCCTTATTTGAATGGAAGAAACAGGTGTATAGACTTCTTTCTTCATAAATTTTAACTCTAATTATTATTTAGAAGTCTCTGGTGGGGTGGGAAACTGTTTATGATATAATTCCATATATTTTTCTGTATCCTCTGGACTTAAACTTAGGGCAGAAGCAATTTGTGCTGCCTTTTCTTCATCAAAAGATAGTTGATGATTATTCTCTAAACCGCTTATAAAAACGTTATTAGCAAAACCAATAGATGTTGCTAATTTGGCTTGTGACAACTTGGCTTCATTTCTTTTTTGTCTTAAGAATGAACCGAAAGTTTCTTCTATAGTTTGGGCTTCGGCAGTAGCAGGCGCGGAATTAGTGGCAGATGTTTTTCTACGGTTAGAACCCCCTTTAGCGCTGGTCATTGCAGGAAGATTTTCAGTTTTGGTGGGTTGGGGAAGCGCAACTACTGCTTCTATTCTCGGTTTAAATGTTTCGTATGCTAATTGAAATCCTTTTTGTAATTCTAAAAAAATAGAAGATGTGGCTGGATCCTCAAATATAGCAGCTCTTTCTACGGCTTGACCGGCCACTATACTTAATTCATGATAGATTTTCTCGGGTGATAAATCACTAACAACTAAGACATTCTGTAATTGCAAAACTTTAGTAACTAAAAGATTAGCCTGATATTCTCTACCTAAAAGTTCTTTATTAAAGGCCATGCGAGCTTCTTGAACGTGATCTTGACCGTTTGGTGATCTGGGTGCTTCAGTAGTCATGGCAAAATTTTACTTCTCACTATCATATTTGTCAATGTTTGCTGGTTATTTTCTCAAAGCCATGACGAGGCCTAAAGCCATCATGGTGGAAATTAGGGCGGAGCCGCCGGCCGAAACGAGCGGTAAAGGCACGCCGGCCACCGGAAACATACCTAAATTCATAGCAATATTAACAAAAACCTGAACAAACAAATAAAGAAAAATACCTCCTACAGCCATGCGGGAAAATGTTGACTTGGCTTGAAACATGGCTGCTAAAATCCGCCAAAAAATAACAAAAAAACTAGCCAGGACTAAAAACATCCCAATAAAGCCCAATTCTTCCCCAATACTGGCAAAAATAAAATCGGTTTGTCTGGCTGGTAGAAAAGCCAGTTGGGTTTGCGATCCCTGACCTAAACCCCGGCCAAAAAGTCCCCCACTGCCTACGGCAATCATGGCTTGTTTGGACTGATAAGAAGTACCGGCAGGATCACGATTGGGCTGCAAAAAGGAAGTCAATCGCTCTTTTTGATAAGGAGCTAAAGTCAAAAATACCAGGAATATAAGTAAAACTATCGGCAGGAAAAGCCGAACCAAACCTTTAAGGGATATTTGACTATTAATTAAAACTCCCAGCCAAGCTACACCTAAAATCGCACTGGTAGTTAAATCTGGCTGCAAAAAAACCAATATAGCTGGAAGTAATAATAGAAGAAAAGAAATTACCAGGGATTTTCCGTAATGAGTTAACATCCAGGCAGTTGCCAGAGCAACTATCGGTTTGGCAAACTCCGAGGGTTGCAAAGTGGCTGGTCCTAAAGGCAGCCACCGCACCGCCCCATGGCTAAACACGCCAATAATTTCCGTTAAAATCAACAAAATTAAAATGCTAACATAAAAAATTGGTGTCAAAGTTTCCAAATAAACACTGTCAAGTCTGCTCAAACTGAAAAATAAAATCACTGCCAGTATTATATAAAAAAATTGCAGAGGGAAAACTTGAGGAGCAACTGCCCATAAAATAGTCGTACCCAAAATTAATAACAAACCGAGAGCTCCGGCCAGGATAAAATCAATATGCATAACACCCAGACGTTGGAAAATTAGGCAATTTTGGTGACTTTAAATTCACTGCCTGGTTGCAAATCAACGGCCATTGTTTTAGCTTTAATCCAGTTAATTAATTTAATATCCTTTGGCAAACCAGGCATGGTCACGACTATTTTATCAGTCAAACCTAAACTAAGTCTTTTTCTCTCTTCCTGAATTAAACGGACCAGCTCACGAGCTTGACCTTCGGCTAAAAGTTGGGGAGAAATTTTGGTGTTAAGAGAAACCGTAATTTTATCTACCCTCTTTTTCTTCCACACCACTTCTTTAACATTTAATTCTTCTGCCAATAATTCCAAGAAAGAAGCGCTGGGAGATTTAGTGGGAGCAGCCACTGTGGCGCGGCTTAAAGGCTGACGAACGCGAATCTGATTGGCTTTTCTGGCAGCGTGTCCGGCCTCAACTGCTTCTCTTACTTGTTTCATCTCATCTAGTATTATTTGTTCGCGACTTTCCAGTTCCGCGACCTCCGGCCAATCTTCTAAATGGACAGATTCACGGGAGGTAAGTTTAGTAAAAATAGCTTCTGACATAAAAGGTAATAGGGGAGCCAAAAGCCGGCACAAAGTGACTAAGACAAAATAAGTCGTCTGATAAAAATTTTCTTTGTCGTTTATGTTGGTGGAGGATGGGCCTACACGGTCGCGAGATCGCCTGATATACCAATTAGATAAATCCTGGACAAAATTCTCAATCGCTATAGCTCCAGTTGCTACCTCATATTTTTCTAAACCCTCCGTATTTATTTTAACGACTTCTTTAAGTCTGGCCAAAATCCACTTATCCAGTATGTTATTGGACATTGGCCATTTAGCATTGGACATTAAACTTGGCTTCCAAGCATCGAAGGTGGCGTAAGTCACAAAAAAGTTGTAAACATTCCACAAGGGCAAATGGAAACTACGTCTGGTTTCGTCGGCAATTTTGTAACCGAATAATAAATTTTTGGCCGGGTCTTGCTTAACATACATCCAGCGCATCACATCCACCCCAATTTTGTCTGCACCCTCATTAAATTCAATGGCATTACCCCAAGATTTATGCATCGGCCGGCCGTCTTCAGCTAAAACTGTTCCATGCCCAAGAACATTTTGAAAAGGAGCAGTGCCAGCTAAAACCGTAGACATCGCCAGCATGGAATAAAACCACCCCTTAAACTGGCCTGGAAAACTTTCCGTAATAAAATCAGCCGGAAACCATTCTTTGGGCAAGGTAGAAAAAGGCACAATCCCGGCGTCCAGCCAAGGATTACCCACATCCGGTATTCTGGAAACAATTTCATGACACTTCTCGCAAGCTATCTTTACTTGATCAATATAGGGTTTGTGCGGGGAATGGCCGGTAAATTCTTTCCACCCCTCAACAGCTTTTTCTTTTAGCTCCCCCAAACCACCAATCACTGTAAAGTAACCACAGGCCTGGCACTTCCAAATTGGCAAAGCCAATCCCCAATACCTTTTTTTGGAAATCATCCAGTCGTCCATGTTCCTGATCCAATCCAACTCCCGTTCCCGGCAAAATTCTGGCAACCAATTAATACTTTTGGTAATCTCGGTCATTTTATTTCTAATTGGATCCATCGCAATGTACCATTCAGGTACCGCCCGAAAGACCAATTCTGTCTCGCAGCGCCAACAAACCGGATAACGGTGAGTATACTGCTCTTCTTTTAATAAAAAGCCATTTTCATTTAAGGCTGCAATAATCGGTCGGGGATTGCCAGCTGCTTTTCCCGAAAATTCGCCAAAGCCAGGTAAAAAGATGGCTCCCTCATCAATGGCCAAAATCATTGGTAATTTTTCGCGCTTAGCCAGCACAAAATCTTCGTGCCCTGCCCCCGGAGCGATATGGACCAAGCCTGTCCCCTCTTCTTCGGTGACTAACTCTTCCCCACCTACTACCCGATGGAAGGAACGGGGATTTTCCAGTTTCACTTTCTGGACAGCTGGTAAATTATCAAAAGGGCTTTGGTAGGTAACATTAACCAACCGCTCCCCTGCTAATTCTTCCAATACTTCTATATTTGGCCCTGCCTGCGCAGGCAAGCCTAAAACCGGAATAATTCGGGAACGAGCCAGATAGTAAATATCATTTCCTACTTTCACCCGACTATAAATTAACTTGGGATTAACGGCAATCGCCACATTGGCTGGCAAGGTCCAGGGAGTGGTAGTCCACACCAATAGATATTCATTATTTCTACCCACAATCGGATACTTAACTGTGACGGCCGTATGCGTTAATTCCTTGTAGCCTTCAGTTAAAATTTCATGATTGGAAATGGCGGTGGCGCATCTTGGACACCATGGCACACTATCTACTCCTTCATAAATTAGACCGCGCTCGTTCGCTACTTTCAAAAAGTGCCAAATCATGTAGTTATTTTCGTCGCTCATCGTGTTGTATGAATTATCCCAATCCATAAAGTAACCTAATCTTTTTGATTGATCAGTCTGTATCGCGGAAAATTTTCTCACTCGTTCTTTACACAATTCCACGAATTTGGCAATGGAAGCAAAAGTGTTGCCTTTGACTAAATTTTCAATATCCTGTTTACTCTTGAGCCCCAACTCCTTTTCCACGTTAACTTCCACCCATAAACCTTGCGCGTCAAAACCGTTTTGAAAACGTTGTTTAAACCCCTGCATATTTTTATATCTTTGCCAAACATCTTTATAAGTTCTACCCCAACCATGATGGACGCCCATTGGATTATTAGCGGTAATTGGTCCATCCAGAAAACGAAAGAGTTTTTTACTCTTACTATTTTTCGCTAGATATTTTTTAAAAATACCGGCTTCATACCAATGAATCATCAGTTCCTGCTCCATCTTCGGAAAATCAGGATTTGCCGCCACCGGCTCAAAACCAGAACCATTTTTGCTTTTTTTAGCCATAATAACTTATTTCGAGCGCAAGCGAGAAATATACTTTTCCGCTTGCGGAATACCACGTCCTTGAGCGTGGTAGTTTATTTTACACGATTAATAGCCTTCTTGGGAAGCACAGATTGGCCATTCCACCGATACTTACCTTTCGCCTTAGTAGATTTCTACTGTGGCTCAAGGGGCGTTATCCCGGCGGATGCGGGCCAACTAATTTAGATAGTTGGCCCTTGACATGAGTATGCAAATCTTATTAATGTTAAATGTGGTTACTGAAGTAAAACCATCGATTGCCTTATCGGATTTAGAGGTTGATCTTAACAGTTATTTTAGGCACGAAGAAATAGAAGGACGCCCCATTGGTTTTACCCATCATGGTTCTCTTTTAGATAGCATCGCCCGATCTTATATCAGTTTAGAAACAGAACACAATTCAGTTGTCCAGGAAATTTTAGAATGGTCCTTTAGACAATTGGAACAAGAGGAAGAATTTATGAATAAAAGTCGGGAGTTAATCTTGGAAATGGCGCAAAGATTGCACGACTACGTGCCACAAAAAATGGGGTGGAATAAGTATCAACCACAAAATGGTTCCTGCCAGTAAAATAAATCCCAGATACTCCAGATATTGAGGAAGAAAGATAATAGTTATGAGTTCAGAGTTATGAGTTATGTTCGGATTTATCACCCAACCATTGGACCAATTATTGATTAACACATGATCCTTAATTTCTTTGCCAAATATCATTGGTAGTATTTGACATTGGTCATTGGACATTAGACATTGATAAGCTTTCCATCCGGCATTATAAGATTGTGACAATACTAAAGTTCCCCTGGAAGGGGCCCCTTCGGGGCCGGATTTCCCTGTCATATCCACCTCGTACATGGATGGATTAGGATGAGAAGAATTTACTGGAGAAAGGCTCATGGGCTGTGGCCCTGAAAGGGCCCCTTCGGGGGCTATTAGGTTATTAGAAGGAAGAAGAACTAAACTAGTAAGAAATTTATAAGGAATAGGGTTAACAGTAATTTTCCCTAGATCGTTAACTGATTTATCGCGGCCAATAGAAATATTGTCTAAATGAATTGTATAACCCAGGCCGTCAGATTCCATCGGAGGCTGAATGAAGTAGCTGGTCGTTGGTCGTTGGTCATTGGTCGTTGGCAAGTATGATTCCAGATCGGAGCGGCGGGAGTTGAGATTTTCCAGCCAAAATAATAAAGTTTTACCAGCCACATGGCGGCTGTCAACTGAAATTAAATAGGATAAATTATGCGGCAAATTTGGCAGATAAAAAGCAGCGCTGCAATTATTAGCATCTTGAGCTGTTAATCGCATAACGCCATCTATAATCTCATTTTCCACGCTCCCGCCCGGCTTATTATTGCAATTTTTCGCTTCTCCCACCTCATTTACTGGATTAATTTCAGCACTAAAATAACCTGTTACTTTCGGCACCCTGATACTAATTTGGCGACCATCAAAATAAACATCTTGCAAAAGAGAATGGGAAATAGATAAATCATTGGGGTCAACCCACATTAAATCTTGCGGATTAATTTTAGAAACATCTAAAAAGTAGTTTTCAAATCCTTGGGGCAAAGTTTTTTTAAACAAAAAGTAATCTCCATGGTCTTCAACGGTAAACTCTCTATCCATCTGTCGTTTTCCTGTAAAAAGGGATCTAAAAGGATAATAGAGGTTAGAGCTTAGAGCTTGGATATTAGAATCGGAAACATAATGGCCGTTGTCTATAAAAGCCTGGTCGTAATTATTCCATTTGTAAGTTGGACCGACATTAGGCAAATTTTGCCCTAGATATAAATAATTTTTAACCGGCGTATTTAAATTAACTTGATAAACCTTTAACTTACCTAGGGTTTGCACCAAACTTACTTTGTCATAACCAGCTAACATACTTTCCAGTTCATCATTAAAAAGCGCCTTAGGCGCTGAAGGGTTAATGATATTTTCATCAATTAAAATCCAATTAATTTGGTATTTTTCCAAAACGTTTTCTAATAAATTTAAATTTTTAGAATAAACAGCGTATGAAGCTTCCCAATAATAATTTTCATTTTGACTACTCCAGGGATCAAAAGCCCGATCTAAAATCGGCTGTTCTATGCCATACCACAAAAATCCAGAACCACTGTAGCCCCATTGGTAAAAATTCCAGCTCCAAAAAGTATGTTGAGGAAAGTTGGCAATCCGAGTATTAGGATTTTCTTTTTTAAAAAAATCGGCTAGTTGGAAATACTCATTAGGTATGCTTACTCTTTCCCGGTCATAAAATAAATGTCCTTCAAGTATAGGTAAAGTAAAAATAATTACAGCCTCAATTGCCAGTAAACTGCCTAAAATTACTAATTTTTTATTTTTAAAATATCCCAATATCGTTTGCAGACCGATGGTAAAAAATATGGCATAAGTGAGAGCAGTTAAAATGGAAAACTTGGTAAAAGCAAATCTGAAAGCTTGGTCAAATAAAGGAATTTGTCGAAATAAGTTATCTATCCAGGAAAATGGCGGTGTGGAAATTACCAGCATAGTAAAAGAAAAAATAAATAAAATCGCAAAGGCTCTAAGAAGTGGTTTCCTTTTTATAAAAGCAGTCAATATTCCCACTAGAATTACGCCAAATAAAAAGTAGCCTAAAGAAGTAATCCAGGGATTTGCCAAATGATCCCGCCAGTTTGCCAACATATAAACATAATTCCCTTGGCTATCTGGCTCAACATTGTTAAACCAAAATCCTTTCAGTAGCATTACGTCTTGGGCATGACCAAACTCTTTATTTTTTAGAAATATTTCCTCAGTAGAAATTTGATTAATGACGGCATTTAAATTAACTTGAGAATTGGTTAAAGTAAAATAAAGAAAAGGTAGCAACCAGAAAGAGTTTACTAAGATAACCAGCAAGAAAGCTCTAACGCCATTAAAAAAAATGGATTTTTTTCTAATGAATAAACATAAAGCGCAAAATAAAATACCTATACTTAATAAATAAGTGACAAATAAAGTTGGCACATAAGCAGCCGGAGTAGCCAAGATAAGCGTTAGAATAAAAAGCAGCAAATTTTTTCTACGTGGGTTAAAAAATACATTAATAAAAGTTAATAATAACCAAGGCAAGAAAGCAAAATGGGCTGTAAACACTTCAAAAGGAGTATAAAAAGCCTGAACTGTGGCTAAATTAAAAAGATAAAAAATACCGCCAATAAAAGGTAAAATCGGATGGTAATTATTTTTAGGTAATAACCTTCTGGTTAAATAATAAGCGCCGACACTGCCAGTCATTAACATCAAAAAAGTCCATAAATAACGCAAGCCTGACAAGGGTGTTATAAACGACGAGATATAAAGAGTAAATTGGTGGACTAAATCGGCCGCATGCCCCATTCCCCCTAATAATCCCAATCCTTGATATTCCTGCCAAACGGCAAAAATAGAGCGCTTAAAATTAAAACCAAAGGAAAATTCCGGATGTAAGTTATCTCCACCGCTTAAGAAGGTATCTGGCTGCCAATTTAAAATAAAAATTATTGCACAGACTAAGATAAAAAAAATAATAGGCAATATCCGTTTCATGAAATCTATTAAAGTTGGACGGAAGAATTGAAGGTTAATTGCGATAATGAAGAGTTGTGATAACGAACAAAATTTAATTTTCTAAATATTTTATAAAGAAAGAGCGTGAGTTTTGTAGGCATTAATAAAACTGCCACTGCTTGGATAAAAGTAATAACTAAACCTTGCCAATCAGGTTTATACCCATATTGAAAAATAGCTCTCAGCCTGGCCACTAGAGTTAAAAAGAAAGTTTGGCGAATATTTATCAAAGAGCTGTTATGTTGATGTATCCTGTAACATAAAACCACATCTGGTAAATTTTCTACCTTACCATATTTAAAAAGTTTAAAGATCAATTCTACTTCTTCAGCCGTGTTCATGCCATCACGATAATATTCAAAATTTTTAGGCAGTCTTTGCGCAGCAATCATTAACGTTGGCTGCTGCACTGGAATAAATCTAAAAATATAACGGTAAATGTCACTAAAATCTGTGGGAAATATTTTCTTGCCGGTAATGCGTGAATCCTTATCTATTATTAAACATTGTCCACCCACTGCTACTGTTTCATGATGACGACTTAGATATTTAACTTGTTTTTCTAGCCGGTCAGAGACCGCCACATCATCCGCATCCATCCGGGCAATAAATTCGCCTTTGGTTTTACTAATTACTTTCTTAACTGTTTCAGAAATTCCCAAACGGCGCTTATTTTGTAGCAAGATAATATTGGAATGTTTTTTTTGGTAACGTTTAATAATCTCGCGCGAATTATCGTTTGAAGCATCATCAATGATCAAGAACTCAAAATTTTTATAGGTTTGATTTAAAATACTCTCTATGCTTTCCGCCAAAAATTGACCGGCATTATAAACCGGCATCACCACCGAAACCAATGATTGTCTTTTCCGCATATCATCCCTCAACTTTAGCTACCACTTTTGGTGATGGATAAAGGAAAGGGGAGAGAAAGGTAAGCAGGTGACAAAAACGAAGGAAAATCGCATGAAGCGATATTGATTGTCTAGCAATTAGACAATTTTTCCTTGTTTCATCAACTACCTATTTATCCTTTCTCTCCGGGGCGCATGAAGGAGTGAGTGTTATCTCACAAAGCTACCCCACTAATCAGTTGGAACATGCTCGGGCTTTGGCTACCTCGGCTGGCCAGTAATTAACAACACCATCTGTGACAGTGCCGTCTCCCGAAACCTTCTCAAGGTAGCAGTTCTGGTAGGTTCTTCCACCCATGTTGATGGTATAACCATAAACTGCTTCGCCGACCCGAAACTTAGCTGTACCACCAGAATCAGCAGAAGTTCTGCGATTTTGACAGTTAACCGTAGCGCAATTCTGATTCGTAGTCGAACTTTGAGCAGGGGGCTGGGCAGTAGCGCTCGCAGATGACTGTTGTTTACCAGAACTGGCACAGTTAGAAAATCCCGGTGTACCGCAGGGAGGACTCTGAATGGGTGAACCCCACTGCGGAATATCCTCATACTTCTTGGCAGGACAGTTGTAATTCTTTTCCTGCTCGTAAGCATTTTGGACTGCCAAAGTTTTAGTCCACCCAACAACGTCACCCGGCCAGACATCGTACAACGTCACGTTGGCGTTGACGATATTCAGATCCTCGAACCAGCTGTTTGGCCCCAGTATGACGAGAGAACACCTACCATTGGAACTGGCATCAGCTACCTTGCCGCCTTTGGCCCAGGAAATCTTGACGCCTTTGACAATGCCTACTTGAACGACATCTCGTCCAAGTACATCACTGTAGTTCCCCCTAACGCCGACATCCCAGACACAGCCTCCTTGAGCATTAAGCTCCGGACCGCATGATTGGCTGTACCGTTCGTTAGGATTGAAACTGGCACCGACTGCTGTCTTACCGGCTACTGGAGTAGGTGTACCCTTATCCGTAACAGGAGATGGCATTGTGTATGTTGCCGTTGGTGTCATTGTGCCGCCATTACCTGCTGGGTTGGCTGCTTGGGTTTGGGAAGTGGCTGGTTTTGGACTGGCAAAGACAGTATTGGCAAGTGTCCACCAACCAACTCCAATCACAATCCCAACCGCTAGAATAGAACCGACTATAATCCTAATCAAACCCATTGCTGTTTCCTCCTTACTAAATTTTTGCGCCCCCTCCTACAGAGGGCAAAATACAGGGGCAAGTTTACCCCCATAAGAGGGGAGCAAAATTAAAGAAGGATTTATGCGCCCACTTGTTAAAGTGCTCCTCGCTTGGCTCGGAGTAAACTATGCTAATCAGCTTGCTCTAAGTTTTAACGAGGAAGAGAGTTAAGCTCTCTTAAATTTCAATAAGTAGAAACTGGTAAGCAAGGAAACCGTTGCAGAAGCGATCACGAAGATCCAGCTCTGGTTTCCGGTAGGAGGCAATTTTTTGGCAGGTACCGGCGCTGCTTTTCTTTCCAAACAAAGTTGAGCTGTATCTTTATCTTTTTGATTATCGCCACTTACTTCAGCCGCATTGACTACGCAGATTAAGTTTTTGTTAGTTGGAAATTGCTTATCTTCTACAACTTTGGCCTTAATTTCCCGCTCTTCTGTTTTTCCTACTGTTAAATCACTAATGTCAAAGTTTAAAGAGCCGCCAGCTAAAGTCAGCATAGAAGGTAAAGTATCAGCTACATTCACTTTGGCAAAAGTGGCATCACCGACGTTTTTAATTTGTAATTTGAAAGTTACCTCTTCGCCTGGAGCAAAGCGGTGGTCATTGAGTCCTAAATTATCCACGAATTTTTTCTGGATTGGATCCCACACCATTTTATTAATTTGCAGTTCTCCGGTTTTGACGCAGACTTCACCGCCGCCGTATTGGGTTTCGCAGCGGACTGCAGCTAGAGCGGGTTTAATAACAAGGAATGCAGAGAGAGCGAGGGCAATTACTGTAAGTGTAAATTTATAGGCTACCATCTTTACGGGTGGCAGACCGTTAATAACTAATACTCTAAGTCATGAAAGCTCATTTGTCAAGAGGCAATTGGGTAAGCTACTAAAATTAAATTTTTCCAGCTGGTGCCCGGTGGCCAGCAAGTTTGCAATAGTAATCTCTTTGCACCAAGACTGGCTTGAGTCAACCAGGAAGTATCTTTTGACTCCACAATATGTTTTTCCATAATTTGATATTTATATAATTTATCCTGGTAAAAAACATAAACTATATCATGATCATCAACATTAATAGAATTTAAAGCGTAGAAAACCGCATTATAATGAGCAATATCCCAAGGGGCACTGGCCGAATGGGCAAATAAATAAGTACCGCCATCACTATCGGGCACACTTGACCCTGCTGCTTGCGCTACTCCCATTTTCAAAGCTTCCTGGTAAGTAGCAGGAACGGATGCATTCACATCACGGATAATCGGGGCTTTGGCATTAATTTTAGGAATATAAATGTAAAAGGCCGTATTGGTGATATTCCATTGCTGGGCCATATTACGAGCAAATTCTTTTTCATCATCAACGGGTGTGTTAGTAATCTCCGCCGCCGAAGTTTTAGTAAATAAATTAGAAAGGCGAAAATTTATTTCCGCCGACACAATCGGATAAATTAACATCAAGATACTGGCGAGGCCGGCCACCATCAAACCTATGCCTAATTTACGGACCCAAGTAGGCGCGGGAATAGTAATAACGATTTCGCCGTGGAGGGGTGAGACCTGGTAATCGTAAATTACGCCACTTATGGTCATAACGTTACCTCTGTCTCAAAAAAGCGGGAATATCAAAACGTTCGCCAAATTCATCGTCTGTTGGAGTGGAGGAATTTTTTTCTTCTAAAGGACCTGCCTGCGCAGACAGGCTCTCGGTTAATAATCCTTGAGGCTCTGCTGCCTTTGGCGTCGGCTGGGCCACTTGGGCCATTTTAGCCAGGCGCGAGCGTGTTTCATCAAAACCAGTTGCAATAACAGTAATTCTCACCTGATCGGAAAGTCGGGGATCAATCGTAGCCCCGAAAATAATGTTGGCATCGGCATCGCATTGTTCAGAGATAATCCGAGCCGCCTCTTCCACCTCGGCCATAGTTAAATCATTGCCGCCGGAAATATTAAATAATACCCCTTTAGCTCCATCAATTGACAAATCCAAAAGGGGAGAAGAAACAGAGGCCCGGGCGGCCATTTGGGCTCTGGCTTCACCGACGCCGGTTCCCACACCTAAAAGTGCTGACCCTGCTCCACTCATAATAGTCTTAACATCGGCAAAATCCACGTTAATTAAACCTGGCTGGGTGATAATTTCGGAAATGCCGCTGACGCCTTGCGACAAAACTGAATCTGCCATACGAAATGCATCCAATAAAGTTACTTTACGGTCAATGACATCCATTAACCTTTGGTTGGGAATAATTAAAAGTGTATCAACTTTGTCGCGCAAACCATCTATCCCTTCCTCGGCAATCACTCCCCGTCTTGCCCCTTCAAAAGCAAAAGGTTTTGTCACAATGGCAATGGTCAAAGCTCCCGCTTCCCGAGCTACTTCGGCCACCACTGCTGCTGCTCCAGTTCCAGTTCCTCCTCCCATCCCGGCGGTGATAAAAACCATATCAGAATCCAGCAGTAATTCTTTAATTTTTTCGCGAGATTCTTCCGCCGCTTGTTTACCCAACTCCGGATTTCCACCCACACCTAACCCGCGGGTTAATTTTTCGCCAATTTGCACTTTAGTGGGGGCTAAATTCGCCAGCAGTACTTGGGCATCAGTATTAACAGCGATGAATTCTACACCGGAAATTTTATCTTGGGAGATCATGGAGTTGACAGCATTCCCGCCGCCTCCGCCGACGCCGACTACGCGGATTTTGGCGAGTCTCGTAGTATCTGGTTTGACAAGTGCCATATTATTAAAAATTTCTAATTACTCTAATTAACCTAATTGATCTAAATAACACCCATTAGGATTTTGGAGTTTATTTAGAAATTAGGAATTAGAATAATTAGGTCAATTTCCCCAATGTTTAAGATTGGTCTATTGTGGATAAGTTTCGGTTAAATGTCAACCCCTTCAGCAAGTTCAGGCCTTCGGCTTTGAGGCTCAGGCTCGAAAAGGTTGATAGTGAGTTAAATCGAAGGGACTAGGCAAGCAAGCCCTGGATAATATCTTTTAATTCATCCAGCATATGGGGCGTTAGGTTATTACCGAATTCACGAACATAAAGCAGAAAAACAATATCATCTAAAGGAATTACCGGATATTCTTTACCTTCCTCTTTTTCCGGTGTGATATAACCTTTATCTTCCATCTCATCCATCAAATGTTCACTGACTCGGGGAACAAATAATCTAGTTAGGTTGGGCCTAGTAAGAGAATCCTTCACTCCTGCTTCCTTAACTCTACTAAGAATGATTTTTAGCTTATCACTCACTTCTGGATCTCTTTTTTCAATTTCGCTAATACGTGGACGTGGTGCTGTCGTGATAAATGCTAATGGAGCTGATGTTTCTTCTGGAACAACCGGTTCTTTTGTTACCGATATTCTTAACGACCATTTAATAATTCTTCCCTCTCTATTCTGATTTAATATTCTCTGACCCAACTTTTTCTCTAAATTAGAAATTACACTGGATGATTTAGACTTGTATCCAGCTTCACTCATTACCCTTCCCAAACTGGAGTTATCAAACTCGTGATTGGCATGATCGCTTAAAAATTTGGCCAGTAAAAATTTATAGTCTGCCACTTTGACCACCGGCCCATTATTTACAGTGATAGTTTTAGCCTCCTCATCTAAAACCAGTGAGTGGATTATTATCTCGCCACGAGAGACGACAACAGCTTCTCTACTTTTTCTAGGATGGGACTCACCGGTAGGTTTTGGTGAAATCGGAGCTGTTGGCTTTTGTTGCGTTACCCTTCTTCTAGCTAGTTCTGCTCTGGCCGCCTCAATCGCCTCCTGCCGAATGACTTGTCCACGCGTAGTCTCTCTACCATCTTTTCCGTCCACCTTTCCTTCTAAATATTTTTTGCTTTGGGCATTTAGAGAGATTTCAAACTCTTTTAATCTTGCTTGACGAGTGGCTGCTGCTTCTGCATCAAGAGGCCTGTTTATCTCATAATCAAACCAAATTTGATAAAGTTCCTTTTCTGCTTGCCTATTCTTAATAGGTTGAGGTTCTTGATCAATATAATAACCAGTTTCTTTGCCACAACCAACTTTAATAATTTCCAGCTCTTTAGGTAAAACTTTGCTATTAACAGCACTTCTTAAGGTGTTTAAATTAGCAATGGCGCGCGGGTTATCAGAACCATAAATTTTGGTAGCTAGCTCACTAGCCGGCGCTGAATTTCCCTGAAAAGTATCTTTGACCCCGTCTAGTAATTTTGGTGTAAACTTGCCGCCGGATTTAATAATTTGTCCGGCAATGACAAACTCCATTTGCTCTCCCCGAATTTTCCTAGCTGGCCGAGGCTCTGGCGCGACAGGAGGAGTTTCCACTGACCCCGATGTGATCAAGGCCGGCATTGTTTCTTCCACAGGTTTTGCCAAATACCCCTCTCTTTCCCATCTTTTAATTCTGGCCAAACGATGATTTTGATGCTGCTCGTTAAATCTGTCCAAACGGGCCCTGATTTGCCACACCGAAGCGGCAATTTTTCTGGCTAAACCCAATCTATCTTTATCTTCTACAGAAAGCTCATCCTCATTTGGCCAATCAGGAGTTAAGCTGTTAACCAGCTTGGTTCTTTTTTCTAAAATTCTCTCCCAAATCACTATTTGTTCGGGTTTTGATCTTTCTACCATAAGACCCCTGTAATTTATCACTTTTAAGGCTATTTGTCAAAAATTAGTGGTTAGGGAAGCAAGCCTTTAATGAGGTCTACTATTTTGCCGACGGCCCCTTTGACAGGAATCCCGCCCAAGGGTGACTTAAAGCCAAAGCCGCTGCTTTCCGGAATACTTGCGGCCGCCCAGATTAAACTGCCGACGGTGGCCGCGTAAGCCGGCGTTGACACATCATCAACTAGACCAGAAATGCCGGTAGGACTGCCAATTCTAACCGGTAAGGCTAAAATTCGCTTGGCACTTTCGGCCGCACCCACAGTCTGCGCTCCCCCGCCCGTTAACACCACTCCGGCTGGCGTTCTTCCCCCAAAACCCGAACTTTTCAGCTCCAGTCCAATCATAGTCCAAATTTCATTTAAGCGCGGTTTAATAATTCCTTCCACTAAAGTTTTTCGCGAAGCTGTTTTTTCTCCGTCACTCGCTCCTAAACTATTTAAATCAATTTCATCATCCTCTTTGTCAGATTTTTTACCCCCAGCCAAAGCTAATTTTATTTTTTCCGCTGCTTCTAGGGAAGTACGAAGACCAATCGCTAAGTCATTGGTGATATTTTTGGCCCCAATCGGCAGCACCCGCGAATGGACGAGCGACCCGCCGGAAAAGACTGCCAGCGACGTAGTTCCTCCGCCAATATCAATTAATACTACCCCCAACTCCCGTTCGGTATCGGACAACACGGCCGAGGCCGCGGCCAGCCCGGAAAAAACTACTCCAGAAATATGGGCTCCCACTTCGCTAACACATTTGGTTAGATTTTTGATGGCGCCCGAGGCGGCTGTCACAATATGGGCTTCTACTTCCAGCCGCACTCCATTCATGCCCACCGGATCTTTAATCTCTGCCTCACCATCCACCATAAATTGACAGGGTAAAACATGAATAATTTCCCGGGCCGCCGGTAGCGAAATAGCCCGGGCCGCCTCAATCACCCGCACTACATCCTCCTGGCTAATTTCGCCTTCGGGAGAAGACACCGCTACCACCCCATGGGAGTTTTGTCCCTGAATATGTCCGCCGTTAACTACGGTAAATAAATTATCAATCGCAAAGCCGGCCATTCTTTCGGCTTTTTCCACACAAGCGACTACCGACGCTGTCGCTTTTTCAATATCCACAATCTGCCCTTTTCTCACCCCATCCACTGGCGTCGGCAGAGAAGCTACTCCCATAATTTGCAAAGTGCCGGATTCGGGGTTGGGTTGAGCAATGATAGTGGCAATTTTGGAAGAACCAATATCAATACTGGCGATAATTTTGCCGCGAGACATTAAAAAGTAACTACCGGATTTTTGAATCGTAAATCAATTTTCACCGGTTGTTTGGAATCCATTGTAAATCGTTTCATCACAAGTTGTAAAGAGCCGACTAATAATTGGGAATCTTTGTCTGTGGTAGGTAAGATAATCTCTGCACCGTCTAACTGAAAAGATAACCCGTTGCCATTAAGCCTAAAAATGGAAATTTTGTCTGTACCGAAAGAACGCGACAGTAAATCTACCAGTTGGATCAACCAAGAATTGAGCTGATCATTTTTTTCCACCATAATCTTGGGCAAAGAAGTTTGGTTTGCCTGTCCCACTATATTTCCACTGATATCCACCAGTAAAAATTTACCCGCCTGCTGGCCCTCGTTTTGGATAGCCACTTTGGGCTTAGACATTTCTACCATGACGATCAATGTATCGGGAATTTTGCGCTTAACTTTAATATCTTTGATATTAGCGAGGTCCGACCTGATCCCTTTATTATCAGGCATAACGAGCAGCAATCTTTGACCGATAAATTTATTGAAATGCTGCTGCATATTCTCCGAACACGGCCCATATTGCGATTTACATTCCACTTGCTTAACTTTTAATTGAGACAGAAAAAATATTACAAAAGAAACTAGTATTAGAAGAAAGATTAACCTAATTGACTTAAACATTTTGAAAATTGAGGTATTGTGATTTGATTAGAAATTAGAAATTGAAAATTAGAAATTTCGCCAAAGGCGATTATTCCATATATCTATTAATTAAACTGACAATTTTTGCCGCTGCGTTTTTATGGATTAATTTTTTAGCCTCTTTTTTAACTTTATCGTCCGGCGGGTGAGCCAAAAAATCATTGATAGTTTCCCATAATAATTTACCTGTTAATTCGTTTTGACTAATAATCCGCGCGAGGTTTATATCGGCCAGCATCTTGGCATTTTTTTCCTGCTCACCTCTTTCCGAATAAGGCAAGGGAATAAAAATTGCAGGTATTCCTATGGCAGCAATTTCAGTCACAGTGTTAGCGCCACTTCTGCCTATTACTAGAGAAGATTTACCCAGAATTTCTGCTAACCTGTTGGGATCCACTACCGGAAAAATGTGATATTTTTCTTTTTGGTTTTCATCCAACCTTTTTTGTCTAACCTCAAGTTTCTCATAATCAGCATAGCCTGTTTGGTGAAAAACAGTAAATTTACCAATCAGCTTGGTTAAAATTTCGTTCACCGCGTAATTGATAGTTCGGGAACCCTGGCTGCCGCCAGTAATAAAAATCGCTGGCGGGTGAGTTAAATGCCGTTTCATTCTCAAAATACTGCGTCTAACCGGATTGCCGGTCACAATGGCTTTATGATGAGGAAAATCAATAAAACTGGATTGATAGGAAATAGCGATATGGTTGGCAAATTGGGCGCTCGTCCGATTAGCCAAACCCGAGGCGGCAGTTTGCTCATGTAAAATAATGGGAATACGCAGCAGCCAGCCCGCAAACACCATTGGTACAGAAATATAACCCCCAAAAGATAAAATTACCCGTGGTTTAATTTGCCAAAGCAGCCAAAAAGCTTGCACCATCCCCTTGGGCAAACGCAGTAAAGCCGGAATCGTCCATTTGGTAAATTTACGCTGCAAACGGGCAGTTTCCAAATTATAAAAGGGGATACCAAGTTGGGGAATAATTTCATACTCCAGCGAGGAAATTGTTTCTCCTTCCATGGCAAATTTTCTACCTACCCAAACAATTTCCCAGTCATAGTTTTTCTTTACCTCTTCAATCACGGCTAAGGCCGGCGTCACATGTCCCCCGGTAATTAATAATGTTCTTTTTTTCATCTTTTAGAAATATTAGCTACCATACCTAGGGAAAATAAATTCATTACTAAAGCTGAACCGCCATAAGAAAAAAAGGGCAGTGGTATCCCTGTCAAAGGTAAAGTTGCTGTCATAGCTGCAATATTGATAAATATCTGGCTACCCAACCAAACACCCACACCTCCTGCTACCATTTTAGCGTACTTTTCATCTACGCTTTTAGCAATCAAAAAAATTCGACTGATCAGGCCGGCAAAAACCAAAATTAACGCTAGTGCCCCAATAAATCCTACTTCCTCTGCCATTACCGCAAAAATGGAATCTGTTGTCGCTTCCGGCAAAAATAGAAATTTCTGTCGTGATTGACCCAACCCTACCCCCAATAGACCTCCGGAAGCAATGGCAATTAAGATTTGTTTAACATGATAAGAAGCCTGTAGGGGATCAATGAGACTTTGTAAAAAAGACAAAAATCTTTCTTTGCGGTAGGAAGAAATCATAATTAAAATTAACCCTGATAATGCCGCGATGGGTAAAAGTCCGGCGAAAAAATAAAGAGGAATGCCAGCGAAAAATAACATGGAAAGAGCAGTTATAGCTACTACTACCGCCGTCCCTAAATCAGGCTCCAACAAAATCAGCGCACAAACTAAAAATAATAAACCAAAAAAGAGCAAGTATTTTCTTCCCTCTTTAATTTGGCTTCCCGATAGCCAGCGCGCGCTATATAAAATAATGGCTAGTTTGGCCAATTCTGCCGGTTGAAAAGTAACGCCAGCTAGTTCAATCCACCGTCTCGCCCCCAAGGCATGACTACCGATTTGAGGAATTAATACCACGACCAATAATCCCAAAGTAATAAAAAAAATGGGGGAGGCCAGAGCGCGCCAAAAAGTATAAGGAACTCGTGAACTAATTAAAAACCCTGTTATTCCTACTCCTACCCACATTAATTGTTGCTTGGCAAAAAAAAATTTATCGCCAAATAAATTTTGGGCCTGCACCACCGAAGCGTTAGTCATCATTAAAAATCCCACCACAGTCAAAACCAGAGTTAAAATTACTAAAATTCTATCGGGACTAGCCACAGAAAAACTTATTCTTTTCAAATATGTTTTTGCCATAAGTGGGCTCATGGGCTTATAGGCTATTTGGCTCTTAGGTAACCCAAGAGCCTAACTGCCCAATTGCCTAACAGCCTTTTTAAATTGCTCTCCCCTGTCTTTATAATCTTTAAACATATCAAAAGAGGCAGCCGAAGGAGACAAAAGAACTATGTCACCGCTTTCAGCTATTTGGGCCGCATTTTTAATAATTTCGGCCATATTTTTACCGCCGCCAATTAATTGCCCCTTAAAACCGGCATTTTCTAAATCTTGCTTAATTTGCCCCCCCACCTCTCCCATATAAATAATGGCTTTGACATTTTTCTTAGCTGCCAGTTTTCTGGCCATTTCCGTATAGTCCAAACCTTTACTACTCCCACCCAATATCAAAATTAAAGGCTTACTAAAAGAATTAACTGCCGCCAGGGTGGGGGTCGGACTGGTCGCAAAAGAGTCGTTATAAAATTTAATCCCCTGGTACTCTCCCGCTAATTCCAAGCGATGTGGTAGACCGGCAAATGTAAATACTGCTTGTTTAATTCCCTCCACTGTAGCGCCAGCTAGTTTTGCTGCGCAAGTAGCCAAAACAATATTTTCCCAATTATGAGTACCCAGCAATAATAATTTATCTACGCTACCGATTTCCACCGCCTTCTCTACATTTAAAACAATTTTGCCTTTTTTGATATATCCTCCTTTAACTTCTTCTTTAATACTGGCCCAAAAAACCTCTGCTTTAGTTTTTGGGGCAAAACTGCAAGGAGTTTCATAGTCTTTCATTAAAACTACAAAATCTTTTTCTGTTTGAAATCTAACAATATTTTCTTTTGCCTGGACATATTCTTCTCTATTTTTATGCCAATCCAAATGGTCGGTCGTGATGTTCAA
This sequence comes from Candidatus Microgenomates bacterium, assembly GCA_016204995.1. Taxonomy (GTDB): domain Bacteria; phylum Patescibacteriota; class Microgenomatia; order UBA8517; family JACQJR01; genus JACQJR01. The sequence continues at coordinate 93,597 of JACQJR010000001.1, forward strand.
GACTACGGCAATATGAGGACTTCTTTCTATATCAATTAATTGAAAGGAGGACATTTCCAGTACTACCAGGTCGGACCTCGTCAGATGCGATAATAATTCTAAATATGGCGTGCCAATGTTACCAGCCAGGTAAGTGTTTTTCCCAGAAGCCTTTAAACACTCATGAATTAAAGTAGCAGTCGTGCCTTTCCCTTTAGTGCCGGTGACGCCGATAATTCTAGCAGGGCATAGTTCAAAAAAAATATTAATGGCGCTAGTTAGTTTGGCCCCGCTTTTAACTGCTTCTGCAATCTCTGGTAAATCGGGCCGCACGCCTGGAGAACGGACAACGTAATCAAAACCGATTAGGCCACCTTTTAAATAATCTGGGCCTGTCACCAGCTCAAACCCCGATTTAATCGGAGCCAGTTGCTCTTTTTCTTTTTGATCAAAAACAGTTACTAACGCTCCGTTTTGGAGAAGAAACTGCAGCGAATCCTGACCTTCAACCCCCAAACCAATTACTGCTACTTTTTTACCCTGGAATTTCATACTATACAATCTTTAAACAAATTGTACACTTTTTTGCTAAATTTTCCTACGGAGCCACTTCTTGCCAGAGGCGGGAATGGCGGGAGAGGTCGCGGGGGAAAGTGAAGATTAAATCAGGAGCATATTCAATATACTCGGCCGGTTTAGTGTCATTTTTACCGTTTTGTCTGGTAGGATCCAAATCCCGTTGAAAATTAATGCCTGCCCAAGCAATTAAACTACCCCTAACATATAATTGATCATCGCCGCTAGGGTTATGGCCGGTAGAAATAGTACCATTGGTAATAAATAATCCTTCCAGGGCTGGTTGGTTGGGATGAGAAACAGAGGGATCAATATTAATATTGCCGCTGACAATAGCCATAAAGAAACCCGTACCCTTATTAAGATTTATTTTACCGCCAATAGTTAAATTGCCATTCACCAAAAGTATCACTTTTCTATCATTTAAATTTACCGTGGAGTTAATATTTAAATCACCATTACGATAATGCCAAACATAGCCACCCGATTCATAGCCGGAAATTAAATTGCCACCACTAATCTCCCCATCATTAATAATTGAACCAGAATCCGTAAACACTGCCGGCGGAGCGAGTGGGGCAAACCAGTTATAATTAAAAAATTTACCTTTATAGAACGATTTACCAATCCAGCCTTTAGAAGAAACACTACCGCTGCCAAAGGAACTATTGCCGCTATAAACAGCTATACCGGGGAATCCCCCAGTTCCATCCTCAATCAGCTTTTTACCGGAAGGGAGAGCCGAGCTTATATCCCCATTGCTCCAAAAATCGGCATCCTTCCCCTGCCACCAGGGAGCCGGTTTAGAGCCTCCCCCGCCACCACAGCTATTACAATTAGTACTGCAACTACTTTCCGTGGTTTGATATGACTCACAAACATTATTAGTGCAACGATAGCAAGTAATCGTGGGTCGACCCGCACAATTATCACAGTCAGTATTGCAAGGGTTGTCACTACTATAAGAAGTACAGGTATTATTCTGGCATTCATAACAAGTATAATTATCTTGTCCACAGGAATTATCTTGCTGATTACAATCTCCTACATCATAACCGCAAACTCCGCTACCGTCTGACCAGGTATATTCCTTAACATGCTGACTTTTTTTATTACCGCAACATTGATTATATTCCCGATTATAATCACAGGTAGGACCAGGGGGAGGAGGACACCAACCACCACAACCGCCATCTTCTTGAGTACTATGAACATGGAAACTGCAATCGGTATGCCGATGAACTGTCTGACTCTGATTACACCCAATACATTCGTTATAAGTAGCCTCTTCGCAAGAAGGAGGAGGAGCGGGACTACAACCACACTCTTCGGCACAAGAAGAATGACCAGCCGCTGGATCGTTAGATTCACCGTTACAAAAATAAACAGGGTCACCAATCTCATCATAGTAAACACTACAAGTACCACTCCAAGCAATATTACACAATGCACCAGATGGATAAGAACAGCAATAATTATCCCCTGTATAACTACAAGGAATACCTATATCCTCTGGTCCGCAAGCGAAAATTCTTTGAGAGTTAGCACCGAAAATAACAAATAATAAAACAAAAATCCCTAGGAGGATACTGAAATGGGAGAACAGGAGAAGGCTTCTCAACATGGTTTATTTCTGTAAACGTTTATCGTAAATAAATTGATCACCTAATATTCTGTTTTTATTATCTGCAATAGGCTTAATAAATAAACTTCCATATAACTGAACGCCTAGTGGGATAACCTCTAGTTTGACAGCCGTAGCGCCACCCTGGCCATTCTCCTCTACGATATAAAACTTCGTAGCTATTTTATCGTCACCCCTAGAAAGTCGGTTAGGCACAGTTAAGGTGTGACCACTAGAATCTTGCAAAACAATTTTGTCATCGTCTTTGGCAATAAGCTTACCCTTTGCACCAACTCTCCACTCATATAATAAAGGATTTTTCAAAAGCTCCAAGCTAATCGGCAATTCTGGTTCTTTAACTTGTTTTTCTTGGGTGAATGATCTATTAGAAGGTTGAGCGGGGTTATTAATATCTTTTTGAGGAAGAATATAAGGACTACTAAAAATACCTATTACCAAACCTAGAAAAAGTGTTAAAAAGGAAATAATTATCTTAAGACTATTATCAGAACCAGTTTTAATTATGTTTGATGATTGTGGAGCAGTTTGATCCATCAATTCATCATTACAGAAAATTCTTGTGATGTCAACCTAAAGAATAGAAGTTTTTAGGGAAGAGAACATTTGCAAATTCCTTCTAAATTCTTCTGGCCTGTTTCTCTAGACACTGAAACATTACCACCTAGTGATTTATTAAGAATATTCAGATAAGAAGATATAAGAGTATCTTTACCAACCCCATTTAATCTTAATGTAAATTGTCTAGTAACACCCGGAACCCTTATGGGAGCAGTAGGTGGACCATAAGATCCCTCTTTTGCAGTTAGAGTACCAATGATGGAGTTATTATTAACCACTTGTCCCTCTATATGTCTGTATGTTCCGTAGTCAATTGTAAGATTGTTCTGATTATGGTCTCCTAAAATTTGAGAATTAAAAAGGCGACCCCCAGCACTGTCAGAAGGATATGGATCAAATACAATAAAGAATAATTTGTTACTATCCGGAATGATTCCAACCAGCATATCTCCCTCATCCTTCCCCTCATTCTGCACTTTACCCACATAAACACCATAAGGTTCAAATTTTAATTTGTCAGGAGAAACAGTTGGCTCGGGAGAAGGGGTAGAAGTTGAAGTTGATGTTGATGTGGGCTCTGGAGTATTAGTATATATTGGTTCTGGTGTGGATGGTTCAGCCTGCACAGAAGCAGGAATAGACTTATTCAGCCTAGAAAGGGCTGCGCCCACGCCTCCGGCTACACCAGCTGCACCTAGTGTTCCCAATACTAATTTTTTTAAAAAATTACGGCGTGATATTTCTCTTTCCATATTTTCAACTAGGTTTACCAAACATTACCACACAAAGCAACATTTGAATAGGTTCTTCGAATTGTGGTCTAAAGTAATTTTTTTCTAACGCGCAACCAGAAGCTATTTGTGTCCAATCGCCCATTATTACATCTCTATGTCCAGCACTTGATAACCATTGATTTACACGCTGAGATAATACAGTAAGCCAATCACTTTGAGTTTTTAATAAATCTAGTCTAAGTAATGTATTAAAGCCTATTATTTCGCTAGCCCTCCCTTTGTAGCCCTCCTCCGCCGCTCTACTATTGGGTGTACCCTTATATGAATGGGGGTCTCCGGCCAAAGTGGTCCATGAAAGAGTAGGATCAGCACCAGGGTGATCAAGCCATTTTATATCATGTAAATATAAAGCATATTTTTCAGCTGTTGATTGCAAAATTGAAGATTGCTCTAAAGGTGGAAGACCATTTTTTTGACGGGCTTGATTGATTAAATTAGACACTATTTTAGATTTACTAACATCTACTTGAAAAAAAAGCTCTTGACTAACATCTATTTCTGGTTTAGCGGTAAGTACAACTTTAGGCACGACAATTTCGGGAACTGCAGTAGCGGTGGGAGGGACTGCTGTGCGGGTAGGAATGGCAGGGGTTCTTGTAGGGGGCACTGCTGTTTCGGTAGGCACTTCCGTAGGTACCTCGGTAGGAGTGGCCGTGGCAGTAGCGGTCGCAGTGGCAATTTCTGTGGCTGTCGCAATAGGAACAATAGTTGGTGTATCTATGGGAAGAGGAGGAGCAGGCTCGGTAATTGGAATATTACCCATCGGGGGAGCTTCAGTGGGTGTCCAGGCATTGGCCTGAACTCGCAAGACTACACCAGTCAAAGCAGCAGCCGCAGCCGCAGCCAAAGTGGTGGCAGCGGCCAAAATTGGAATTTTGTGCTTTCTAACAGCTTGAGGAATGGGTTGATTTTCGGCTGTAGCCATACTCTCCTCCATATTTAATTATACCATATTTCTGCACTTTTGGCTTTAAATATGCTGGCCTTGGGATGGATTTCTTCTAAAGCAGCAATTCTTTCTTCCTTATCAGAAACTTGACCTAAACCAACTTCATATTCTATCTTCCTTGTTTCCAAATCTCCTATTAACTCATCCATTTTGTCATAAAATTCCTTCTTAGTAGGTAGATGATTAATCTTTTCGTTGATATCATCAAGCTCCTGTTTAACCTCAACCTTTACGGTTTCCTGCACAATTTCTTGAATTTTGATTAAGTCATTTTGAGTTAGTGCCATACTTCTATTAAAGCTAGTGAAACATCTTCTGTCAATCTTTAAAGATACTTCAGCCTTACACCTCGTAGGTTTCGTGCGTACGACCTACGAGGTCAAACAAAATATTAAAAGTTATCTAGACAAAACATCCGACGATCGTCGTGTATTTTGTCAATTTAATCTCTCTATTCCGGAATGGGGGAGCATGAGCCCCTCAATTTTTCTCCACAGCTCTTGTGTAACCTCGTCAACACTACCAGAATTATCAATTTTTATATCGGCGTTTTTTATTACTTCCACTATTCCAGCTTCTCTCATATTAGCGCTAGCCATAAACCGAAAATAGCCAGGAGTGCCCCCGCCAGCCAGGCCCGCATGACAATTTTGGGCTCTTCCCATTTAATAGCCTGCAGCAGCAGGTGAAATGGGGCAATGGGTAATACGGGATGGCCTAAAAATTTACGAGCCCCAATTTGAATAAAACTGGAAAAAGCTTCAGCGATAAAAATTCCGCTAATTACAGCCACGGCAAAAATTTTCCCGGTCAAAAGACCAATAACAGCTAGGGTCGCTCCAAAAGCCAGTGCCCCAGTGTCCCCCATAAAAATCCGGGCCGGCCAAATATTAAAGTATAGAAAGGCAAATAAAGCACCAATCCAGAGGGCAATAAATATAGACAGGGGGGTATCAAAAACAGTTCCGGCAATAATCCATAAAGCAAATAAACAAATAAGCAAAAGTCCACCGGCCAAACCATCTAAACCATCGGTGATATTAACAGCATTGGTAAATGCCACCATCACAAAGGCGGCAAAAGGTACATACCACCAGCCTAAATGGAATAGATTTTCCATAATCGGAATATGCACAATATCAATCTTTAAATTGTTCCACATTAAAAATCCTATCGCGAGAGCAATGATCCATTGAGCAGCAAATTTCCATCTGCGGCCAATACCAAATATATTGCCCATTTGACCAGCCTTTGGTTTGCCAAAAAACTTCATTAAATCATCATAAAATCCCAGCAGTCCAAAACCGATAAAAGTCAAGAAAATAATTCTGACTTCGTCTACTAAAGGATAAGCCGAAGAGATGGGTATGCCGAGCAAGGAAAAAGCGGGAAATAGTACTACAAATAATAATGACACTACGCTAATGATCAAGAGGCCTCCTCCCACTGGTGTACCCGCTTTCCAGTCATGCATTTTGTCAAAAAAGGGAATTTTCTTTTTATTTTTAGGGGCTTCGTGCCTGCGGGTAAACTTTAGCCGATAAAGCAAATTAATAAAGGGAATGATTAAAATACTGGTGATGATGAAGGAAAATATTAATAGTCCTAAAGATAGTGCCATATAATAAAATTAACCTAATTGCTCTAATTGACCTAATTTCTAAATAATGACCAAGATTAGAAATTTTTCCTGATTTGGGATTTATTTAGGTAAATTAGGAATTAGAATAATTAGAAATTTTCGTTTATTCTACTCTTGTTATTTCTGCGCCTAATTTGGCAAGTCTTCCATCTAAATCCTCGTAACCCCGATCAATAATTTCAGCATGTTCAATAGTGGACTCACCATCAGCACCAAGAGCTGCTAACACTAGAGCCGAACCTGCTCTAATATCATTAGAGGGAATATTATCCGCCCGTAGTTTAGTCGGCCCATTCACCACGATCCGATGTGGATCGGCAATGGTGATGTCCGCCCCCATTTTGATTAAATGATCCACGAAAAATATCCGCCACTCATACATCCAATCGTGACAGATCACAGTTCCTTTAGACTGCGTTGCCAAAACAATGAAGGGGCTCATTAAATCAGTGGGAAAACCAGGCCATGGCCTGGTTTGGAAAGTTTTGCGGTTTGCCGCTAGCTCTCCCGGCATAATTTCCAGTTGATTTTCACTCGTCTTATATTGCACTCCTAAATGTCCTAAATAAGCCAAGATCATTTTTAGATTTTTAGTAGTAACTTCATTAATCGTGATATGGCCGCCAGTTAAGGCCGCCGCGATAGCAAAGGTGCCTACGTCAATATGGTCATCAATTACTCGATGAGTAGTGCCAATAAGTTCCTTTTTGCCGGTAATATTTAAAATATTAGTGCCTCCGCCGATAATATCAGCTCCAGTTTTACTTAAAAACTGCGCTAAATCCTGAATATGAGGCTCTGCCGCCGCATCTTCAATCACTGTATTACCTTCAATATTAGCCCCTAAAATCAATCCCATGGCGGTAGCCGTCACCGAAGCTTCTTCTAAAAAGATCTCGGCCGGTTTTAAATTAGCCCCATCTAACTCAAAAACCCCATTACGCTCATCAATAGTTACCCCGAATTCATGAAGCAAACTAAAATGTGTATCCAGCAGACGTTCGCCGATAGAATCTCCGCCCGGAGGAGTAATGGTGGCTTTTTTAAAGCGGGCTAGGAGCGGAGCCGCCAAAAGTACTGAAGCCCGGAATTTGCTCATTAGGGTTGGATCTGTCTCCCATTTAGAAAGGCCGGAAGGATCAATTTTTAAAATGTTCGTACCTACACCCTCCACTTTTACTCCCAAACCTTCCAAAATTTGGGCCATAAACATCACATCCCGAATAATAGGCACATTGGTAAGGGTAACCGGGGAATTAGTCACCAGTGAGGCTGCCATCAGAGGAAGAGCGGCATTCTTGTTGCCGGCGGCGCTAATTTCACCTGTCAGGGCCTTACCGCCCTTAACCTTAAATTGAGCCATACCTTTTTATTGTAGCATGACTACAGTTTTTCCGCCATTTTGACCAGCTCGTCAAATTTAAGTTTTCTGGAGGCCTTAAGAAGCATCACTACATTTCTATCCAAGCTATCTTTAATAGCCTTTTTTAAAATGTTTTCGCTAGGAACAATAATAATTTGGTTATTTTTCATACCGCCGTTTCTTGCCCCTTCCACCAAAAATGGAGCAAATTGGCCAAAGCAGATTAAATTATCTATCTTTTTTTTAGCTACCCATTCCCCTACTTCTTGATGTCCCTTCTCTGTATAATCTCCCAGTTCCAACATATCTCCTAAAACCGCTGCAGTTTTTTTACCTTTACCAACCTCTATTAAGGTATCTATGGCCGCTTTGGCTCCTAAAGGACTACTATTATAAGTATCATCCAGAATGATGGCACCGCTTTTGGTAGTAACTGGTTGCAGCCGGTGAGGGGTTGGAATAAAACTTTCTAAACCCAACTTAATATCTTCAGGCTCTACATTAAAGGACAAACCGACAGCGGCGGCAGCCAAAGCTGCATAAACAAAATGGGCCCCTAAAACTGGTAGAGTAATTTCAATTAATTGTTGATCAAAATTTAAGGTGAAAGTGGTTTGTAAATTAATAACTTTAATGTCTTGCGCTTTTATCTCACAACCGCGCCCTAAACCATATAAAATAACTTTAGCTTTAGTTTTTTCTGAAATCTGCTTAACTAACCGGTCATCTCCATTAACGATAGCTAAACCCTTTTGGGAAAGACCGGCAATTAATTTGCCCTTTTCGCGAGCAACTCCCTCAATATCACCAAAAAATTCTGTGTGGGTCCAATAAATATTAGTCAAAATGCCGATATCTGGTTTAGAAAGGGCTAGATAAAAATCCATATCCCCCTTATGGTCTACTCCCATTTCCAAAACTAGAACTTTAGTACCAGGGGTCGTCTTAAGAATAGTGGTAGGAATATTGTAAACCGGATCAATATTGGCGTAAGAGACACGTATTTTATATTTTTGCGACAACACAGAAGCAACCATTTCTTTAGTGGTAGTTTTTCCCACGCTGCCAGTAATGCCGATTACTTTTATGTCAGTAAATTTCTTTAGAAAAAATAAATAATTTTTTGCCAGTTGTCTTTTAACGGGATGGTAAATTAGTTTTTTAATCATACTTTTAGAAAAGTTTTGGCCCACATATCAATTTCGCCCGCTATGGCTGCCGGCCGATGATAAGGCAAACTGTGTCCAATATTTTTAAATACCTTCAGAATAGACTTGGAAATTTGAGCTTTGGTTTGGTAAGCCAATGCTGGCGGTAAAATTTTATCACTTCCTCCCCAAAGTATCAGCACTGGCATGGCAAGTTTTCCTAAATTATAGTAATTATCTCCTGAACGGATGCTGCGTAAAATAAGCCTATTCCAAAAACCACTAGGCATTTCATAATAGTGCGACAAAACCCACTTTCTAATATTAGGAAACCAGATTAACATACCACCTAATAATTTATAAAAAAAGTGTTTTAGTGATGATGGAGAGGAAACAGTAGAGGAGCAAATTACTAATCCCCTTACATTTTTATCACCTAAGGCTAGCGCTGTGGCCACTCTACCACCAAAAGAATGACCAAAAACTATATAAGGCAGATTTCCCCATTTGTCTTTGACAAAATTACTAATCACAGTCTTATAACCATCGGTTGTTAAAGGAATCTCCGGCTTAAACGATTTGCCAAAACCAGGTAAATCAACCGCTAAAACATGCCATCCTTTTTTGACTAGATCACGAGCTAAAGGCCTAAACTTTTCTTTATCCACTGCCCAACCATGAATCAACACAATATTTTTCTCTCCCTGCCTGCGCAGGCAGGCCTCGCCTAATTCAAAATAACTTAATTCCACACATCCCCTTCAAAACCAATTAATTGAACTTCTGGTTCAAGAGCAATCCCAAATTTTTCCTGCACTTTTTGTCTATAAACTTTCGCCAGTTTCACGAAATCTGCCGCCGTGCCACCGCCACTATTGATAAATAAATTACCATGCCAGGTAGCAATTTCTACCCCATCTTCCCGCGCTCCTTTGGCCCCGACTTCTTCCAATAACCAACCTGCCGGAATTTTACCAAACATAATCTTATCCGCCGGAATTCTGTCTAAAATATCCTGCGTTAATTTAGCCGCTTCTACATTTTTGAAAAAACTGCCGGGACAAGCGAGACCCGGATGATATCTAATTAATCTCTGTTGCATAATTTCTTGTGACGTTTTAATTAATTGAACACTATCTGCCGTGGCCGTTATATCAAATGCCGCCTCTAAAATAATTTCTCCAGTTTCTTTAAATCTGCTATGACGGTAAGATAAATTACATTCCGCGCGAGTGTATTTTTTTAGTTGATCCTCATGTGAATCGTATATCTGTACCCATAAAATTTTATCGGCAATAGTTTGGCCGTAAGCTCCAGCATTGCCATAAATAGCTCCGCCAATTGTGCCGGGAATACCAACTAGCTTCTCAAAACCAGCTTTGCCTTTTTCATTAGCCCATTCCACAAGTGTTGCCAAATCAGTCCCCGATCCCACCGCCTCATTGATGGCAGTATAGGAATTTTTGATGACCAGTCCTTCAAAACCGCTGTCTGCCACCAATAAATTACTGCCTCCGCCGATCACCAAGTAGGGCATTTGACCAGTTTGAGCTTTTCTAATTTCTTCTACCAGCCCTTCCTTAGTCTTTGCCTCTACCAATTCGCGAATATGGCCGCCAATTTTAAGAGTAGTGATTTCGGAAAAGTTCATTTAATTAAATGATATATTTGAAAAATATCGCCCGCACCTAATGTTAAAACTATATCACCAGGTTTAACATTAGTCTTAATCCATGATAGTATCGCCTTTTTGTCACCCGTATAAAAAGTATTGGTATGATTTTTCTTAATCTCTTCTGTTAATAATTCTCCTGACATACCTAAATCATCTGTTTCGCGAGCTGAAGCATATATATCCATAATTGCTACCATATCGGCATCACTAAAACTTCTTGAAAATTCAGATAGTAACGTCTTGGTTCGGGAATAAGTATGCGGTTGAAAAATTGCTACCAACCTCTTTTCTGGAAAATTTTGCTTAACTGCCGAAAGTACTGATTTAATTTCGTGGGGAGTATGGGCATAATCATCATAAAAATCTGCTCCACGAAATTTCCCCATTTTTTCAAAACGGCGTCTCGTTCCAGTAAATTTTACCAGTCCCTTTTTAATTTTTTCCTCACTTATATCGTAAAATCTAGCCACTTCGGCGGCTGCCGAGGCGTTTAATTGATTGAAATCTCCCAACACTTTAAGTTTAAAGTCACTCAAAGTATAATTTTTTACTGGGATAGATAAATTTTTAATTATTTCCATTATATTTTGATTATTTTCATTGGCAATTAATAATCCATCTGGTGGAACTTTGGCAAAAAATTCGCTAAAAGCTTTTTTGGTATCTTCTATGGTTGGATAAATATCCGGATGGTCGTGTTCAATATTAGTCGCTACTATCACTTTGGGTGATAATAAAGAAAAACGTGGTCTATTATCTACCCCCGGTGAAATAGCAAATTCATCCGCCTCGGCCACAAACACTTTTCCTTCTTTATCATATTTACCTGGTGCGCCTAATGAGTGGATATCACCAACACCTATTGCAAAGGAGGGGTGTAATCCGGCCGCCGCAAAAATATTAGCAATCATGGCCGAAGTAGTTGATTTACCACCCACCCCGCAAACGGCGATTGTTTCTTTACCACTTGCAAATTCTGCTAGAGCTTCAGCGTGAGTCATAACCGGAATTCCCATTTCGCGTGCCGCCACCACTTCGGGATTATTTAAACCACCATGAGCTCCAGTAGTAATTAATAATTCTGGTTTAGGCTTTAAATTTTCTTTATTAAAACCAATTTTCCAGGAAATTCCTCGCCTTTTTAGGGTTTCATCAGTCACAAACACCTCTGCTATATCACTACCAGTCACCTGAATTCCCAAATCTTGAGCACACAAGGCCAAAGCAGTCATACCGACTCCTTTAATCCCTGTAAAGTGGATAGTATGTAAGTTTTTTATATTCATAAAAACAAATTTAAATTAACCAATTTCTAATTGTTCTAATTTCTAATCAAATCTCAATTCCCAAAATTTTAGGTCAATTAGGTTAATTAGAAATTAGAAATTTTATCCCCCATTCTTTTTACCCCTCCTTTCAGCGATACTCTGGCTGCTTCCTGATCTGACCAGGGGTATTCCATATTATCAATGGCCATAGATCTTTCGTGGCCTTTGCCGCAAAGAGCAACAATATCACCCGGGGCAGCTAATTTTTGAATTGCCAAGGCGATCGCTTCACCTCTTTCCGGTACTTTAACCACCCATTTCCCGCCTTTTCTCCAATTAGTCTGTCCGTCCCAAACTTGAGCCTCTTGCCTAATACCGCGCGTTATATCATCAATAATCCGTTCCACATCTTCTGTCCGGGGATCATCAGCCGTCAGTATAATAAAATCAGCCAACTTTGCGGCCGCCTTCCCCATCAAAGGACGCTTTCCTAAATCCCGTTGACCAGGACAGCCAAATGCCACAATTAGTTTACTCTTAGGAGGTTTTATTTTACCCAGGGCTGTCAGTAAATTTTCCAAAGATCCCGGCGTATGAGCAAAATCCACTACCACAGTAAATTTTTTCCCTTCATTTATTACTTCCATTCTACCCCTTAAACCGGCAAAACTACTAACTGCCTCTCTAATTTTATCCCAAGCCACATTTAAACTTCTCACTGCTCCAGCCGCCGCTAAAATATTCGCCGCGTTATATTCACCGATCAATTTAGTCTGGAAATTCATACTTTTACCTTCTGCCTTAACCTCAAATTCCATTCCACCAGGAGTTAAGTTGACACTTTTATATACGATCATAGCATGTTTTGATACATCATAAGAACCATAAGAGATGATTTTAGCATCACTACTAGCTTTTTGTTGTAAATAATCAAACGATGGGTCATCTTGATTTAACACTGCCACTTTAACTCCCCTTAATAATTTTGCTTTAGCCTCCCGATATCTCTCAAAAGTTTTATGATAATCAAGGTGTTCATGGGTGATATTAGTTACTACTCCTATCTTAAAATTACCACCCAAGACCCGATGCTGGTCTAAACCATGCGAAGTGGTTTCTATCACGACGTGAGTGACACCTCTCTGCCGAGCTTGAGCAAGGATTGATTGCATAACCCGCGGATCAGGAGTAGTCACATGCAAACCGGTATCAATTTCTTCACCATCTAAAAACGCCCCTAAAGTAGAAATTACGGCTGTTTTATAGCCAGCAATACTTAAAATATGACCGATTAAATGAGTGGTGGTGGTTTTGCCATCAGTACCTGTTACTCCAATGACGGTCAAATCGCGAGCCGGATAGCCATTTTTAATAACCTGCCAAACAGCTGTTAAAAGATGCTGAAAATTCCGCCACCGGCCGTAGAGATTCATAGCTAAAGTATATCATTGTGAAGGACTAATTCCTAAGTAAGGGAAAAGGTCGCGAGCGATCGCAAACCAGGTGGGGGCGGCGGTTTGCGAGGCCCAGGGAGAAGAAGAAGGCTCCTGCAAACTGACCAGCATCACAAATTGGGGATTTTGAGCCGGGGCAAAACCAATGAAAGAGGCGACAGTTTTTTTGCTGTAGTGACCAGCTAAGGGAACTTGGGCTGTCCCAGTTTTTCCGGCCACCGCAAAACCGGGAATAGCCAATCGTCTGGCTTCCCCGAGTTGGACTGCTTTGGTCATCATCTCGCTAATTTCACTGGCGGCTTTTTCACTAATTACCCTACCTTCATCGCGAACGGGAATAGATTGCGACCAGCCATCCCCGGTAATTTTATCTACCACTCGCGGGATCGGTAAAATGCCATGATTGGCAATGGCCGCGGCTGCCCGAGTAAATTGAATAGGCGTCACCGCCACTCCCTGGCCAAAAGCAGAAGTAGCTAAATCCACGCTCGTCCACGCACTTAATGGCCGTAGAGTTGGACTTTCTTCTTCCTGCAGATCAATACCAGTAATTCGTCCTATACCAAAACGACTAAGATAATCCAACAGTTTTTCTTGACCCAAACGTCTCACAGTAAAAACCATACCAGTATTATCGGAATGGATAATAGTCTCGGCCATAGTGGTATTAGGAAAATATTTATTGTCCCCCGTATGAATTTGGTATTCTGCTACCGAAACCGGCCCAGAACAGTTATCGCACTTGGTCTTGGGAGTAACTGCTCCGCTATCAAGAGCTGCAGCCATCACCAAAATCTTAAAAATTGACCCTGGTTCAAAAGCGTCGCTGACAATTGGATTTTTAAATAAAGTTGGATCAGATTGATTGTATTTGGCGGCATCATAGGAAGGCAAACTAGCCGCCGCCAGAACTTCACCCGTTGGCTTCATCACCACTACACTGCCGCCTTTAGCCCCATATTTGTCCATTGCCTCCTGTAAATGTTTAACCGCGGTATACTGAATTGTTCTATCAATAAAAGTCACAATATCCAACCCTTTTTGCGCCCCTATTTCGCTCAATAGCCCAAAAGGAATGGGGTTACCCCGTAAATCTTTTTCTTCTCGCCTGATACCCTTTTTGCCAGACAAAGTGACATCATAAAATCCTTCCAAGCCAAAATAACCTTCTTCCCCGGTTTCGCTTTTACCGACAAAACCCAATAAATGGGCTGCCATTGTCCCTTCGGGATAGTATCTGGACTCTTGAGCCGTCCAACCTAAATCATCAAAATGCAACCCGTTTATTTTATTTTTGGACTCGTCAGACACTTTATCAGCCAGCGATACCCAACGTAAATCTTTATTTGCCAAAGCTTTTTTCAGTTTAGCCTCTTGAGTGGCCACCAAAACAACTCTGGCGCTACCCGTAGCTAACTGATCTTCGTTATCAGCCAGAAGAGAGGCTAAAATATGAGCTAAATCATCTTTGTTTTCTTTAATTTTTTGGGGATCAGTCCACATCTGCCAGTTAATTTGGGAGGTGGCTAGCGGCGCTCCGTCACTAGCTAAAATTGCCCCCCGATGCGCACTAATTTCTACACTGGTTACGTGTTGGGCCCGAGCGTATTTTGATAACTCTCCATTTTTCAGAATCTGCCAGTAGAAAAGTCGTAAAATTAAGAGACTAAAGCAAATCAAAAAAAGAATATTTATCAGCCGAAAGCGACTATTAAACAATGATAACTCTTTGACCATACGTTACTTGGTCAAGTTTAAGGCTACTTCTGAAGAAGTCGCAAGATAAAGAACTTGTGGACTAACAAAACCTAAAGTTTCTGCTTGAGCAGCAGCAACTTTGAGAGATTCAGCCTGATAGATCCTGGTCATAATTTGGGAATTCTGAAAACTGAATTGGTTAGCTTGATCCTGTAAATCTCCCAAGGCCTTACCACTACTGGCGGCCATAAAACTAGCGGCGATTTGCGCGACGAGTAATACTCCTAATATAATTAAAGTTGGTTTATATAGTTTATCTATCATCTTAAATCCTTTCCGCTATCCTTAATTTGGCGCTTTTCGCGCGGGGATTAGCCGCAATCTCCGCCTGACTTGGCCTAATTGGTTTTTTAGTCAAAATTTTTAAATTATCCATCGCTTC
This sequence comes from Candidatus Microgenomates bacterium, assembly GCA_016204995.1. Classification (GTDB taxonomy): domain Bacteria; phylum Patescibacteriota; class Microgenomatia; order UBA8517; family JACQJR01; genus JACQJR01. Next base: position 108,788 of record JACQJR010000001.1, read on the forward strand.
CTGTTCTTTAAAAAAATTTTTAATAATGCTGTCCTCTCCCGAATGAAAACTAATCACTACCAGCCTTCCTCTCTTGCCTAAAATTTCTACCGCACCTTTTAATCCCTCTTTTAAATTTTCCAATTCTCTATTTACCGCTATCCTCAAGGCTAAAAAAATTAAAGCTAGCGGACTAATACTTCTTTTCCGGCCTGCCTGTACTCTATCAATTACCGCCACCAGATCGCGAGTTTCCTCAAACTTTTTTAGCTCTCTGGCGCGGACAATAGCACGAGCAATTGTGCCAGCCACGTTTTTCGGCACAGTTTGGCTAAATAATTCATTTAATTGATCCTCTCTTAAGCTGTTTAACAGGTCGGCTGCCGTTACACCTTGAGCTTGCGGATTCATTCTCATATCCAACAGGTTGCTTTGAGTGAAAGAGAAACCTCGCGCACTGCCAAGCTGCGTGCTGGATATGCCTAAATCAAACAGCACTCCATCTACGGGCACGAAATTATGCTCCTTAGCCACTTCGGTGATCTTTGCGAAATTAGAATGGGCAAAAACAACATCAGGACTCGCCTGCGCAGGCAGGCAGGATAAAAGATGTTGTCTAGCCGTCTCCAAGGCTTCTTTATCCCAATCCATCGCCAGTACTCTGGCACCTTGTTCACAGATAGCCCTGGTGTGTCCTCCGCCACCTAAAGTTGCGTCTATGTACCGACCTTGTTTTTTAATGTGCAAATAATCTACTACCTCTTTAATTAATACCGGGATATGGTTACTTTCCATCTTCCCGCCTTTCCCTGTACAACTTTTCTATTTGAGCGCCCGCTTGATCCATAATCTCTTTTTCATGCTCTTCCCAAGCGTTTTTATCCCAAATTTCCACCCTATTTCCTAAACCGGCAAAAATAACTTCTCGTTTGATTTTGGCGTAATTGCGTAATGAAAGTGGCACAATAAAGCGGCTTTGCTTATCCAATTCCAGTTCAAACGATCCGGCCAACAAAAACCTATCAGTGTCACGGGCAGATAGGGTGGCCAGTTCACCACCGGTAAGACGAGATACCAGCTGGCTCCAGGAATTTTTATCAACCAGCAGGATACAGCCTTCATACCAACGGCTAGCCACCAAATTGTTGCCCAGTTCGCTCCTAACTTTTTTAGGAACAGCCAGGCGGCTTTTTTCATCAAGTTTGGCAAAGTAAGCACCCAACAGCATAATAATTGGGCAGGCCTGCCTGCGCAGGCTAGAAGTTGGGGGATGGGCAGGCTAATCATGACTGAATGTGATGATTTTCCCCCACTTTTCACCACTTTATACCATTTTGAAAGTTTTCACTGCGTTTGTCAAGGCCCAATCATGTAAACTGATTGGGCCGCAGACCCTGAGCGAAGTCGAAGGGTCAATATTAAATATTATAGTGAGAAAACTATTGGGTTGCTACGAAGACGCCGAGAGTTTTAGTGGCCCCGTCGGATAATACTTGCCATTTGTTGCCATCCCAGACTTGCCAAATACCTACCGTCGTAATTTTACCCCTCTGGGAACTTGAGCCGCTGGTAAACACCCCGTATGGACCTGCTACTACTGTGCCGCTAGACTCGCTGGGTAAACCGCTAGTTTGCATTACCACATAAAACCCAGTCGGAGTTTTATCTAAAGTCAAAGAAAACTTATCATCAGTAGAAGCTAACTTTTTAGTTTTAGACAATAGAGATACGCCAGTTGCCACTTTAGCCAAAACTTTACCACTACTATTGCGTAATCTCAAAGTCAAAGTAATATCTTTAACCCCTTTATCATAACGACAAACTCCGGATGAACAAGTCCCAAGAGTTAATTTACGCTCTAAACTGCTTTTCCCGCTGACAGAAACTGATCCCGGTACTCCTTGCAGTACCCCGGCCGCAGTATTGTAAACTAGCTCATAATCCAGGGTAGCCACCGCTGAATCAATGCCAGTTACTGATAAAGTTAGTTCCTGGCCAACACCATCAGGCGTTAAAGCAACATAAGGCAAGGGGATGGTGGGAACCACGACCTCATCGGTGGATGGAGTGGTATCTTTAGAACGGAGATTAAAAATAGAAAAACCGGCGATAGCGACAACTAAGACACCTAAAATGAGTAAAAATATTGGCAGGTAGGATTTCATAGGAAATTTCTAATTTTCAATTTCTAATTTCTAATGAATTTTCAATGACTCAATGTTTAAAACATTAAAAATTGATCCCGATTCAATCGGGATTGATTGAAAATTGTAAATTAAGAATTAAAAATTATTACTTTTCTAACTATTCACTATTTCGTAATTTCTTGTCAAGTACTTCTTTTAATTGATCAACGCTAACTCTCTCTTGTTTAGTGGTATCACGATCGCGAATAGTGACCGTATTATCTTCTAAAGTTTGATAATCAATTGTTACGCACCAAGGTGTCCCAATTTCATCTTGAGCGTAATATCGCTTGCCGATATTACCCCGTTCGTCAAAAAAAGTCGGATAGTTGGTACTTATGAGTTCATAGACAGAATGGGCTTTTTCAACTATTTCCGGCTTATTAGCCACCAACGGGAATACTGCCACTTTGTAAGGAGCTACTTTTGGATTTAATTTGAGGATCATCCGGTCGCCATCTTCAGTATAAGCAGATAGTAATATGGTCAAAAAGGTTCTGCCGACTCCAAAAGTTGGTTCTACCACATGCGGGAAAAACTTTTCTCCGGTTTGCGGATCTTCGTATTGCAAATCCTGGCCAGATTTAGCAGTATGATTTTTCAAGTCAAAATCAGTCCGGTAAGCTAAGCCATATAGTTCTCCCCAGCCAAAAGGAAATTCAAACTCAATATCTTCTGTCCTCTTTGAATAATGTGATAATTCATCATGGCCGTGAGCCCGCCACTTTAGTCTATCTTTATCTACACCCACATCCAGCAACCACTGCCACATTCTATTTTTCCATTCTTCAAATTCTTTTTCCCAACTATCAGGCCGGACAAACCATTCAATTTCCATCTGTTCAAATTCCAAAGTCCTAAAAATAAAATTGCCTGGAGTAATCTCGTTTCTGAAAGCCTTACCAATTTGAGCAATACCAAAAGGCAAGGTGGGCCGTTCGGTAATTAAAATATTTTTAAAGTTCACAAACATTCCTTGAGCAGTTTCCGGCCGCAAGTATGCAATACTGCCTTGCTCTTCCACCGGCCCGATAAAAGTTTTAAACATTAAATTAAACAGTTTTGCCTCTGCCAGCTCCCCGCTGCATTCCGGACATTTGTTACTATCTATGTGATCTGCCCGAAATCTTTTATGACAAGATTTACATTCTACCAATGGATCAGTAAATGAAGCGATATGTCCCGAAGCTTCCCAAACTTTAGGATTAGAAATGATGCCGGAATCCAAGGGAAAAACATTATCCCGCCTATCCACAAAACTATCCCACCAAAGTTTCTTAATATTAGCCAGCATCCGCGCTCCCAACGGGCCATAATCCCAAGTATTAGCCATCCCACCGTAAATTTCCGACCCCGGATAAACAAATCCCCGCCGCTTACACAAAGATACAATTTTGTCCATAGAAACCATAAATTATTGTTTTCTTGGAGTAATCAACATCCACATATCTACCATCTCAGCATCATCAGGAAACTCGTAAGCTGTTATGATGGTAATTTTCGCGCCTGGTAAATTTCGCAAACCCCTAGCTCTCACCAGTCTAACACAAAGCTCTTGCGGCAAAAAAGCTGGAATGGTACGTAACTCACCCGATCTTTCCCTAAACGTCACCCAAGTATCAACTATTCTTTCCTGTCTATACATAAGTTTAGTATATCATTACCATATCTAATTTAAAAACTTTAGAAATCTTCTGGTGCGAAGTCTCGCTTGGATTAAATTCTCAATAGTGGCATCTACATCAGCTTGCCCCGATTCAATCGGGGCTGACGGGTGCAAAAATCCTAAATCGGTCAATATGGCTTTTTTAAAGCGAATCACAAATTCAGCCATCCGGCTATAATCAATCTTGGTTAAATAGTTAAAAGCACTTTCCAGAATTTCATAAACCTTTTTTTGCTCCTGCTCTTCCCGCGTTAATTTATTAACCACTTCAGCCAAATGATAGGCAATGCCGACTTTGGCTAAATCTTTGCGCCATTCGTTGAAATTATTTTTTACCTCTACTTCGGTAATAATATTAAAAGTTTTGCCCCGGGCCAAAAAAATACTTACTTGATTAAATAACTCTACACTGCCGCGCTTACGGCTCGTCGGTCTGCGCACGCCTTTGGCAATCACCCGCAGTTTCCCCTGCTGTTCAGAAAAAATTGTCAAAAGCCTGTCTGCCTCACCAATATTCCTTCTTGCCAAAATAATCGCTTCTAGTTTATAGCTTCTTTGTTTCATAAAATTTATCTACCCTAAGAACAGTTTTTGGCTTTACGCCAGCCGGCGGCCACTGCTTCAACTTCTGTACAAAACCAACGCTCACCACTTTCCGTATTAATCATTGTTTTATCATAACTTTTACAACCGAGTAAATGATAAATTTTATCGCCACTAGCGCTGATATTACCCTTGATTAGGCAGTTGGGCGATTGGCCTGCCTGCGCAGGCAGGGCTGTTGGGTCATTAGATTCTTGAATTACACCTTGTACTTGGCAGAAATCGCTCGCCCATAAACCGCGGCCGGCTTCCCTTGCTTCTTCTTCAGCAACTAAAAATTTATCTTTATATTTTACATCAGGTGGAAAAGTAGAAACGCGCGCCATGCCTAACCTAATTAACTCTTCATTTACCATTAAATTATCTACATAAACGTATCTTAACAATCTACCGTATTTGTCCGTTTCTGAAATATCTTTTTCTAGTCTGACTTTTTTGCCCAACACCAGCTCTTTATTTTTCCTGGTGGACTCTTCTACCCCACATTTTCCGCTCTCTGGCGTATCCATACCGATATAACGAAGTTTTTTCCCGCCTTCTATCTCAATGGTATCTCCGTCAATAATTCGTGTTACCGCAACAAATTGACTGGCGATCGCAGAAGTATCTGTGGCACTAGGAACAACTGAATTAGTAGGAAAGCTGGGAGATTTCTGATCGCGACTTTCGCCCCATAAAATAAAAGCGGCCAAGATGCTGATAATCCCGACTGCGGCTAGAAGTTTTTCTCTCACTACAGCCCAAATCTTAATATCTGATCAGTTTGCAGCTGGAATTCCTTGGTTTGACCATCTGCCTGGACAGTGTAATGAAAGGCAGGAGTACCTGGCTGCTTTTGAATTAACAATGTGTAATCTTTAGTTTTCAAAGGCACTTCATATTCAAGATTTATTTTAGCTACACCTTGGGGTCTCAACTCAAAAAATCCACCAAAAACACTTTTACTCAAATCTTCCGACACGCTTTCATCTTTAAGACCGGAATTTTTAATAACTTTAGTGCCGGCTGGTAAATAAACTCTCACATAATCTCGTTGTACGCTGTTGAGCCATCCATCATCTTTTTGGGGATTTTTATAGGTAATCTCCAATTGGTGCATAATTTTATCACCACTCTTTTTAATATTATCCGTAACTTCCTGTTGAATATAAAGGTTAGACTTGCGACCACCTAAATTAGAATCAACAATAGCCAGATAATCGCCATTAGTATCTTTCAAACGGCCAGCAATATTAAAGGCCTCCAAAGCTTTTTGACTATCTTCGTCAAACATATAAAACAAAATATGTTTGCCCTGTAAATTAGTCAGAATGGTCTGGAAGAGATCAGCCACTTTATCTTTCGGTTGAGCCATGACATTGGCCATAATGGAATTAACTAGAGGACCAACGATGCCTTTCCTGTTATCCAACAATCTGCCATAAACAATTTTACCGGTATTGGGATCCCACACCACCGGTCCCTCAATATCCGCGTAAGTTTCCAATTCATAAATGACTTGTGGACAGCTGCAGCGTTTATCAGTTTCGGCCGAATAGTTACCGTAACCAGGCACACCAATTTTACCTACCACATTTAACAGACCGACCAACACCTCTGTATCAACAGCGATCACCCCGTCAATATTTTTAATTCCGGCTGTAGCTGCCTCCTTAGTAAATAAATCCATCGCCACTTTAAAATCAGGCGACCAATTCATATCTCGTAAAGGCCAAATTTTGGAATGAGTATAGGGCACTCCGGGAGGTCCCCCTAAATATTTAATCAGCTGGGCTGGAGCTTCCAAGCGCGGTTTATAACGATCATCTAAATTATAAATATCATTAGAAGAGACTGTATCCATTTTGCCGTTTTTAACTTTCATTAATGAGTAGGCTGTCATAAAACCGCCGGTAGGACGCAATTCTTTATCATTTTGGAATAAAACCAGGTAAGTTTTGGTGGTTTTGGTACCTAATAAATCTGGCAGACGCTCAAGCAATGGCTTGCCATCAATCAAGAAGGTGGTACCGCTATCCAATAAAGTGACTATTTCCTGGACATTTTCCCGCACCTTTTTACCCTGGAAATTTTCGGGATAGCGGGCAGGATCAACGGTTCGCACGGCATCCCTTGCTACTTGTAAATGAGAGGCCACCTCATCCAGCTTTGGCAAAATGGCTGGCAGAGATTTCACAATAAAATCAATCCTGTCGGAGGCGGTTTTAGCTCCCTCCCCGCCCGGTTCGTCACCCTTTTTAAAACCTAAAAAATCAATATAGGGTTCAATGGCAGGGATTAAGATATTACCGGCGGCGATTGATTCTTTGCCGGCTTTGACTAACTGTTTGCCGTCCTGCCAATAGCTGCCTAGAACCGGAATCGGCCGCAGCCAAATCAGAGGGGCTAAGCTTTTATCTACATTATCTAAATCGTGATTTAATTGCCCTAAACTATCTTGGACTGCCTTTGCATCTTGTTTTTGAACTGCGTCTTGGACGGTGCGGGCCGACACCATCAGTTTATTAGCCGCCTTGGCCACGCCCATGGCCGGCAAAACTAGAAAGAGAATTAAAAATATGGCCAGTCCACCTATGATGGCTAAAGGCAACCATAGTTTTTTCTTTTTCAAAAAGGGTTTAGTTGGCTGATTAATTTTCATTTTATTGTTAGTTGTGGGCAAATCTGTAACAATGGGAGCAGGACTGACTATTTCAGTTTCTGTTGTTTGATCAATATTTTCTTTTGCCAGTAAATTTTCTCCTAACGGGTCAGACTTTTTCATAATTAATTATATCCTATTTCTCACTTTCTTTGCCAGACTTTCTTTCTTAAAGAAAGTCTGAATGTTATACCGCTCCCTTACCTGTCAGCATAATCCAAGGACTCTTTAATAATATCACAAAATCAAGCCATAAAGATTTGCTTCTGGCATATTTGGCATCCATCCGAATCCTTTTATCAAAATTGACTTCAGAGCGGCCGGATACTTGCCACAAACCGGTAATGCCGGGGCGGATTGAAATTACCTCTTTAACTAACTGGCTAGTTTCGGGATATTTCTTCTGCTGTTCTACTAGCTCATCTTCATAATAAGGCCGCGGCCCGATCAAACTCATTTCTCCATTTAGGACATTAAAAAGCTGCGGCAGCTCATCCAAAGAATGATGACGTAAAAAATTTCCCACCGGCGTAATTCGGGGATCATTTCTCAATTTATAGCTGGATTTTTTGTATTCATCGTATAATTTTTTAAACTTGGGATCGTGAGTTAATAAATCATGAGCATTAGCGATCATAGAGCGAAACTTATACAACCTGAACAATTCTCCATCTTTTCCTACCCGCAAGGGTGTTTGGGCGAGTATCGGCCCCGGCGAAGTAAATTTTATTAGAAAAGCAATTAAAAGCATGAAGGGAGAAAAAATAAGGAGTAAAATAATGGCTAAAGTTACATCCAATACTCGTTTAATAGAGTCGTAAAACATATCTAGAGAAATTCTTCCTCTTTTTCTTTTTTCAATTTATTTACCAGTTCTTTAACTTTTTCTGTCTGATTTTTATCAGCAATTAGGATAGCATCTTTAGTCTCAATCACAATTATATCCTTTAAACCAATTGTGGCAATTAACAGCTTTTCTGTCTGTACCAAAGAATTCTCCGTCTCTAAATTTAACCAACGGCCTCTGCCGTTTAATTTCAAAGTCACATTTCCCTGATGGTCTTTTTTACTTAAAGCCCAAACCACTTCCCAATCCCCCACGTCATGCCAATCAAAATCAGCCGCCAGCATCAAGAAATTTTTGGCTTTTTCCGAAACTGCATAATCAATGGAAATAGTTTCTATTGACCGATAGGTTTTGGCAATCACTTCTCGCTCGTTAGATTGACCAATGGTTTGTTCCACCATCTCCAGACCATGACCAATTTTCGGAGCGTGTTTTTTGAGAGCCGCCATTAAAGTATCTGCTCGCCAGACATAAAAATTACCGTTCCAATAATACTGACCAGAAGCAGTAAATTTTTTGGCCAGAGTCAAGGGTGGTTTCTCTATAAACTTATCTACTCGGTAAACTGCCTTACCATCTATTCTATGTTCTATTTTGCCAGTTTTAATATGGCCCATGCCTACGTGAGGAAAATCCGGTTTCTTACCAATGGCTACCAACTCTTTAGTTTGATCTGCTGCTTCGGCTGCTACTTTTAAAGTATGGATGTAGGCTTCTAGGGGCTTGACTACATGATCCGATGACTCGTTAACTATCACAGCGTTGGGATCAATACTATGAATATAGGCTGCGGCCAAACCATGGGCAATCGCTGTTCCTCTAGCTTCCGGCTCTACTAAAATATGCTCCTCGCTCACTTTAGGCAATTCTTTTCTCACTTCTCGGCCGTAAAGCGGATTAGTAGTAACTATCCAAATTCTCTCCCAAGGCACTAATTCACTAAATCTAGCAGCAGCCTGCTGTAATAAAGTTTGGTTGCCAAATAATTTAATAAATTGCTTGGGATTTTTCTTACGGGAGAGAGGCCAAAGCCTGGTACCGCCGCCGCCGGCTAAAATGACAGCGAAAAGATGATCCTTAAGATTACTCATTAATTAGTCTTTTAAATTTTTGCACAAACATTCTTTGCGAAAATCTTCTCGTATGGGCCTGAATAATTTTAACATCATAATTTTCTCTCTTAAAATTTTTGATTGTGCGCGCTAAACTCTCCACAGTTTGCTCTGTAAAAAATTCTCCGGTTTTCCCGGCTACTACCGTTTCTAAGGCTCCGCCGCCTTTATAGGCAATGACTGGCGTACCGCACATCTGCGCCTCAACGGCCACTATACCAAAATCTTCCTCTTGGGGGAAGATTAAAACCTGTGCCTTTTTATAGTACGCAACAAGTTCACTATCTGTCAAATGACCGGCAAAGTAAATATTGTTCTTGGCCATTTTTGATAATTTTCTATATTGGCTGCCTGTTCCCACAATTACCAGAGGCCAACCTAATTTATTAAAAGTTTTAACCACCAAATCTATTCTTTTATAAGATACGAGTCGAGAAACCACTAAGAAATAGTTTTTAGATTTTAGATTTTGGATTTTAGATTTCTTACTAAACTCTAAGCTCAAACCTCTAACATCTAAATTCACCGGCGGGTACACCACCTTTGACTTGCGTCCATAGTATTTATCTACTCTATTTCGCACCGCCTCGGAAATCGCCACCATCTCATCCGGCCTTTGCGCCGCCATCTTATCCCAACTTTTTAGATATGAAAGCAGCCATTTGATGAAGAAACGCTTGATTCTATTGTGGAAATAAATTTCGTGTCCGCTCCATAGATATCTGGTGGGGGTCAAACAATAACAAATATGGCGGGTGCCGGGGTGAGTAATAATTCCCTTGGCCGCCTCACTGGTAACGGAAATTACTAAGTCATATTCAGAGAAATCAAATTGTTCAAAGGCCAGGGGCATCAGCAGAGCTAGCCATTCATGATGTTCCCGAATCAAAGGAATTTTTTGTAAAAATGAAGTATAAACCTGCGGAAAAACTTGCGCCCACGGTGCATATTTGGCAGAATAAACCGAGGTATAAAGCGGAGCCTTAGGAAATATGTCATGTAGGGCCAGTAATACTCTTTCAGCACCACCCCACTTATTCACCCGATCATAAACAATCGCAACTTTCATTCATTTGCCACTTTATTGTAGGTTGATAAAGTTTCTTGAACCATTTTCTTCCAACTAAAACTGGCAGCTCTTTTATAACCCAATCTAATTTTTTGGGCAAGGAGTTTTTTGTTTGATAAAGTTTCCTTAATAACTTTTGCTATATCTGCCGGATCGTTTTGATTAAAAAAAGTGGCAGCTTCGCCGTAGACTTCATGAAAGACTGGGATGTCAGAAACTATCACTGGACAGCCCAAATTCATCGCCTCCAGTGGCGGGATACCAAAGCCTTCCATTCGCGAAGCAGTCACTGAAGCGGAAGCAAAATAATACCAGGCACCAATTTGATTGTTATCCACTGCCCCTATTATTTCTACCTTATCCTGTAAATTTTGCTTTTTAACAAACTCCTCTATTTTAGGATAGAAAAATTTATCGCTGCCCACTAGCACTAATTTAAAATTAGGAATATCCTTCATTGCCAAAACTAGACTTTCTACATTTTTATGCGGATGAACATTACCCACATATAAAATATAAGGCGCGAGCTTTTTCATTTGATTAAATTGACTCCCGGTAAACTTTTTTCTGATATCATCAATTTCTCCAGACTCATAAGTGACCACGATTTTATTTGGATCTACCGAGTAATGATCAACAATTTCACTTTTAGCGTCATTGGATAAAGTAAAAATAGTGCGGGCGCGTCTAGTGGCAATCCATAACACGACGTGATATCCCAGTCTTTTAATTAAATAAAACCAATACGGGAGTGTAGAAGCTTTGCCAGTTTTATAATGGTCAAAAATTAAATCGTGAATTGTCACCACAAATTTTTTAGGATAAAAAATAGGGAAAGAAAAATAGGGAAAATGCAGTAAGTCTAAATTTTCGCGGTTAAAAACTTGCGGCAGATAAACTTGCTCAGCTAAAGTATGCCAATGAATATTAGTTTCAACTTTGCGCCACTTGGAATTAGGCATTTCTAAAGTGTCAAATTCCTGCTTTCCTAAAAACCAGACATATTCATTTTCTTGATCCAGTTCGGGTAGATATTTAAATAAACTCCTAATATACCGTCCCACCCCCGTCTCATTCCATAATCTACCATCAATACCAATCCGCATGAATTAAGTATAGCAAATTTACCTTAATTGCTTTAACAATTCAAATCGCTTGAACATACCTCCAAGGTCTCTCCTTGGAAACTCACAGGAGTGCTCTTGCTGGTTAATCTAATAAAAGTAATTTTATCTTGTAAATAAGAATAAAAATTGGTAAAAATATGAGTGGTGGAAGAAACAACTAAAATAGCTGTTTTCAAAGGCAAAGAAATTAGGAAAACTATTTATAAAAATGAATGGTGGTTTTCCATTGTTGATATTGTTGAAGCGTTAACCGGAACAGATAGACCAAGAAAATACTGGAGTGATCTCAAAAAAAAGTTACTTAAAGAAGGTTATGCTGAAGTGTCCGAAAAAATCGGACAGTTGAAGTTAGAAGCCCCTGATGGAAAGTTAAGAGAAACAGACTGTGCTAATACCGAGACTATATTTAGAATAATTCAAACTATTCCCTCACCTAAGGCTGAACCATTTAAGAGGTGGTTAGCAAGAGTGGGTTACGAGAGAATCCGAGAAATAGAAGATCCGGAGCTAGCCACTAAAAGAACCAGGGCGTTATATAAAGCCAAGGGATATTCTGATGCTTGGATTGAAAAACGAATGAGGGGAATTGAAATAAGGGAAACTTTAACTGATGAATGGAAAAAACGAAAAGTAGGCGGAGAAACAGAATATGCCATATTAACTGCTGAAATATCCAAAGCTACCTTTGGAATGACACCCAGCCAGTATAAAAAGTTTAAGAATCTAAAAAGAGAAAATTTAAGAGACCATATGAACGACCTTGAATTAATTTTCTCCATGCTTGGAGAAGCCTCAACAACAGAGATAGCTAAAAATAAGGATGCTCAAAGATTTGTCCAAAATAAAAAAGCTGCGCAAGAAGGGGGAACTGTGGCAGGCAACGCTAGAAAAGAGCTGGAAAAAAGAAGCGGTCAAAAGGTTTCTATCAAACAAAACTACCTTACCAAACCACAAAGTAGTAGATTACTAGAAAAGTAAGACTAAACCTTAAAAACTACTTTCTTATCAAAGGTATAGCTTCTTTGGGAATTTTGCGCACTTTAATAGTTTTCATTCCTAGTTGTTTAGCTTTAACTAAACGATGTAGTCCATCCAATAATAGCCATCTATTCTTCCAAAACATAATATCTAATGGATATGAAAGATCAGACTTCATTGTTCTGTCAAATTCTTCTTTATACCCTTTTGGATTTGCCAAGACTTCATTAGGAGTTAAATCGTAAAATCCTCCTGGTTTATCCCAAAAGGGAATATCAAAATGCCATTCAAGTTCGGAAATATCCATTTCTTCTACTGGCAAATCCAATGCCCAAACTTTTTCCTCACTCCAATGAAAATCAAATCCTACTTCTTCAATTATTTTTGGCAATTTTTTATCCATGTAGCTAACCCGCGTTATATCATATATTCATATATGATATATCTCACCAAAACAGTAATCTGTATTTCTCTAGAATCCAGATACCGGTCCAGACTAGCCAAAGAATTGGGGCAGGGTATTGGCCGACATAATGCTTTTTATAAAAAATCCGCATGGCTTCTACTGATGCCAAAGCTGCTCTTCCTCGTGTACCACGAGTAGCAGATGAAACTGATTTTGTCTGTTTTTTGACCCCGGAGGAAATGCCTCGGTAATGTAAAATAGACACTGTTGGCACATACATAATTTTCCAGTTAGATTTTTTTAAACGATAGCAAAAATCTAAATCTTCTCCATACCAAAAATAATCCTCATCCCACCAACCAACCTGCTCGCCCGCCTCGCGTCTAACTATCATAAAAGCACCGGTTAGGGCATCAATTTCATGAATATTATGGCGGCTCATATAGCCAAGAGTGTAGCCGGAAAAAAGCCGCGACTTGGGGAATAAATTTTCTAAACCAAAAAAGTGGCAGAAAGCGTTCCAGGGGGTGGGGAAACCACGATGAGCTCCATCATCTAAACCGCCGCCAGGAGCATTAACTTGACAGGTGGCCGCCCCCACTTCACTGTTTTCATCCATAAATTTAATCATGGAAACAAAAGTATTTTTTTCTACCTCTGTATCAGGATTTAAAAATAAAATATAACGGCCTTTAGCTCCTGGAATTGCTACATTATTCCCTTTCGCAAATCCAAGATTATTTTTATTCTCTATAATTTTGAACTTTTCACTTTGCACTTTTAACTCTTCTATCGATCCATCAGTTGAGGCGTTATCAGAAACAATTATCTCCCAGGAATATTTTCCAGCTACTGATCTTTTAATTGATTGAAGACATTTAATAATAAAATCTTTAGCATTATAATTAAGAATAATAATTGATAGGTCAATACTCACCGCCCACCTCCCGATAAATATTATCTAAATGTTCGGCAATTTTAGTCCAATTATATTTTTCTTCAAATAGGCGACGCGCAGAACTGGTTATATTGGCATAAAACTTTTTATCTTTTATTAAACTAATTGCGGCTTTGGCCATTTCTTCCGGTGCGTCTCTGACTAACACTTCCTGATTATTCTCTGCCGAAATCCCTTCAATGCCGATAGAAGTCGTGACTACCGGCACACCAGCCGCCATCGCCCCTAAAATTTTTAAGCGCGTTCCCCCTGGACCAGCCAACGGAGCCACGAAAATAGTCGCATTTCCATAAGCGCGCCTGACACCATCGATGTCCGATGATTTTAATTCATGGATTTCTATGCCATTACCAGCCAAATCACCGATTTTTTCCTTCACTCCTTGTCCCACGATCCAACAAACTGCCTCTGGAATTTCTTTCTTAATTAAAGGAAAAATATCTTTAGCTAAAATTTTGGCGGCTTCGGTATTTTGCAACCAATTAAAGTTGCCTTGATAAAGAATAATTGGAGTGGTAATTGATCTTCTCTTGCCCCATAAATTTACCAGATCTTCACCGGCGCCATTAGGAACAATATCCACATGTAAATTAGGAACTAGGGACAGCATTTTAGCTTTATCTGATTCTGACATGGCGATGACTCTTTTGGCCTTTTTCCAAAACCTTGATTCCCAAAACTTCAACTTGAAAACATCCAGATATAAAAATGGCTTTAAGGGAAAGATGCGAAAACTGTCTAAATAATGTTGATAGACTTGATACTCAATGGTTTGTTCAACCAAAAGTATCGGCACCGTAGTTTTAGGAATATTAGTCATCACATAAAAAGTTTCCGAATGAATTAAATCATAGGGTTGTTTTTTTAATTCCTCTTTGACTGCCCGCCGAAAACTGGGTAAAAGATAAATTGCTACTAAAAAGGGGTAGGGAGTAGCACCGGATAGCAAAACATTAATCATTGACCAAGCTCTTCTTCTTTTAAAAACCTTAACTTCTTTACAATATTTTGTGAGCTCTGCCACATATTTTTTCTCTGCTTCATCCCTGATATAGCAAAAAAGAGTAATGTCATGTTTTTTATAAAGCTGCTTGATTAAATTATAGGAACGGACCTGCCCGCCGGAAGAAGGCGGATAAGGCAGATAAGGAGTGAGCATTAAGATACGCATAGATAATTGACCTAATTAACCTAATTTCTAATTGACCTAAAATTTGTACATTGGGATTTGATTAGAAATTAGAACAATTAGTAATTAGAATAATTTCACAATCACATATTGGTCAGTTTTCTCCAATACTTTATATTGCTCCATAACTTCTTGAGTTTGTTTATCAAAATTTACTGACACATAATACTCGGCACCTAACCTTTTGATCATATACTCCATCGGTAAAGTCACAAATGGCCAACCGTTACGATTTGTTTGGTATAAGAAAGCCGTATCACCGTTGTAAGGTGCGATAATGCGCGCATCGGGTGGAGTAAGTCTTTGAACCGCAGCGCCCGCTGTGATAATTTCCGGGTGATTAATTTTATAATATTCTTTAACTTGATAAGCGGATAAGGCAAATCCTATTAAAATGCTAGTAATCAAGATGCCTCTAGTTAAAAATTTATTGAATTCTTTTAAATTCCACAACAGTAAAGTTCCGTAAGCTAAAGATAAACAAACTGCAGGTATAATCAGGGTCTGATAATAATCATGACGAACACTGGCTGTTGCCACTACCGTCATATAAAGAATTTGTGACGCAACAAAAATATGAACTATGTAGGGAAAAGCTTTAGCTTTATTAACCATTCCAAACAAAAATGGCAAAACCGCTCCTATTCCTAAAATTAATTGGCCTAGACGGGCGCTAAATATCCAATACCACCAAGCCGGCCGAAAACGAATATTGTCGCCATTAAAGGCCCATTGCCAATGCGGTATACCAACTAAATTGGTAATTTGATTCATCCAAATTCGCCAAGAGAGAAAGGGAATTAAAGATAATGACAAAAATATCCATAATTTAGGTTGTTTAAGCCAGCCAACTAATCCAAATTTAACAACGGCTAGATAAACCATTGGTAAAGCATAAAAACCGATGTAGGGTTTAAGGAGTAAAGCCATGGCAAAGAAAAAAGCAGAAACAAAAATATTTATGGCCCACTTCCCATCAATCCATCTGATAAAGAACCATAAGGAGACTAAAATGAAGGCCACCGCCATTGGTTCTGGCAAAATTACCCTAGAAAAATAAATATTAAATGGCAAAAAGGCAAAGAAAAAGGCAGCCAGCAGTCCTCCAACCCCGATTGAATCGGGGCCAGCTGAACCTGCCTGCGCAGGCAGGTCAAAAAACCTTCTGCCCAATAGAAACATCATTACCACCGAAACTAAAGAGAATAACACTGACAATAATCTACCCCACATCTCCAAAGACCAATTAGGATATAGTTTATAAAGCAAGGCATGAGCCGCGTTAAAAACCGGAAACTCTACATAGCGCAAACCACGAGGATTTTCATAACTTGTTTGGGTGCTGGAAAGATCATGATATTGAGGATAAAGCAGATTGATACCATCTTTGACAAAAGTTCTACTAACCGAAGAAGTGTCTGCTTGTCTCCAGCTGTGCCAGTCAGCAATCGGGCTATCTATTTTATAAAGCCGCACAATCAGCGCCATTACCACTATGAGAGTTAATACTCCATACTCAAAATATGGCAAGTTGATTATTTTTTTAGACAAACCCTTGATTAGCATCATGTTTATAAATCGCGCCTATAGCCGCTCCTGATATTAACCAAAAAATAATGGATACTTTGGAGGCTTCAAAAACATCAATAAAAGTGGCATTGATTAACATTGCCACCAAACTGCCGGCAAAGCCTGCCACAAAGGCTGTTTGAACGTTAAACTTTTTGGTATGATGGAAAAAATTAAGCATCAATTTAAACAATCTGGCAATTATTAAGAAAAAGGCTAGGGCACCGATTAAACCAACTTCTCCTAATAATCTTAAATAATCATTATCTGTGGCTAGGGTAATAGAAGAATAGCCTGTCCCTAAAAGTGGATTTTTATAAAAAGAACGTAAGGCGCGGGGCCATTCTACATTCAAGCGAATAGAAGTAGAACGATCTTCAATCACATTTGGACTTGGAGTTTTTTCTAAGATGGTTGACTCTTTTCTCTTAGGCGCTGTCGCCCCTTCCACTTCCTGTGCCCAAACTGGAGTCGGCAGTAAATTAAGTTGAATTTTCTGTAAGATTTTATCCTGATAAATTTTAAGTGTGTGGAGGTAGCGGTTACCCAAGTTACTGAAAGTCAACATTACCAAGATACTACCTACTACCACCGGCACAATTAGTAATTTTTTCTTCAGTAGCCAAAGGGTTAAAGTCACGCCGACTAGATAAGCGGCGAAAGAAATTCTGGATTCGGTCTGGATTAACAACCAAAATCCTGGTATCACCGTACCAATTAATAGTAAAAAACGATACCCCCATTTTTTAATAGTAAAAAAATAAGCAAAGCAGATTGGAAAAACCAGAGCCACAAAAGCTGCCAAGTCGTAATGACCGCCAAAGGTGGAATGGAGTCGGGCACCCGGCACCAGTCTTAAAGCCAGACCTTTGGCAAATTCAGAATTTTGAGTGGAAATTACCGGCCAGTCAAAATACTTTTGTCCCACTGCATACAAAAAAATTAAAAGGATATCAATAAATAAAATCTCGCCAAAAAAACGGACTCCTTTATATTTACGGACAAAGATAAAAGCCGCAAAGAAAGGAATAACATATTCAATCCGCCTAGCCCAATGTAATAAGCCGATATGGGGAACAACAGTTTGAGTTAAAAAAATGCCGGAGAGAAGTGAGATAAAACCGGCAATGAAAAATAAAAAGAAGGCCTGATTTAATTTATCACGCCAAAAGGTTTGCCAATTACCCGCTAAATACCAAAAAAGTAAAGCAGAAATAATGGTTAGTAAAAAGTCTTCTGCTCGTACTGCCACGTAAGTACCGGGAACATTGAAAAGAGGAAATTTGGGATAAAGCGGGATCACCAGCAAGGTAGCCGCCAAAAACCACTTCAAAATACCCGTATTAAATTT
Organism: Candidatus Microgenomates bacterium; assembly: GCA_016204995.1. Classification (GTDB taxonomy): domain Bacteria; phylum Patescibacteriota; class Microgenomatia; order UBA8517; family JACQJR01; genus JACQJR01. The sequence goes on from JACQJR010000001.1 coordinate 126,469, forward strand.
TGCCCAAAGCGCCAACATAGATTTTAGCCCGCGTGGGGCGGGCTATGGTAAAAATAATAATTCTCAACAAGCTTCCTATCAATAATAATAAACGCAAAATGAGTCTTTGCCAAAATGGAAAATGTTTTTGGTAAAGCAATTTTAAGCCCTTAATTTCTCCATAAATTGTGCCACTCCTTGTGCCGCTGGCTCCGCCATAATGGATAATTGAAGTAATTGGGGTATAAGCAATATTCCATCCTGCTTTTTTGACTCGCCAGCAGTACTCCAATTCCTCCACATAGAGAAAAAAGTCTTCATCTAATAAACCAACTTTGTTTATCACTTCCCGCCGGATTAAAAAAAACGCTCCGGTTACCCAATCTAAACCGCGTTCTTCTCTGTAAAAATTACTATCTCTGTGGGGATGATATGATCCAACTAAATCCCCTACTCCAGGGATGTCATCCAAAAGAGTCGCCCATAAAAAAAGACGGGGTAAATTAGGGAAAAAACCACCGGTGGCTTGAACACTACCGTCCGGATTTTTCAACATACAACTGGCAATTCCTACTTGCGAATGTTTTTCCATCCAATCAAGCATTTTTGCCAGCGAATTTTCGGTTAATTTGGTATCAGAATTTAGAAGCAGAATATATTTTCCTTTGGCAATTTTTATTCCCTGATTATTAGCCGCCGCAAAACCCAAGTTGTCCAAATTTTCAATTAATTTTAAATTATAAATTTTAAATTTTAAATTCCGTATGGCAGCCATGCTGCCATCGGATGATGCATTGTCCACCACAATTACCTCATAACTTATGCCCTTAGTCCACTTTTTAATTGATGCTAAACACTCCAATAACAAATCTTTAGTATTGTAAGAAACGATAATGATGGAAAGATCAGCCATTTTTAGTAAAAAGAGTTTTTCGCCACTCATTCAATAACAAGAGCAGTAGTGCAAAACTAACCGCCGCCAATGTTATCCGCACGAATATATTACTTCGGTAGTAACGCATGGATATCTTCTCCTTAAACTCTCGATCGTTAATAATAATGGCATCTTTGGCTACCTGCGGAATAAAACCATTGACGAAAAACGATTCCCGAAAAGGATGAACAATTTCTTCCAGATACCAGCTTCTGGTTTGATCTTTAATGAAAGTATAAGCTTCTTCTGGAGGATAGTTGAGACGATAAGTGGGCAGGGGAATATTTATTGTGCGACCAACTAAATTAAGGGAGGTTGAATTTAGTTGTGAGGTATGAAAAGCTAACACTTCATCCCGACTTAGATCAGTAAAGTAAGCCCGGCGGTTTTTAAAATCTTCTGTATCCCCTCTCTCATCAGATAAGGGAGAGTTAGGAGGATTTTCAGGATATGGAGGAATAGGTAGGGCAATGTAAAAAATAAAAGCCGAAAAAATTAGTAAAATTATTACTCTGGTAATTATCTTCATTATTGGAAAAGTCTGGCACGACCTAGACGATAATGTGGATCCTTATTTTTCCGTTCTCCGATCACTTTGGCTGGTACCCCACCAACAATGGCAAATTCTGGCACGTCGCGAGTTACCACCGCTCCTGCACCTACTACTGCCCCGCGACCGATGGTTACTCCCGGTAAAATAATGGCTCTCGGTCCGATAAAAACATAATCGCCAATCTCTACAGGAGCTACATGCGCTCCAAAATTTTCACTGTTAACATCATGCTCGCTGTTATAAATCATTACATATGAGGCAATATCCACATGGTTTCCTATTTTTAAGGGGGCCCGGCCGTCCAAAAAGACATGATCACCGATAATCGTCCCCTGCCCGATCTTAATTCCGGCAGGATTGTAGAAATTGGCCCACATGTGGATGGTGGAACCACGGCCAATCTGCATTCCAGCTAATCTATAAAACATTCGTCTGGTCCAATGAAGCGGAATATTCCCTATCCAGCGTAAAATCATCAGTTCTAAATCCAGAAGATAGTTAAATAAGCGGTTGGCAATTTTACCTCCAGCCTCGCCAGGTCCCAGTTCTCTCCCCATCCGATCGCGAAACATCACCATATCTAAATTAATTATAGCATCAAATTAAACAATATGGAGTTAAAATAATAGGCTACACCTTGATTACACCTTCGGGGTGTCTTACGATTACACCTAAGGTCATTAGATATTTCTCTACCATTATTCCCGATGTGTCAACCTAATACACTCCCGATGTGGAACATCTTCACACATCAGGATTAACAACCTTTTCCAAAACTCCTAAAGTTTGGTGGGCGGTTTTTTGCCAGTCAAACATTTTAACCCTTACCAAACCCTTTTTAGAAAGTTTCTTGTGATTTTTCAGAGCTTTTTCTATCCCTTTGGCAATATCTTCTGGCATATTTGGATCTACCAGAATATCGGCATTACCCACTACCTCGGGCAAACTACCCACATTAGAAGCTACCACCGGCGTACCCACTGCCATAGCTTCTACCGCCGGAATACCAAACCCTTCCCAAAAACTCGGCAAAACAAAAACTTTAGCACCAGACAGTAATGATGGCACATCTTCATCGGCAACAAAATCAGTAAAAATTACTTTTTCCTCTAAACCTAATTCCTTAACAAGGCTAAAAATTGAATCGTATAGCCATCCTCGTTTTCCGGCAATCACTAAAGAGAGGTCATTGGGCTCTTGGGTCATTGGGCTCTTGGGTTTATTATTCCTAGAAGCCAAAGAGCCTAACAGCCTAAAAGCCTGAATAAGTCCTTCCACATTCTTACTTGGTTTAAGAGTCCCCAAAAACAAAATATAATCACCATCAATTTTATATTTTTCTTTTACTTGTTTTAATTGGAAATTGGAAATTGGAAATTGGAAATTCTTCCTATCATAGCCTGGATATGTTACTGTAATCTTTTTATCTGGAACACCATAAGACTTTACTATATCTTTCTTTGTGCTTTCAGAAATAGCCAAGATATGATTAGCGTTTTTAATGGAATGGCCAGTCCAACGAGACAGCTGTAACCAATCCCTTTTAGTAAATTGTTCAGGATATCGCAAATATCCTAAATCCATAATGGAGACGACTGTGGGAATAGGCGACCAGCGGGGCCGATAATGCCCGGGTGTAAAAAAGATATCAAGGTGTTTACCGAAAAATAGAGAAAAGGGGAGGGCCAACTGCGTCCAAAAATACTTGGGGCCAAAAACTTTATATTCCCAACCCTCGCGTCTTTTTGGCATATCGGGCAGGGGATTACTCCGCAGATAAATTATGAACTGATGCTCCTGGCTCTCTGGTAAATCATACAGTGCCAGAAGTAATTCAAAAGCGTATTGGTTAGCCCCTACCCGATTTTTAACATTGGCCTCATTTCCGTCTATACCAATTATCATTTCCTCACTACCTCCTCATAAACATTTAAAGTTTCCCTGGCAGCTTTTTCCCAGGAGAATTGTTTAACTCGCATTAGACCTTTCTTAATTAAATCCTTTCTTTTATCAAGCGCTTCTTCTATGCCTTTTTCTATATCGTCTATTTCATATGGGTTTACTAAAACCGCCGCGTTTTTGGCTATTTCTGCCATACTGGAAAGATTAGAAGTTACTACTGGTACCTCACAAGTAAAAGCATCTAGAATCGGTAAACCAAAACCTTCATAGAGTGAAGCATAAACCAAAGCGCTGGCTCCTGATAAAATGGTAGAAAATTCCCGATCGTCACCAATATGTCCCAAATGAATTACTTTTCCTTGCCCTGTGGAAGTAGATCTCACCGCTTTAGCCCATCTTCTCCCAACTACCACTAATGGGGGACCATCTTTAATTTTGGCAACTGCTTGAATAATTCTATCAATATTTTTCCGCGGATTAACTCCCACCGTCAGTAGATATTCCTTAGGAAGCTGGTATTTTTTTTTCAATTCCCCTATTGCTACCTCCCCCATCTTTTTCACGCTACTATCAGACGCTTCATAAACAACCGCTATTTTCTGCTCAGGAATTCCCAGATGCTCAATAATATCTTTTTTTGTAGCCTCTGAAACCGCGATTATCATATCTGCTTCTTTTTTCACCCATGTTAATCGCCTTTGGTGTGCTGCCACAATTTTAGGATGGGAACTGTCGGGAAATAAAATCGGTACTAAATCATGAATAGTGGTGACGAGTGTTGCCTCTCTGGCCGGCGGCTGAGTCCAATCAGAAGCATGAAAAACATCAATCTTACCTACAAAATTCTCTATAGGAAATTTATGCAATCTATTCCATAAAAAATCTGCCATGGTGGGCGAAAGAGGAAAAACTTTTAAAGTACTTTTAGCAGGATGGTATTTTTGCAGCTCCCCTATTTTACGTAGAGAACCGCCAAAAAGCACATACTCATTCTTTTGATCAATTTCCAAAAGGGCATCTACTAAATTTTTAGTGTATTTAGAAACACCGGTGCCATAAACAATCTGCGATATATCAATACCTATTTTCATATTTCCATACCCCCACTCCATTAAAGTCCCATTCTACCGTTTTTTCAAAGCCTATATTTTCTAACTTATATCTCACTTCATCTTGGGGATCAAAAATGGGCTGAGCATAACGCATCAGATAAATAACATTAAACTTATTTTTTGATATGTCTTCTATTTTGACATCTGGCACAAATTTAGCATAATAGTGATATGCTTCTCTTTGCCCATTACCGATAAACAAAGTAGCGGCAGTTTTTTGACGAGCGTTTTCTTCAATCCAAATCACGGCTTTGCGCCAGTCCTCCCGATGAAAACGGGGATTAAAAAGATAAATAGAAGAGGCAATAATATTTACTATTAATATACCGCCTATTACTATTAATTTTAAGACTTTTTGATTAATTGATATACCTCCATAAGCCACCAGCAGATAAAAAGCTGGTAAAATAAAAATTAATCTAAAGTAGGAAAAACCAGAAAATATGGTGCCAAATAAGGATGATAAAATTAATGGTCCGGCCAACCACCACCAAAGTAATTTAGTCTTGGAAAATTGCGATAAACTTTCTATTAGGGTTATAAAAAATGGTACAGCAGCTACTGCCACGATACTACCATAAAATATTTTGTTGTAGGAAGAAATCCGGCCAATTATAAATTTAACTGGTACTAAAGCCAACTCTTTTAAATCAGTTCTGCCCAAAGTTTGCCACCAAAGCGGCGCATTTTGGCGCACCCCAACTCCACTTTGTATTTGAGTTAATAAAGTAGGAATCCAAGGAAGAAAAATAACTCCTGTAGCAATAATCCATCCAAAAACATACACAATATACTTTTTTTCATAAATAATTAGATAAACCACTAAACTTGCTAACAAAAATACCGGTAAATAATCTGTATATAGAAGAGCTGCGCTAAAAATAGTCAGCCATAAAAATTTCTTGGTAATCACAAAATAGACAACAATCGTCGCCAAAAGCGTTTCCATTGAATACATTCTGGCTTCTTGAGAATAATAGAGGTGAAGAGGGGCCGTTGCTAAAAATAAGGCAGACACTAAACCAATATTTTTGTTAAACAGCTTTTTACCAATTAAAAAGACTATATAAATAGTAGATATCCCTAAAACTACCGATAAACTTCGTGCTGCTACCTCGCTTGATCCAAGCATCATCATCCATACTTTTAGCATAAGGTAGTAAAGGGGTGGGTGGAAATCTCCCGGAGAAAATTTAGTTAAGATATCAGAAAAAGTTAGATCACGAGCCGTTAAAATACTGGTAGCCTCATCCAGCCATAAAGATTGGTTAAGGGAAACAAATCTAAGTATAAGACCAAGTATAAGTATCAGAAAAATCATTTAGCTCCTTTTCCAGTTAACAAATATTCTAAAATTCCCACAAAAACTCCTAAGTCATAAACAAGCTTAAAAATTAAAAATTGTGGTTTTAAATAAATGAAAGATTTAACTAAACCTACTATTAGGGATATAGGTAGTAAAATTCTAATCAACCCCACTAATATTCCTAATATCCCCAGTTTATAACGCCGTTTGGCCGTCCACTTTGCTTGCAAAAAAACTTCTGTCAAGTTTTCTGGATTTTTATGATAGAATTTGGCACCTTCTGCCGCTACTGCTTCATATCCCAATTTCTGGCTTAAACTCCAATCGTCAGTGTAATGTCCGCCTTTTTCAAATCCCCCTACCAGATTAAATTCACTGGCCAGAATTGCCCGAAAAACTTTTTGTTTGTCCGGATAATTTTTAGGGTGTCTTTTTCCTTTTTCCCAGCCTTCGTTAATACCCCAACATTCTGACCAGATATTTTCTGGATTTACTACATACTCTTCGCGACTCCAAGTCCCTTTGGTTTTTCCCTGTAGAATGGGTTCCACTAGCTTTTTAATAAAGTCTTTATCAAAAGTCATATCCGCATCCACAAATACCAAAATCTCACCTTTTGCTTTACTTGCCCCCAAATTCCTCGCCTCTCCTGGACCTTTATGCTCTTTTCTTAAAATTTGACATTTCTTGATTGTGTTATCAGTAGACCCATCATCCACCACTATCACTTCCATGTTCTTATAACTCTGCTGGGCAAGTGAAGATAAACACTCTCCTATTACCTTTTCCTCATTAAAAACCGGAATAATAATAGTTACTTTTTCCATCTTGAATGAAATGAAAGATAGTCCACGTCTATAGCTCTTTAAATAAATTTTCGTATTGTTCTGCAATCTTATCCCAGGAAAATTTTTCCGCTTGTTTGCGAGGTTTATTCTTCCAATCAATTTTTAAAGCTTCATCAATGGCAGTAGCATATTTTTCTAAATCTGACACATCGGTTAAAATACCAGCTTGTCCAATAATTTCCCTCCGGGATTGATCATCGGGTGCCACCACAACCAGCCCACAAGCCATAGCTTCTACATAAACAATGCCGAAAGATTCTCTATCCCAAGAAGGCAAAACAAATAAATCGCAAGAACGGTAATATTTTGGCAAATCTTTATAACCAGCCTGAATTATTTGAAACCTGTCTTCACCTAAAAGCTGCATACCCATCTTTTGTAATTTATCTTCCTCTGATCCTGCACCAATAATTAAAAGTGAACCTTTGTTAAATTCTGCCATTGCCCGTATCGTCCTCTCATGATGTTTGTACCATTCTAAAGCCCCTACGCTAAGGATAATAGGTTTAGGTAAATTAATTTTTACCTTCTGGCTAGTGGTAGAGAATTTTTCTAAATCAACGCCGTTATTAATTTTTACAATCCTTGTTTTCCACGCCCATTTTTGAGCCCAATGTTTTTCAAAATCAGTTAAAGCTACATAGACATCAGGCGCAGTTAGGAAAATATTCCAAATATCATCCTTACCTACTCCGGCCTGACCGGAAATAATAATTTTATAACCACCAGATATTCTCCCTATGCTTGCTTTCAAAGCTTGTAATCTACCATTGGTAGGAATAACCAAATCATATTTTCCTTTTATTATCCGGCTAAAAGAATCTGCGTCCTGGCCACTTAAAACTTCTACTTCATGATTCTGGTTAAGTCTAGCCGAAAGCTCTGCCACATAAGTTTCTACCCCCCTATTAACTTTATTTTGATAGCGTGATAAAAAGGCAATTCTCATCCTTCGACTCCCTTCATTCGCTCAGGACAGGTTTTTTCTCCCACAACCATATCCCTGGCGTAACTTCCTCTATCTTAGTATAGTTGTCTTTGATCCACTTCACAATTTTCTGCGGTTGGTAGGTTCCCAAATCAAACCAATTACCTTGCGAGGGAATGCGCCAGAAAATAAATTGAGGTAGACCTGCCTGCGCAGGCAAGTTTTCCTCCCAACGGCTGATAATTTCTCTTTGCACACCCGGAATTTCCAGATACCAGCCAAAATTATCTGTCCAGCGTTTAGGAGGTAACCGATTAGACATGACATAGAGATTAGCCGGCAGCCCTAAAAGGAAGACTTTTTCTGCTGGTGCGACTCTTTGGGAGATTAAATCGGCCAGTGCTAACTCATCTCTGCCATAAAAACGAGCTTCTTTACCCCATTCCAAAGTAATCACTGAACGGTGAACAAAAAATAACAATAAGGCACTAGGCACTAGAAAATAGGCAATAGTAGAAGAGGAAATTTTGATCTTTGACAACAAAATACCATATAAAATTACTAAAAATGCCAAAGCAATTTGAAAATGAAAAAAAGAAAAGCGGGGATAGATAGCAATCAGGCTGGCCAGAAAAAATAATAAAATTAATTGACTGTCTTTATCTTTTAAGATCTTTCTTCGCCGCCACAAGAAAGCCAGAGGGAAAAATAGAATACCCAAAACAATTAACTCTCTTTTGGAAGAAATAGACTGTAAATATCCAGGAAATTTACCAAACCAAAGAAGAGGATAAATAATCACCCAATTTATAAAGTCTCCTAAAGCTCCTTCTTGGATCAGACGAATTAGTAATGGTATTCCAAAGATTAAGAGTCCAATTAGAAAAGATTTTGGGCCAGAGGCCCATCCGCCTTTGGCGGACAATTGATTAAAACTTTTCCTTTTGATAAATATTAAATACAAAAAGGCCAAGATAAAAAATATTATCGCTGTTTGTTTAATAAAAATCGCTACCGACAGAGCAAGGCCTGCCAGAAAAATATTGCCCCGTAAGATAAATAAGGTACCCAATAAAATCGGGGGGATGATTGCCAAGTCAAACCATAGCATATTCCCATCTAAAAATGGCTGCAGCAATATATAAATAAATAAAGTTAAAATAGCTACTATATTATTGTGTGTTAATTGCTTCGTAATTAAAAAAATCAAAATATCGCTTGTTAAAATTACGGCCCATGCCAGCATCTTTAAAACCCATAGCTCGTGACCTAAGATATAATAAAACCATGATAAAACCATTGTCAGTAGGGGTGGGTAAGGATGAATCATATCCTTGTAAATCAGAAATTGTGACTCGCGTAAATAAGGATAAGCCAACATTTCCGGCCAAGCAGTAAATTGCAGATTAATTAAGAAAAAAAGGTGAATCCCTAGAAGAATTACTATCCAAAACCAAAATTTATTCATGAACTTTTTCCGCCACCACCGTTAATCCGCTACCAGCTCCCATTTTACTGGAGATTAATGAAGGGATTAAAGTTATGATATTCACAAAAAACCTTTTTTTGAAAGTAGTTAAGCTTTCCCATAATTCTTGCAGAGGATTGCCATAATCCCAAATACCAGAATGAGTTTCCCAATACAAAACCTTAAAACCAGCTTTTTGCAAAAGCATAAAAAGAGCAGTAGGGGTAAAATGCCACAAATGCTCTTTTGGTAAAATATAACGCCATGTTTCTCTCTCAACTCTTGCAGAAAAAGAAGCAAAATTAGGCACATCAATAAAAACTAAGCCTTTTTTTCGCAAAACCTTATTGGTTTTTTGAAGAGTTTTAACAGGATCTGTCAGATGCTCTAAAACATGATTAAAAATTACTAAATCAAAACTGCGCGGCGGCAGTTTGGCATTTTCAAAAGTGGTATTCAAAGTAGCAATCCCTTTCTCGCGAGCGTTGCTGGCGGCAGTGTGCGAAGGTTCTATACCTAATACTTCCCAGCCACTCTCCTTTAAGAGCGATAAGATCAGGCCTGTGGAGGAACCAACTTCCAAAGCTTTGCCGTTATAATTGGCATCGCGAAATTCAGATAAAATCTGCATTCTTTTAGAGAAAATATTCCTAAATTGTTTTTGGGAAGTAAGATAAACGGGATCGCGATGATAAGTTTGATAATTTTCTTGTCTAACTGATTGGGTCACTCCTAAGCCGCATTTTAAGCATTTAAAAATTGAAGCGCCCTTATTTTTGCCTAGAAGTGTTAATTTTCTACCGCAAGCCAAACAATTTTGTTCTTTTTTCATATTAATCGCCTCTTAATTTTTTTCAAGGGTGTCTGCCATAAGGCTTTGGCTTTATAAGATAAATCCATTTTTGGCCAGGGTGAAGAAACTATAGCGGGTCTCGCCTTAAATAACACTTCTGGATAATAAAAATCTCGCGGGAACTCTATTCCTATTTCATATTTTAATTTATGAGCTCTTTTGGGGACTAATATATCTCCAGTCCGAGCTAGTGAACGAGGCAAATGAGTAGCATGTAAATACGGTGCATCCACAAAAAATACTTTTTGCGGGTCTCTATATTGGATCATTTTGTCCTCCTCGTCTACCCACCCCCAACTACCATGTGGTTTATCTGACTTTAAACCAGGAATATGACGATTTACCCCTCGCAAGTTGAGGTGACCATTTCTACCGGCTAAATGATATCTGCCCGCCTTTTCTTCTTGATAATGATAAATGTCTCCTAATAAATTAATAGTTGGCACCACCACTGATTCAATAGTACTATCTTTGTTATTAATAGCATCCACCACTTTCTTAATTGAATCATTCCACCAAATTTCATCCCCATCAACTACAATAAACCAATCAGTATTCGTTGCTTCCAGCATTTCCTGTCTGATTTTCATAAAACCAGCTGGATCAACTTCGCCTACTTCTTTAAAATCAATTTTAGTTGGTCCTGCTCTTTTAATTGTTTTTATAATCTCTGGAGTTTGATCAGAGCTACCTGTATCCCATAATAATACCTTATCAACATAGTCTATGACCGACATTACTGCAAACCAGACGAAACGGGCTTCATTCTTAACTAAACAATGGGCTGTAATAGTCATAGTTTTTTTAGATAATGCCAAGTAAATATGCCAGTTACTACTAGGGTGGAAAGATTCCATAAACCAATTATCCAAACTGGACCATAAACTCCAAATTGAGGAATTAAATAAATATTACCTAATACAATCAAAGGTAGCTGACATAACGATAAAATAGTAATGATTTTTGGTTTACTAAAGGCATAAATTAAAATATTGACTGTGGCGGTAGATAAAGCAAAAGGAATGTAGGCAACTAATAACCACTGCAAAACAGGAACTGCCGTAGCATATTTGTCACCGAATAAACTCATAACAGACGGCGCTAGAAATACCCCCGTTAGTATTCCCAGAGCGATGATTATTGATAACCACAGGGTTTTCTTAAAAGATTCCTTCAACACCCCCCCCTGATAGCTGGCAAAGCCTGGCGCAATAACTGTGGCAAAACTACCCACCACAATTGGCACACCATTAGCTAGTTGTCTAGCGGCCGCAAATATACCAGTAGCTAATGGGTTTGACAAATGCAACAGCAGTAAAATGTCAATCCTGGAAGTTATTGCACTTACCATCCTGTTTACCGCTAGCCATGAGCTAAAAGGCACCACATCTTTAACGATCTTTTGCCAACCTTTACTAACTTTTAAGGCTGGTTTATTAACAATCAGGGATAGAAAAAAAGCCGACAATGGACTTACGGCAAATACAGCCACTGTTGTTGATATAGACAAATAAGATTGACTCACGGCAATATAAACACCCAAGATTCTTAAAAGATTGGTTAAAGTAATAAATACAGCGGCTAGTCTCCAATCCTGTTTTGCTTCCAAACTGGTAATTTGAAAATCAATTAATAGTGAACCTGCTATACCAAAAGCTGCCCAGACGATTAACAAATTTTCATTAGTTTTAGTTACTAGAGGGGCAAGCCATGGAGAAATAATAAACAATGAAACTAATAAAAAGATTGTTGCTATTAATCTTAAAGAAAAAATAATACCTAAAATTTCGCGGGCTTTTGACCCCTCGCCCTCACTCAAAGCACGAGACATAAAACGAAATAAACTAGCCCCCAAACCCAAATCTCCAAAAGCAACTAAAATAGTGATAAAACTGATGACCGCTGCCACAATTCCCCAACTTTCCGGCCCTAAAAAGCGGGCTACTAGAATTGTAAAAATAATGCCAAAAATAGAAGCAAAAAGATTACCTAAAAATATCAACGAGGTAACTTTGGTGGTTTTGGAAAATAATAATTGCCCAAATTTTTCTAAGGATTTCCACATACTTTACATTTTAGCTTTCCTCTTTTTTATCGTAAGGCAGTAAACAGATAATTACAAGTAAAAACAAAGTAGTCATGGAAATTTTCGCTCCCAGTTCTACTTTTTCTTGGTCAATAAACTTGAGATGAAAATTGTCCTCTGCACCATTAATGTAAAAACCATTTATCATGGAATAAATAGGCCACGAAGATAATAAAGCTTTATCAGATACTAATTGCCATTGCGGGTGATAAGAGTCAGTAAAAATTAGCCAGTGATTTGCCGGAAAATTTTTAATTTCATACTTAACAGAACTTACCATTTGATATTCGATGGGCAACCATTTTGAATTTGCTTTAGCTATCTCACCTAAATTTAAAGTGGTAAATTTATTCATTAATTGCTGGGTTATATTTTCTGCTTCTTCAAAATCCTTCTTAGGTACTAACGCTAGAATATTAAGCATCTCTAATTCTTGAGAGTTAATAAATTCTTTTTTTAGGTTTCCTTTTTTTAATGATGTTTCTTCCAGTATCTGCCACTTAAAATTACCATTATTTGACATGGATCTTACAGCCAAAATATAATCACCATCCTTCGGCACTTTAATATCGAAATAAATTCTTTCACCTTTAACTGTAGAAAAAGCTATGCCTTTGCCATAATTAAATTCATGTGTTTCCATACCATAAGTTAGGAGTTCATACTTCCATTTCAAATAGTCCTGGTTCTCCCTAATAGCCCACTCTGATTTAGTGGCCGAGACAGGACTAATAAAATGCCTCTGCAATAAACTCATTGTTAAATCCAAAGGCTGCTTGTCATTGAAAACTAAATTTACCGATTTAGATGACAGATTAAAATTAATTAAATTCTTCGGATCAAATTTACCATCTTCCACAAAAATAAATGCCTGATTGCCAACAGAAAAATTTATATTCTGTTTTTTGATTTTTTCATAGATATCATCACTGCCGACAACTGCTATCAATTTGGGGACAGCAAAAATATGTGGCTTTGATTGGTTTAATTTAAAAAGTGGGATATTAGGTGAAATGTTTATTTTTTCCAATCCTTTAACATTCGCAGTTAGTTTTAGAAGATTTGACCAATCTTGTTTCTCGGCATCAGTTAGAGATTTTCTTTGTTCTCCGGAAAAAATTAAATAATGGATTCCCAAAAGATTAAACCAATCTAGAAATTGACTGTTATTTAGAAAGTTAAAGTGGTCAAAGGTACCTATATTTATACTAGCAAAGGGCCGATTATTTACTAAATCTTTTGCATCAAGTGCTGGCTTTTCTTCCATTTGGAAAACAAAAGGATGCCGTTCGGGAAACCAAATAGTCCGGTAAAACCCGGCTTCATTTTTTAATTGATTAACCAGTGTATAAAATTCTGCTGGAAATTCTTTATCTCCCAAAACTCCATTTAAGTTAGCCGTGAGAGCTGGATAAACTAAAAAAAGAAGATATAAATAAATTAATAAAATACTAATTCTGCCAAATACCATTTTAGAAAGTTTACTGGCGGCATTACCTAGTAAAATACCGGCAAAAATTAATAAAGGAGCAAAAAATTTAGTGGCATCACGCAGGGCTATTCCGAAAGGTAGATTAACTATTCTCAAATACCATTCCCCTAGTGGTTCGCCGCTACCCTTAGCTAAGAACGCGAATAATAAAAAACAAAGTGTGAGGGAGAATATCCTTTTAGTCTTAGTTAAGATAAATCCCGCAAAAATTAATAAGGGTAAGCCAATAAAGTAAAAAGGTGGTGGTGAAATTTTACCAAACTCATTGCTCGGAAAATGAGGTTGAAAAATTAATAGAGTATCCAGCAAAGAAATAAAGTTAGAATTTGATGGAATAGTTGGGATACTATTCAACAAGCCGCTTAAAGGAATTAGCCAATAGAGATTAATTAAAGCTGTAACTATTCCCGATAGGGATATGATCGCAAATATTTTCCAGTTAAATTTGCGATTAATTATTTGCTTAATTATCTTCCAAAAAGTAACTGTTAAAATAGCAATTAAGGCAATCCGTAAGTCACAAATAGTTAGAACTACTAAAGATAAAGTCGCAATTAAAAAATTAATTCTAGAAATTTTGCTTATTAGCTTATGAAGAAAAAATAACGACAATGGAAACAAACCATAAGCCAAAGATACCCCTACTTGTCCTCCATCAATTAACAGTAGATTATAGGTATTTATTCCGTATAACAAGGATGAAAAAAATTGAATAACCGGGGAAAATTTTAAATAGCGAGTCAAAATAATTGGTCCAATAAAAGCCAGGATGACTGAAGGAAAATAAAATAAAATTCTTAAAATGAAATCATTTGATAAGCCAAAAGTATTATGCAAAAATCCATAAATAAACATTAAAGGATACAAAGATAAAAATAAATTTGGTCCGCCGAAATTATTACCACGTTCTACCCATACATAAAACTGTTGCTGTAATTCCTTAAGTCCATCACTGTAAAAAAATGGCGCATCTCCCCAAACTAAAGGACTATTAGTAAAAAATGAGCGGAAAACGAGTATGGCAGGAATCATCAGGCCTATAAGAAAGAGAGTCTTTTCATTCAGCTTCATAATTTAATCCAATTAATAAGATAACGCCTAGGAAAATGAAATAAAAATAATTAACCAATTTATTAGCTAACCCAAAGTGATTAGTATAAATTAGAGCAGCCAACAAAAAGAATCCTCCTAGCACTAACAATTTTAGAAACATCACGTAATTATATCAAAGCGAAGATTAAGGAGCGGTATTAAGTCTTTCAATATCTTGCTTAACGTAGTTAACATCATCCTCTACAAATCTCCATTCTGCTGTAGTAGGGTGATAAGTATCTCTCAAGGCGTTTAATAGTAAAATGTGTTTTCCGAGGTCTTCTTTAAGCTCTTGATACTTTCCAGAAATTTTATTAGAAACAGCAAGATCAGTTAATTTGCCGGCCGTTGTAAAGTATCGTTGGGTAGCTTTTTCAAAAAAACCCATTTGTTTATTGTCAATGATATATTTTAATTCCGCCATTCGGACGTCAGTTTCCTTTTTCAATTGCTTAAACTTTTGATCCGAGGAAAAAGCAAAGAAAAGAGCGATTTTTTCTTTTAATCTTTTTAAGATATACTGGGTACCATTATCTGGATTAACAGTTTCATAAGAAATAGCGGGCATGGGGACAGGGGTTGGAGTAGGGGCAGGGGACATTTTCGCCATTATCTCTCCTACACTTAAAATTCCCAAAGATAGCACTAAAAAGAAAGTAATAGTAACTTTTCTAATCATGGCTTAATATTAAATTAACATGAAGCGCTTTTCTAGTCAATGGCCGATTATAATTCTAATAATCACTACTCTTGTGATCTATTTACCAATTTTGATAAATCCTCATATTTTACTTAACAGGAATAATGATTTACAAGAATTTTTCTTCCCATTATTTGATTTTTCCAAAAGGCAAATTTTGGATACTCATACTCTACCTTTATGGAATAATATGTTTTTTTCCGGTAGTCCTCTCCTATCCGATCCCCAATCGCCAATTTTTTATCCACCCAATTTAATCTTTCTTTTTTTACCCTTAAATGTTGCTTTTATATTTTCTTTACTAATTCACTCTTTATTTATGGTTATAACAATGTACTGGTTAACTCGTTATGGACTAAAAATGTCAAATCTAGCTAGCACTGTTTCCGCCCTTATTTATCTTACATCACCTCGCTTGGCTGGTTATTTGGAAGCTGGACATTTTGGTTTAGCAGCCACTCTGGCCTGGCTACCATTAGCAATACTTACTGTTATTAAATTAAGTCGGAATCCAAAACTGATTTGGTCTATAATTTTTTCTTTCAGTTTAGCTGGCATTTTTTATACTCACACCGTCACTTTTATTCTCGCATCAATTAGCGCTTTTTTATTTTTTATAATCTGTTTATTTTATCAAAAAAATCCAAAACATTTACAGAAAAAAATTACCTTCTTTACTATTGGTGCAATATTAACTTTAGGCCTTACTGCTATTGCCTTATTTCCCCAATTAGAGTGGACTCCTACTACCACCCGCTTCCTGCTTCTCCAAGATGAAGATGTTTACCCCAAATGGGCTTCCTTTAAAGAATCTCTAACAGTTACTTTTGCACCCTGGTTAGGATATAAAAATAATATTTGGGGGTTTGATTCAGAAAAATGGTTAACGGTTGGTTTATTACCAACCATCTTAGGACTAATTGGATTTTGGTCATTAAAGAATAAAGTAAAATTTTCTATTATTGCCCTCATATTAGTTGTTTTATTTATATCTTTGAATAATTTATCCCCTTTTCATAATTTTTTATTATCTCAAGATTGGTATGTTCTAATGAGGGTGTCTACGCGAATTTGGTTTATATTACAAATTTTAGTTGCAATTTTAGTAGGCATTGGGGTTGAAAAAATGATTAAATCAAAAGGTAAAAATATTTTTCCTTTTTTGATAATTTTAATGACATTGGCAGAATTAATTTTTATTAATTGGACAAGAATAAATAAGCCTATCTCCCCACCAGAAATAGTTGTACCAGAGGAAGTATATAACTTTCTCGCAAATGACCTAGGTTATTTTAGAGTATTTTGTGTTACTAGATGTCTTTCGCAGAAATTGGTAGCCCAATATAAGTTGGAAACCGTTGAAGGATATGGTACTCTCCAGCAGAAAAATTATTTCAATCAATTTATTCAACTATCGCAGCAATATTGGAATCACTACACTTTAGCTCTACCACCATTTGAAATTTATAAATTTAGCGAGATTCAACCATACGCCCCAGAATTGGCTGATTACAATGTTAAGTATGTTATCTCTCCTTATAAGTTAACCGATAAAAGATTGGTTCTAGAAAAACAGTTTGGTAATTATTCTATTTATATAAATTCTATTAATAAAACCAGAGCCTATTACTCTAATGATAAAGAGGCATCAATTCTCTATTATTCGCCAAATAAAATAATTATTAATACTTCATTACATCAAACCGATCAGGTAATCTTGGCTGAAGTTTATAATTCCGGCTGGCAAGCAAAACTGAATGGTAAAGATTATACACCAATTAACGAAACTAAAAATGCTCTTCGCCAAATAACAATTAAGCCAGACACCCAATTTGTAGAATTTAGCTATCAACCAAAAAGCTATTTTATTGGTAGAATTATCACCCTAGCTACTTTGTTAATTATTATTTTGTTATTTTTCAAGGGAAGGAAAAATAAAAATGTCTTTTAATAAAAACGCATTTATTATTACCCTCATCGTTATTTCGTCTTTTATTTTAAAACTTATAATTTTACTTAATTCTTCCTTTACTTTTAATTCTGATGATGCAATTTACGCAGAAATTGCTAGATTTTGGACCCAAGGTAAACTTAATTTAATTTTCCACCCTACCTGGCAACCACTTTTTCCTGCTTTATCTACTTTATTCTACTTACTAACTAATAATTGGGAAGTATCGCTAAGGCTTGTCTCCAGCGTAGCTGGTTCTTTACTAATTATTCCTCTATTTTTATTAATTAAAAAAACTATCTCAAATCTGCACGCAACATTATTTGCTATTTATTTCTTTTTCTTTACACCTATTATTGAAGCCTCAATTACTCCACTTTCTGACATGTTATCAACCACCCTGATTGTTTCATCTATTATTGCTATTTTCTTAGGACTCTATCAAAAAAATCATAAATTATTTTTATTGGGAACATTTTTTAATGGATTAACTTTTTTAACCCGTTCGGAAGGCGTCATGTTTTTCGGATTAACTTTTATTTATCTCTCGCTTTATTTTCTTATTCAATTAATCAAAAAACGTATTTTAATTAAAAGCGCTTTAGCTAATTTAATATTATTTGTTGCTATATTTTTATTAACTATCCTCCCCTACGCCATCACTACTGGAATTCAAATGGGTCAGTGGACATTATCGCAAAAGTTTTCGGCTCAAATCCAACAAGAACATGCTTTTAAGCTTAATTCCCGAGGCACTACCTGGTCGCAAGAAATCGTCTCTGTTAAATCTCCCAATTACCATTCTGATTATTTTAAAAATGGGCTACAATACGTTGCCAAAAACATTTTTTGGCTGACTGAATGGTATGGACAAAAATTAGCAGGGTGGAAAACAGTTTTGCTAAATAATTTGCCAGCCTGGGGGCTAATTTTTATAGTACTAGGAACTTTTTATTTAATTAAAAGGTCCGGAATATGGGCTAGTGGTTATATTTTGTTTATCTTACTGACTGCTGTTTTCCTATCTATCTTTTCCACACCTATTTGGGACATTCGTTATCTACTCTGGACGCTTCCTATTCTTATTTTTCTTTTTTATTACGGGTTTTATGCTACAACCAGCGTGATTTTTAAATCTAAAATTAATTTTATTTTCCCTCTTATTGTCTTATTTTTATTACCATCTTTTTCACCTAAATATTTAATTAACCCGCAAGAAGTTGCAACCAATTTTACCAGGAAATATTATAAAGAAGAAATTAAAGAGGCTGGAATATGGATTAAAGAAAATAACCAACACTCTAACCCCAAAATTGTCATGCGACATGAAGGAGTAGAATTTTATGCTGATGGCACCACAATTTATTTACCACAAAATTTATCTTACCAAGAATCAATTAATTACGCTAAGAAAAATAAAGCTGATTTTATCATTATTTGGCCGGATGAATTGAATAGTAAAGATGGTTTATTTGTTCTGACAGATCATAGAATCAATGGTTTTGGTTTAAAAAAAGTTTATCAATATCCATTTAATGACCCCAAAATTATAATTTATAAATTAATTTAAGCTCTTTTGCTGCGTTTAAGTAAATTAGTAATAGCATCTTTTCTAATTAATTGAGTTAGTTTTTGATTGACTTCTTCTAGAGCGGAAAAAAGCTTAAAAATCAGATAAAAAATAATAATCACTGACAGATAAAGCCCCAAGTCAACTCCCCTGCTGACACCAAAAAAATGGGCGATATTGGAAAGAAGCTGCTGCTGATAGATAAAAAATAATAATACCAGCCAAAATAACAGCCATAAAAACGTAAATACTTTTGTCAGTTTACCTTTTCGGTAAGTCGCGAAAGTCCGATGAATTATGAAAACAATGATGGCGGTGAGAATAATCTGGGCTGATTGCATAATCAAGATAGTTTTTTAGTAATTAAATCAAAAAATAATTTAAAAGCATTAATATTTCTTAATCCCTTGTTAAAAGTATTCTTATTATAAATAACCGTTACCGGTACTTCAACAAATTTTAATTTATGTAGTTGAATTTGATCTATAATCTCTGCGGCATGAGCCATTCTGTTTTGGGTAAGATTAATCTTATGAATAGCCCCACTACTAAATGCTCTAAAACCATTAAAGGTATCAGTTAATTTAATACCATAAAAAATATTAGTAAATATTATCCCTAATCTCAAAGTCATCCTTCTTGATAATGGCATATCAACCGTGCCCCCTAAAAAACGAGAACCTAATACCGCGTCAATCCTGCCTTCCAGAATCGGTTTTATCACTCGGGGTATTTCCGAGGCTTTAAATTGACCATCGGCATCAAAAGTGATCACGATATCAGCGTTAATTTTTTTGGCGTAATCAAATCCAGTCTGCAGAGCCGCACCCTGACCCAAATTGAATCTATGAGTTAAAACAATTGCTTTGCGATTTTTGACTTGTTGAGCGGTTTTATCGCAAGACCCATCATCCACTACGATAATTTTATCAACATATTTCGCTGCATCGCGAATAACTTTCCATATTCTTTTTTCTTCATTAAAAGCAGGAATCACTGCTGCCACCATGTTAATGATTCCATCCCTGCGGATGTAGATTATACCATTTGACCAAAGAACTAACCGAGTCCTTTATTGTTCTCTTCGGTTGCCAATCTAAAATTTTTTTGGCTTTCTTGATGGAGGCCACCATCTTGGCTACTTCGCCGACCCTCGGAGCGCTACTTTTTAAATCAAAATCTTTTTTGGTAGCTTTTTTAACTGCTTTAATTATCTCTAAAACAGAATAGCCTCTGCCTGTTCCCAAATTAATAATTTCGCTACTTCCCCTTTTTAATAAATAATTGGCCGCTTTGAGATGGGCCAAACTTAAATCTACCACATTAATAAAATCACGAATGGGAGTATGATCTCGCGTCTTAACCTGCTGACAAGTTAAAAAGAACTGTTCCAGTCCTAAAACACCCATTACTGCGTTATGCACCAGACGAACATGGGGTTTTTGGGAATCACCAATTAATCCATCATCACTGGCGCCGCAAACGTTGAAATAGCGTAGAACAACATATTTTAAATCAAACAATTTACCATACCAACTAATTATTTGTTCTGCCATCAATTTTGATTGACCATAAGGGTTATCAGGAATGGTGGGATGTTTTTCGTCTACCGGCACGTAAAGAGCCTTGCCGTAAACGGCACAAGTGGAAGAAAAAATAATTTTGCGGACATTATATTTAATCATAGTTGACAATAAGTTCAGAGAACCATAAGTATTATTAGAAAAATATTTTTGTGGATCTTTCATTGATTCATCGACTTCGCAAACTCCGGCAAAGTGGACTACTAAATCAATCTCTTCTTGCTTAAAAACACTATCTAAATTATCTCTAATATCAGCTTTGTAATAGCGAAGTTTCTTAGCGGTAAATTTTTCTTGCAACAGTTTTAATGGCTCTTTAAATCCTTTGGAAAAATTATCTATTACCACTACCTCATAATTATTTTGTAAAAAAATAGAAGTTGCCACCGATCCGATAAAGCCGCCGCCGCCGGTAATGAGAATTTTCCTTTTTGCCATAAATCACTTTTAAGCATTATATATGATAATATCTAAAATGTAATTATTAAAATGGCGAAAATTTTGTTTGCTATTACTTTAGTTATTTTTTTATTGCGACTGATATTCCTTTCGCCCTGGCTGGAAGATTGGGATTCGGTTCAATTTGCCATGGCTTTACATCATTATTCAATAGTAGAAAATCTACCCCATGCTCCTGGTTACCCTCTTTATATTTTACTAGGAAAAATATTCTATTTTTTCTTCCGAGATGACAATAAAGCTTTAACTATGATGAGCGCTCTTTTTGGTTCTCTTTCTGTAATTCCTCTTTACATGCTAGCTAAAAGTATGTTTGGAAAATTAACCGCTATATTTGCTGTATTAATTTTTGTCTCTACTCCCATAGAATGGACACTATCAGAAGTGGCGTTAACTAATATCCCAGGGTTATTTTTTCTACTACTAATCGGGTATTTGGGGTATAAATCTCTTTCTAATAAGAAATTATTATTGCCATTTAGTTTTGTAAGTGGTTTTATTTTAGGCATCCGCTTCACAGAAATACCAATAATTACTGGTCTATGGGCCTTTATTTTCCTAAGGAAGGGAAATAGTAGCTATCTTTTTAAAGGTATTTCAATTTTTATACTAGGGATTGCTATATGGTTTATTCCTTTAATTTTTATTAGCGGAGTTAATAATTTCTTTTCCTCCTATAATTGGATTGCTAACTATATCATTCATCATGATGCCCAAGGCGGACAAATAAATAGAATCTACCAATTATGGAATTTATTAAAAATTGGCTACACTCCATTTTTTATTCTATTAGGAATAGTTAGCTTTATTTGGTGCGCCACCAGCAAGAATTTGAGAAGCAACACTGCTTTTAAGTTGTTATTCATCTGGTTATTTTCTTATCTCGTACCTTTAATTTTTATCTATAACCTGGAAGTGCCCCGCTATACCTTGCCACTTTTACCACCATTGGCGATTATAACAGCTCTATTTTTTTCCAGATTAATTTCCAAGAATAGAATATTTCTAATTTCTTTTGTGATATTTTGGGTCGCTCTCTTTAGAGAGAGTTGGCGTCAGGTTAGTATTTTTCAACAAGCTCTGCCACCCGCCATCTCTCCTGTACTCCACGTCAAAGAAAACTTTAATCCCAGCCAGACCACCCTAGTAACAACTTTTATCTATAGACAATTTCAATATTATGCACCAGAATTTTCTAATTATTATGGAGTCAACAACACACCAGCTAAATTTGAGAGTGAAATAGTGATTATAGATTATGATAAAATTAAAGATCAACTGCCGGCTTTACACCAATATGATATTAAGGATATTAAAAAGTTTTCCGGCCCGGCAGATATTTTTCCCCGAATATCACAAACTAATTTATATATTTTAAAACGACATGCTGAAAACAAATGATTTAGAGAAAATTTGGCAACAAGTACCGCCGGATTATTATGAGAAAGGCGTGACAGAAAATATTTTACAATGGTGGTGGCACGGACAAAAAATAAATACCTTCCAGAAATTAGTTGACAAAAAAAATCCCCCAAACATTCTAGATGTAGGTTGTGCCGGCGGCATGATGACTTATAAGATCTCCCAGCTTCTACCGGCTAGTCAAATTACAGGAATTGATGTATATGACAAAGCCATTCAACATGCCAAAAAAAAATATCCTCGCCTTAAATTTATCGTTTGCGATGCACATCGTTTACCTTTTAAGGATAATACATTTGATTTAGTCATCTGCTACGAAACCATAGAACATGTGGTAAAACCGGAAACAGTTTTAAGTGAAATTAGAAGGGTGATGAAAAAAAATGGCATCGCCATTGTCACTATGGATTCCGGCAGTCTGTTATTTAGAATCGTCTGGTGGTTTTGGGAAAGAACTCGCGGTAAGGTTTGGCAAGGGGCTCATCTTCATCCTTTTCATCACCAAGAGTTGGGACAATTAATTAAAAAGACTAAATTTAAAATTCTGCAGAAGCATTTTTCTCATCTAGGAATGGAGGTTTCCTTTATCCTAACTAAATGAAGATTACTTTTCAATTAAATAGTTTTCCAACACTAAAGCATCTAGGCCGCTTTTCATGAAAGTGCCATAAGCTTCCATGCTCGTATTAACAATCGGCTCTCCCTTTAAATTAAAAGAGGTATCTAATAATACCGGCACGCCCGTAGCATTACCAAAACTTTTAACCAAATTGTAATATTGAGGTTGAATTTCTCTCTTAATAAATTGAGGGCGAGCTGTCCCATCTACATGAGTGATTGCTCCTAGTTTTGGCTGCCACTCTTTTCTGACTGGCACCACCGCTAACATGTATTCCAAAAGTGGTGAAGGTTGACCATTACCAATGTCAAAGAATTTTTTACCTTGATCGTACAATACTACAGGAGCAAATGGACGGAAAGCCTCTCGGAATTTAATTTTAGCATTGACTAAATCTCTCATTTTTTTATCTCTCGGGTCAGCCAAAATACTTCTGGCCCCTAGAGCCCTAGGCCCCCATTCAAACCTGCCTTTGACCCAACCAATTACCTTCTTCTTGGTTAACATATTGACCAAACGTTCCTCTAACTGTTTATCGCTCAAATGTTTGGCTTTGATATTATTCTCTTGTAAAAATTTATTAATATCTTTCTCATTATTTTCTTCTCCCCAAAAGACATGCTGAAATCTCCACTTTCTAGGTTTATTAAAGACATGGTGATAAACATATAAAGCCGCGCCCAATGCTCCCCCTGAATCACCGGCGGCCGGATGAACAAAAACATTTTTGAATCCCGCTTCGCGAAATATCCGCCAGTTAGCTACGCCATTTAAGGCGACTCCGCCGGCAAGGCATAAATTATCCTCGCCGGTTTTTTGATAAACGATTTTGGCAATAACTAATAATTTTTCTTCTAGAACTTTTTGAGCGCTGGCTGCAATATCAGCATATATTTGACTCACTTGATCTGTTTTACGAGGCTCTTGAGGATCAACCCCAAATAATTTAATAAATTTATCATTAAAGCTGACTTTATCGGAGAGATGAAAATTGAAATAATTAAGATTTAACTGGAAGGAACCATCGGTTGATTGGTGAATTAGTTTTTCCACTTTATCTATATATTTAGGCTGCCCATACGGAGAAAGCCCCATCACTTTATATTCACCTTCATTAATTTCAAAACCTAAAAATTGCGTAAAAACACTATAAAATAAACCCAGGGAATGCGGAAATCTAATCTCTTGATTTAAAAATAATTTATTACCGCGAGCTCTCCCCCAAGTGGTAGTAGTCCATTCACCCACTCCGTCGCTAGTTATTATGGCTGATGATTCAAATGGCGAGGTATAAAAAGAACTGGCAGCATGTGATAGATGATGACCGGAAAAGATTATTTTTTTACTAGAAATTTTTAGGTGTTTGGCGATTAGAGCTTTAATCCATAATTTATCTTTCAACCAGACTTTATAAGCGTTAACGAATGACTCGCGAGAACGGGGAGCGGTTGCTAGAAATGACAAAGTTAAACGCTCAAACTTTAGAAAAGGTTTCTCATAAAAAACTACCCAATCAATATCCTGGCTTTTGATATTTGCTTTTCTTAAACAAAAATCTATAGCATGTTTAGGAAAACCAGAATCATGTTTTTTGCGGGAAAATCTTTCCTCTTCGGCGGCGGCAATAATTACTCCATTATCAATTAAAGCAGCGGCGGCATCGTGATAAAAACATGCTATACCTAAAATTTTCACTGTAGTTTTAGCTTCTCTAAAAAGGAAGTGTTATCTTCCATTTTTTTCCAAGTTGGGAAATTCTTAGTGTCTAAAAAATCTTTGAATAAACTGGCTATGAAACCTAAAGGAGAAATTAAGACAAAATAGATTAAGGAAAAAATTAATAAGATTTGAAGATTACCAATTTTCTCTGCAACAATTTTCCATTTTTCCCACAAATTTTTCATAGATTAAAGTCTAAAAAAGCGGATATACAAGAGGGGCCAGGGGGGAGGAACCGACGAAAAGAATTAATATACCTATAATCATAAAAACTGCTACCATTGGAATTAGCCACCATAATTTTTGCTTCCATAAAAAGGAAAAAAGCTCTTTCAAAATACTAAATCGCTCCAAGATTTCCATTTTCCAAATAGTATTTTGAGTATAACACAACTAAAATTAATTACACAATAGATATTTAAATTATTTTAAGGCTATCTTTTAACTGATCTAAAGAATCATTATTTAAAAATTCAGATTTATCAATTCCGCTAAAATCAAAATTATTAATATCACTTTTGCCATTACTGGCTACGTAGCTAACTAAATCATGCAAAAGACGATTTTTAGCAGCAATTAATACCTTTCCAAAACCTTCATCACAAGATATCTTTGGCTTCCAACCAAGTTTGGAGATTAATTGAATATCAGAATAGCGATGAGTTACCCCTACTGGTTTATCCACTAAAGGCTTAATTTCAGGTTTATAACCTTCAAGGCTAGAAAATACTTCCAAAACCTCCAAAAATGACAAAATTTTTCCTGAACCAATATTACAACCAGAACCATCATGAATCTTGTCCATAATTATAAAAAAAGCATCTATGCAATCATCAATATGAATAAAATCCCTTCCTTGTTTACCTGTTCCCCAAACAGTTAAAGGGTTTTCTCTCAAAGCTACTCGGCGAGCGATAGCAGGAATAGGATAAGATAAATCCTGGTCTTCACCATAACCGGAGAAAGGCCGGACACAAGCAATGGATAAACCATATCTACCAGCTGCTAGTCTACTTAAATATTCACCAGTTAATTTGCTCCATCCATAAGTCATATCTGGCAAACCAAATTTCTCGCTGAAATTGATCATCGCCTCTTGTAAGGCAATATGTTTTTTGTTATTTTGAATATGGATAGGATAGGCAGCGCTGGAACTTGCATAAAGAATCCTTTTAATTCTTTTCACTCTTCTAGTAGCCCAAAGAAAGAATAAAGAATCAATTGCCAAATCTTTGGCTACCAGTATTGGATCTCCATCTATAATCGCCCTTCCACCAACAATTGAAGCCAAATGAAAAACATCAGAAAAATCAGGCAAAAGATTATTAAACTTGATATCTTCTGTTAAAGCGTTAATAACGTCATCGTTAACAAAAAATATCCTTTGTTCATCACTTTGATAACAAATTATTTTATCTTTATTAGTTTGTTTTTTAAATTTTTTATCAAGCCAAATATCCGGATGCTTACCAGTAAATAAATTATCAATAATCCATATATCAGATCCTTGGGGTATTAATTTATTTATTAGATGTCTACCAACAAAACCACATCCACCAGTCACTAAAAAAGGTAATTTATTAATTTTAGGACTATTACTTGTCATTTATTTACTTATTTAGCAAATCGTCAATTTCACAAGCCCAAGCAGTAACAATTGGTAACTCTTCCTTGGGAAAGAATTTTTCTTTGACTAATACCCTATAAACTTTTAACAACGACTCCAAAGGGTCTTTATACAAAGAGGTAGCGTCTAAAATATCAATTAGTTTTTTAGTATTTAAAAAAAGCGGTACCTCTAATTTAAAATCGTCCAGATAGTTGTGCGGATTACGATTACTGGTATAAGCAGTAGGATAAGTAAATACCACTTTAGCATCCATCTCCCATAAAATTCTTTGGGCAATATATCCCCTGATAATGTCTTCAACATGAAAACCAGAAGTCGCTGGCAAATAAAGCAAGGGGTAGGCCATCGGATGAGTAAAAGTATTTTGAGTATTCATCGGCGCATAACTACCTTTTCCTAAAGCATAATTACCCGTAGGTTTCAATTCTAACCAATGGTTATAAAGGAAACGATAAATAGCATCAAAATCGCTATCTTTATCCTGTACTGAATTTTGCATAGGAGAAATAACTTTTTCTTTCTTCTGTTTTATTCCTTCTTGATCTTTAATAAATTCTAAAGGGAAACCTCGTACCCAAACAGGATTTTCCACATGGTTTTTTAAGAAATATTGGTAGACATTAATAAATTTCTTACCAGATAAAGTGGTTACTTTTTTTTCTAAACTAACATCGGGTGGATAATTTTTATCGGGAAACATATCATCATCACTTTCACCTATCACCTTTGCTCCATTTTTAATAGCGTATAAATAACCTAAATTTTTCCTAGCATACATTTTCCAAGGGAAAAATTTAGAAAATGTGGGGAATAATTTATCCTGCATTTCCGGAGACAAATAATCTACATTTTCAACAGACCAATTGAGAGGAGTTTTAGTATCACCAACACAAATTAACTTCCAATCTGGAATTTGGGCAAACTTATATATTTCTTCTTTGGGAGGATTAATTGTCGTGATGATAATCACTTTGTCCATACATTACCCAAGCTGCTTTAAGTTTCACATATTATAAAGAGCCATCATAATAAAGCAATAGTGAATTTTACTTCAATTTTTGCTAAAACCAATCTTTTCTTCAATAATATATTTGGGCCGATTTTTTACCTCATCATATATCCTAGCTAAGTATTCACCTAATATTCCTAAAGTAATAAGCTGAATTCCACCCACCAGGAGTATAGTGGACATAGTAGAAGCCCAACCGGCAATACCAAAACCAAAAAATATTCTTAAGATAAAAACACCAATAATAGAAATAAAGGCCACCAGGGCGCAGATAAATCCCAAAAAACTAGCCAGCCTTAATGGTAGATAAGAGAAAGAAATGACCCCATCTAAGGCAAGTTTTATTAATCTTCTTATGCTGGCTTGTTGGCCACTACTTCTTTTCCCACGCTCGTAAACTACACCTACTTGGGTAAAACCTGTCCAAGCCCTTAAACCACTTAAGTATTTATTTCTCTCGGGTAAATTAGTCAATATTTTTACTACCCTTTGGCTCATTAAAGAAAAGGTACCAGCATCCAGGGGCATTTTATAAATGGAAACCATATTTAATAATCGATAAAAAATTGTAAATAAAAATCTTCTTAATAGGCTTTCCTTTCTCTTTTGTTTAACACCATACACTACCTCAAAACCTTCTTTAGCTTTAGCAACCATTTGAGGAATTATTTCTGGAGGATCTTGTAGATCAGCGTCCATTAAAACAACCCAATCGCCTTTAGCATGAATTAGACCAGCATCAATGGCTGGCATATGCCCGAAGTTTCTAGAAAAAGATATTAATCTAATCTTTTTATCCCTACCTCTTAATTTTTTTATTACTCCTAGGGTATTATCTATACTACCGTCATTAATAAAAATTATTTCGTGATCACGACCTACCTTTCTTAGAACTGGTTTTAATCTTTGATAAAGTAGTGGCAAATTTTTTTCCTCGTTAAAAGCTGGTATTACCAAGCTAATTTTCATGCTTTGTCAATACTATGCTCACTCTCAACTTTTGTCAACGATTCTTAAATTATTGCGTCTCATAATATATAATGTCTTACATGACCGCTGATTCTGTTAAAAAAACTATCTATTTGTATTCTGGGCTGGGCTGGAAAAGTATCTTTGCAAAGGTACGATTTTGGGATGCTCCTTATGTAGAGGTAGAAAAAATCGTTCCTAAAAAGGGAACCATTACTGATTTGGGGTGTGGGGATGGAATATTCACCAATTTCTTAGCCCTTACTTCCCCTAAGAGAAAACTAACTGGAATAGATATAGACAGCAAAAGATTGACTGCAGCTGATAAAGGGTTAAAAAACGTTCAATTTAAACTGGCTGATGCTAATAAGGTTAATCTCCCTAAAAGTGATGCTGTTATTCTTTTTCATTTATTGCACCATCTTAAATCGCAAGAACTGCAGACAGAAGTGTTAAGAAAATGCATTGATAGTTTAAGAAAAAATGGCAAAATAATAATTATAGAAATTGATGTGAAATTTAGTTTTAAATATTTCTTAACTTTGTTCACTGACCACTTAATTGTACCGTGGTTTTTTGACAATAAGTTATACGAGCCAAAGATTTTTTTCCGTCATACAAAAGAGTGGTTAATATTATTAAATGATCTGGGTCTCTCTTGTAAAGTAATAATGGCTGAAGAAAATAAACCATTCACCCACATTATTTTTAATTGTCATAAGAGATAATCTTAATAATCACTAAGATTTTGTTAAAGATTTAAGTAAAGCTGGGGTTAGTTGGCCTGGATAATATTTTCTTAATTTTTCAGAATGATCATAAATTTCATAGGTATGAGGATCTTGAGTAAATAAATAAACTTCTTGTTTTTCAGGCTGATATTTTTCTAATAATTTAATAAATTCGCCTGCGTCATTTTGGATATAAATTGGCTCTCTAATACGGTAAAGCTCATAAAATTCGTAAATATAACGAGATAGAATCTCCGATGGCGGAGAAGCATATATCACTTTGAGTTTCCCATTTCCCGGTAAAAGATGCATTAATTGCGGATTAGAAGCCCGTTCGGGAGCAGAATATATCTTGGCCCATTCAGTATCACTGTGCAACATCGTCAAAGAGTTAACCAAAATAAGAATTATGAGTAACCTCTGAAAAATTTTATATTTGATAACCAAACTTAGTCCTAAAAGGATAATCATCATTCCAAAGGTGGCTGATAAACCATAAGAAGTGGGGGCAATAGGGAAAGTGTCATTGTATTGGGAAGTCAAAGGTTGAATACTTTGCACCATCCGAATACCGGATAAAGTTGGTCCTATCATGGAAATTATCAGCATTACTTCACCTATTACAATTAGCTTTGCTGCAAGAAATCTTTTCTCTTTCAAAAGCCAAACAATTAATCCCACTAATCCCAAAACTACAACCCCACCTAAAATAGAAGAAATATAAAAAGCTTGAGGAAACCATGATCTTAAAGTATTAATGAGGGGATAAGCTAAGGCGTGTGGTAGGCTAACGGCAAATATGCTATCGGCTAGCCTTACTAAATGAGGCCAATTGCTTAATAAATTACTATAATTTATTACCTGAGGCCTCATCGCCACCAAAACAGGCCAGTAAAGAAAAAATATTAAAGGAAAAGCTAGTAGGGTTAGAACCCACTCCCATCTCTGACTTTTAATTTTTGCCACCAACAATATGCTTATTAGTAATAGTGGAATAGCAATATAATGGAGCCGCGACAGACCAAATTCCAAAGCTGCAGCATAAAAGATAATAGCACCTAAATAAAATTTAGAAACTAATAAATAAATTGCCAAAGAAAAGAGCAATAAGGAGAAACCATCACCGATATATTCTTGCATTTGCAATATCTGCCGCCAATAGGTGGGACTGGTAATAAAAAATAGAGAAGCAAGTACGGCAACAACAGATTTGTTTTGGACTCTTTTTCCAATAAAAAATATGGTTATGCCAATAAAAAAATAAATTAATAAGCCGGTAATATTATACAAAGCGAAATTCGTACCGAACCAACGGACTACTAAATAAACAAAACCAATACCATACCAAACAGAGTTGCTTAGGCCCATGGTGTAATCATGGTCTGTTCCAATTACATCATAATGTGTTCCTATCACCCGATAATCGTCAAATTCAAACCACCGCTGAAAGCTGGCTGCATGAGAAATTAAAAGAATAACTCCAATAATAATTATGGGTTTTAAGTTTTTAGCAAAGCTTTTCCATAATCCCTTTTGAGAAATTACCCAAAACAATAAAGTTAAAAATGATATCGGTATTAGAAACCATTTTTGAATAAGATAATCTCCATATTGGATATTCTGAATAAAACTCAATGATCTACGAAAATAATCGTCCTTTATAAAAATTTGGTGTGAAAAAATTGATCCAATAACCACTATCCATAATAAATAATGCGTTATTTTTAATTTAAACCTCATAGTGATTTCAATATTGCTTCTACTGAACTGGGAGTTAATTTAGTAGGTTCATAAATACGTAATTTATCTGAATTATCATAAATAACATAGTTATCAGTGTTTAAAGTTAGTAAATAAATTTTCTCCTTATTAGGTTTATATTGATTGATTAAACTTATAAATTCATCTGTATCAGTAGAACTATAAATAGGTTCCTTAATGCGATAAAGCTGATAAAAATTATAAATGTAACGTGATAATACTTGAGTAGGCTTAGGAGTATAGATTATTTTGACTTGACCATCAGCCGGCAAGATTTTAGCAAGTTGTTCATTAGTGATACGTTGAGGACCTGATACTTCTTCAATCCATTCCTTATCTGCTTTAATTACTGTGAAAGAATTTAATAAAATTAATATTACTAAAATTTTTATAAATAATTTTTGCCTTAATACTTTACTAATTCCCAGCAGAATAAATATAAAACCAAAGGTAGAAAAAGCCCCATAAGCCGTAGGGCCAGCCGGTAGACTATCTTTATATTGCCAGGTTAGCTTATGGATATCGGTTAATAACCTAATGCCCATTAAAGTAGGAAATATTATTGCTGCAACAACGATAAACAAACCAGTTAAAATTAGCTGGGCGGCTAAAAATTTTCTTTTGCGAAAAAGCCAAAGTGTTAGTACTGCCAAACCTACTGTAATTAGAAAACCTAATAGGGTTGAAGTATATTTATAACCAAATAACCACTGTAGAAAGTAGATAAGGGTGTGAGATATGCCATGAGGAATAGTTATGCCAAATATCATATCAGCCATTCTCATTATTTGAGGCCAATTATTTAACCAATTTTTACCATCTAAAATTTGAGGAGAAAAATGACCCATTAGCGGTATATAACTTAAAGACATTGCCATAAAAAAGATGCAGGCTATTATCCATTTCCAATTTTCTTGGTTATTCTTCCTTACAAAAAGAATGCTCATTAATAAAAGGGGCCAAGCAATAAAGTGGGTACGGGAAATACCAAATTCCAAAGCTGCTGCCGCAAAAATAATTGCTCCGGAATAATAGCGTGATAACAGAAAATAAATTGATAATGAGAAGAGTAATAATTTAAAACCGTCTCCCAATAATTCCAACATTAGAAGGGTTTGACGCCAATAGGTAGGACTGGTAATAAAAAATAAAGCTGTGGTTAAAGAAATAAATTTATCCTTTTGAAATTTATTGGCAATAGCGAAAATTACTACCCCGGTCAGAAAATATATGGTTAATCCCAAGCCATTATATAACTCAAATTTGGTACCAAACCAACTAACTACCAAATAAATCATGCCAATGCCATAAAAATAAGAATTGCCGGCTCCCATTTCATTTTGCTTAGGAGTACCTGTCACGGCGTAGTGATGACCAATTACTCGATAATCATCAAATTCAAACCATCTTTGGAAACTAAACCAGTGTACTGCCAAAGTAACTAGGGCAATAATAATAATATAAGGTATATTTTGCCTAATATCTCTGAAGATTTTTTTCTCTTTCCATAACCAAATTATCCCTACTAAAACAGCAGCTAAAACTAAATTCCATTTCTGGAATAAATAGTCGCTATATCTAACACTTCTCGCAAAGGGAAATTCATAAAAATAATCATGCCCGTCAGGCTTCAGTAAAAGTAATCTTAAGCCATAATTAAATATCAAGGCTAAAATCAAAATAATCCATTGAGGATAATACTTAGCAACTTTTAATATATACCTCATCTTATTCCAACAATTTCGCAGTTAACTTTTGTACTTCGTAAACTCTTAACTTTTGAGAATTATCATAGATTGTATAGTTTTTGTCATCTAAAACAAGTAGATAAATTCCCTCTTTTTTTGGCTGATACTTTTTTATCAAACGGATAAATTCTTCAGGATCATTACTAACATACAATGGTTCTTTAATGCGATAAAGTTGATAAAAATATGAAATATAACGAGGTAAGATTTTTTCTGCATAAATTACTTTTGTTTGGCCATCGGCTGAAATAATATTCTCCAACTGTTGATTAGCTATTCGCTGTGGGCGAGAAAATTGCTTAACCCATTCATAATCAGCCGCAAGTACGGTTACTATATTTATAGTTATTAACGATATTAAAAATATGTTAAATATCTTTAGTCTTACCAATTGACCAAAACCAATAACCAGAAATGCTAAACCAAAAGCAGCTGGTAATCCATAAGAGGTGGGGGCTGCAGGAAAAAAATCTGAATATTGCTCAGGTAATATTTTAAAATCATGCACTAAACGAATACCCATTAAAGTAGGAAAGACCATTGAAACCGTCACGATTACTAATCCTACAGTTAAAATTTTTGCGGCTAGTATTTTTCTTCGGTTGAAAGACCAAATAATCAATATTATAAGAGATACTACTATTAACACACCTAATAAAGATGAAATATAAAAGTTATTTGGCATTAGCATCCTTGGTAAAAATAATAAAAAAGAGGCAACTCCGTGTGGCATACTCGCCGCAAAAATACTATCAGATATTCTTATAAGTTGAGGCCAATTGCTTAACCAATCATTTTTATTAAGAATTTCAGGAGGGTGAGAACTTAAAACCGGTAGATAAAGCATAGAAAGAATAGGTAAGGTTGCTAAAGTTATAATCAATTCTTCTTTTGGTATTTTTTTAGACCAAACGAAAAACAATCCTATTAAAATAAGTGGTAAGGCAATAAAATGTTCCCGCGATAAACCAAATTCTAAGGCAGCAGCAGCAAAAATAATAGCACCTGGGTAAAATCTAACTACCAATAGATAAACCGACAAAGTTGATAAAAGCAGAGGGAAAGTATCCCCTAAAAATTCATGCATTTGTAAGATCTGTCGCCAATAAGTAGGACTAGTCACAAAAAATAAAGCAGCTAATAAGGAAACCAATCTTCGTTTCTGTAATTTATTGGCAATAGTAAAAACCACTACTCCTATTAAAAATAAAATAAAAATTCCTAAACTGTTATATAGTTCAAATTTATCGTCCAACAAATTAACTACTGCGTAAGAAGCTGCATAGCCGTAAAAGGGATTATTAATCAATCCCATTTGATTGTAATTGGCAGTCCCATTTACTGCATGCTGATGCCCTATTAAACGATAATCATCAAATTCAAACCATCTTTGGAAACTGATTGACCGACAAATTAATAAAACTATTAGAATAATTAATATTGGCAGTAAATTAATTTTTAAGTATTTAAAGATATTTCTTTGATTAAA
This sequence comes from Candidatus Microgenomates bacterium, assembly GCA_016204995.1. Taxonomy (GTDB): domain Bacteria; phylum Patescibacteriota; class Microgenomatia; order UBA8517; family JACQJR01; genus JACQJR01. Next base: position 160,382 of record JACQJR010000001.1, read on the forward strand.
TAACCACCATCCTAAAATTATAAATCCAGCTGCCACCAGAAACCATTTCTGAATGAGATAATCACTGTACCTTAAATTATGAATTAGTGGAAGAGAATTGCGAAAATTCTGATCTTTGAGAAGAGTATGGTTAATTAAGATTGAGGAAAAAACTGTTAACCAAACAAGACACTTGTACATTAATGATTGTATAACATAAATTTTTTAATATGCGCAAGAGGATACTTACTTATTGCCAACTTCACAATGTAATGATATATTCTACTAAAAGTCTATGAAAATTGCTTTAATCGTTTTTACCAGAAATGAACGGAAAAACTCCGAGAAAACTTTCCCCAGCGTTTCTAAAAAGATAGTAGATGCAATTTATGTCATTGATGGAAATTCTACTGATGGCACTCAAGAATTCTACAAGAAAAGAAGAATTAAAATTTTTGGCCAGACTCATCGTGGGGTAGGAGGTGCTTATGAATCAGCCTTCGCTAACACCAAAGAAGATGCTCTAATTTTTTGGCATCCTGATGGCAACATGTCAACAGAAGATATTAAATTATTTGTTAAATTATTACGGGAAGGAAAAGATTTTATTGTCGCCAGCCGGATGATTAAAGGTAGTTTCAACGAAGAGGATAATCAATTATTTAAACCCCGTAAATGGTTTAACATAGGACTGGCCATAGTTTGTAATTTCTTATGGGGTAGAAATGGCAATCATGCTACTGATGTAGTCCAAGGTTTTAGAGCTATCACTAGAAAAGCATGGAAGAAAATGAAAATTAAAATTCCTGATGCCATTGCCCCTGATCTTGAAGAAATAATTAGGGCTTTAAAATATAATGTCCAAATTACAGAATTCCCCACCAAGGAAGGTTACCGGATACATGGTAATACTTCCATGACTTCTTTCAAGACTGGTCGAGAAAACTTAAAAATCCTATTTAGAGAAATCTTCAGTTGACCAAATGCTATTGTTAAAAAGTCTAGCTAAAAATTACTCCTTAATTACCATTTGTTTAATTATTACTTTTTTTCTTTCTACAAAATTGACCATTTATTATCTACTCAAAAATCATTTCTCCATACTAGACTCTTATCTTTTAGACCAACTTATGTTTTTTATAATTTTCTTTTTGGTTTTAATCACTTTTATAGTTATAAAAAGAAAAATTATTTTCACTTATAAAAATATAGGGATTGTTAGTTTTCTAACTTTACTTTTTGCCGGCTATTTTATTTTTCTCCTTAATTACCAAGGAGAACTTCTTAATCGTTATTTTATAAAAGATGACCAGTTTGTGTTGCTACCAGCACTTCTACGGGAAGATGCTTTAGATTATCGCTATTCCAATAAGTTGGATTATTTCTATTATCCTTTCGGTGCTTCAGTTTTAGCTTATAAATTCTTTCATCTAAATACTTATTACTACAATTTGGCCTTACTAATCACTCTGGCTATTGGGGCAATTTTATTTTTTAAACTACTACATTTATTAAACTTTAGAAAAAATTTGGGGTCTGTTCTTCTTGCTCTTCTAATAACACTTTTTTATCTAGTCTCACCCAATATCATGGAGAGCTTTATGTATATAGAACATAGTACGGCCACTGGCTATATCATTGCTGTCTTTATCGCTTCCCTTTATCTATATATAAAGTTTTTAAATAATAGGTCAGAGAAATTATATTTTATTTTAAGTTTTTTACTAATGTTGTTTTTATTAAAAACTTCTACCACCAGAACTGGATTTTTACCTATCTTTTTAATAATGCTGGAGATCTTTTACTTCCCTCAAAAAACAAAAGAAAGAAAAAGTGCCTTAGCTAGAATTACTTTGCTTTTTACTACTTTTCTAATTATGTTTAAGCCATTCTTACTGCCTAGCTCGTCTGGAAAACTCTATGGGATTGGATTTGATAGATTCCTAAATGGAGATAGGATTTATCTTTCCTTTGCCAATATCATTCCTATAATTGTTCCTTATCAAATTATGGCCTGGGTAGTTAAAAGTATCAAAATCATCGCCTTGGGAGAGTTTAATGCTCCCACGACTAATTTTATCTTAAATCATGCCATTTTTGTTTGGGGTGTAGTTACCTCTATTTTAATATCTTCTGTAACCTTTATCTTATACCTAAAGAATAAATTTACTGGTAAAGTTATTCTTTTATTTTGGTTCTTTTTTTTGACCAGCTTAGCTTTTTTTATCTTTTTTGGAAATGTAGTTAACGAAAACACAACACATTCTTTTAATGAATCTTTAAAAATATATGCCGGTATTTTTGATCAATCTATAATTGTTTATGGTGCAACACCTGGATCAAGATATTATCCCTTACCTCTTATATTTGCTTTGACTGCTTTTTATCTTATATTAACATCTATCATAAATTGGTTGGGCCAAAAAACTAAGTATTTTATGCTTGGTTTTACTTACTTAATACTAATATTTCTTGTTTGGTCAAATGCAGATTTTACCCAGAAAGCAAATCATTCAGTTAATGAAGGCATAGTTACCGTTAAGGTAATTACTGAAAAAGTTTTAAAAATGGTGCCGGATAATAATGAGGAAAAAGTGATTTATTCAATTTCAGGAAGAATTAATGATATTGAATATATAATTAGAGGATTTCATGGTTTTTTTAAAAATAAAGCCCCCGAGTATTTTTGGCAAAAAGAGGAGTTAGTAAAATACTTAAAGGAAAATAAAATAAAAAAGAAAAACTTTTTTGCTTTTGCCTTTGATAAAAGGTCTTTAATGGTGGAAGATAAAACAAGTATAACTAAAAAAGAATTCCAATCTTATCTTTTTTCCAATAACAACACTCCGTAATCTGCCGCTCCCCCAAATTGATTGTAAGCTTTGAGAATTTTAAAATCAGGGGTGACAAATTTTTTATAAACATCCAAATCTCTGATAAAAGCTCCCCTATCCATCTTGCGATTAATATAACTAAGTAGATTCCATTTAAAGATGGGTGGAATCGCTTCTACTATTAAAACCCTGCCATCTTTTTTTAAATGCATTTTAATAACATCAATAAATTTCTTAACATTTCTATTATTCAAATGATGGATTACCCCTACTACCAGTACTATATCAAATTTATTTTTTAGTTTAACATTTGTAGCATCACCAGCTTCAAACTTATAGCGAGGATGGTGGCTTTGAGCATATTCTATTAAAGTGGGATCAATATCAATACCCATATATGATTTGGGAGAAAAAAGTGGCGCTAATACTCCTGTCCCGCAGCCTAAATCAAAAATGCTCTTTCCGTCTGTTTTACCTAAATTATATTTAATAACTTTCTTAATTACTAAATAATCAAACGTAATTAACCTAATAATGGTTTCAGAAATTCTGTTCAATAAATCTGATTTCATACTAATTAGATTAATTATTATTTTTATCAATGTCTATACCCAAAGTTTTCCAAGTTGGATATTTCACCTGAATATTTTTTAAATAAATTGTTCCAGGAGTAGAGATATTAGTAATTTTTAAATCTGTTAAATCTCTTCCTCCCGCAGGAATAATAACATGGTATTGATGAGGCCTGCCGTCATAGTATATTTCAAACTCTGTTTGTTTGATAAACTGCCAGCTATGGCTTTTATTATTTTTCCAAGCAATTTGGACTTTACCTTTATTTTGTAAAATATTTAAATTCTGTTCTAGTATTAAACGGTTGGGCACGAATATAAATGGGTGCTGCAAAAATTTCTCCGTTAAACCCAGATCTAAAGACAAAAATTTTGAAGATGTTACCCAAAATTCAGCAATTACTGGTGAATCTCCATTAGCTGTTTCATGGAAAATCATTTTGATAAATTTTGCATCTACAGGATCAAAGTTTACAGTTTGTGGCTCTCGTTTATCAATCATAGGTAATGATTTCACTCTGCCTACTTCTTGCCATTTTCTACCATCAACTGAAATTTCTATACTAAAATCAGTGGGAGTATTACTGGAGTAACCATTTACCCATACTGCTTTATTAATATTAAGAACTCTAGGTAGCTCCATCTGAATAAAGGTATAATCTCTACCCCACCCAGTCCGTTCTGATTGCCATAAAGACTCCACATCTCCATCATGTAAGTTATCGACAAAATTACGCTGCCAATAACTACTGGCTGTATATTTAGAATTTTGTAAAATATTCTCTTTGAAAATTTTATATTCTAAAGATAGGTTACGTAATTCAAAATTACCCCAGAACTTTCTTTCTATCTCATTTAAATTTAGAAATCGAGCCATTAAAGGATAATTTACATTACTTATAAGGGGCTCGGCGATTAAATTAATTATTAACTCCCTAGGAGCCGAAGTATCTATGGGATTTTTCAAGTGGATATCTAAATCATTCTGCGACCAGATACTGCCTTCTTTTCCCTTCTCTAACTCATAAACGGATTTTTGAAAAGATTCTATAATAATTTGAGTAGCATTATAATTCTCTTGTAAAAAATCTTTTATTTGCTCTCTAGTATCTAGCAAACTATGCTGATCATACCAAAAAGTATGGATATTTTCTAAAGGTACTTGATTCGATTTAATAATTTTTAATAACTCATTAAAATCTGTAGTTAATTTAATGTCATACCTATCTATGCCGTATCTCCAGGCAAAAGAGGTGGTTTCGGGCATCATGGCAGTAGAAATAGCGTCGTTGTAATAACGCTGGGAGTCTCTGGCAACATCAAAATAAAGAATATCCCCCTTTTTAATTACAGGGGTTATTTTTTTTAAATCGGTATAAAAATTTCTGGCAGGAAAACTTCTAGATTTCAAAATATTCTGTTGATAAAAAATAGAATTAGCTATATTACCTACTCCAAGCAATATAATTAAAATTTTCAATGATTTATTCAAGTTCGTCTTTTTTGATAAAGAAATAAATAACAAAGCCCAAAGACCTGTTGCGGGCAAAAAGGAATGGGTTAAATATCTTTCAATAGTGCTATATTGAAAAGTAGGATTATAAGCAGAATAGACCGACAGATTTATTAATATCCAAAACATCAATAACAAAAAAAGCCATCTATTATTATTTAAAGAAATAAAAATAATTAAGCCCAAAAATAATAGTTCTACACCTAAAGCCGCTATAAAATATTGTCCTAATGTAATATCTATAAACATTGGCATGATTAAATCCTTTGATAAAAATGACCACGCAGTACTAATTATTAGAAATAGAGGAATTAATACTTTCCGCCACCGATGATTTTTTAAAATTAGAATTGCTGCTAATATCGGTAAAAATAATAAAATTAATCTAAGCATGGGCAAATGTGTCCCAAACATATCATCCAAATTTATTTGCAAATTTATAACATAATTGGTTAGCCAATCGGGAATAATTAAATTTGTGATTGAGGAGAAAAAACCATAATATTGGGAAAAATCAAACTTAGTAAAGGCTAGGACGAATTCTTGTAATTGCCCCGACCGACTGGCTGAAGCTGTTAAAGAAAAATTTTTAAATATATATAAAAATGGTAGCATTCTAAGTAAGGAAGCAATAATAGAAAAGGGTAATCTACCGAAGAATAAGAAAAATATTTCAAACAATAATATTATAGAAAATAAATAATGAGTCCTCACAATTGCTATCTCTTGTGCTAGGTAGAAAAATATCAAAGCTGAAATATACCACAACCAATTCTTTTTTTTATAAAATTGCCAGTAAGATAAAAATGTTAAAGTGGCAAATATTAGACCGAAACTGGTAGTGGCACTATTAGCCATTCTCCATAATCCATCAGAAGAGACATATCCAGCAGCAAAGATAAAACCAGCTACTCTCCCACCGATTTTACCTAAAATTACAGAAAAAGTTTTATAAACTACTAAAGTGGTAATTAAATATAAAAGCCAAAGGAAAGCAAAATAAGCAATCGTGTTATGACCAAATAATAGATAAATTGGATAGAAAGGGGCGGCGGCGTATTTAGTAATTGGGTCTGTCCCAATTACTCCCGGGCTAAAATATCCTGCCGGCTCTGCTATATGAGCCAATTTAAAAAATAAAGCATTATCATCCTGCCAGGGATACATCCATAACATTTGACCGTAAGAAATTAATACTGTCAGTATAAGTAAAATGGTAAAATGTTGAGAGATAAAATTGGAGGTTTTTTTAATATTTTTAAGAAAAGGTGTCATAAAATTTACTATTGCTGATGTAAATATTTAGCAGCCACTGAATATAGAGTAAGCAAACCTGGCATTCCCATATTTGTAATTTTTAATTTATCAATTTGAGTCCCACCAGCAGGAAGAGTTACAGAATATGTATGGCGTCTACCATCATAGATTAATTCAAATTCCGTCTGTTGTAAAGATTGCCAATCATTTCGTTTATTACCTTGCCATACTAACTGTACATGATTTTTATTAACTAAACCTTCAAGTGTGGCATTAAAATCACCTTCATTAGACACCAACCAAAAAGGCTCTTTTAAAAATTTCTCTGCCAAATTAAAATCAAGTGAGGAAAATTTTGATGGTACTACCCAAAACTCCGCAATTACCGGCGAGTCTCCATTAATAGTTTCTAATAAAACCATTCTGACATATTTGGCTTTAATAGGAGAAAAGGGGACAACTTGAAGGTCTCTATTATCAATTCTTGATCCATTTATTATTTTTTTAACTTCATGCCATTTTTGCCCATCCAAAGATGTCTCAACATTATATTTAGTGGGAGTATTCTGGGCAAAACCATTTATCCAAACGACACCACCAATCTCTTGAATATTCGGCAATCTTACCTCAATAAAAGTATTTTCCCTCCCCCAACCAGTCCGCTCTGATTGCCATAAGGAATTCAAATCATTATCGTAAAGATTTTCTACTAAATTATTTTGCCATTCGCTGCTTACTGTAAAATAGGCATTCTCTCTAAAATCCTCTCTTGCAATTTTATACGCTAAAGCCAGTTGTCGCAAGGACGGATTGCTCCAGAAGATTTTATAATTTTCCGGTATCTTGGTGTAGGGGAAGAGCAACGGATAATTTAACTGGTTATTAATAGGAAAAGCTTTTATATCTAGGTTAAGTTCTATCGGCATAATACTACTCAATGGCTTAGCTAAAGGAATATTTAAATCAGGTTGACGCCACAAAGTGTATTCAGGACTTGTTGTTAACTCGGCGCTAGAAATCTGCGGTAATTTTTCTACCGCCAATTCTGGATGTGATTTGCCAGACAAACCATCTTTAATTCCCGTAGTTATATCCACTAAACCATTTCCTCCATACCAAAAAGAATGAACATTCTCCAAAGAATTTCTCTCTTCTTTGATGGTGTTTATTAAGCTGGGAAAATCAGTTACTAATTTGATATCATAACGATCTAAACCATATCTCCAGGCAAAGGCGGTTGTTTCTGGCATCATGGCAGTAGAAATAGCGTCGTTGTAATAACGCTGGGAGTCTCTGGCAACATCAAAATAAAGAATATCCCCCTTTTTAAGAGTAGGTAAATAAACCTTAAGTTGATTAAAAAACTCACGCGCCGGAAAACTCCGAGTTTGTAAAATATCATGCTGATAAATTACAGAATTATAAAGATTACCTACTCCAATTAATATTATTAATAATCTTACCACCTTACCGAAGATGCTATTTACTGACAAGGCAATAAATACGGCTCCTAGTATCCCAGTTAATGCTAAAAATGAATGGGCCATATACCTTTCCACAGTACCGTAAGGAATCGTAGGATTAAAGGCGGAATAAATAATAATATTCGTCAAAAACCAAAGCGATAGAAATAGGAAAATTCGCCTCTGTTTTTTAATAAAAATTAATAAAAGAAAACCAATTATTAAAAGGATTACACCTAAAACAGCAAGAAAAGATCGATCTGGCGACTTAATGAAATTTGTCAACCAATCAGGCATTATTAGATTGGCCATTGTAGATAAAGAACCATAGTACAAATCCCATTTTCCATTAATAAAAGCAAGAAGAAATTCTTTCATTTGAGGAGTTCTATTAACCGAAGCTGTAGCAACGAAATTTTCAAAAATATAAAAGAATGGAACTAGCCTGATTACTGAAAATAAAATTGATGATGGGCGCCTGTTGAAAGTTAAAAATATTAATTCAAAAATTACTACTATGGAAAAAAGATAATGGGTTCTATTAATAGCAAATTCTGTTGCCAGAAAAAAAGAAAGTAAAGCAAAAAGATAATAACGAAATTTGTTTTCTTTGTAAAATTTCCAATAAGCGAAAAATAATAAACCAATGGTGATAAAGCTAATACTGGTAGTAGCACTATTGGCCATCCTCCAGGTTCCATCAGAAGAAATATAGCCGGCCGCGAAAATAAAACCAGCTACTCTACCACCGGATTTTCCCAAAATAATAGAGAAAGTTTTGTAAACTACAATAGTAGATATCAGGTATAAAACTAGTAGTAAAGCAAAATATGGTACCGTGTTAGTTCCAAAAAAGTAATGGATAGGAATAAAAGGCGTGGGTGTATATTTAGTGATTCCTATTCCTATTGGACCAGGACCAAAAAATCCAGCTGGCTGGTCAATATGTTCTAATTTAAAAAACAAAGCATTGTCATCTTGCCAAGGGTACATCCATAGCATCTGTCCGTAAGAAATAAGAACTATAATAATAATGAAAACCAAAAAATGCCCGTTAATTAGTGATAGTAATTTTTTATAAATTAACATTATTAAAAACTGAATAAGGTAAGACAAAATGCCATTTATATCCTTTCTTTACACCTTCAACCCCCAACTTAAGAATTTTATCTAACTCCCCATATTGTTTGGTAAAAAAGTAATATGATTTTTCTTGGCTACCCCACTGCATTTTAAAATTATAAGGTCCTCCGCCTCGCGGCTTGGAGGATTCCCAGTTAAAAACTGCAAAGCTATTTTTTTTAGCCCAAAGGAGTAAATGGTTTATGAGCAAATATATCGCACCGTTTTTATATGATTCTTTAGAGCCGGAAATCATATATGTATCCACAACCTCTTGATGATAAATTGTTAAACATCCTGCTTCAATTTTTTTACCATGCTTCACCAAAAAAAATTTTGCTCTATTTTTAGGAATAAAGTATTTTACAGCACCTTGAAAAATTTCTTCTGGTAATGGCTCAAGATTGATGGATCTATGTCTTTCTTGGTGGATTTTATACCATTTTTTTATTTCCGCCTGATCTATTGATTCCTCCACAACTAATTTATCTAACAAGGCTTTTTTAAGCATTCTTTTCAAATTATTTCTAAAATGTGAATTAGTAAGTACCGGTTTATTCAAGTCAATAAAAAGCGTGTAGTTTTCTAGCTCCCAGGTTGGTTGAAAATATTTTCTATAAAGATTTTCATCCGGAATAAATGGAGAAGAAATAATTGTTACTAAAACGCAATTTTTCCTTTGGGCGATATCTTCCACACCTTTTATTAATAGATTAAAAATTTCTTCTCTTTGACTTTGGTTATTTATCAACGCTCCTCCTAGTGGTCCTGGATAAGGAATAGAATTAATAATGTTGCCAAATTTAGAATTATATACATAGATTGGTAAAATACCGACAATCTTTTGGTTGTTTTTTACTAAAACATAGATTGACTCATCAGTTTTAAAATCATTAATAGTATTTCTCCACTCTAGAGTTTGCTGGAAAAAAGCCCATGGACATTCATCCAAAAATTTCTCACACTCTTTTTCTAATTGAGCATTGCCCTTTAAAAGGTATTCTACTTTAAGTTCTTTAGAAATCACATTTTTACTTTTCATAATTAAATTGTAGTAATAAACAATATTGTTAAGTATACTATATATGATTTTCTAAATGGATTCTGTTGATTTTGCTATTATTCCTGCCGCCGGTAAAGGTTCTAGATGGGACCCCATCTCTTCTTTTGTCCCCAAGGAAATGCTCCCTTTGAATGGGACGCCTGTCATAGAATTGGTTATTCGTGAAGCAATTGAATCAAATGTCAAGAAAATAATTATAGTAATAAATAAGGAAAAAGAAGTAATTAGAAACTTTATTAATTCTAGAAGCAACTTAAACAAATCAGCAGACTTTTATTTTGTTTATCAGGACAAACCGTTAGGAGTAATAGATGCAGTCTACCGCGCCAGAAGTATATTAAAAGGAAAAAACTTTGCTTTACTTTTCCCTGATATGCCCTCTTATTACCAACAAATTCCACCATTGAAACAAACTTTAGAAATTTTTAATGCTTTACCCACTGGGCATAGCGTATTGTCCTTTGCTAAATACCCCCAAAATAACATGCTTTTTTATGGAGAATTTTTATTGAAAAAGAGAGAGAATCATTTATACGATGTCCTGCATTTATGCCCCCGCGCTAAAACTCCTACTGATATTCATCATCTAAATGACAATTTAAGAGGCGCTGGCCGTAATATCTTTTCCTTTGTTACTTTTCCTCTCATTAATCAAATTGCGGCTAAGCCATTTAAGGGAGAAATCAGTGATGCCAATCTATTGAATTTAATGTTTGAGAAAAAAATACCTATTATCGGCAAGGAGATAGATGGTTTTATCTTTGACGCGGGCACGCCAGAATTATTTGCTAAAGCTAACTGGTTTGCTACTTTACAGAAGAAGAAATTATAATTTCACTTTTTGCCGGCCACGATATTGGCATAAGTTATGGTATCTTTCCCTGCTACCATTCTCCAATCAGGACAAGCGGCACATAATGAATTTAAGTTAAAATTACCGGTTAAATGCGCCTCTCTGATGCTATTTAAAAGAGCTGAATTCCACAAATCTTTCAACGAACCATCTTGAGGGTAATACCCGATATCAGCTTCATCTCTATCCCAAGCATGGGGACAATAAACAAACTTTAAAGATCCAGCTGTGCCACCCGTTAAACTAAAGCGAGTGAAAGGAAAAATACAAGGATAACGGTTTAATCCGTTAACTTTTCTAACTACCCCTTCTTGATCTTTCACAATCTCATCTTCACTCAAAACTTCGTTAAAATTAGGAGTTAGACCAGCTGTTGAATTTAAGGGCCGAAACGAAACTTTATCAACTCCTAGTTTTTTTCCCAACTCCACAAAATCCTGCTGTTCATCTTGAGATTGTTGTCTAACAATCATGGTGATCATAAATTCAGTATTTATTTGTTGATTTTCAGACAACTTATTTCTTGCCTCAACTGCTTTAGCAATGTTATCCGTCACTGCCTTAAAGTAATTAATATGATGATATCTTTCAGGACGGACAACTCCATAAGTTTCTGCTGTAGCTGCATCCAAACTGATATTGATTAATTTAACACCTGCCCGGCACAAGTCAGCAACTAATTTTTCCTTAAGCAGAATACCATTGGTGGTCAATCCTACATTAAAACCAAGTTCGCCAGCAGCATAAGTCAATAGCCCCTTAGCTTGCGGATGCAGAAGCGGCTCTCCATCCGCTGATATTTGTAAAGATGGCTTGGGGTCCCAAGTCTCGGCAATTTCCGTAAAAGCTTTCTTTAATAATTGCGGATTTGTGTAAAGCGGTTCCACTTCTTCGTGGTGGGCAATTTTTTCTTCACGGCGAAGTTGCTGACCAGGGTAACCACAATGTAGTTCGCACCACAGATTACATTTTTTTGATAAATCTACTAATACCAAACTGGGAGGCAAATTTTGCCAGCTCTCAACTTCTTGTTGTGTTGGTGGTTGATTATAATTTCTCCTTAATATTTCCATTTTTAACCGTAAAAATTATTTTAGTTTAGTCTATTAACATTGTCAATTTCTGAATGATAAGAAACCTGTTTTTTGATTATATTTTAGTTTAATTTTCTGACTATTTTTCTTAAGAGATTTTTGGGCTGCTTCAAGTAGTATTACTAGATTAACTGCATCTTGCAAAGTAATGATTGGCATTTTCCTGCTAGTAGTCTTTATTAAAAATTCTTCAAAAACACTTTTTAATGGTTCTTTGTTAGGAATATGAGGAATCGTAATATCCCCATAACGCAAAGTAAAAAAATGTTTTAACAAACCGTCATCATGATTATTTTTTTCTATTCCCCTATCAAAAAGTTTTACTTTACCATCGCTTTGAGTATCATCAAATGATACCATTTTTTTATCTCCTACTAAAACAAAGGTTCTAGTTTTAATTGGATCTGCCCAACTAACTCTTAAGTTAAAAAGGGTGTTGTCGGCAAATTCTAAAGTTAAAAATGCTACATCGTCAATTTTGGGTGTTAAAAAGGCCCGGCCGGCAGCAGTGATACCGGTAGGCTGTTTGTTTAATAAATGGGTAACCGTATAAATAAAATGAGTTGATAAATCCCACAGCGCCGAGACATCATTTCTGATTGGACCTAATGCAGTATAATCGCCATAGCCATAATGAATTTTACCAAGAGTATTTTTCATTATTAATTCTTTAATCTTTTGGATAGCAGGATTAAAAATAAATGTATGATCAACCATTAAAATACTTCCGTTTTTATTGGCTATCTCTGCTAAATAAATAGCATCCCTGGCTGAAGAAGTAAGAGGTTTTTCCACTAACACATCTTTGCCTGACTGAAGTATTCTTTTAGCAATATCAAAGTGGTTGGCCGCCGGAACTGCCACGATTATCCCATCGGTACTTTGATCCTTTAGCAAATCACTTAAATTGGTAGTGGTTTTAACATAAGGATAAAATCGCTGAATTATTTTAAGTTTTTCAATAGATAAATCGCAACACCAAACTAAATTTGCACCTTCATACTCGTGTACAATCCTGGCAAAATTTGGCCCCCAATGCCCCAATCCTACAATAGCTATATTTTTAGTTTTCATTGAAAGTAATTTTTATCCAGAACGTAAAAAGCTCTTTTAGATATTTTAAGTAACGCACTGGATTACCATACTTTGATCTACCCGCCGATCTTTTATAAAATTTGGCTTTAACTTGAGCAATATTATATCCTCTGCGATAAAGGTTAACAAGTAGTTCTGCCGGCATAAAAGTATCTCTGGCAGCAATTTTGACATTTTTTAATATTTCCCTTTTATAGGCTTGCACAAAGTGAAAATCTTCAATGGGAGTTCTAAAAAATAACTTTACCAGTAGAAAGCTGGTCATTGATGTTAATTTTCTAAAATTAGAATTAGCTGATCTGTCTTGACGGACAAAAACTATTACATCCGCGGTTTTAAATTGTTCTCCTGCTCTTTTTAAATCATCAAGATTAAAAGCTTGATCGGCAGAATTAGTCAAAATCCATTCGTATCTGGCTTTTTTAAATCCATCCCAAATTGCCCGACCAACCCCTAAATTTTCTTTATGAGTTATGCCTTTAACTTTTTTATATTTTTTAATTATTCCTTGGAGAATTTTGGCTGTATTATCTGTAGACCCATCATCAATCACGATAATTTCATACTTTTTAGTAAATTTTCTTAGTTTTTGGTTATAAATTTGGATACTATCTTTAATAGCCGCTTCCTCATTAAAAGCCGGCACAATTAAAGAAAGGGAATTTAGCATGACGTAATCTTAACATAAAATTGAGATTTTCATAGATACACGTTATACTAGGTTATGGAAAATCTTAAAAATAACGAGCAAATAGTCTTACAAACCGAACGGCAAGATGCCAAATTAAGATTTCAATTAAATGAACATAACGCTGAAGAGTATTTAGAGAGCACAGCTTTGGTAAAAGATAAACCCTGGAGCGAGGAAGACGTAGAGCAGACTAAAAGATTTTTGTTGGCTTGTGCTCCTTTTGCTCATCCTAAAGTTTTTCCCAGCTATTGGGAACATTTAATTATCGCCTCCCTTTACGGCAAGGAATTAGCCAGAAGAACTAAAAACTCTGATTTTGATCCCTATGAAGCCCAAACATTAATGCTATTACATGATTTAGGCAGGTTAGTTGCGCCACACCGCTATTTAAGAAATGATGTAATAGAATACTCATTATTAAAACATGCCGGAGAAAGAGCAGATTTACTTAAAACATCTTTCATTTTACCAGAATTAATTGGAGTGAAAGTTCCCGGTATCCCAGAAACTCAAAAACCATTTACTAAACTTGCAGATATGACTCTTGCTCAAAGAATTATTGACGTAGCAGATAATTTAAGTAAAAGGACTGCCACGGGACAATTATGGACGATTAACGATCTACTAGATTATTCTGCCAAGATGGTAGCGAATTATTCGGCGGAGGGGAAAATTTGGGCCTCGGAAAGAACCGGCTTAAAAGCTATCGCCGATCCTCCTGCAGGAAAAGGCAAACTAAGATTTGCTGCTCACCTAGTCATAGAAGAAGTAGCATGGTTAAAACAAGCTTATGGGATAGATTTTGATAAATTAAGAGATAAAATAACACAAGAATGGAACAATCGGGAGAATCAAGAATTTCTACTTGCTCTTAAAGATGCCCAGGAAACTTTAGATCAAAATGTAGACCGATTACTGGGTAAGCCTAATATTACTACTGTTGTTTTTGACGTAGGAGATGTGTTATTTCAAGGAAAAAAGAGTGAAGTATTAGATGATGAACTAATTAGAAGAATATCAGCTTTTTTCAGTTGTTCACCAGAAAATACATTAACAGCCTTTAGAACTTTACATGTTAAAGGCATGACCGGCCAAATTTCTGAAAGAGAGTATTTGGAACATTTTTGGAAAATTGCCGGAAAAACTCCGCCAGATGGTATAAAAGAATTACGCGTTCCATTTTTACATCCTGATGTTTACCAACCAAACAGAGAAATGCAAGACATCGTTAAGAACCTATCTCAAAATCCAAACCTTACAATATTCCTTTTCTCCAATGTTGTATCTGTCTTAACTCCTGTAGTTATTGCGTGCCTAAAAGAATTTTACCCAGAAATATCAGAAAGTAATTATTTATTTTCTAATCGGATAGGCGTAGCTAAAGGCGTTGACGATAAAGCCGCTTTCCAGTTAGTTTTGGAAATAATTCACCCAGATGATCCGCAGAAAATTTTATTTATTGATGATAATGAAAAATATACCACTGCCGCTAGATCGCTTTATAATATTCGCGGCTTCACCTTTCGCGAAAATCCTTATAGGGATCAAACAGCAGATAAAAGATTTAAGCAAGAACTCCAAAAAGCAGAGTTAATATCATAAGTTATTTTTACCTTCCACCATAGTTTAGCCATTTGGACAAGAGTTCGGGGAATCACCATTGGCCGGACTAGCTCACCCTTAGAGCTACCACCACGGCGTTTATGCCAATGGATGGGTACTTCGGCAAATCTGGCTTTGAGTTTTAAGCATTTATAAGTCATCTCCGGCAAGAAATTAGCACTTTTATCCTCCGACTCTATTTTAATTGATTGAACGAGTTGCCTGCGCCAAATTGATACTGTAGAAATTTCGCGGAATTTAATATCAAATAAAATTCTGGATAAAAAATGAAATCCCCAGGAGAATATTTTTCGCATTATAGTCTCATTTAATTTTATCCTATAACCAAAAGCACCATCATAACCCCTGACTGCTTCCAGAAAGTCAGGTAATTCAGTAAAATTAAACTGGCCGTCGGCCGGTGCTAAAAAAATCAGGCGCTTTTTGGCACTGTTAAAACAAGTCCTCATCGCCCCCGTAAATCCTCTATTTTGTTTGTGATGAACAGCGCGAATGCGTTTATTATTTTTGGTCAATTTATTAATAATTTTATCTGTGCCATCTGTAGAACCATCATTAACTAACACAATTTCATAATCCATTTTCATCTTTTGTAAAACAAATTTAGCACTTATGGCTACCTTCTCCAATGTCGCCACTTCATTGAAAGCAGGGATGACTACCGAAATTGACTCTTTTTCTATCCTTTTTAGAAATTTTTTACTTGAACCTACTACTTTGACAGGAATACCAGCAACAATAGAATAAGGAGAAATATTAGTAAATTGGGGAACTACTGCGCCGGCTGCCACCACACTATGATGACCAATTTTTGCTCCCATTAAAATTACAGCATTTGAGCCAATAAAACAGAATTCGCCGATTTCTACTGGCGCTTTCTCTATCTCACTAAACCTTCTTTCGGAAATAGCCCTTTTAACAGTAGTGTGGGTCGTAATTTTGACTCCGGAAGAGATATCTGTTCCCCGACCTATTTTGAGAGGAGCATAAAGCGCATCAATCAAACAAAATGCCCCAATCCAAACTCGCTCGCCAATTTCCGGCTGGCCTAAAACCCAGGCGTGTTTATTGTATTTATTTTTGGACAGTCCATGACTTGCAAAATCAAAGACACTCATATTACCAACCCAAAGTTCCTTTGATAGATTTTAAAATTTGCCTGGCTGGCAATCTTTCTCCTGCTACTGTTTCTATTTCTTTAATTCTCAAAATGCTGTCTTTGGTTAAAACATCCACACCCAAATCATTAATAGCCACAATTCTGCCACAGATTCTACCGGCATAATTTAATGGTGATTTAACTAATTCTGCCTTTTGGATAATGATTTTTTTATCTTCATAAGTAGTGAAAGCACCAGGATAAGGATCAGATAAAGCGCGAATTAAATTATAAATTTTTAGAGTTGGTAAATTCCAATCTATTCTGCCGTCATCGGGAATTCTAGCACAAGTATAGGTAGCCAGTTTTTCATTTTGCTTTTTTCGCCGCGGTGTCCCATTTAACAGTTTAGACAAGTTGCGTATTAAAACTTTAATGGAGGCTGTTTTTGTTTTCCTATAAACATCAATCGCCGTATCATTAATACCAATCGGTACTTTAATTTGATCAACTAGGTCACCTGAATCCATTCCTTCTGCTAAATAAAATAAACTTACTCCAGTTGATTTCTCGCCATTAATGACTACCCAATTTACCGGCGCAAATCCACGATATTTAGGTAAATATGATTCATGTACTGCCACGGATTTATATTTAGGAATTTCATAAATTTCCCGAGGAATAATAGTTCGCCAACCCATCACTACTATTAAATCTGGTCTAACTTCTTTTAATAAATTTTTGTCTTCTTCAGACCTAACAAACTTAGTAATTTTAATGGGAATATGATTTTGATCAGCTAGTGTTTTAATATCATCACAATATTTCTCACGTTCATGGGGATCTTCCGGCATACAGAAAATATAGGAAATATTAATGCCCTTGCGAAGAAGTTCTTGCAGACATTCTAAACCCCGATCCCTTCCACCAATAAATACTAATTTTTTATTCTTTAGATTATTAACTTTTGACATGTTGTAAAATTTGTTTGATAACATAATCTTGTTCTAACTTAGTCATCTGAAAATAAAGAGGCAGAATCATGGTCTCTTTGGTAGCTTTCTCTGTAACCGGTAGGAAGATTTTACCCATAGTTTTAGTGTAAGCTGGTTCCAAATGGGCGGCCATGATACCAAGTCTGGTAGAAATACCATCATCAAGCAATCTTTGCATTAATTCGTTTCTGGTTATTTTTTTATTAGGAACGAGTCTCACCATATAAGATTGCCAATTAGTAACATAATTTTCTGGCACATATGGGGGGATAATAATATCAGAATTATTAAAAGCCTTATTATAACGCTCTGCTAGACTGGCTCTCCTGACCAGAATCTTGGGAAGTTTTGCCATTTGAGCTACCCCGACTGCGGCTTGCAGATCAGACATTCTGAAATTATAACCAATTACCGGATAACTCTCTTGGATGATCTTATTTGATTTGTGTCTGGCTACGTCAGAAATTGACATACCTTGATGCCTTAAAATTCTTAACTTTTCCGCCCAAGTTTTATTGTTAGTTAAAATCATACCACCTTCGCCGGTAGTAATAGTTTTTCTGGGATGAAAACTTAAACAGGCCAGGTCGCCAAAACTGCCAATTTTTCTACCTTTATAGACGCTGCCTAAAGCACAGGCGGCATCTTCCACTACATGCAGTTTATATTTTTTGGCAATTTTTAAAATTTTATCCATATCAGCTGGCAGACCGATTTGATCAACCGGAATAATGGCGCGGGTTTTTTTGGTAATTAATCTTTCAATTTGAGTCGGATCTATGTTATAAGTTCGCGGATCAATATCGGCAAAAATGGGAGTCGCGCCAACATGTACTGCCACATTGCTAGTCGCAATAAAAGAAAAAGACGGAACTATCACTTCATCAGCGGGGTCTATTCCTAAAAGATGCAGACTAAGAAAAAGGGCGGTGGTAGCTGAAGTAGTAGCAACCGCATATTTGGCCCCGGTATATTCACAAATCAAATTTTCAAATTCTGCCACTTTGGGACCTTGAGTCACCCAGCCAGACTGAAGGACCTTGGCCACAAGTCTTTCCTCCGACTTGTCAAAAACTGGTTTAGTGATGGGAATCATCTCTGCGCAGCAGCTTTTTGGGATTTTGCTTCCTTCCTCCACTTAATTAATCTTCTCAATCCCTCGCTTAAAGATATCTGGGCCTTAAACCCTAAATCTTTCTTAGCTCGCCGAGTATCAGCCTTCCTTCTTTCCACATTGGTAAATTTCCGAGGAGCTTCGTGAACAATAGCTAATGGCGATTTGGTTAATTGAAGCACTTTTTTAGCCAAAGTATTCAGGCTTGTCTCCCTTCCGGATCCCACATTATAGAAACCTTCATTAATTTTGCTTTTTAGAGCACAAATAGTAGCGTAAGCAATATCTTCCACGTAGATAAAATCAAGCGATTGTTTGCCATCACCAAAGATTACGGGTGACAGTCCTTGATCTATCCGATCCAACCACCTTATTAAAACCTCGGTGTAAACGCCAAAAATATCCATTCTGGCGCCATAGGCATTAAACGGTCTCAAACAGACATAATTTAAGCCGTACATGGCTCGGAAAGCTCTAGCCATTTGCTCGTTAGCGATTTTAGCTGCTCCATAAAGAGTTTCGTTGTTGTAAGGGTGATTCTCATCCATCGGTACGTATGAAGGATTACCATAGACTGAAGCCGAAGAATTAAAAACTAATTTCTTTACCTTATGTTTGGCGCATGCTTCCAGCACATTAAAAGTTCCGTCCACTAAAATTTCATTACATAAACGAGGGTCTTCTGCGCATTGCGTAATCCTTATTACTGCTTCATGAATGACATAATCTGCGCCGCGAACTGCCCTATCAACTGTTTTAGGATCCCTAATATCTCCAGTAATTATTTTTACTTTTTTACTTTTTAAAGCTTCTTGTAAATTTTCTCTTGTCCCTCTGGTAAAATTATCCAATACTGTAATTTTGCCAACTTGGTTCTTATAACTTTTAAGTATATAGTCAATTACCCAAGAACCAATAAAGCCTGCTCCGCCAGTAACAACGAAATTAAGTTTTGCCATTCTTAAAAAACTCCTTAATTTTTCTGCATATATACATTACTTCTTTTTTAGTTAATTCTGGAAACATGGGGAGTGATAAAATCTCATTAGCATATTTTTCCGTAAGGGGAAAATCACCATTGGTGTATTTTAAACCCTCCATGGACTTTTGTAAATGCACGGGGATAGGATAATGCATCCCGGCAAAAATATTATTTTGATGCAAAAAGTTTAGTAATTCATCCCGCCTCTCTGTTCTAATAACATATAGGTGGTGATTAAGAATTCGCATTTTGTCAGAAAGAGGCGGCAAAAATAAAGGTAAACCGGTTAATAAATCATGATATAATTTAGCAATTCTTCTTCTTTGGGCATTCCAACGCTCCAGTTTTTTTAACTTAACATTTAGATAGGCCGCATGGACTGTATCAAGCCGACTATTATAACCAATAAGGTCGTGTTTATATTTAGCTGCCTGACCCACATTTCTTATTATGCGAACATTATTAGCCAAAAGGTCATTATTAGTAACTATGGCCCCGCCATCCCCAGCCGCTCCCAAATTTTTACCGGGATAAAAGGAAAAAGCTGCTATGTCACCAAAAGAACCACACTTTTTGCCAGCCAGCGAAGACCCATGCGCCTGACAAGCGTCTTCTAGAATATATAATTTATGTTTTTTTGCAATTTTTAAAATTGCCTTCATCGAGGCAGGAGTACCGTAAAGATGAACTGGAATAATAACTTTAGTTTTGCGTGTAATTGCTTTTTCAATTAATTTAGGATCTATCTGATAAGTATCAGAATCACAGTCAACCAAGACCGGCTTTGCCCCTAAATAAATAATTGGCAAAACTGTGGCAATGAAAGTGTTAGCAACCGTAATAACTTCGTCCCCTGGTGCCGTACCAAGAGCCCGCAATGACAGAAGTAAGGCATCTGTACCTGAAGCCACTCCGATACAATGTTTAACTCCGCAATATTTAGCAAAATTTTTCTCAAAATCAGCCACTTCCTCGCCCAAAATAAAATTTCCTTTAGCCAATATTTTATTAACCGCGGAAGGAATATCCTTTTTCAAAGTTTTATATTGTCTTTGTAAATCAACTAATTGAATTGCCTTCATATCATTTTCTTAAAACCCTGCCGGGATTACCTATTACCACGGCTCCATCTGGAACGTGACGAATTACCACGGCTCCAGCGCCAATTATAGAATTTTTACCAATCCTCACCGGCAAAATTGTCACATTTGATCCAATTCTAACATTATCTTCAATGAAAGTATTTTTCATTACCCAATTTTTTGTATTCGGTGAATCATATAAATCATTAATAAACATAACCCCATGGGCTATAAAAACATTGTCACCAACAGTTACGCCTTCGCAAATAAAACTATGACTGCTAACTCGGGAATTTTTTCCGATCGTCACATTTTTTTGTATTTCCACAAAGGGACCCACAAAAACATTATCACCCAAAACACAACCGTATAGATTCACTAAATCTGGATAGGGTATTTTAACATCTTTACCCAGCTTAACAGTCTTATCTACGGGCATGATCAAAAACCACCTTTCTGCCAGTCCGGGCCGACTTAGTAGCACTTTCTAGAATTTCCACAATTTGCGCCCCGAATGTACCGCTACTTTTTGGTTCTTTCCGTGTTTCAATGGCATTTAAAAAATCTTGGACTAGTAGAGAAAGAGGCTCTACCACATTAACTTTAGGCAACCAGACATCTCCTGTTCTATAGCCTATTTTGGCATCCTCCAATTCTCTTAATTTTTTAGGAATGATTACTCCTTTATCATAAATCCGTACTTTTTCTGTAGGCTCAATATCGTCATAAACAATCATTTTTTTAGTACCAACGATTAGCATCCGACGTATTTTAGCCGGAGATAGCCAACTGATATGAACAGATGCAGAAATATTTTTGAGATATTCAGCAAAGACATAAGCCACATCTTCATGCTGTCCAAAATGGACTCTTCCATGTGCATAAACACTTTTAGGATGAGCGCCTAATAAATAATTGATTATGGAAAAATCATGCGTAGCTAAATCAAAAATTACATTAGAATCTTTTTGGAAAAGACCCAAGTTTACTCTGACTGAATCAATATATAAAATATCACCTAGCTCTTTGCCATCAATTATCTCCTTAATCCTAGTTACTGCATCGTTAAAAAGAAAGGTATGATCAACCATTAAAATACGTTTATGTTTTCTAGCTACTTTAACTAACTGCCAAGCATGGGAGCAGTCTAAAGTCATGGGTTTTTCAATTAAAACATCCTTGCCGTGTTCTGCGGCTTTTTTGGCTAGAGGAAAATGAGTGATTGTAGGGGTTGCTAAAACAATACCATGAATAGTGGAATCTTTAACAACCTGATCAAAATCTGTTGTTACTTCAATAGAAGGATATCTTTTTTTAACGGCCTTTAATTTATTTTGGTCCTTATCACAACAATAAACTACCTCGCATCCCGAATTGTCAAAAAGATTACGCAGTAAATTAGGACCCCAATATCCATAACCCACCAAAGCAACGCGCTTATCCATAATTTACCTTTTTTAACAGCCTAGTTTACTTTAAACTAAAATTATATTCAACCATGAAAAAATTTACAGTCACTTCTTTAAAAAGTAAATTATTAATCCAACAACTAAAAATCCATATACATAATTACCTAATAATTCCGCGCTTTCATATTCCCCTAAAAAAATTAGCAATAGAGATATAAACAATAGTAAAAATATCGCCAATAAGATTATTTTTATACTTAGCTTAAAGATAATCATAAAAGATGCCATAATCATAAATAGAATTAATTCTTTTTTAATATAGAGATTAAAATAGGGAAGAGTTGGTAAAAGATAAAATAAACCCAATAAAAAAACAAAACCAATAACTTGATGGCGATTAGTAATAATTTTTTTAAAAAAATATTGTTCCAATTTAACTAACTTATATTTTTTCATTGGCGTTTTCTTCTTTTTAACAAATATATAAAAATTCCCAAAAATGATATACAAAACACTGCTATACTGATTAAAGCCCCCACATAAAAAGCCTTTTGAGGGAAATATTCTATCACAAACTTACCAGTGCCTAAACTATCCACCTTCCATCCATTGGCATAACCATCAACTATAAAATGATTTGAAATAATTTTGTTACTTTTAGAAAACAAACCTTTTATTAAACCAAAAGGATTATTTTGTCCCTCATCTGAATTACTTATCTCTCTTAATCTCCATAATTTATCAAATCGCTCATTAAAAATTAATATAAAAGGCGTCGCTGATCTTTGTAATTGTAATTCATATCTAGTAGGGTTTTTCTTATCATAATCGACAGATGGCGCTTTAATGGAAAATTTCTTATCACTTTCATTATTTAATACTACAAATGGAGAAAATATCTCTTCTGCAGTCACATTATCAATTTGAGGTTTTTCCTTATTCTCATTGCAAACATAAATATTGAGATATTTTGAATTAATAGAAGGATAGTAAATGTAAGTAAATGGCTGATAGTTTAGTATCGGATAAATACCTAATTCTCGCTGCCCTTTTATGAAATACTGTAATTGAGGATCTTCTTTATTATCCTCCCTTACAAAAAGTTTAAGTGCCTGATCCTTACGGGAAGCACTAATTCTGACTTTATAAAAAAGACTGCTATCAAATCTTTCAATGCTTCCATAGTAACAAGATATGGTTCCACTCGGGGACTGCTCTAATTTATAACCGTGGGACTTAAAGATATTTGGCAAATTATCAAATCTAACAACTAAGGTAAATGCACCGATCAGACCAGGAGGCGATTCCATATGGATTATATCCTCACTCTTTTTAATTATCTTGAGTGGCCACTCTTTATTTTCTTGGGTTAATGTTGCCGTTTTGGGATAAATCCGCTGGCCATCGGTATCAAAAGGTAAAAAATGAGTACTAATAAATAAGCCGTCTGAATTTTTTTCTGTTAGATTAACATGAAATACTTTTTCATTTCGCCATTTATTTTCGTCATTTAATATTGGTGTATAAAAAGTCTTAATTCTATAAATTTGCCAAAGCACATCGGTTAAACCTTGAATAACATTTTCGCCAAAAGTGCCAGATCTAGCTTTGTCTAACTCTATGCGAAGATTTATCTCAATTGGGTTAAGGATTTGTATAATCATGCGCGCTTTCTCAAAATCCTCTTTGGGATCAGAGGTTGATGACAAAAGCTGATGAGTAATTACTAAATAATCATTCATCATTTTTAATGATCCTATCAAATATTTCTCTCGCTCACGAAAATCCAACATATTTTTTACTTCGCCTGCTCTCCGTAAAGTTGCTCCTAAATAAACATTGATTTTTTCTTTGTCATTAGTGGCTAGAAGCAATTCCTTTTTTTCTCTGATTTTTTTTAATAAATAAAGAGGGGAATTAGGTAGAACCCTCACTTTGGGTAAATCTGCATTTGTTTCTATATTTTCTATCAGACAAGACTCACATTGATAATATGTGAGTTCTGCAGAGAATAAATCTCTGGGGATATTATTTGATTTAGATTCTTTTTGGGGAACTAAAAAAATATTACTATTAGAAGCAAATGATCTATAAAGAAAAGGGTAATTTTGGGGAATAGCCACCAATGACGATATAGCATAAATCTTTTTATTAAACTCTGAATCAATTTTATAAATGGTCCATTCCCCGAAAATTTTTGCTTTCTTGATATGAATCAATGAGCTTAAAATATTTTCAAATTTTTGAGGCGATTTTAAACTGAATAAATGGTCATCTGCTAAAATATCATTTCTCACTAAGAAAAAATTTATTCCTAGTCTTGATGATAAATTTAATATCTTTTCTTCTTTATCGCCTTGCTCTATAGACAAGTAAAGCTCCTGTAACCAATTTCTCTCTTCCGGACTTAAACTGGCATCGTTTGCCAGAGTATTTTTAAAAGTTAACATTGACGGCAAGGTAGATAAACTCCAATATCCCCAACTATAGCTATCTACTTTCCAACCTTCGTCCAGTGATGGTAATAATAAAATCCTCCCATTGGTATAATTATTATCTGCCCAATTTTTAAAATCCTGGACATAATCGGGAATGTGTACCTTAGTTGTAGCGGACTTTTGCCAATACAAAACTTGAGGAGAAAAAAGCGGTTTATAATACCATAGCCACCCCCCGATAATAATGATGGTTAAAAATAAAGTAGAAATAGATTTTAAGCCGTCATTCTTAATGAAACTTACTATTTTAATTGAACAAATAGACAAGGTAAAGCCAATTAGGACGCTCATGCTTAAAAAGAATGTTGATCCGAATTTATAAAAAGGGGTTCTAAATATAACAAACCCCGGTACCTTATCATATAAAAAATCGTATATGAAACCCAACGGAGGATGAGTTCCGGCCATAAAAATTAAGACGACAACAATTAATAAGACAAAAAAAGAAATTAATCTTCTCTGTATAGTTGTTTTTACTAATAGTAAAGATGAAAATGCCAATACAGGAAAAAGAAAGCTAACAGCAATTAATGTTTGATCTTTAAAATAGGCCTCCGCATACGGATGATTGAGATTAATATTGTATTGATCAGTATACCAATCTGGTATACCTTGTAGTCTAAACATATTAATGAATGAAGAAGACTGGCTGATATAATTAAGCCAAGATTTATTAGGGACAGTAATACTTTCATTAAAAAAATTTGATAGATCGCCATAAAATAATTTAACTAAATATGGAAGAATGGCATAACTATTTATCAATATGTAGCCTACTAGGGTTAGAACTAAGAAGGTTAACAATTTATAAACCTGCTCAAACTTACGTGTTAAAAATCCCCAGATGGTGGTGTACAGCAAAAGCACTAACACCATGACTATTAAACCACCATATAATGGCAAACCCCAAATACTGCCGCCGTTAAAAACAAAAAATATAATAGCGGATAGAATGGCTGCTAACAGAATCTCCATCTTTCTTGTCAATACTCTCAAGGAAATAGCTAAAAAAATCAGCGTAGCAGATAATAATCCATATTTGGCCCGTTCTAGCATAAAAATTGATTGGAAAACATAAAAATTAAAAGTTATGAAAACTGGAAAAATAAAAACAAAAACTTTGCCAAAATTATCTTTGACAGAAAAAGCAAAAACTAATGCTGAAGAGAAAAGTATTGCCAGCCAGAAAAAGATGAGCAGATAATTACCAGCCGCCTGGTTGCCAGCCAGAATAGTTAAAATATAATCTATAACGTGCAGAGTAATACTGCCAAAGTTAACTGCATTATCTTGACCAAAATTAAGATGATCATCCCAAGCATAAAAACGACTATTTAAAAATTGTTTTGCATCAAGTGCCAAACCGGAATCATGACCAGCTAAAACAAATCCCTCTGGCAGCCAGGACTTAGTTAAAAACCAAAAACCAATTAGGGCAAAGATTAGATAAACTGTGCATAAAGATAAAAATTTATTCTTTTTAATTAATCTCATAGTGATTTTTCTTTATAACTTTTCAAATTGCCTAAGAAAGTATAAAAATGATACCCAAGGGGGACATTTTTGGAGATAATCGGGAAAAATATTCTATCATCAATGGTGCGAATTTTACTTTGAATAAAGTACCTTTTGCGTAAAGTCGCGCTAATATTAATTAAATTCCAGAGTATGGCTTTTTTAATCGCCCAAGCAATACTAAATTTCCGTCGCAATAAATACATGACTAAAACTATCTCACATAAAAATAAGTGCCAAAGAAAAATTTTAAATAAATTTATCGCCCCTAAATTTTTTAGGTAGGAATTAATCCTATTCTTGAATGAGTGATATTGAACGAAAGAATTATCTAGTTTACTACTAGTGGCACCGATTTTATGATAAATTTTAGAGGAAGGGACAAAAGCAATTTTATATCCGGCCATCCAAACCCGATGGCATAAATCAGTTTCTTCAAAATAGGCAAAATATCGGCTGTCAAAGATTTCTTTATCCACCTTCACTTTTTCTAACACTTCTCTTTTAAAAATCATCGCTGCGCCTTTGGCTGAATAAATATCAATCTGCCGATCGTATATCTTTGAATCTTTTTTGGCAAAACCATAATGATAAAGAAAACCACTGCTCGTTAAGAATGAACCAACTGCATCAAGTCTTTCTTTATCATCCATAAAAAATATTTTACTTTGCACTCCTCCTATGCTTAGATCTGAATTTAGAACCCTTAATAAATTGATTAGGAAGTTATCAGTAACATAAGTATCATTGTTAAGAAAAAGAATATATTCACCCTTTACAACTCTATAACCAATATTGTTGGCTTCAGCAAAACCTAGATTTTTTTTATTGATAATAATAATGGTTTTAGGGAAGTTTTTCTTAACATATTCTACCGAACCATCCATAGAGGCATTGTCAACTAAAATTACTTCTATCTTTTTATACTGTTGTTTAAAAAGGGACGGCAAACATTTTTCTAAGTGAGCCTTTCCATTCCAATTAACAATAATGATAGATACTAGTTTTTTATTCATTGTGCTTATGGTCCAAGAAATTCTATATCATCTAGATAAAATGTACCGCTGTTTTTTGTACCAATCATATTAAAGGACAGTATAGCAAAGCGGGCATCGGGCGGAGCTTTGGCAGTAACTGATATTTTATACCATTTAGATTGACCGAAAACTCTAGGTGATAAAGCTATCACCTCTCCTGGTAAATTAATATTGGCATCTTCCTTGTTAAAGAAATCTATCCGTAAAAACCCATCGCGTTCTACCTCATTTAAAAATCCCACTGGTTTTAACCAACCAGTTAAAGTATAAACCTCTGATGGCGTAACAGAAATTTTTGGACTCATTAGTCTAGGACCGCGATAATAAATATTTTCTAAATCATACTCTAAAGAGCCTTTTCCACTATGTCCTTCCTTTAAACTAAAAGAAATATTAATTTTACTTTTATTACCTAATTCCTCTAAACGCCAAAAATCTTTTTCTTGTTCTTTATCAAAAGAAAATCTTTTAATTAAGTTATTAGCCGTTGGCAAAGAAGTAGGCAAGGCAGAAAAATACAAGCCAGACATGTCACACATACTATCTCTAGTAAAACTTTTTAATAAGTTTGCCCGACTAAAATATTCCCTCATTGCTAAAGTAACATAATAATTTTGGTAAAGAGGTTGGGGAATAATAAAAAAATTATTTTCAAACATATAAGTAAAACGTGATAAAATCCCAGTATTAATAAAAAAATAATCAAACTTTCGCTCTTGTAGTTCTGTTAAAAAGAAATCTGTATCAGGCCTCACTTCCGTAACTTGATAAGATTTTTTGGGTAAGGCAATGGGAGAAACTTGGGCTATTTTTTTATCAGCTGAAATATTTTCGTTAATCCATTTAACGCTAAATTCATCAGGGCTTACCCCACCGCAAGACCAACTACTAACAACAGAAGTTGTGATTGGGTGATAAAGAACCAACCCTGATATGACAAAAAATATCATCATGACATTAACCCTCTTTTTAATTATTTTTCCCAAATTATCCTTAAGATTTAACAAAAAAATAGCCGCGAATATTGATAAAAATGGCACCAGTGGTAAATTCAACCTTTCATAAACCGCTGGTATATAAAAAGAGTTATAGATAAAGGTAAATAGAGGAATAATTAGTAAAAATAAAGTTTTTTTAAGATGACGAAATAAAGATAAAAAAATCCCCCCAATTGATACTAAAGCTAAACCTGGCCCTAAAACTCGAAAGATTAAAAATGATGAATGAAATTCTTTAAATCCAGTAGGAATAAGAGTTGATAAACTAGGAATACTAGACTTACCGCCTGAAGAAATATAAGATAGGATAGACGTCATAAAAGCCGTTATAGAAGTCCCATACCATAAAAACTGAGCTCCAGCTTCTTCTTGCAGAATATGACGACTATCGGCACTAAAGAATAAGTATGGCACACCAATAAATATTCCCACGGGAATGGCGAGAAGTCCCAAAGAAAATTTTGATAGTCTTTTTGATAATTTATCTTTATCTAAAAAAATAACAAATGGATAAGCAAGAAAAGCCAAAGGAAAATATTTTATAGTAGAGGACAAACCAATCAAAAAACCACTAGCCAAATACCATTTCAGGCGGCTAGTAGTTACAGCTTTAACCATAAAGAGTAATGATAAAAGGATGAGAAAGATAAATGAAACATCGGTGGTAATATAATGAGAATCCCTGACATGCAAAGGGTTTAAGGCGAAAATTAAAGCTGATAAAAAACCGATTTTTGGATTAAATAATTTTTTAGCGATTAGATAAACGATCAAAACGCTTATTGTGCCAATTATGGCTGTCAATGCTCTACCCTCTAAGAAAGATAAGGAATTGATATCACTAGTTACATATTCAATAAAATCTATGGCTTTGTTATTGAATGATGTAGGCGGAGGTTGAGAAATTTTTAAATTGGTTAAAATTATCCCGATAATCCAAAAGGGAATGTAAACTAAAGATTGTAAATAAAAAATCCAAGAACCATATTTATAAGCATGCGGCTCAAAATCTCCATTTGTAATAATGTTATAAAAAAGGGCTTTCGCATGTTTTATAATATAAGCCTCATCTGTATGGGCAATATTAGGAACTAGACCGATAAAGCGAACCAGTAGGGCAACAGCAAGAATGATAAATAAAAGCTTATTATTTTTTAAAGCACGCCGAATTCCCCTCATTAGCATTAGGCGTATTATACTAGATTTTAATCGTGTATAATATCTAACATAAATTATGCCAATAACAAAAACTAGTTTAGTTTCCTGTGTAAAAGTAAAAGTTGGAAAAGATCCTAAATTAGTTTTTAAGGCTGTTGCCCAAGCCATGAAGCTTGCGCATTGGGAAAAATATGTTAAGGGGCGTAATATTGTTTTAAAAGTGAATGTGGTGTGGGATAAACTTTACCCTAGTTGTACTACTACTCCCATGGTAATAGAAGGAGTCATAAAAACATTGCTCCAGAAGTTTCCCAATGCTAAAATCACCATTGTTGACACCGATACTCCTGGAATCATGCATGCCCATTACTCCTTTAGGAATTTAGGTATTAATTACATGGCTAAAAAGTACGGCATCAAGACTGTCAATCTTACCAATACCAGCTTCCGCACCGTCAACCTTAACGGCGAAAAACTTAAAAAATTTAAAGTAAGTAAAGTTCTACTTGATGCAGATACAATTATTACCATTCCCGTGATGAAGACCCATTCTATCTCAACAGTATCATTGAGTCTTAAAAATCAATGGGGATGTATTCATGATTTAAGACATAACTTTCATCTCTATTTAGCCAAAGCCATCGGGGACGTAAATAATTTTTATAAAAAGAAGGTTTCGTTTGTAGTTATGGACGGATTATTTGGCATGGAAGGGAAGGGCCCAAAGAATGGAAAACCAGTTAAGGTAGGATTTATTTTTGCTTCACCTGACCGCGTAGCTCTTGATACTCTGGTTGCCCAATCCATGGGGTTTGACCCCCAAAAGGTTGATCATATAACTCATTGCCAAAACTTAAAAATTGGCACTATGAACTATAAAATCGTTGGGTCAAAACCACCCAAGATGAAATTTGCCAGTCCCCATGATTTTCAGTTAACCTTTTGGGTAGAAATGTTTTTGAGAAAACTTGGGCCATTTTATGAAAAATTATTTTTCCAAACGAATATTCTTTACCCTTTACGCCTGGCAGCCAGAGTATACAATGACATTTGGTACTATTTTATTGGAAGTAAAAACAAGGACAGGATGATGAAAACAGATTTTGGTCAGATGTGGCAAGAATACTTAAATAATGCTTCTTGACTAAAATTAGTAAATTGACTACATTACAAGTAATTAAAATGCCAAAAAACGGTGAGCTAAAAAAACACCCCGCCACAAAATATGCACTCATCACTGGATGCTCTGGGCTGGTTGGCTCGGGAGCTGTCCGTTTCTTCTGTGAGCGAGACTTTCAAATAATCGGCATAGATAATAATTTTAGAGAGTACTTTTTCGGTAAAGATGCTAGTACGGATTGGATGAGAAGACAACTTGAGGAAAAATATCCCAAACAGTTCCAACATTTTTCTATTGATATTCGCGATTACCTAACTCTTGAGCAAATTTTTAAAAGATTTAATTTTGAATTAGTAATTCATACTGCTGCTCAACCCTCTCATGACTGGGCGGCTCGCGAACCTTTAACAGATTTTTCCATTAACGCCGTCGGCACCTCCAACATGCTTGAGTTAACTAGATTATATGCTCCTAATTCTGTTTTCATCTTCACCTCTACTAATAAGGTATACGGGGATTTACCCAATGAACTTCCTCTTATTGAACTAGAAAAACGTTGGGAAATTAAGCCTACGCATAGATACTCTCGCGGCATTGATGAAACAATGGATATAGATAATAGTGTTCATAGCCTTTTTGGTGCCTCAAAAGTGGCAGCCGATGTGCTTGTCCAGGAATACGGAAAATATTTTGGCTTGAAGACGGGGGTGTTTAGAGGCGGTTGCCTCACAGGTCCAGCCCACTCCGGCACTATGCTCCATGGCTTTTTAGCCTATCTTGTTAAAGCAATCGCCAAGGGAATTCCCTACACCATCTTTGGATACAAGGGAAAGCAAGTTAGGGATAACATCCACTCCTCCGACCTTATCAATGCCTTTTATCATTTTTACCAAAATCCCCGTCCTGGTGAAGTCTATAATATGGGTGGATCTCGCCACTCCAATGTTTCTATGCTGGAGGCAATCGCGAAAATCGAAAAATTACTTAAGAAAAAAGGCAATATAAAATATTCTGATGATAATAGAACTGGAGATCATATTTGGTATATTTCAGACGTTTCAAAGTTCAAAACTCACTATCCTAATTGGAATTACAAATATGATGGAGACCAAATATTAGAAGAACTATGTAAATCTATGGTGGATAAAAGCTATTCTGTCAAAAAAGAAGAAGCCTTTGTAATTAACGAAAGGTAAAATAAACTACTCCGTAGTAAACTACGGAGTATCCCTTAGGAAAAGTTTGATCACTGCTTCGCTAACCCCCGCAGCAGAGCTGCGAGGTATTCGCTAAGTTTGACTAAATTTGCATTTCTATTAAAAACGGTCTATAATTTTTTTACTATGCAAGAAAATTTGAAAGGTGGCGAAAATTCCCGTATAGAGGACTTGCCGGTACCAGAATTTAATCTCACAGATGAACAAAAGTTGATATTAACCGGCGTAGCTGACTGGGTCAGTAATTTTTTTAAAAACGCCGAAGAAAATAACCGTGTGGTTATGGGAGGACACGGTTTTGACCATAATCAGCGTACTGCAGGGATAGCAGCCGTAATCGCCACACGCGAAGGCTATTCTCCCTTTCTACCAGCGTTGACGAGTTTGATATTTGATATTGGCAGAACCAGTACTGATCCTCGAGCGCATAACTTTCGCCATGGAGAATTAAGCCGTGAGATGGCACACGATTTTATTATAGGATTACCTTTAGCGGATGAAGAGAAAACCTTAGTATTAAATGCGATTGAAGATCACCCCAAACTTAATGATCAGATAGTAGGAGAAAGAAGAAACTGGCTACAAATGATTTTGCAAGATGCCGATAGATTAGATACACTTGGACCGATTGGGATAGCAAGAGCCAGCTCCAATCGCTGGAGACTACCACTATTTTCCGATCAAATTGCCATAGGAACCCCTGAAGATACCATAACTACAAGTTTCCAGGATTATGCTTATCGCGTCCCCGTATGGATTGAGTCTATGTGGACAAAAACCGGTTTAGAGATTACACAAGCTAGAATGCCATATATGCAAGCTGCAATAGCTGAAATAAGAAAAGAAGCTCAATATATGCATGATGCTTTCGGCAAACTCTTTGAATAATTCTCTCCTTCTCTACATCTCTAATTGATGCAAATAATCGGATAAGTTATACTGCCTGTTGTGAGGAGAAAAATTAGATACTTTGCCGACCAAATTTTTAAAAAGAAAAAGGCAATAACATTAATCTTTATCTTAGGGCTAAGCCTTAGGCTTCTAGGTACCTATCCCGGTTATCCCCTCACCCATCCTGATGAATCAACTATCCAAACTGCCTCTATTGAAATTGCTTTTAAGGGCAATTTCTTAACCAAGGCTTATTATTACGGACAGTTGTTACCGCTTATTTATGCCTTTAGTTACCTTTTTTACCTTCCTCTAGCAGCTATTTTCTTTTTACCTAATCTTATTACCACTCGGGGTCTAAATCATTTCGGAGAAGAATTTTATAAATTTCTTACCCAAGGTTTCCCTCTACACCAACAAACATTTTGGAGTGTTAATTATTGGGCAAGGTACGATAGCGCCATTATTAGCTCTTTAACTATTATTGTTGCCTACTTATTGGGAAAAAAATTATTTAATAAACATATTGGTTTAACAGTTGCCTTTTTAATTGCTATTAATTACCGACATGTTTTAAGCAGTAGATTAATTTTAGCTGATGCACCGGCAGCCTTTTTTGCGATACTGGCCGTTCTTTTATTTACTAGGCTTTTACAAAAAACATCTTTAAAAAACTATCTTCTAGCTGGTGTGGGTTTGGGTTTATCCTTATCTGTAAAATATTTTATTTATGTCATTCCGGCTTTTTTATTATGCCATCTTTCCTCTTCCTTAAAAACAAAAGGGAATGTGTTAATAAGATTGGTAAAAGTTATTACAAATTATAAATTATTTTTATCAGTTCTTACGGCAGTAATTTTACTATTAATTATTAATCCCTATTTTTTATTTGCCCAAAAAGAAGCCGCTTATTATTGGATAGCCAATTCTGCCAGATATGGCTTAAGATTTTCTCTAGAGACACTGCAAAATAATAATTTTTCCTTCTACTCTCTTTACTATTTATTTTATTACGGCTTAAGTCCAATCATTAGTATTCTTACTATCTTAGGCTTTATCTGGAGCTTTATTCGTTATCCTAAGGCAGCATTGATTATCTCTATTGTTATCATTCCCTATCTTTATACTTTTTTAGTAATTTCTGGAACAGGCATTGTCAGAAACTATGCTGCCATTATTCCGCTTCTATTATTTTTCCCTGCTGTAATTATTGCTGACTTAATTTTATTTTTGCACCGAATTAAATTTTCTACCATCATTATCACCTTATTAATCTTAACTATCGGCTACCAATCATTAAAATATAGTCTAACTAGCGGATATTATTTGACTCAAGAGCAAAATATGATTTCTCTTTACAAGTGGATGGATAAAAATTTACCAGAGGATAGCAAAATTATTGGTTCAAGTGGCATCTTCTATCCTGCTGGTCGTAATTTTGAGGGAATTAAATTAGATGTCAATTTAAATAACCTAATGAGTATGGAAGAGTTGCAAGAGCAACCAACTCCCTGGCTTATTTTTAGTTCTATCCCTCAAGATGTGACAGAAAACTTTCTATTGAATAATGAAATTGCCAGAAAATCTTTTATCAGCAATTTCTTGCCTTCATATCTTACTAATAATACTTATAACACTCTAGTCTTTAAGGAGCTAGCAGATTTTAGGGTAGCAGAATTTGCCAAACCTTTAACTCAAGATCCCCCATTTATGGTAATTAAAATCCCGCAGTTTGACCAAGCTAAAAAAGAGACAACAGTAGCCAGATTTAAATTTACTAACTCTCAACAATTAAATAATTGGTCTTATAATTTCTATCCTACTGATACTTATCAATATACATATGAAAATGGCGTTGTTAA
Organism: Candidatus Microgenomates bacterium; assembly: GCA_016204995.1. Classification (GTDB taxonomy): domain Bacteria; phylum Patescibacteriota; class Microgenomatia; order UBA8517; family JACQJR01; genus JACQJR01. The sequence goes on from JACQJR010000001.1 coordinate 194,518, forward strand.
TTTCACCCAAAAAACTCCTCAATGTAATACTTTACTTACCCAACTATCTTCAGATAAAACTTATATTATCCCAAACCAATGGTATAGCCTCAAAGCTTTAGCCAAACGACAAGCTAATAGTATTTACCAAAGAGCCAGGAATGGATTTTTTAGATTAGATTTTTATGACGGAAATGACAATTTAATTAAAACCTATGTCACTCATCCACTTAATTCTAATGTAGGCTGGCAGAAACTATCGGCTGCCGGAATTGCACCGCCGTATGCTACTTATGCCAAAATTACCTTTCAGATTGATGCCTGTTTTGAGGAAGAAAGCTATAGCTTTAATAACATCACTCTTTTTACTACTAAACAAATACCTAGTATTGACACAACCACCTATCATTTCTATATGCAACCCGCGCCTAGTAGTTTTTACTGGTTACCCCAACTTTAAGAGGAAAACCAAAATATTTATACCTCAGGGATTTCATAAAAACTTTAAAATAGCCTGGTCCCACTTTTAAGACTTTAAAATTGCTTATTCCCATTCCTTTGGTTCTTTCAATCCAGCTAACTGGAACTTCCTTAATATTATAGCCAAGTAAAATGGCGTAAATCCCAATTTCCGCATTGATGGAAAATCCCGGGCTTTCCAGGTAAGGCTTTAAATCATCAATAATTTGCTTTCTATAAAATTTAAAATTATTAGTTACATCCCACTGTCTCATTCCCAAGATGGCTTTAGCTAAGATATGAAAAGATCTATTGGCAATTTTCTTAGGCCAAGCATATCCTTCCAATCTTCCTCCTTTAATAAATCTGGCACCCACTACCCCGTCTGCTTTCTCTCCAGCTTTGACTAATTTTTTAATATCAATAGTATTTTTAGTGAAATCGCAATCAAGTAGTAAAACATGCGTTGCTTGATCTGAAATTGCTTTTAATCCTTCTCTGATGGCATTTCCTACGCCGCCATTTCTTTTTCTATGCACCACAGTCAGTTTTGGATATTTTTTTTTCAGTTTATCCAGAATTTTGCCAGTACTATCTGTACTACAATCATCAACTACTACAACTTGCATCAGATTTTTTCCTAAATTACCAAACAGAAGTCGTGCCATGTTTTTTATATTTCCCTCTTCATTATGCGCTGGAATGACTACTGAAATTTTCATAGGTTAAGATCTATTTTTTTAAGTTCTTTTGATGAAAAGTCATAAAATAAAGCATTGACTTGATTTTTTGTGAGATGATAATCTTTAATGGTCTGGCGCAATTTATGTTCATCACTAAAAAATCCAAAACCTAAACTAGCTATTTCTTTATAACCTTCCGTATTTAAATTCCATAAAAATTTATCTTTTATTAATTGACTAGGTATTTTACCAGTTTGGTAATACCAAATCATTAAGGTATAACCCATACCTTGTTGAAAGGGGACATGATTACCTACTAGGTAAAAATCATGATTACCTGTTATATAAAATATATTCTTATTATTATCAAAGGTTGGTTTTAGACGAGATAATTGCGATAATAAACTTCTTCTTTCCTGACTAACAGCGATCAAATCCATTAATGATTTATTTAAATACTTTAGATGAACCACTAAAAATAGTCCTACCAGGAAAATTGCGACCATACCCAATCTCCATCTATTTAAATATTTGTTTAAGGAAAAAACTGTTAATCCCAATATTATTCCCGAAGGTAAGTTGGACAGATAATAATACCTTGATTCAAGATAGGCAAAACTTTTACTTAGTAAAACATAAGGCAGAAAACTTAATACGAAAAATGCTACCCAAAAGATAGCATGCTTTTTGATAGTTATAGATTCTTTTCTAACGGCTAAATAGAAAATAAACAGGATGATTAAGGTTAGAGCAACAGCAAATAAATCTATCACTACTGTTTGAACAATAATATTAAAATGCTCCGAAGGAAAAAGGGGATAATAAATATTAGTAAAAAATTTCGCAAAATTTATCAATAATTCTTGAGGAATAAAAGTCAGAGATAAGGAAGTTAATGGATAGAAAAAAAATCTCGTGATAATTGTAGGGATATTATTAGTGGTGGAAGAAGAGATAAACAATTCTGATGAGCGATCAACCGACAAAAACCAGGTTAGTCTTGTTATAGCGATGGAAAAAAATATAAATAAAAATGGCCAAAATTTTTTAAAGAAATCTCTCCATGATAATCTGTTGTAGAGTAAGGCACCTAGAGGCATTAATAGAAATAGAAATATTCCTATCTCCTTGAAGAAGAGTGAAATATAAAGAGTTAATAAAGAAACATACAGCCACTTAATCTTTAAGTTAGATAAATAGTTAAAATAAAGTATTAGTGACGACAAAATTAAAGTTACTGCTACCAGGGTACCTAAGGAAGTACCAAACCAGGAAACAGCACTATGAGAAACGCTAGAGATGGTAAAAAATAAAGTTCCTATAGAAGCAAATAAACTATTTTTAATAATCCATTTTCTAACTAAATAAAAAACCAATAAAGAATTAGCTGTATGGAAAAATATGCTGTACAAGGCTATAGCGCTAGTATTAAAAGATAACTTTCCAAAAAAAATATAGCTTAGGAGTATAGAAGCAAATCTATCTTGGGCGACTAAAAGTTTAGCGGGAGTTAAGTTATCAAAAATTTCCGTAAAATTTTTTAATATGATATTATTACCAATATTCTGCCATTCATCTTGTTGATAAAAAACTTGTGTAAGGCCGCTATAAACCAAAATAGTAATTAATGATAAGAAAATAAATGGGGGTAAGAAGGCCTTACTCATAACTTAATTATGATAAATTGTAGCAGAATATTCACAACAGACAAACTTTATGTTAGGATAGAGAACATTAGTGTATCCTATGAAAAAATTAAATAAAAGACCTAATAACTTCCGCCCTAAAAATAAATCATTCTATTCTACAAGTCTAAAGTCCTTATACAAGGCTCATATTACCGAAGGCGAATCTGTTTTAGAATTTAGCTATGGAATAGAAAATGTGCTGGATGATCTTAATCTTAAAAAAAATCACGCAAGAATAGATATAAGTCGTAAAGTAAAGCCACTAAAAACGAGAACTAAATTTGACCGAATTATTATACATAATCTTGTAGAGTATGTCTTTGATGTTCAGTTAATCATTGAACGGGCTAGAAGACATATTAAGTCTGATGGTTTACTTATTCTCTCATCCATCAATCCCCTATGGAAAACATCATTTAAACCTGAAATAAGGAAAAATTGGCAACATACTATATCTCTAAAACATCTAATCAGCATAGTTAAGCTAGCAGGATTCCAGATTGAAAAATCAGGTTATCTTATGCCTAAGCTATCCAAATTAGGCGCAATCCAATATCTAGTAGCAAAACCGCTAACTGCTATGAAAAAAGATCCATCAGTCAGCATCGTCATACCCTGTTACAACGAAGAAGATAATGTTGTAGAAACAGTAAAACAAGCTCCTAAACTTGGTAGATTTACAGAAATTATAGTGGTAGATGATGCTTCTAAAGATAAAACTAAGGAAGTAGCAGAATCCTTGAGGAAAAAGTATAAAAATCTCAAAGTTGTTTCTCGCAAATTAAATGGCGGTAAGGGGCCCGCAGTTAAATCTGGTATTGATGCCGCCAAAGGAGATATCTTGATTATCTGGGATGCGGATAGAACTGTACCAGCCAGTGAACTGTATCGTTTTTACGATGCATTAGCGTTGGGTTTGGGACAATTCTCCAATGGCACCCGCATGATCTATAGAATGGAAGGTGAGGCTATGAGACCATTGCATGTTTTAGGCAATACAGTCTTTGGCTGGCTTTTTAGCTGGATCTTTAGCAATGGCATTAGTGATACACTTTGTGGTACCAAAGCTTTATTTATGAAAGATGCTAGAAAAATAGAAATGGGCAAGGAAAGATGGGGAGATTTTGATTTATTATTTGGAGCAGCCAGACTTGGTTTAAAAATAGCCGAGGTGCCTATTCACTATAAATCCCGTGTAGCTGGAGAATCAAAAATGCGAACCTTCAATTATGGCTTTAAGGTAGGTAAAATGGCATTATCAGGTATGATTGAATTTAAAATAAAGCCTATTCTAAAAACACTAGTTAGCTGATAGTTATCTTCAAAACAATTCTGCTTTTTGCTAATGAAGCTCCACGGCTAAATTCTTAATTACCTTCTTTGGCTGATAAAATTAACTGAAATAGGGGATTGACATTATCTTCCATAAAATATTTAATGATATACATTAATAATGGAAAGATCTACCTTCACAGATGCTAAATCTAAACTTGAATACCATCCTCAAACTGTTGAACGCCTATTAAACAACGAACCCGTTATACCAATAAGTATGGAAGTAGATTTATCATACTTTTGCGGTGATCAATGTACGTTTTGCCACTTTTCCTACACCCACCAGAAACCCGTTAGAACCGATGCTCTTCTCCCTATCTTAGAGAAAGTTTTCATGCCCCCCAAGCTGGCCGATGAAGTATTGAGAAAAATGAACGAAGCCGGAGTTAAATCAATTGTTTTTTCTGGAGGGGGAGAACCTACTGATAGCCCTTTCGCTTTGGAAATTTTTAAAATGGCTAAATCTTACAATCTGGAGTTAGGGATGTACACTAGGGGATTTAACCTAAAAGGTGAACTAGGAGAATTTGTGGCTAATAACTTTGAATGGGTGGTGGTCTCGCTAGATGTGACTAATCCGGAAGAGCATAAACTTATCAAAGGCACTAATGGGAAAATATTTTTGGAAAAGTTGGAAAACATCCATAACTTTTTGAAAATACCTAATCGGCATGCCAATATTAGTGTTAGCGCCATGGTGGATACCGGCCACCTAGAAAATGTACCGCCATATCCGGAACAGCAAGATTTATTTGGAACAGATGCCACCCAAGTTACTAAATTAGAACGGGATATGCTTTGGTTATTGGGGTTAGGCGCTGATGAGGTACAGATTAGACCAATTATAGATACCGGATCATATAAAGAGCAAAGAGAATCTCACCAAATGAAGGGGATGGCTTTTATGACTGATAAACAAATCTGGCAGGAACATTATAGTTGGATTCCTAAAGTAGTATCAATTCTGGAAAGATATAATAGTCTAGCTGGCCTAAATACGTCAATAGATAAATTTCATCAAGTCTATGAAGGGGAAAGTGGAGAGGAGACATGTTATGGTATGGTAATATCAGCTGGTTTGGTTGCCAGTGATGGAAAAGTCTACAAATGCGTCAACACACGATCTATTCCGGAAAAAATTATTGGCGATTTAAAAACCCAATCCATGGAAGAGATTTTTCTTTCCGAATCTTTAGATCGCTCCATTGATAGTTTTTGCAGGGTCGGATGTCGAGGATGTAAAGTCAATGAAGTTTTTAATAGACTATCTCATTCCGAAACAGTATTCTTATCACCACGACAAGGTGTCAAACATCCCAATTTTATTTAGTAAAAACGTTTAATTTACTATGACTTAAAAAAGTTTATGAAAAATGTCACGCGGGCTAAACTTTTACTCTTAATATTAATCTTAGCTTTTTTATTAAGAACCATCGGTATTACCCCAAATTTCCAACAGCATCCTGATGAACCTGGAGTAATCGAACCCGCAAGCAAAATTGCAATAAATACAATTTTCCATCATAATCCAGACCCCAATGTAGAACCTCAACCATTTAAATACTCCTCCTCTATTTTCTATATGCACGCTTTAATTAGAAGCATTATTCTCATGAGCAGCTACTCCATTTACAAAACTACCGGCTTTACCTTTAACATCCCAAAACAAAATTTCGGCGAACCAAGTTTTGAACAGTTTATAGCAGATTTAGGCCCCTACTTTTTGAGTGATATTTTATTATGGGCGCACAGATTCCCCAGTGTAATATTTGGAACGCTTACTGTCCTTTTCGTTTATAAGACTGCTTTACTTTTATTTAAAAAAGGGGGTCTTGCCTTACTTTCCGCATTAGCACTTGCTATCATGCCCCAGCACGTCCGCGACTCGCATTGGGCAACAGTCGGTATTATTCAGACTTTCTTCTTTACCCTAGCTTTTTATCTAAGTGCAAGAGCATGGAAATTACCAGACACCAAAAATTGGATTATGGCCAGCGTTATCGCTGGTTTTGCAGTGTCTATTAAATACTTCCCCTTGCCCTTACTACCTCTCTTTTTTTTTCTCTTTTTGGCACGTACTAAAATTACACCTAGTTTTCTGATTATTATCTTTTTGTCAATCTTTGTTGGTTATTTTTTGGGCATGCCCTATATTTTTGCCCATATTCAAGAAATGATTAATGCTTTCAAATCTCAAGTTGCTTTTTATTCTCCTGAAAAAGTAGGAGGTGAACAATCATTTTTTGCGCACATTTTGCCTTTATATTTGCACGGATACCACTTCAATTTTTTTTACAAAATAGCCGTGGGGCCATTACTTTCGTTAGTTGGGTTAATTGGAACATTTTATGGGATTAAAAAGTGGGGATTGGAAGCTGTTTCGCTACTAATTATCCCCGTCATCAACCTGCTATTCATAACTTTTTATTTAGAAGCAGTTTACGAAACGCTTGATATTCCCGCTCTACCTTTTTTCGCTATATTTATCGGAATAGGAGCTTGGGCCATCTTACAAAAAGCTCAAAATAACAAAATCATATTGGCGGTGATATTAAGTATTATATTTTTGCCTGCATTTTTAGATTCTGCCCAAGCCTCATTAGCATGCACAAAAACTATTACTGAATTTGAGGCCCATGATTGGATAGCTGAAAATATTCCAGAAGGAATTACTTTAGCATTTCAACCGAATATGCGCCTCCCTTCTAAAAATTTTAAATTTGTCCGCTCTGAACCAAAAGAGAAGTTTTTACTTGCCGAAATTCAAGAAAGTGGCGCAGAATATGTTGCCTTGCATTCAGGATACACCGATCGTTATTCCCAATGGCTCGATGATAAACTTTTTCTATCGCAGTATGTCAAAAATAATGAATTTACACATCTTGTTCTGCAGGAATATGAGCAAAATACAAGGCTGCTAAAATCATTCGTTAAACCCACCATGTGCGTAAATAGCCGTATATATATTTATAAGATTCCCCCTCTTCTTAATCCAGCTAAAAATATAATTCAACAGTTTAACTTTAGTGACCAAAACTATTTCTCTGGTTGGAAATTAGGTCATCTAAAAGTTCCCTCGGGAACAAGGATTGAACTATTATCAACATCAAATGGTACTAAATTAAAGTATCAATATGACTCTGATATCTTTTCCCAGCAGTTGGGAAAAGGGACTTTACCTCCTGCTTTTTACGGCACCCCATTTCGCTCTCCCTTTATTAATATAAATAGTGAAAAAAAATATTCTGCAACTATGTTAGTTAAAAAGATATACAGATCTTTAAGTCAACTCCCCAATGGATTTCTAAGATTAGACTTTTATCAAAGCAACAAAGAAGAACCTATTTTAACTAGAATTTCGCCTAGGCTTACGCCAGAAAACAATGAATGGCAAAAATTGCTTATTACTTCCTATGCACCTAATAATGCCAAATTTGCTACTATCTCTTTTCAAACATCAGTGGCTTCAGAACCTTCAGAATATTTGATAGATAAAGCCACTCTGATGGGAGATTAGAAAATTATTCAGCGTTTAAGAGGCTTTTATCTTTATTAAATTCTTTGAGTGAAGGATGCCATGCTTCTATTTTACTAATTTTTAGATTGCTGGGGAAATCAGCTACATTAATTTTAATAGATTTAATTCGCCTACCTGTTTTTGGCAGCTGAATTGTATATTCATTAAAGCTACTCAAACCTTTTATATAAATTTTCTGCTCCTGCCCAGCTGGGTAACCCCCATCCCCATCCACTCTCCAATTTATTTCTACGGGAATTTTTTCCTTTAAAATTTGTTTGTAAAAACGCAGCATTGTTTCCCAATTAGGAAAATATGCTGCCGGGTTATTCCTAACAAGGAAGTAATTTTCTAAATCTTTCTTCTCCAAAGGTTTATCAAAAATTTCAATCTCATCTACAGCCGGCGTCCAACCGCCTCTTGTCTTTTTAATAATTAGACGAATGTATTTTGCTTCCTTTCCACCTACTTCTGTGGTAAAAAACTGTCCTGTTGTCAATCTGGGTGCATTAGTTACATGCTCAACAGTGATAAATTCTTTACCATCCTGGGAAATAGAAATTTCATATTCTGATGGCGCTCGGAACTCCCACGGTGCAGTCCGAGAAGAAGCCCAAACAATCTTGTAGACCTTTGTGAGATCTCCAAGATCTATGGTAACCTTGGTCCCTTCCGACTCCCACTGCGAAGGAATCCAAGTAGTTACATTTTTACCATCAATTACATTATTTATATTGTGCTCATCACTCATAGAGGAAACATCAGCTGTAATCATTTTTGCTCTTTTAGCCTCTTGATTAAAGAATAGATCAAAGTATTGATCAAGCGACATACTCCCTCCTTGTAGGAACAATTTTGGGGCTATTTCTTTGGTTAAATCAACTCGCATCCATGCCTTGATAAAAACCGGGGTGGAGGCGGGAATATCCAAATCAGTTAGTTCAATTTCTTTGCCATCTAAATTGCTGCCTAAATTGACTTTTTGTCCAGCCGATAAAATCTTACGAGCTTCCGGCGTCTCTTCCAAAATATCTCCTCGTTTATAGTCAAAAGCATAAATATCATTAGGCCCTAAATTATTATGTTGGAGTAATCTCACGGCTTCTAGTGGATCTGTTGCTAAATGAAAATCATCAAATCGCTTACTATAAAATCCTGCTAGAAAATGAGCGCTGCCCGCATCGCTGCCGGAAACATAAGGTCCGGGCGGGTAAGGACGCGTAAGTGTGGTCAATAAAACTGAATCCCTATCAATATGCGGAGCTTTAGTGGTAATAGTCTCATAAAAATACTTTAAATGACTAGAATGAGATTCCCATCTATTGTTAATTACATAATTTGAGAAGTAAATATGAAACAATAAAATAATAAAAAAGACTAGTAACTGCAGTTTCTTTCTAAGAATACTTAAAATAATTGCAAGGTACCCTGAAACAAATGGAAGCAAGACTATATAAAATCTGTGCGAAGAGGGCCAAATAGTGGGGATTTGACCGACAAAGGAAATAACTAACATAATCACCGCTAAAGATAAAAATATTATCAAAGAAAAAAAGAATGCTATCCAAAAAAGTTTTTTCTTTTCACGCCAAAGATGTAATAAAGGTAGAATTAAAACGAGTAAGGCCAGAAATCCAAAAATCGTCTCAATACTCTCCGGCAATTTACTAAAAATCAATAACAGGTCTGAAGGGAACAAAACGTTCCCCAGATTTTTTACAAAAACATCTAACATTTCCCAGCTAATATTAAGATGAGTAATTTTGCCAAAGATAAGTTTGAAGCTTTGAAAAAAAATTATGACAGGCAAAATAAATAAAATTACCATAGGCAAAAAAGGGCGCCACGATATTCTTTTACCAGTTTGGTAAGTTTGAGATAAAATTAAAAGCGGAATCCAAATCAAAAGTAGAAAAGAACGAAATTGAAAAAAATAGAGGGAAAATAAAAGTGAGGCTGCGAAAAAGATTAAATTAAATTTGCTTCTATGCTTTAAATAATTAATCAGCAAAATTAGGGTTAAAAGAGACGATATAAGAAAAACTAAGTGAATTTGTCCTCCAGCCACATTCCACGTTAAAGATTCAATGCCCAAATAACCACTTGCCGCAATAGCAGCAGCATACACTGAAATTTCTTTCCTTTTTGTGTACAGAATCCGCATAAATAAATAAAACAATACTAGAAATAATAAGAAAAGAATAAACGAGGCAAGGTAATAAAAAAATGGATTGTAACCAAAAAAGAAATACTCTATAGTTACCAATGGTCGCAGAAATAAATAAGCTACAAACCCGGGATACAAAAAAATACTATGTGGATCACTGGGGAATTGGACTCCATAAAGCAAAGAAAAATCCTCATAAGAAAAATAATATTTAAGGATTTGAGAAATGCTTAAAAAAGCAATGACAATAATCAAAAAAATCTTCTTAATCATTTGCAATAGATAAGTTGATATTTTGGCGGTTCTTGATCTAAATATGACCTCATCTGCCTAGTGAATCCCTCATAATGATATGGTTTAAATAACAATGCATGCTCACGCTCTATTAAGATTTCAGTATCACAAGGGACGCTTAAACTACCATAGTAAGGATACAACAAAGTTGGGTTGACAAGGTAGAATTTTCCCCCTGAAATAGTCGGAGGGTCGGTAGTATTATCATCAACTACCTCTTTTTTAGTATAAATATCTTCAAGCGTGTATTTACTATTTTTAGTTTTTAAATAATTTTCCGCCTCTTCTCTAAATGCTGTAGGATAAATTAAATGTTTAAAAGTATTAAAACGGGGCCACCAGTTTACTAAAACAATAAAAATGAAAGCGCTGAATCCCAATGCATAAAATAAGCGAGATTGACAAACTTTTCTAAATAAACTATCCAAAGCTATTATCCCATATATTAAAAGGAGTAGATAGAATGGACGGATTGTACGACCATATAAAACAGTTTTTGCTGCTATATGGGAAAATATTTCTAGGATTAAAAAAATCAGAATCAAATAAATTATCCATGGAAAAAATTTCTTTTTTTCTTTAAGAAAAATTATTAGAGGGGCAAAAGCAATAATTAATAAACCCAGTATCCCATCGTATGATCGAACATATTCAGTTAAAAACGGTAAGACCGGTATAAAATCTCCTTGTGTTACAATACCCGATAAATGTTGTGCCTCATCAAAGTAAGATGGTGTTGCGCCGATAGCCATTGATATTAATTGAGCAGAAATAACAACTAGTGCAAAGCCACCGACAAAAAAAACCGATTTTTTTAATTTAAATCTTTTGTTGTAAATAAAAAGTAAAAATGGTATTGGAATAAGATAATAAAAATTACTCGGATAAATAAGAAAAGATACAGCACTAATTATTCCAAAATTTAAGGCTGATTTTCTTTTAATAAAAACATATAAAGCTAAGAGTAAAGTTGCCAAACTAGCGTCATAAGGCAACATATGTCGTATATAGAAAATGGAAGAGATGGAAAAAATTAATACTATAGTAGCCAGGATAGCCGTACTTTGGTTGACTATCCTTTGGAGAATCAAATAAACAAATATGGGAATTAAGGAATTAAAAACTAGGTTCAGCATTGTCCCGTATGGGACATTCGGCTTCTGCACTTCAAGCCAAATTGGAATGGAATATAAAATTCCAAAACCGGGTTTGGCATTAATCCCAAAGACGCCTTGAAAATAAAGTGTTGGATTTTTTTCTTTCTCGCTTTGTTTCAAAGTATTAATTAGGCGCTTATAAAAAATTTCATCTCCAAAAAAATATTGCCCGTTGGGGTTAAATAAAGATAATCTCGTAAGCAGAATTAAAAACAGCAACAATATAAATAATTTGGGAGTTTTAAATCTCATTTATCTAGATCTCCTAGTTTAGGGTAAAAAAGTGACGCTTTTCTAATATTTATTTTTGCCGGGAAATTTAATACTTGAATCTTTAATGACTTTACTTCTTTGCCAATATATATCGGTAAAATCGTATGAATATTTTGTATTCTATTTATCTCAACTGGAATAATTTTTGATCGCCCCACCGGATAATCGGTGTTTTCATCAACTCTCCAAGAAATTTCTAAATTAATAAAGTTTTTTAGTATTTCTTTCAAATAATGCCGGGCTATTTCTTTACTAAAAAAATAGTCTTGAGGATTCTGTTTAACTAAAAAGTATTCATTAAAATTTATATCTTTATCATTGCTATCAAAAAATTCTACTTCGTCAATCGCCGGAGTCAATCCTCCTCTGGTTTTATTAATAGTAATTTTAACAAATCTAGCTACTTGTTCTGGGATTTCGTCAATAAAAAATTCGCCTGTCTTTATGATAGGAGCAGACTTGACAGTTTTTACTTCATGAAAGTCAAATCCATCTTTTGATAACTCAATTTTATAATCCGAGGGCAATCTTGCATACCAACTGGCAGTACGGGAGGAGGACCAAACAATACGATTAATATTTCTCTCCCTTTCTAAATCTAGCAATATAGATAATCCACCTTGATGCCAGTTTTTGGGGATCCAAGTGGTACTATAATCTCCGTCAATTATATTAGAAACTTCATGTTCAAAACTTAAAGATTCTTCTTTTGTAGTAACGCTTATATTTTTTGATAAAACATTTTCTTTAAAGAGTAATTTAAAGTATTTTTCTAGATCTTTAGATAATATCTGATTAGATTTATTTAAATAATTATTACTTGGAAAATCGGGATAGACCTTAAATTGCATATTAAGATACAAGGGGGCTGAGGTCGGCAAAGAAAGGTTATTAAAACTTATTACCCTATTGTATAAATCCCAACCAAGATTTATTTGCCTACCATTTTTTAAAATTTCTCTAGTCTGCTCTGTTACATTAAGTAATTCTCTTCTCCTATAATGTAGGGCATACAGATGGTCTTCTGAAACCTTCAGTTTATTAAGAGTTTCTACTGCTTCAGCCGGAGACAAAACTAATTTAAAATTATCTGTCCTTTTTCCATAAAATCCAGCTGGCATCGCCAAAGCATTGGCATCTCTGGCAGAAACCAAAATACTGACCGGTGTTGGTTCCCCTTGGGTGATTAATAAAACATCATTATTATTCATCTCGGGAACATACTCGCGTAGTGTTTGATAAAAATATTGCAAGTGGCTAATTGGATTCTCCCACCTATCCTTTATGACTTGATTGGACAAAATTGCATGGCTGATAATCCAAAATCCCAGGAAGAATAGGGTTAAAAACCTACTTCTTCTCTGCAGAATAACCAAAATTGTGCCTAAAAATCCAGCCAAGAAAGGAAAAATAACTATGTAAAATCTATGACTAGAATACCACACGGCCGGAGAAACAATCACCAAACTAATCGCTAGCTGAAGAATAAATAGATTAATAATAATCGTTGACCCAAAGAAAAATAATAATGACCGTTCTTTAATTTTTTTTATAAAGCAGGTTATTATTGTCGCAAGAATAAAAGATAATCCTACAATGCCGGCAAATACCTCAATAACAGTTAAATTAAATTTTTGATTCGTTGCTATATAGTTTAATAATTCCGCTGGGAAAAATATATTGCCCATATTTCTGGTATAAACTTCCATAAATTGCCCGATATCAAAGTTAACATGGGCTCCTCTACTAGAATTAAACCCTAAGCTTTCTTTATAAAAGAAAAATCCTAATATAAAAATAAAGAACAGAAGAAATAAAAAAGACTTTGGCAATTTTTTAATACTGTTAATTGTAAGTATTAGTAATGGTATCCAAACAAATAAAAGGAAGGAACGAAATTGAAAAAAATAAATAGCTGTAAGAGCGCTTACGATAAATCCCAATAAGTAAACAAGTTTAAATTGATTGAAATATGTAGATTTATTTTTCTTAAGATAGGAAGTTATAAAAATAAAAGATAACAAGCAGAGTATTAAAAAAACTGTATTGTTGGGGCCAGCGCCCATATTCCAAGTCAGAGCTTCAACACCAATGTACCCGCTAGCTACAATTAGCGATGAAAAAAGAGCCAAACTTTGGTTCCTAGATAATAATGATTTTACAAAAAAATAAAAAACAAGTATAAAAAGGAGAAATAAAATGAACGAGATTATATAATATCCTTTTGCTTCATAGCCGAAGAGCTGAAATAAGGGAGTAAAAAAGGGTTGTAAAAAATGATAGCCCGAAGCATCTGTAGCTGCCAGAATGCTATCTTTATCAGTGGGAAATTGTAGAGCATAGAATAAGAAAAAATCGTCATAGAAAAAATAATAATTTATAATTCGACCTACGCTTAGAATACAAAGAAAAAAAATACCAAGTAGGGAGAAAAAATCAATTTTTGATAGTTTGAAGATATTTCCCCATTTCATACTTTATCGTTATATATAATGGCGCAGTTGTAAGAAAGAAAATATCTTAAGAAATGCAATTTATCAAATAGTTTTTCTAAAAAAATTATGGCTTTAAATATAGGAACATTTATGAAGGGCACAAAATGACTCTCAAAATTTATAAAATTGGTGTCGGAGAAATATTTTAATATTAAACCCTTGAACTTACTTTGCGGCAAGTGTTCATGCCCACCAATTTTAGTCATATGAATATAAAATAAAGGATTATAACGATTGCCCTCAATTAAAATGATTATAGCCTTAGGAGCAGAAACCCTTTTAATTTCTTTTAAAACCCTCTCTGGATTATTAACATGATGAAGCACATCTTTTAAGAAAATACCCGTAAATTGGCTGGACTTAAAAGGCAATTTTTCAGCATCACCTTTTAAGAACTTTAAATTTTCTACCCTATGACTGTTTTTTTTCCAATTAGGATGAATAGTAATATCTAAACCAACTACATTAGAGGCATATCTAGCAATTTCTTTGGCATCCTCACCATCACCACAACCAATATCCAGAACCATTTTACCATCGAATTCCGCCAGCCCACCTATCCTTTGATAAAAATCTTTTTTAAAAAGTTTAAGTGTAGACATGGCCAAGATTATTATATACCCACTCCAACTTCCGTACTAATCATATGGGTATATACGAATACCTTAAAGATTATAATAAGATGACTATACCAGAGTTTGTATGAGAGCTTTGGCAAAAACTAAATCCCAATCAAATTGCCTAGCCCACTTAACGGCATTTTTACTATATTCTCTCATTTTACTATTATTTCTAAGTAAATTAATCACCTGTTGGCTAAAATCTTTTTCATTGTATTCGGCAATCACCCCACATTTTTCATTTTTTATTTCTTTAGCTACCGGCGGTACGCTGGTTAGAATTATAGGTAAGCCGGCAGCTAAATAATTTTTTAGTTTCCCAGGATCAGACCAATTAGTAAAACTGGCCGGATCGGGCTTGTACATGGCTACAGCTAAAGCACTTCTGGCAAGTTTTCTTTCTATATCCTCATGTCTCTCTATATAACCAGTAAACAAAACATGTTTTTCTATCTTTAATCTCTTGGCTAAATTCTTTAGATGGTTTTCATATTCACCTGTACCCATTACAACAAGCTTGGCTTCAGGAATCTTTTTTAAGATAGAAGGGATACCCTTAATTACCACATCTAACCCTTGTTTTTCTAACAGATGACCCATAAATATAAGCTGATATCTATTTTTCTTGGATAATGGCAATTTAGGAATACGCTTATACCACATACCCAAAGGGACTAAAATTTGTGGCGCACAGTCACTAATTTTTAATCCACTATATTCTTCACGAGCAGTCGCCATCACTGGAGAAACATTCCAAATAACTTGGCAATTTTTCAAACACTGTTTATCAAAAAAATGATACAAGAAATTTAAAAGGGGGTTCTTAAACCTTTGTGGCATATAGTCAATGGTATATAAAACTACCTCTTCTACCTTTCCCAACTTTTTTAGGATTAGGCCAAGGAAAGCTGAAAAGTTATCTGAGCCAATGTAAAGATCTATTTTACCTTTTTGTTTCAGCATCCACAATAGAGTATAAAAGGCATCTTTAAGATATATTAAAGGTTCTGGCAATCTCCAAGGATAAGCTAACCGGCTACCAATTAATTTGCCTCTAAGATAAGATCTATAAAAAGAATTGATTTCTTTTCTATAAGAAAATGGATGGCCAATAAAAACAAGCAAGCGGACTTTATTTTGAAGATATTCTTCTAAATCAAGGGCAGGCCCGGTGGCAAAAATATGCGAAACTATAGCTACGCGAAGGCTTCTTAACTCTTTAGGCAAATTTCGTTTCATACCAAGCTAAGGCCCTTTCATACCACGCAATAGTTTTTCTAAGCCCTGTGTAAAAATCAGTTTTAGACTTAAAACTAAATTCTTTTTCAGCCCGAGTGGTATCTAATTTGCGACGAGGTTGACCATCGGGTTTGGTAGTATCAAAAACTATTTTCCCTTTAAAGCCAACTATTTGAGAAATAAGTTTGGCTAAATCGCCAATTGATATTTCGAAACTGGAGCCAAGATTAATTGGATCTGACTTGTTATACTTTTCAGTGGCCAAAACTATCGCTTCTGCTGCATCCTCTACGTACAAAAATTCCCGCGTGGCTTTACCGGTTCCCCAAACTACCACCTCGCCGGAATTACTATTTCTAGCTTCTAGAAATTTCTTTATTAAAGCTGGAATAACATGGGAAGACTCTGGTCTAAAATTATCACCAGGACCATATAAGTTAACTGGCAGTAAAAAAATTGAATTAAAACCATATTGTTCTCTATATGATTGGCTTTGAACAAGAAGCATTTTTTTAGCTAAACCATAAGGAGCATTAGTTTCTTCCGGATAACCATTCCATAAATCTTCTTCCTTAAATGGTACTGGAGTAAATTTAGGATAAGAACAAACTGTACCAATTGCCACAAATTTTTTAACACCGGCTTTTCTGGCTTCTTCCATTAAATGAACCCCCATTAATAAATTGTCATAAAACATAGAACCAGGATTTTCTTTATTAAAACCAATGCCGCCAACAATACCAGCGAGATGGACCACCACATCAATGCCTTTAACTGCTTCTGTACAAACTTCCCTTTTTCTTAAATCAAAATCACGAGAACGGGGAATAAATAAATTATCCCAAGAGACACCTTTTTCTAAAAGCTTATCTACTACATAGCTGCCTAAAAATCCAGAACCGCCAGTAACTAAGAATTTTTGAGATTTGGCAACAGCTTTAGTCTGACCGTTTTTCGCCATTGTTAATTTTCCTTCATAATATACGAATTAATTAGAATAAAGTCAATGCTTCTTGGAATATAAAATTGACGCTATTAATCCCAATAATGCTCCAGTCATCTCCACACTCCTCATTAATAAAAGTCCAAAGGCTAATACCGGATGACTAATTAATTTACGCCACTTCCTAAAAAAGACTGGTCTAAATAACAAATTACCTTGGCTGCTAATCATTTCCGGATGTCTTTGTAAATAACTTAAGGCATGAGAAGCATAATAGAATTTCTTTTTAGCAGAGCGAGTTATGGAAAATCTTCCTTCATTATGCAAGATAAAACTTTTAATACGAGAAATTTTTACTCCATCTTTTTTCATTCTTAAAGGTAAATCCCAATCTTCCGGTCCGGTAATTGATAAATCATAGCCACCAGATTTTCGAAAAATATTTGTCCTAAAAAAACGTGCTGCCTCAATATCTGACTCTCCCAAGTAAAATTCTCGTTCATAAACTTTAACTTTAGTCCAGAAACCTTCACCAAAGGACTTTTCAGGAATTACCAAAGCCCCTATCAAGGGGGACTTCTCTAGTTTATTTACGCATTGTTCCACTACCAGCTTAGTTAATCTCATATCCGAATCAAGTATTAAAATATATTTACCACTAGCCTGCTTTACACCAAAATTTCTTTGGGCCGACCTCTCTGGACCTTTGTTGTAGACTTTTCTGGTGTATTCTCTAGCAATTTCGGTAGTTCTATCTGTTGATTTATTATCAACTAAAATTATTTCTATTTTTGGATAGGTCTGTTTTCTAATACTTTCTAAAAGAGCACTTAAAGTCGTAGCAGAATTTCGGGTGGTAATTATGACAGAAACCAAAGGAAGCTTTTTCAATTTTAACATTTAGTTTTGATATGATATACTCATTAGACTGCAATTTGCAACCAATGGCAAAGAGACAAAGCTTCTCCTTCGTTATCCCTGCCAAAAATGAAGAAGAGTCAGTTACTATTCTTTATAAAGAAATAATTACATCATTAAGAGGGCTGTATAATCCTTTCGAAATTATTTTCGTGGATGATGGATCAACGGATCAAACTTTTACCAAACTTGTACAAATTAGAAAATTTGATAAAAGGGTAAAAATAATTCAATTACGTGGTAACTTTGGTAAATCCATAGCACTTCAGGTAGGTTTTGACCATGCTAAAGGAAATCTTATCTTTACCATGGATGCAGACTTACAAGATAATCCCGCTGATATAAAATTATTTTTAGATAAAATAGGTCAAGATTATGATTTGGTATCAGGTTGGAAAAAGAAAAGATTGGATCCTAATTTAAGTAAGGTAATACCATCTCGGATTATTAATTTCTTAACTAGATTTTTAACCCATGTTCAACTCCATGATATTAACTGTGGCTTTAAGGCTTACAAGAAGGAGGCTATTCAAAGTATAAATTTATATGGAGAGCTATATAGGTTTATACCAATACTGGCTGCTAAACAAAACTTTAGAGTTGGTGAAGTTGTCGTTTCCCATAGACAAAGAAAATATGGCAAAACCAAGTTTGGTTGGGAAAGAGGCATTAAAGGAATCTTAGATTTAGTCACTATTGTCTTTTTAACTGGTTACGTCCAAAGACCAAGCCATTTCTTTGGCGGGTTAGGATTAGGATCATTTTTTGTAGGTTTTGTCATCGGTGCTTATATACTTTGGTTAAGAATTACTACCGGTAGTATCCAGTATAGACATCCATTACTATTCTTGGGGATGTTACTGATGATTATCGGAGTACAGTTGATTTCTACCGGTTTACTTGCCGAAACTATTGTTTACACAAAGAGTAAATTAGATTATACTTCTAAGATCAAGAAGATACTATTTTAAGATAATATATGGCTAGAAAAAAGAAGGCTTTAATTACCGGAATTACCGGCCAAGATGGATCTTATTTGGCTGAATTCCTTTTATCTCGGGGGTATGAAGTTTCCGGCATCATTAGAAAAACTAGTAACCATAAACATCTCAATCTCAGTCATATCCAACAGCAAGTTAATTTACTTTATGGAGATTTATTAGACCCACCTTCGTTGGCCTCTATTATTAAAAAAGTTAATCCCGATGAGGTTTACAATTTAGCTTCCCAATCTTCCCCTTCTGAATCATTTAAGCAACCAATGCATACAGCTGAAATCACCGGCATTGGCGCTCACCGAGTCCTAGAGGCAGTTAGACATATCACGCCTCATGCCAGATTCTATCAGGCTTCAAGCAGTGAAATGTTTGGTTGGGTCAAGGAAATCCCCCAAAATGAAAACACCCCTTTTAACCCGGCCAATCCCTATGCCGCAGCCAAGCTATACGCCCATTCAATTGCCAGAATTTATCGCGCCAGCTACAATATATTCGTCGCTTGTGGCATTCTCTTTAACCATGAATCACCCCGCCGGGGTATGGACTTTGTTACTCAAAAAGTTACTTATGCTGCTGCTTGTGCTAAATTAGCCATTAAAAATTCAGATTATTTAAACGAAGAAGGCGAACCAATAGTCAAAAATTCCAAGGTATCTCTGGGAAACTTAGATGCTAAACGAGATTGGGGCTTTACTGGCGATTATGTAGAATCAATGTGGTTAATGTTGCAATATTCAAAGCCTGATGATTTTGTTATTGCTACAGGAGAAACACATACAGTTCGCGAACTTTGCAAAGAAGCTTTTTCCTATGTTGGCTTAAACTGGAAGAATTTTGTGAAGGTTGATAAACGTTTTATCAGACCGACAGAAACTGGTCCTCTGATTGGAGATTATAGCAAGGCAAAAAAGATTCTAGGTTGGCAACCAAAAGTAAATTTTAAAAAATTAATATCTATGATGGTAGACGCTCACCTTGAAGCGTTAAAGTAAAAGTAGAACCTACTAATTAAATATGTCTTCATTTAAGAATGAGAATAATTCTTCGCTATCTATATTCTTTCCTTGTTATAACGACCAATACAGTATTAAAAAATTAGTAGAAGATGCTTTTAAAACCGCCAAATCCATAACTTCAGATTGTGAAGTTATCGTCATTGATGATGGGTCAAAGGATAATAGTAAAACAGTTTTAAAAAATTTAGCCAAAAAATATAAAAATCTTAACTTAATATTTCATGAGAAAAATATGGGCTATGGCGCCGCCTTAAAGAGTGGTTTTAAATCTGCTACTAAAAATTTAATTTTCTATACTGATGGGGATGGACAATACGATGTCAAAGAATTACCTATTTTGCTAAGTTTAATGACTGATGATGTAGATTTTATTAATGGATTTAAGATGTCCAGAAATGATCCTAGCATCAGAATCGTAATTGGTAACATTTATAGCTTTCTTACTCGTTGGTTATTTTGGATTCCAGTCTATGATGTTGATTGTGATTTTAGATTAATACGGAGAAAATTACTACAAAGTTTAGATTTAAAAAGTAACAGCGGTTCAATTTGCATTGAATTAGTTAAGAAAGCCCAGTTAAAGGGCGCTAAATTTCGCCAGGTATCAATACACCATTACGAGAGAAGATGGGGACAATCACAATTTTTTCAGCTTGAGAGACTATTGTCAACTTTTAGAGAATTAATTTTCCTCTGGATTAAATTAATTATTATTGATAAATTAATTAAAAGGCATTCTTCTTATGGAAATTGCTGAATATGAAAATATCTACAAAAATGAGTCATCTCATTTTTTATATACCTCACGGCACAAAATTATTATCAACTTAGTTAGAAAATATTTCAGAAAAAGCCATGCCTTGAAAATACTAGATGCTGGATGTGGTACGGGGTTATTTGCTAAAAAACTAGCTAAATTTGGAGATGTAACTGGAATAGATATTAGTTCCCGAGCATTAAAATTTGCCCAAAAAAGAGGTATTAAAACCAAAAAGGCCTCTGTCATTAAATTACCTTTTAAAGAAAATTATTTTAACTTGTTAGTTTCCATTGATGTTCTTTATCATCGGGCTGTAGAAGATGATGTAAAAGCTTTGAAAGAATTCTTTCGGGTTTTAAAACCCAATGGATTATTAATTATCCGCCTGCCAGCTAATAAATGGATTAAGACTATTCATGATCAACATGTTCATACCCGCCAAAGATATGACAAAGTTGAGCTAAGAAATAAACTAATTAAAGTAGGTTTTGCTATTGAGAAATTATATTTTGTGGATGGTCTATTATTACCTATCTCTTTACTGCAAAGTTTGTGGCAGAAAGTTGTTCCCGCCAAGACAACAGAATCTGCCGTTAAACCACTGCCAAAACTGATCAATAACATGCTCGCTTATTTACTATCGCAAGATGTGGAATGGCCATTTGGTATCGGATTAATAGCAGTTGGCAGAAAACCATTAAGACACAAAATAACCCCGAGTAAAAAGACCAGTTAGTAAAAATCCTAAAATTAAATAAATAACTCCAGTAATAAATATTACGTGTTTTCTATCCTTTATTAATAGAGCCAAGCCTAAAAAGCCCGGGAAAAGATGAAGTATATATCGCGGAGTACCGGCTAAAACTCCGGTAAACGAAATTAAAGCAAGTAATACCAACATAAAAACACCGTAAGATAGTCTCACTTTTTTCAAAACAAAAATTGATAAAGCTATATATAAAATCGTTGTCGCTAATTCTAATATTGCTATCCAATAAACAAGTAGATGTTTGTCAACATAAATTAGTATTTTTATATACCTAAAAATTGTCTGGGCTGGCATGATAAACCTTTGTTGGTGCCAGGCGATCATTGACTTTTGAAAAAGGAGAAAGTCACCAAAGAATATCTGTAAATACATCATATAGATAATTATTCCCAGTCCTGTCAAAGATAGAGCAATGAAGCCAGTTTTTAAAAATTTCATCATGGATTTTTTTGAAATAAAAAATTTTTTCTTTTTAAAAAGCGCCTCGTTTTGTAAATACCATTCCACTGCTAAAGCTGGTAGCAAAGCAAGTCCAGATAAACGAGTCAAAACGGTTAAGCCGCCAAAAACTCCTGCCAAATGCCAACGGCCACGTCTGGCAAAATAGAAACTTGAAGTAGATAATAACAAAAATAATGAATCTGGATAAACTGCCTGATAAAAAAACGCCAGAGGAAAAAAAGATAACAATATCAGGGCAAAATTTGCCAATCTTTCTGGATAATCAATCCTAATTATTTTATAAACCACCCATAAGCCTAAATAAAAGGAAACTAATGATATTAATATCCCAGCATAGAGAGAAGGAATTTTGAAAATTATATTTAACAAATAAACTAGTAAAGGGTAAAGAGGAAAAAAGGCAAAATTAAAATTTTGATAACCATTAGTCACAATATCTAAAAAATGCCTACCATCAAAATTAGCCCAAATCCAAACCCAATAGGGAGCTAGGTTATCAACTTGTTTACCCAGATAACCTTCCTGTAAATGTATTGATGAAGAAGCAATAAAAGCTAGCAGCAGAAAAAATACTCTTGATTGTAACATTAATTTTAGGAACGGATTCATTGTGATAATCCAAAAACTTTTACTTTAGTAATCTTTAGAATACATGAATCAGGATTTTGAGTATCTAGAAATAAAAATTTTCCACTTCTAGCGGGGAGCAAAAAGACAAAAGTGTTTTTATCGCTCTTTAACCATTGTGTAGGTATTTGAGGATAATCAATAGTTTCTGGTTCTTGTCTCCAATTAATCCCATCATTAGACACACGAATATAACCACCCACTTGGTGATTATCACAGTTTTTATCAAGATGCTTAATTTCCAATCTAGTTAGGAATATTTCTTGTTTAAGTTCTATTTTAATTATATTATCTTTAATACCAAGGTTATTAACCATATATTCCCGTTCTTTTTCAAAACCAGGCTTAGTATGGGCTAGGTCATTTTTCCAGATTTTTAGTAAAGATACCCCATCAACTTTTATCTCATGAACCGGAGTCAAAAACATATCGTAGTAAGCAAAACCATACCAAGACTTAGGCGGCCAATCATGGGCTATCTCCATCACATATTCACCTTGCCTTTGTGGTCCACTCGGATAGGAATTAGAAAAATATATATCCGGCCTTAACTTAGAACGAGGCACGTTGGTCATAACGTTAATTGGCAGCCCTAATTTGGCATCTGCCGGCGCATTTTGATTTAACCATTCTACTCCTTGTAAGTAGACATTGCCGTAGCTATTACCCCAAGAAGGAATATTTCTTTCTTGGGCACCGGATAAACCACCTATTAATTGATTAAAATAAACATTTTCATTAGGATGAATTTCTATTAATTCTCTGCCTATAAAAATAAATGATAGAACTACAACTAATATAGCTGATGCAGACAAAAATTTATTTTTGATGTGCAATATTCCAAAAATACTTATCCCACATATAATTGCCAGTACAGGCAAGAATTCCATAATTTGTCTAACTCCTCCGTAAATATTTGCCCCAGGCAAAGACACTCGTGCTAAAGGCACCCATAACCAAAGTAAAGTTAACAAGGCTATATCACTTTTCCTTTTAATTAATAAATAAAGGGAAAACAATAAACCGATACCACTCATAATTAAAATTGGTAAGGGAGTAGTATAAATTATCCATTTGATAGGATAAGTATTAAAACCGAACAATATATACTTTTCCATACTGGTCGGTGTACCCAAACCAATACCTTGATAGTAATTAATTACTTCTCCTAACCTTCCCCAGTCAGACCATAAAAATGGCCAAAAAGCCAAGAAGATACCTATAACAATTACTGGAAACAAGAATAAGGATAAAATTATTCTTAAATTCAATGTGATTTTTTTGGTTAGCAAACCAAAAACAAACCAGGGCCCTACTATAAGTGGTAAAAATAAAGCGTTAAATTTTGTTCCCAAAGCAAAACCGACAAGCACAGCTGATAAAACGATTAACTTGAAATTTTTAAGTTTAGCGCCAAAAAAGAAACTAATAATAGATAACCCAAAAAAAGAAGCCTCGGTTGGGTCTTTAATATTAAAATGACTTTCAGCAAAAAATAAAGGATAAAGAGCAAGAGATAAAGAGGCAGTTACTGATGGCCATAAACCAAAGTTATAATAAACAAAAATTCCTACCCCTAGAACTAATAAAGAGGCTATTACTATCTCAAATAAATGATATGATTCAATATCATCTGTGACGCCCAACTTTTGATAAAAAATATAGTTAAAGAAGGCAGAAAAAATATCACTAGTAGGCGGATGGCCTCCATCAAATCCGTTAACAAATAAAGAAAAGTTAAAAACATCAGACTGATAATAACTGCGACGAAAAGAAGGATCAGTAGGATTAGTATTTTTAATGCTATTTTTATAAAGCGGCGATTCCCCGGCCCTGTCTATAAAATCAGAGGTTCCTCGCAACTCTGGATATGAAGGCAAATCTAAAAAATCCCTCTTACCAGTTAAAAAATAATGTAAATATGCCTGTCCTCTTTGAAAATGTAACGATTCATCCCAATCAATACCATAATCGGATAACGTTATAATTCCAATTATTAAAAATAAAATTGGTACGACGAAAATCGCAATCTTCTTAAAAAGTTGCATGTTACTGTAAAATATAAATCTCTATTTGGGAATTATTTGAAAAACAAGAATTATTTTCCGAGGTAATAACTTTAATAAAGCGCAATTCTTTGCCAGATAAATAGAAGTTAACACTATTTTTACCTAAGTCGTATTGATAGATAACTTGTTCTGTACCTAAAGGCTCAACCTCTCTATACCATGATTGACCATCAAGCGAAGTCTCCACATAACCATTTTTGAGACATCTTGTTATGTCCTGACGATTTAAAACAATCCTGGTTGCTTCCACATTTTTCTTAGCGTCAATCGTTAAAATATTATTTTTCCAGTTTGATCTGATATCTTTATCTAAGACTTCATTCCTTCTCATATGGGGTTTGGTATGTTCAAAATCATTTTTCCAGACCTTAGCCAGAGCAATATTGTCTATTTTAACTTCATAGACCGGATCTAAAAATCTCTCCAGATAATCCCACACCGAAGGATATTGCCTGGCCGCTCCTTGATAAGTTAATTCCATTAAATACTCTCCACCCCTATTGATGCCTGTCCAATTAGTGCCGGAAAAATCAATATCCGGCCTTAATTGAATTAAAGGCACATTTTGACCTGTCCCCTGGACTAAGGCAAGACGGGCATTTGGGGGAGCATTTTTATTAATCCATTGGATGGCTTGCCAATAAGCATTACCATAGGAATTTCCGGCTGAAGGGATACCCGCTTGATAAGCACCCTTTAACCCACCAACTAAAAAATTAAAATAAACATTTTCGTTAGGATGAATCTTAGTTAAAACTACTAGTTGTGGAATAAAAGCTAATAAAATGATAACTGATATCCAAAAATTCAACTTTTTATTTAATAGCTTCCTTATAAACTCCGCTCCTAAACCAGCTAAAAGTGCCATCGCTGGCAAAAATTCCATAATTTGCCTAACGCCACCGTAAATTACGGTATTTGGCAGACTAACGCGAAAAATAGGTATACCTAACCATAATAACCATAACCAGTTAGTTTTTTCCCTACCGGGCTTGGATATGGCATATATTAAACCCACACCGCTTAGCAACAAAACCCATGGGGGTGTAGTTACTATAATCCAAAAGATGGGGTACAAATTAAATCCTCCAATACGGTATTCGGCCGGTTGGTAATTGAAACCTAAAGCAATATCTTGGTAGTAATTTAATACTTTACTAATATGATCCCACGTATCTTGCCAAAGAAATGGCCAAGTAATAAAAGGAATCGCAATTACTATAAAGGGAGATATCACTAGCATCCTCTTGTAACGTAGAGGAATTTTCTTAATGGAATTCAAAATAATCTTCGGTCCCCTTTTAATTAATTGAAAGTATCTTAAGAATAGATAAGGGATAACGATAAATGGTAAAAAGATAATATTTAATTTTGTCCCCAACGCTAAACCTGCGCCTATACTGGCTATTATCAACCATTTCCAATTACCTTTTTCCAAAGATTTCCAGAAAGCGAAAATAGTTAAGGCGAAAAAAGCTGTTTCTGGTGGATCTTTGATATTAAAATGACTTTCGGCAAAAAATAAAGGATAAGTAGTAATTACCAAACTGGCTATGATACTGGCAAAAATTCCATGAGTAAGGTAGGCAAAAATTGCCACAATTAAAATTACCAAGGTTGAAATAAATAAGTTATATAAATGATAAGCTTGGATATCCCCTGCTAATCCCAATTTTTGATAAAAAATAAAATTAGAAATTGCTGCCAACAGATCACTAGTAACTGGATGTCCCCCATCCCAATCGTAAAGGGCTTTAACATCATAACCATTGAAAAAACTTGGCTTTTGAGAAATCGATCGGCCCTTTTGCTCAATTTGACCAGTTAAGAAGTAGTAAAGATAACCCTGACCTCTTTGAAAATGAATTGGCTCATCCCAATTAATACCATAGTCATTTAAGGTTAAAATACCTGCTATTAAAAAAATTACAGGCACTAAAAAAACAAGAATTTTCTGCTTTAGAGTCATGTATTATAAAGCGGTTTCAAAACCTTTCTACAAGCTGCCGCTAGGCCTCAAAGCAAAGCCGATGGCTGAAGTTTTGAAACAGCTTCTATGTATTCTATCATCTAGAGTGTTTTTAAAGAAGAAATTACTACAAAAATTTGCATATAAAAGGTAGTTTTGCTAGAATTCTCAATATGTCACTCAATCCTGAAATAGTAAAAAAGGCTATTCAGCCACCAGTTAATTTATTAAAAAGAGTGGACTTTTTTAATTTATCATTCACCAAACTTATTACTAGAAAGCCAGAAAAAACCTCAGAAGAGTTGGATCAAGCTTTCTATAGTTTAAGCAGATGGCTTAATAATCAAGAAAATTCTAACTATGCTGCCATTTTAGTTAGAGAAACAGTAGAATTTTTACAGAATAACGAACAGGACATACTTTCTGAAAGTCACAATATTATCCATGACGCTGAAGCTATCACTTGTCTATTAGACGATAAAGGACGAGAAATTGAAATAGATAATGCCACTATTTTTATTGCCACCGCCGTTACATTGTTACATGATCTGGGCCGAACAACTGAAAAGATAGTTATTGATCAGCCACTTGAAAATCAAACACAACTCCACCATGATCAATTAAGCTATAGAGCAGCCAGAAAAATATTAAAGGAAATTAGTAAAGATTCAGAGTTACCAGAGGATATAAAATCAGCCTTAGAATTATTAATTTTTCATGGACTCCGTCATAGTGGAGAGTTAAATCAAAAACCTTATATTGGCTTGTCTTATGATCTTGACCGTCGACAACTAACCGGTTCCACTACTGTAGTTCGCGATATCCCCTTTTTTGGTGGTTGGCAAAATATTAGTTTATCAACCGATGAGATAAAAAACTGGCCTGCTGGCTACCTTTATCCTCACACCTTTTTTCTTCAACAAAGATTTGCTAGTAATATTTTTAGAGATGAACCGTTAAAGGAAAAACATCAACTTGACGAGGTTTATAACAAACTAGCCGTTGAAGGATCAACTATAGTACTTTTAGCCTGTGGAGATAATCAAGATGCCAAAGAATTGGCTTTTGACGTTGATTTAGGATTAGTTGATATTCCAGAGACCAGCATAACTGATAAAGGTGGTAGGCGTTGGTGGCCTAAAAGAAGACTTCCTGCAGGCACTTTAGCTAAATCGGCAGAGGAAGCAAGAAATATTGAAGAACTAATAAATAGCAAACCATTGTCTAAGATAGACTTTGAATATATTATGGAAAGTTATCTGGAAGCTTATACCACATTTATAGATGAAAATCACCTGTATCAAATAAAAGAAAGCATTAGAGAATTTGACCAAGATGATAGGATAAAATGGGCAAGGGTGCTTTTCTACTCTCATCGTAAAAACCAAGAAAGATATGCGCACAGAATTAAAATTTTTTGGCAAGAGAAGAATAGGGGAAGCTTCTTAGGAAAGATAGCTGAACCCTTCATTGATGTGCTAGCGGCAAAACATCATCAACGCGAGAATTTGGAGAAAGTGTTCAAATCCTATTGGTCAAACATTTAAAATAATTTACAGCTTTTCTTTTATCGACTCGAAAACCTCACGAGAATAAGTGTCAGCAGTCGCCGGGTTAGAAGGATCTAGAAGAGTATTAGCTATCACCGTTAAACGAGTATCATCTTCCAATGTTTCATAGGTATGAAAAATAAATTGCGGCATCCAAATACCATCACCCCTCTCTAAAATAAAATCTCTTTTATCTCCTTTTAAATCCTCTAAAATTAACCTTGCCCTGCCATTATTAAACGTAATAATTTCTTTGCGGATACGATGAAATTCTAAGGCTCCAATTGTACCTAATATTAAACCAGCTACCTCATAACTTCTAAAACCACGAATGTCGTAGCCAATTCTTTCCACTTCTGATTCCTCATAGTTAAACAAATCTTTTATTAGCGCCGATATTTCAGCAAAATTATAAGCAAAGAGAACTGATAGTCTGACTTCTGATTTAGTAATAAATGGGCCAAAATTTTCAATTGGTTTATTGTTAGTTACATAAGAAGATAATATTCTAACTTCCGCTACAGAAGTGAATTGCTCTGGCCTTTCGTTTGGATTGAATATTAATCTTTCTACCATAATTTAAATCTAGCCTTTAGGAAAGGCTTTAACTAAATTAGCTACCTTTTCAACTTCTTCGTCAGTAATAACGGCATCTAAAGGTAGAGTCACTACCCGAGAAGCTATATATTCTGTCACTGGAAGTTTGGCATGATTATATTTGGCAAAAGCTGGTTCTTTATTAAGGGCTAGAAAATGGAAAGAGCAACCAACGCCATTTTCTTTCATATATTCAAAAAACTCATCACGCTTCTTTTCTACTAATATCGGATAAAGATGAGTCCCTTTATTATTAAATCCTAATAATTCATTATAAAGAGCTACTACTTCCTTTCGTCTTTGCTCAAATTGATCAAGGCGAGCCAGCTGCACCCTACCTAAGGCTGAATTAATATCAGTGGTATTAAATTTATAACCAGGAAATTCCACTTCATAGACCCATTTTGATTTAAGTTGATACCTTTTCCAGGCATCACGCGACAGACCATGCAACCGGGCCTTCCTTAACCAATCGGCCACTTTCTCATCATTGGTAGTAATCATCCCGCCCTCACCCGTAGTCATATTTTTGGTAGCGTAAAAAGAGTAACAACGGGTAAAAGAATTAGTATTGTCGCCATTTTTAGGAATCAAATGAGCACTATCTTCAATAATTGGCAGATCTGTTTCTATTATTGCCCGATTCCCCCCATAGTGGACTGGCATTACTGCTTTCGTTTTTTGGGTGATAACTTTTTCCAATGATTTTTGATCCATACAAAAATTTTCTTTGTTAATATCAGCAAAAACTGGTGTGGCTCCAGCATGAACAATTACAGAAACTGTCGCAGGGAAAGTAAAGGCCGGTACAATCACCTCATCTCCTGTCTTAATACCTAAAGCCTTGAGGGAAAGAAAAAGAGCTGCCGTACAACTATTAACTGCGATGGCATATTTTGCCCCAACGTAACTTGCAAATTCCTCTTCAAACTTAACTGTTTCTTCTCCCATCGTCAACCAACCACTTTGTAAAATTTGTGCCACCGCATTTACCTCCATCCGCTTAATATTGGTACGAGAGAAAGGAATTACACCATTACTGGAATTATGATTTGTTAAATTGGGAACAAACTTATTTAAAGTCATTAGAGCTAATTCTATATTATTACTCTCTACTGCCTTTCTTAAATCAGCTAAATCATAAAGATCAATATTGGCCGCATGCTGACTAACCCGAAAAATTCTACCATGACCAGTTTTCTCTAGATATTCATCTTCTGCGATTAATTGTTCAGTAATTTTTTCACCCGGCCGTCGCCCTATGTATTTAACTTGAATCTCTTCTCCAGGAACAAATCCAGCTAGTTGAATCATAAATTTGGCCAAGTCATCGATTCTAAATTGCTCACCCATGTCTAGCACAAAAATCTCTCCACCGCGACCGATGACGCTGGTATGAAGCACTAATTGCACTGCTTCTGGGATAGTCATCATAAACCTGGTCATTCTAGTATCAGTTACCGTAACAGGACCGCCACTGGCAATCTGTTTTCTAAAGATTGGCATAACACTACCATGACTATCCATCACATTACCAAATCTGACAGCGCAATATTTAGTCCTACCTAGATCATTAAGACTGGCTAAAATATGTTCTCCCACGAGCTTTGTCGTTCCCATCACACTTTGAGGGCTGGCCGCCTTGTCAGTAGAAATATAAACAAACTTTTCCACTCCTTCTTCGTAAGCCACTTTGGCTAGATTTTCCGTACCAAAAACATTATTGCGAATTGCCTCCAAGGGATGGCTTTCCATTAAAGGTACGTGTTTAAAAGCGGCGGCATGGAAAATGACATCAGGCCTGTTCTTCCTTATTACATCCTGTACTTTTCTTCTATCCTGCATGTTACCAACCATGCATTCAAAATTTCCTTCCGATGCTAGTTCTGCTAACTCAAACCCTAACTCAAATAAACCATTTTCCCACCAATCAAAAGCGATTAATTTTTTAGGAGAAAATTGAATAAGCTGACGACAAATTTCTGAGCCGATTGAGCCAGCTGCTCCTACTACTATCAGAGTTTTATCTTTGAACTCACTCTCAAAAATTGGTTGTTCTTTTTTGACAATAGCCTTACCGAATAAATCTTCTATTTTTAGTTCACGGAATTGTTCCAGTTTTACCTTTCCTTGAACCATCTCTAGGGTACGAGGAACAATTTTAAAAAATACTCTCGCCCCTCGGCACGCTTCTAAAATTTTTCTGATGGTACTTCCTTCAGCGGAGGGAATCGCTATTAAAATTCCGTCTACAGAATATTTTTTAATCAATAGTAGTAATTCATCAATTTTACCTAAAATTTTAACGCCTTTGATGTCTTTGCCGATTTTGGTTTTATCATCATCAATAAAACCAACAACTTGATATTGTTTTTTAAAATGAAGACGTAGCTCGTTTAATAATTCTTCTCCGGCTACACCAGCTCCAACTATTAATACTTTTTGAGAATTTTTATTCATGTATTATTTGCAAAAAACTTCTAACCGATTTTTCAATACTAAAAAGTTCGGCAACTTTTTTAGTATTTCTAGTAAAACTTACTCTTTGTGATTTTTTACTCGGCAAGGTAGCTAATATTTGAGCTAACTGTTCTACGCTTTCTGATTTGAAATTTAAACCAATATGATATTTCTGAACCAAGTATTTTAGATCTGGCAAGCTGGCAACAATTAGTGGGGTACCATTTTTCATGCTTTCGGAAAAAACCAAAGGAATACTATCACTTCTGGAGGGAATTATCAACCAATCTGACATTGCTAAAACCTGGGCAATTTTAGTTTTATCATTAACGTTACCATAAAATTTAATAAAATTAAAAATACCTTCTGTTTGGGCTTTTTCTTTAAGACCCTTCAAAAGAGAACCATCTCCTAACATGTGAATTTCAAATTTATTAATCTGGTCCTTAATCTTGATTAGAGCATCCAAAAAAATATCTGGTCCTTTAACCAATTCCATTCTACCAATAAATGATAAAGTTATTTTGTTTTTATTCTTAGTAATTGAAGTAGCTGGTTTACTAACAAACTGACTGGCTGATGGCAAAAATAAGCATTTTTTACCTGAAATAATCCTTACTTTATTAGCTAAATCAATACCATCAGCCAATAAATAATCTGCTTCTCTAAGAGTTTGCTTAATTAAATATCCAACAATCGGAAACCTAGCGTAAACATAAACATCTGACCCCAATACCCAAATAGCATAAGGAATGCCAAACTTTTTTTTAACAAAGTAAGCAAATAATCCGGCAGGAAAAGCCCACATTGCCAAATTAATGTTAGGCTTTGTTTCTTCCATAATTTGGTTGGTTCTTTGTAAACCCTTAATAAAAAATAAAATTAGGTCATAAATCATAAAGGGATGCCAAATTTTTAATTGACCTAATTTTTTATTTACTCCCCAACCAAACCAATAAACAGGCACCTTTTGAATTTTCAATTTACTATCTCTCTTGCCAGGACAAACTACAAAAACATTTTGTTTTTCTTTAATTAACTCACCAGCAAAATCGTGGACGAATATGCCTGCATTTTGCCTATCGGTGGAGGAAGAGGGGTAGTTATGAGAAATAATACCTATTTTTAATTGCTGCTTCATTATCAATCTTTTAGAATAGATAATTCTATAGCAGGATCGTGTAGAAGACAAGATTGGGCGTCTTTGGCTATAATTTTTATATATTTAGCAGGTCTGGCTGAAAAATAATAATAAATAGTATTGTCCTTTTTTGTAAGTTCACTTACTTGCTCTGTTGGAATAGGCTCTATTTCTTGACTAAATTTAATACCATCAACTGAAGTCCAAATGTCACCATTATTTCCTTGGCAACCAATACCAATATATCCTAAAGTTAATCTCGTTAACAAAACTGGTTTTTCTAACTTAAAAATAATTTCACTATCAATTATTTTTTGACTAATTAGACCCTTGTACAACACTTCAGGTTTTCGATATTCCAGTTTGGTATGTTCTAAATCATTTTTCCATACCCTGGCAATTGCCATATCATCAACTTTAACTTCATAAACCGGTTCAAGTAATGTGTCTACATAATCCCAAGCATAAGGGAATAGTTTTAAAATTTTAGCAGGCGTAAGTTCTATTAAATATTCTCCCTCCCTATTAATACCAGTCCAATAACTATTTGAAAAATCTAAATCTGTTCTTAATTCGCTAGTTGCGATATTAAGACTTGTTCCCTGTATTAAAGCAATTCTAGAGTTCTGTTCAGCGTGCTTATTGAGCCATTGGATAACTTGCCAATAAGCATTACCATAGGAATTTCCGGCTGAAGGGATACCCGCTTGATAAGCACCCTTTAACCCACCAACTAAAAAATTAAAATAAACATTTTCGTTAGGATGAATTTTATAAAGAGGATATATACTAATTAATAATAAACTTGCCACGAATAGACAATTTATTAAGATAGAATATCTAGGCAAAAATTTAATAAAATGATGACGCAACCAATCCGCACCTACCCCACTTATTAGAGCCATAGCGGGGATATATTCCATAATTTGCCTAACCCCCCCATAAATAGAAGTATTAGGAAAGCTAACCCGACCTACTGTAACAATAAAAATCAAAAACCATAACACAAAAACATAATTATTTTTATACCAATTATTTCTCCAATTAATTAATCCTGCTAGAAAACAAATTAGAATTAAAGGTGGTGTCGTGTACAAAATCCAACGGGCAGCATAAAAATTCCAAGCCGTGAGAGGATTAAAATCGAATGAAGATTCTGTACCTAATTCCTTGTAATAGCTAAAAACTAAAACTAAATTCCCAAAAATATCTTGCCAAAGAAAAGGCCAAATAGCTATCAAAATAGTTAGCATAATAAGAGGAAAGATTAATAATATTAAAAGTACATTTTTTTGAAAAAGGAAACTGACAAATTTCTTTTTTTCTTTAATTAGAAGCAATAACGCCCAAGGCGTAACAATAAATGGCGAAAATAAAATATTAAATTTTACACTAAAAGCTAAACCAGCAGCGATAGCTGCAAACAAGATGTATTTAATTTTTTGTTTGTTAAAGATTTTCCATAATAGATAAAGTGTTAATACAAAAAAGAATGATTGAGCAGGATCCTTAATATTAAAATGACTCTCGGACCAAAAAAGCGGATAGCTACCCATAAAAATAGCTGAAAATATCCCGGGCCCTAAACCAAAAGTTTCTATAGCGAATAAAAAAACTAATCCCACTAAAAGGCTGCTAATAAAAATATTAAAAAGGTGATAACTAGCTATATCACCCGCTATTCCTAGTTTTTGATAGAAAATATAATTAAATAAGGCTGATAAAATATCATTTAGGGGAGGATGACCTTTGTCATCAACAAACCATGTTTGTGCACCATATGCATCATGCTGATAATAGCTTCTAGAGTGGTAATTTGGATCAGATCGGGCTTTGTCTAGTTGGTAAGGAGGTAAACCTTCATAAGTTGCTTTACCAGTTAAAAATAATCTTAAATAACCTTGGCCTCTTAGAAAGTGCTCGGGTTCATCCCAAGACAAACCATAATGGCTATTAGTCAAAATGCCGTCAATTAAAAAAATTAGCGCAACTAGTAGAGATAAAAAGAGATTTTTCTTCAGATGCAATAATTATACTACTCAATTTGGGCAAGTTTGGTTTTAACGGAGTCTAGATAGTTGATATATTCGCTAAGGGAACCTTTTTGATCATCTGATAGTTGAGTAATTAAATAATTCAACAATATCTTTTGTTTATCAATCGACATCATAAATTTAGTTTTTAAAATCGACATATTTACAGATTTTAGGTCTGCTGCTTTTTGAGTAAAACTTAATGCTTCTTCTACTTTACTTTTACCAAAATCAAGGGTTTTTTTGGCATTTTGATAATCATTTTTCATCAATAATTTCTCTGCCTCTAATAATCTCTTTTCTGAAAGAGTAATATTGTATTCTGCTTTATTATAGTTTCCGAAAATAAACCATCCCCTTAATGACTCCTTAAAGAATTTTAAAAAATACAAGGAATCACTAGCGGTTTTACCAGCCGATAAGGGCCAAAAAAGTTGATAAGAATCAACGGGTGTAGGAACGGGAGTAGGCGAGGGGGTTAATAAAACAGTTTTAGTAGCCATTACATTAGAGGAAGCTAATAGTAAAAGTAAAATGACCCAAAAATTAATTAAAAAACTTCTCATCTCCCTAAACCTAGTATAGGTATAAGCCATCCGTCCTGTCAATAGGAAACTATATTCTCCTTCAGATATTTGGTATCATTTAAACATTACATGTGGCCATTTTTTACTTTAAAGCTGCAAAAGCAAAAATTAGCAGATAGTATAAACAAAGTTTTATCTCAAGCTGATTTAAGGAAAAAGATTAGAAAATTTTCTATAATCTTAGTCACTCCTATTTTTAGTATCTTTTTTACTTTATTAATCATGGAAGGGTTTATCAGGGCATTTTTACACCCTAGCGAAGCTCCTGATATTTATTTCAATAATAATCTAGGTAATCTTTTTGTTCCTAATCAAACTGGCTACTACATTAAAGGTAAAAACTCCGAAATTATAGCTAAATTTAACATTAATAAACAAGGATGGAATTCGCCTTATGATTATATAGAAACTAAATCACCAACTATTAAACGCTTCGCTTTCATCGGTGACTCATTTATAGAATCTCTACAAGTTAATTATGATAAATCATACCCATATTTACTTAATGAAAAGTTAAAAAATAAAAATGTTGATGTTTATACTTTTGGCCATTCCGGTGCCAACCTAATTCATTATTCCCATATGATGGACTTTGTAGGAAATAAATACCAACCGGATTTGGTTTTTGTCAATATTGTTAGTAATGATTTCAAAGAAAGTCTTAGTGGCTACAACCGAATAGACAATTGGTCTCTTATCTATAATAATAAAGGTTTTAGTCAAAAGTCACCCAGGGAGGTTAGTAATTTAGCGATTAAACGCTTAGCTAGAAAATCCGCCTTAGTCAGATATCTAACTATTAATCTTGATTTAATCAATACCTCTCCTTTTCTGAATAAAATTTTTTATGCAGAAACTAGACAAAATAAATTAGATAAAAATATGGAAGAGTTATTTGATGGTAATCAGTTTTTGGAATCTATGGTTGAATATATACTTCAACAATTTTTGACTATCAGTAAAGATAATAAATTTAAGCTTGTATTAGTTTTAGATACGGATAGGCAAGCTATTTATGGTAATCAAGATCTATATAAAACTGAAAACTATAGATACAGATCGGCTGTTAAAACTGCTGCTAAAAAATTCAATATTAATGTTATAGATTTAACCGAAATTTTCCAAAAAGACTGGCAGGTTAATCACAAGAGATTTGATTGGTCCATTGATGACCATTGGAATGAATATGGGCATGAATTAGTAGTAAATACTATTAATAATTGGTTAAATTCTTTTAATAAAAACTATAAACTTTTTTAACTAATTGCAAACTTTGCTGGCGAGATTTATTCCAATCAAAATTTTTACTCCACCTTAATGCACCTTGTTGTAACTTTTGATATTCTTTTTGATTAGCTAATAAATCAACTATATTACTGGCTAAATTTTCTGGAGAATTTTGACTACACAAAATTCCACTTACACCTTCCTCAATTGAATCAATTATTCCTTGCGATTTGTAGGCTACCACGGGTGTCCCTACACTATTGGCTTCAATATTAACCAAACCCCATCCTTCATGTACTGATGGATTAACTAAAATATGACTTCTTGACAGAAGTGTAAATTTTTTGGCTTGTGTCACATATCCCCAAAATTTAATCTTTTTGGATAAATTTAATTTATTAACTAATCTTTTTAATTGATTAAAATATTTGGCCGTCTCTGGTTTCCCAATTACCCAAAATTGCCAAGTAGGTGGTAATAAAGAAAAACATTTAATAGCATCCTCTATACCCTTATCTTTTGATAATATTCCCAGATAAACAACTGTTTTAACTTTTAACTTTGTACTTTTAACTTTTAACTTAGTAGTTATTACTCCATGTGGTATTACTGCAATATTTTTTGGGGGTATTCCCATTTTAATAACATCGGCTTTTGCTGATTCTGAACCAGTCATAAATGGAGTTTTTTTATAGATTAAAAAAATAAAAGGTTCAACCCAATAACCCAATAACCCAATAACCCAATTTAAGGGTCGCGGCAAAGGATTTAAAAACCAAACTTTTCTAGCGGTTTCTTGAATTACTGCTAATTTTGGTTTTCTAACATATAGTGGAGTAAAAAATGGCAAGCCATGAAATTGATCAACAATGAAATCAAAATTACTTTTATTTTTCAGATAATAATAAAATCCTGCTATTTGAACGCCTAAATATTGATAACCTCCGCGAATAATTTTTACACCTCCTATATATTCTTCTGGTTGAGAATTAGGAAAGCGTGAAGAAAAAAGCATCACTTGATACCCCGCCTTAATCCACCCTTTCATATGCTGATGCATTACCTGCTCTGCTCCACCAGCCAAAGGATGTTTTGGATCTCTCCAGGAAAAAACTAAAATGTTCATATCATTTAAGGATGAAAAATTTTAAGCTATAAATGTTCTTACCCTTAAAAGGGTTAGAGGATAAAGCTTAACTGCCCTTGTAAACCATTTAGAAGCTTCTTTTATATTACGCTCCATCCAAAAGCTAACAGCAATACCTATCGCCGCATCTGCTTCTCCTTTGGGATATTTTACGCCCGCTTTCCTAATCAACCATGCCTTATTAAATTCACTGCGTGCTTCTTTAACTAAACTGCGTTTAAGGTATAAACCGCCTTTTAAGCAATGATAATGAGCCATGACATCGGGAGGATTACTATTTTTAATTGACTCTTGGAAAAGTTCACCAGCTCTATCTATTGATTCCTCCGCACTAGATAGATGATTAACAGTCATAAAACAAACTGCCATCCAAGCATGTTGTAAACCTTCTCCTTGTGGATCTGGATTACCTTCTTTTCTTAAACTTTGGTATCTCTCTAAATCCTCCTTAAAATATCCCAGAGAATAAATATAGTTACTGTTAGAATTTACACCCTGAATTGCTAGCCCTATATGAGCCCTACCTAAAAAATGCGTGGTTGTAGAAAAGAGTTTCTCTTCCTCATTTGTTCTATCATTTCTAAAAACAATTCTCCTTGCACTATTAAATAAATCTACTGCATTTTTAAAATCTCTTTCGTAATCTGCAATCCAACCTTCTTTCTCAAAAAATCGCGCTCTGTAATAAAACAGCTCCCTTTCCGGGAGTGATTGAAGCTCTACTTCTCCAGACTTTATAAATTTCTTTGCCTGGCTAAACCTTCCTAGATTAATCAACATTTGACTAAGATTTACTAAGCCATCTAATCTATCTTTAGGGTTTTCAGATGAAACAGATAAAGTATAAAATTCCCGAGCCGCCCCTCCCCATCGCCCTAGTCTCTCTAGTCCATATCCTTTTTGCAAACTAGCATCCTGCACTTCCTTAAGCTTAATAGGAGGTATCACTAATTCAAATAACCCTTTAGAAACTACCATCTGAGTTTCTCTAAATATTTCTTTTAGAAATGCCATCTTGATATTTTATCCAATATTAATTCTAAAATCTAACTCTGGATCATAAATCCATCGGCGGTGATTTTTATCATCATAATAACGAATTATTTTTAAGCGATGGAATACAGTTATCGTATCAAAAAGCATATGGAAAATAGTATGCCATTTAATAGTGCTTGTCCTTTTATCAAATCTTACCTCAATTGGCGCCTCATAAATTCGCTTAAATCCTAAATGTTTCGCGACAGCCAACATCTCAATATCCATGGCATATTTTTTTACCAAAAGACGCGGTAAAACTTTTTCTAAAACTTTTCTTTTAAAAATTTTGATGCCGCTTTGGGTATCAGTTAATGGTAAACCAAAAAGAAATTTTACCCCAAAATGGTAACCCAAACTTAAAACGTGGCGTAATAAAGGATAATTTACTCGCGAGACAGGGTGTCTTTTTGACCCCACAATAACATCTGCTTCATACCATTCCATATGAGCTATCAACATCATAATTCCCTTAGGACTAATATCCATGCCCGCGTCCAAAAAAGAAATTAATTCCCCCTTTGCTCTCACCATTCCATAACGTACAGTATAACCCTTACCTTTATTAACCTCATAACCAAAAACTTTTATTTTCTTAGATTCTACTTTTTTGGCATTATCTAAAGTTTTGTCCATTCTGCCATCTACTACGCAAATAATTTCATAATCAAGACCCTTTAAGCCTTCTTTTAGAATTCTATCTATATTTTCCAAATCTTTTTTAATTGTTTTCTCTTGTTTATAAGCAGGAACAATAACGGAAAGCAAATGTCTTTTTTTCATAAAACCACTAAGAAGTTATTTCTTATGATGGTACGGGAAGTATACAAGAAGAGAAAAAAGTAGTAAAGCAGAAGTAATAATAGAATTTTTAACTACGGTTTCTATTGAACCATGTAGAAACCAAATTAAGACTGCCTGTAAAAGAGCGGCTAAAACAAATAACCAAACCACTTTAGTCTTTCCAATAGATAAATAAAACTGAATAAAAAGCACCGATAGGCCTAATAGGCTCATAAATAAACCAAATAGCCAAAGCAGAGGCGCTCCTTCCAAATATCCTTGACCATAGAGTATATTAATAGGTAAAGATGGCAAAAATAGATATAAAGATACAATACTTAAAGATACCAGTCCCACTAAAACAGTACTCAAGTAAAGAATATTATGATAAGGTTCGCCGTCGCTATGACGTTTCACAATCAAGGGAAACATCACATTTGTAATTGGTGAAGCGCCAAAAAAGACAATCCTGCCCAATATTATTAAAGAAGCATAAAGTCCAGCTTGTTCAGGAGTGAAGAAGTGCTTTACTAGCATTAAATCGGTAGAATACATAGAGGTTAAAGCCAAGCCTTGTATTAAAACTGGCATAGAATAACGGACTATTGGCGCCACTTCGGGTTTTTCACCTCTTTTTCCTTTTAAATATTCTCCTAGAAATAATCTAGCAACTAACAATCCAAAGATAATACTCAAAAAAATGGCTAATATTCCTTTAAAAACTGTTAATCCCAAAGCAATAAATAAAATTAACAAAATGATTTTTGCAGCTGCTTCGGAAATAAAGCTGATGACATATTTTTTAAATTCTAGGATCCCTTGCAATATTGATCTATAAGCAGTAACAATAATTGTGATCGCAACGGTAGGGACTAATACATAAACTCCGTAAATTTGTTGAAGATTTAGAAATTTAGAAATAAAAGGAGCAATAATTAAAGTTATCAATCCCAAAGAAATTCCTCCCACAATACTCCATAAACTAATCCATTTTATTAAATTAGCTAATTTCCTTTTATCCTTTTGACTAGCAATAAATTTAATAATTGTTAACCCAAAAGATAATTGAACAATACTAATCAACCCCAGAATAGAGATTAAGGCTGCCAAATCTCCGTAATAAGCCTTACCTAAGAATCTGCCGGTTAAAGAGTGATATAAGAATTGGCTGGCATTATAAAGATTGGTACCAATTAACATAATAAAGCTACTGCTAACTAATGGATTTTTAATAATTTTTTGAGTTAGTAGTTTCATGCTATCCAATATCCCCTAGCAAATAAAATTGTTGAGATACTAAGTAATGTCATTAAAAATAATGCTATGACTATTTGTATTTTTTGTGGTTGTTTTTCTAGAAACATTGCCATCAGTAAAAATGCCGGGAATAAGGGTAAAATATAGCGAGGCAGAGAAGAAAAGCTGCCAGAGAAGGTGGGCACTAAATATCCCAGTAGTAACCAAACAGCATAGGAAAGTCTTAGTTTGAAAAAAGAAAATATACTCAAAATTAAAAATAGTATGGCTGTGCTTACCTCTAATAAAAAAGTAAAAAAGAATGGATCATTTTTAGGTATATCCATCATAATCTTTAAGTATCTCCAAAATACTTGAGGTAGTAAAATAGGTGTTATTGACCTTTGCTCACCAAAATAGCTCAAGCTATGCAAGAATGCTAATGGATCACCAGTCGTCTGTTTTAAGTAATACATATAAGAAAATAAACCAAACGGGACTAGAAAAATTGAAAGGAATTGCAAGTTGTAAATTGTAAATTTTTTCTTCTGTATCCACCATTCTATTAATAAAACTGGCAACAATAATATTCCTATAAATCTGGAAGTGCTAGCTAATGCTCCTAAAATTCCAGCCAACCACCACTTCCCGCGCCTTGCCGAATAAAATGACCAAATTGTTAGAGAAAAAAACAAACTCTCGGTATAGGTACTGCCGAAATAAAAGGAGGTGGGAAAAACAATTAACAGAATAATTGTCAACTTAGCTATCTTTTCTTTGAAGTCCAAATTAATTATCTTCCATAAGCCTATAAGAGCTATAAAGAAAGAAATATAGGAAATCAAAAGACCTACCAACTGTAAAAAGTAAATATCTCCCCTCATTGGCCAAGATAACCATTGCATCAATAATGAATATAAGGGAAAAAATGCCTGCTCGCCATTTCCATAACCATGTTGGGCAATTGCTAAATAATGCTCGCCATCAAAGTTAGCCCATAACCAAAACCAAGGAAATCGCAAATAGTGTTCTAAACCTCCCCCTAAAAAATTAAGTTTTAAGTTTATAAAAACAACCGCGAAAGATGAAAACACTAAAGTCCAAATTTTCCAGGTAAAAAAAATGGATAATATAAACTTTAAATAATTATATTTTTTATTCGTCACAGAGATTTATATAAATTAACTGTCTCCTTGGCGGTCTTTTTCCAAGAAAAATCTTTATTTCTTGCTAACCCCTTAATAACTAATTGTCTTCTCAACATATCATTTCTGATTATGGATACTAGCCCATTTCCCATATCACTGGTGTTTTTAGGATCAACGAAATAGGCTGCATTTCCGGCAATTTCCACTAGTGCTTGAGTTTTAGCCGCTACCACCGGACAGCTACAAGCCATAGCTTCAAGTATTGGTAATCCAAAACCTTCATAGAAAGACGACTGACAATAAACCGAGGCCAAATTATAAATGTAAACTAAATCTTCCGTACTAATAAAGCCTAACATCATAATTTTTTCTTCTAAATTTAGGCCTTTAATTAATTGAAATATAGATTTTGTTTCTGTTAGACTGTGGTCAAGAAAAGATTTACCGATTAATAGTAACTTAAAATCAGGAAGAGAATCTTTAATTTTTGCAAAAGCTCTAATTAAACCTTCAATATTTTTATTGTAATTTATATCTCCTACATATAAAATAAATTTTTCGGGTAGATTATATTTTTGTCTAATCCCCTCTTTCCATTTATTGTCGATCTTAGTTTTAAAATTACTGCTTGCCGCTAAATAAATCGGATGAATCTTTTCTGGTGAAATATTTAAGAATCTAACTATGTCTTTTTTAGAGGTTTCCGAGATCGTAATTACGGCATCAACCTGCTTAAGTTTCCTTTTTTGTAATAGCAAATTAATTCTACCTTTAACTCCACTCGGATAGTGATTAGGGTAGATTAAAGGAATCGTATCAAAAATTGTCACGACAGTTGGTTTATTAAAAATATTTAAAGTGTTAAAGAAAAAATCAAAATAAGGATAATGCATTAAATCAGCTAATTTAGGTGAGTTAACCAATTCCACCTCGCTATTTTTTTGTAATTCTGCCAGTAAATTACTGGTGTAATTACCTATGCCACGAAAGGCATGACCCGTAGATAAAGGCTTATCATCTATAAAAACTTTTAATTTTTGACTTTTCATTTTTAATTTTTGTTTAGATATCTCCAATACGCACGAGGGAATCTCGACGCTGAAAAGAAAGAAAATAGTATTCCCTGCCAGCCATCCAAGATACCTTTGTGCCTAATTTGAGTCAATAGAAACCACCATATGGGTTTTACAAGATAGTAATTAAAAAACTGCAAGGGATCCTTACTTACTTTATCCATATGTAATTCATCTGCAATTAAATCTATGTAGCGGCTATTTCTCTGTAAGTATCTGGCAAATGTCGGATCTGCCATATGTAAAAGATCATGTTCTAACCAACCCACCCGACCATCTACTACAATCTGTTCATGAACGCTTTTAGCTGGAAAATGTGCTTTACCGTTTTTGACCAAACGGATCACTCCATCAGGGTAAACTCCGCCATAACGCAAAAATTTACCTAAGAAAAAGTTTAACCTAGGGATGAAAAAACCGTCGTATTCTCCTTCCCGTTCCCCAATCTGATCATCTCTCTGCTCCAATAATTTTTTATGTCTCTCAAACAATTTCTTTTTTTTGAGATTTCGCTGATATTGTTCTAACTCATCATTATTCATATTAATAACTTGTTTTATCTCACGAGCCAGTTCGCTAGTTACTCTTTCATCCGCATCTAACTGTAATATCCACTCGCCATGAGTCGCTTCCAGCCCTTTTTGTTTATTAATATGAAAAATTGGAGGGTTGGTTGTTTTAATTACCTTAACCCCAAAGCTTTTAGCAATTTCTCGTGTTTTATCTGTTGAAGAACCGTCAACGATAATTATTTCATCGGCTATGTTTTTAATACTAGTTAAACACTCATTGATATTTTTCTCTTCGTTAAAAGTGGCTAAAACTACTGATAATTTTAACATCTTAGTTTGCTACTATTTTAAATGCTGCTTTGCCATTGGGAAAATAAATTTTATGAATAATATTAGCATTATCAGGTATTTCCTTGTCAGTACCAATAATAAGTGCTCTTGTATACTTACCTATTATCTCATCCCAATTATTAATTTCTTCAAAATGAAACTTGTCAAAATCACGGACGGTGGAAAATCCAAATTTGTCACGCGGAGTTAAAGCATGGTTTCCCTGAAATTTTTCTGGCGGATATTTGAGATAAAATAAAAATAAAATATAGGGTTGGTCATATTTATCAGTAATGGCAAATTTAGGATAGTTATCATAATTTTCTTTGACATAAGTAACTAATTCTTTTACCCCATACTGTGATGAGGATGGGTACTCCTTAACCATATGAATGTAGTATTGATGTAAATAGCGACTAAATTCCCAGGAAATAATTACAACAAGTAAAAGATAGCAACTTGCGCGTAAAAATTTAAACTTTAATCTACTTAACCAATCTA
The DNA here is from genome assembly GCA_016204995.1 of Candidatus Microgenomates bacterium. Taxonomy (GTDB): domain Bacteria; phylum Patescibacteriota; class Microgenomatia; order UBA8517; family JACQJR01; genus JACQJR01. Next base: position 238,315 of record JACQJR010000001.1, read on the forward strand.
ATATCCCCAACAGCCCAAATGAACTAATAATCGTCAAAGGAATTACCATATTATGGGCACGGAGGGCATGAGGTGATTGAAAAGTTAAGGCGGCGGCGGCAGGGGTAACTATCAACCACCACAAAATTATTCCCCATCCAGCTGTGGACCTAGCAATTGATAAAAGACCAATGATTACTAAAGGTAGTTGAAATATATATAACAAACCCGTTTCAGGCACTCTGTTTCTTTGAATCTCATCACCTGATAAAAATAAAAACTCTCCCCAAAAGTGCTCTCCCCAATTATTTAGGAAATCCAAACTGTAATTAACTATTTTATTATGTAAAATTAGCGCTGGGATACTATTAATATTGCCATGCTCTCCGCGTTGTTCATTTATTCTTTCTATGACGCCTTGATCAGCAAAGATACTAACTCCCGAGGCTCGGGAAATTCCTTTTTCCCCGGTTAAATCTCGCACAAGTGGAATAATTAATAGTCCGCCAATTAAAATTGGTAGAATTAATTTAGAACGGTTTGTCCATAATGCTTTTCTATAGATCAATAATAATCCCAACATTAAAAGTGGCACCACAACACGAGCGGCGTGATAAGTGTATAAGGAAGCTATTAATGACAAAACACTTAAAACTAGAAACTTATTATTTTTTAAGCCTTTAAGAAATAGCCAAATCCCTAGCGTGATAAAGAAAGTTGCAACATTAACCTCCCAACCTCCGCGTGAAAAATGAATATGCCAAGGAGAAATGGCCAGTAGCAAAGCTGCGATTTCGCTAATTGAAAATTGAAAATAAGCGAAGCTTGGCCTTTCAGGCTTGAAAATTGAAAATTTCTTCTGTTGTGGAAATAATTCTTTTGCTAATAACCAAACTAGTAATACTGTTGCTACTCCCAAAGCTGCTCCAGGAATTCTTACAGCTAATTCACTAAGACCTAATAATTTAACAAATGGTAAAACTATATAGAAAAAAAGGCTCGGTTTATAATCATTAAATGACTGAAAAGAAATAGGCCAGGGGTTACCATGTTCATCTTTCCCTGTCTGTAGTAAAGAATAAGCATTATAACCGATGGCTGCTTCATCGGCGTTTAAGGCAGGTAAAGTATTTAATTCGTTAAAACGCAAAATTGCAGCCAATATTAAGATTGTAATAAGAATTAATTTCTTCATAAAACTTCTACTAACCTAAAGGCGATACTGCCATTAGGATATTTAATTTGATCTACTTTAAATTTAGTGCTATCTCTAGAATCTGCAGGGGGAATTTGCTCTGTATTACCCACAAATAAAACTCCTTTTTTACCCCTATCTCTAGACCAATCAGGCCAAGCGAACTGGATATTATCTAATTTTTCTATAAAACCGACATCAAGTTTGCCCGCCGCTCCTTCTACTAATTTCGATTGTTTTTGATAAGTTGCGGGATCATACTTTTGGTAAAAAAGAAAATAAATGTACGGCTGTTCGTAACTTTGTGCCACCACAATTTGTTGATAATTTTTTTGCACTCTGGAGATTTTTTCCACCATCTCTTTATATCCATACTCCCAATATTTAGCATTATGAATCGGCGCATGAATAAAATACTGATCAAAAAAGTAAATAAAATTAGCAAGATAAAAAGGGATAAATAAACTAATAATTATTTTTTTCCATTTCGAAATTATAAAAAATGCGCCACAAGCGAGAATAATTGTCAGCGGAATAACCTCATTGAAAGCTCTAATTGCATGAACAGTATCACGAGATAGTGCAGATGGTAGAGGTGATACCAACAGCCAGTACCAAACGAATAAAGTCTGGGGGTTAGCTTTCATTCTAATTAAGAAAATCATGCCGGCAATTAATAAAAAGATGTCCATAAACAAAAGCACGCCGGCGTTAGGAACGCCTAAATTATGATGCACCCAATCACCTTCAAAAAATAAAAATCGCGTAGAGTAATGATTCATCCATCTTCCCAAAATACCTCTGGCAAAGTTAAATGGTTCGCTATGAAACAAAAAGTAAATCAAGTCTCCTTTTTTTTCATCGCCTTGATCAAGAATAGCCTGGGTGTATTCTGGTGGGCGAGGATAGGAAAAAACACTAAAGACTTCCAAACGTCCGGCTTTACCATTAAATAGGGTCATGATAGCTGGCATTGCTGCTAATGTACCTATTATCAAACCCATAATCAAAACTTTTCTAGGTATATCTAGAATTTTCTTAAACCATAATAAGGCTAGACCTAAAACGACAAATCCTGTTGACATTTTTGCGCCTTGATAAGTAATTAAAGTTAAGCCAAAGAAAATGGCAGCGTAGATAAACCAGCTAGATCTATCACGAATAGCCCTTAAGAAAAAATAAATCCCGGCCAGGGTTAAAGTTAGGGCTAAATTAGCCTCCCAGGCCCCGCGGGAAAAATGGATGTGCCAAGGAGAAATGGCTAGCAGCAAAGCTGCTAATAATTGAAAATTGAAAATTGAAAATTGAAAATTCTTGCTACGAAATAATTCCCCCACCGCTAAATAAATTAACCACACAGCAATTATTCCCGAAATTGCTCCTGGCAACCTCAATGACCATTCGTTAAGTCCGAATATTGCAACAAACGGCACATCAGTATAAATATAAAATCCCGGCTTCCAGTCACCAAAAGATTTAAAAATTATTGGTAAAAATTGCCCATATTCATCCCGGCCGGTTTTTAAAATAGAATAAGCATTATAACCCAGAGCTGCCTCATCACTAGTTAAACTAGGCGGATTACCTGCCAAATTCCATAATCGCAAAATAGCCGCTATGACTAAAATAAGAAATAAAATTTTGTATTTTTTAAAAAATCTACTCATTAAATTTTTTCTAAAATATCAAACGCTGGTTTACCATCCAGAAAATTTATTGTTTTAATTAAATGAAAGTCAGGAGGATAATTAGACGGACTAGTTATTAAAATAGTTCTGCCACTTGTTGGTACTTCCCCTCCACTTTCCATCTTCCACTTTCCATCTTCTCCGCTAGGTATTTGCCAATCATTTACAAAATAAAACTTATCAAAGCGATCTATCCAAAACCAATTAGACTGACCAAAACGAATTAAGTTGGGATCATTTATATAGTTGGCTGGATCCCAAGGCCAGTAAAATAAAATAAATTCATGTGGCTCGCCATATTTTTTAGTCATAATAATTTGATCATAACTATTATAATTATCTTTGATAAATCTAACGGCTTCCTTATATCCATATTGCCAAGACCAAGAATATTCTACCCGATATTTACCAGCATAGGTAGTAATGTAATTCTCAAAAAAAGCGGCTAATAAAACAATATAAAACACTATAGCAATTAATTGAAAATTCTTCTTGGTGATCCACTTCCACATGATTACCAAACCAATAGCTGCAAGAAGTTGCGGCATCGGCTGCATCACAATACTACGCAAAGCGTGCGGAGCTTCACGAGTAACGCTAGCGGCAATCGGACTGAAGAAAAGCCAAGATAAAATTAGCAAACTTTCTTTATTTTTATTTTTAACTAACCAGATTAAGCCAATAATTATAAAAGCCAACTCTGTAGGATAAATTAAACCCTTACCTGGTATATTAAATTGATATTGGCTGCCACCGTTAAAAAATAAAAATGAAGGTGAGAAATAGGAGAAATAATTTTGTATAAATTTTTCTCCCACAAAAGTAACCTTATTATGCAATAGCAAAGGCAAGGGTGATGGTAATTTAGAGGTATTTCTTTCTTTATTAATTTGAGAGATCGCCCCCTCATCTAAAATTCCCACCCAGCCATAGCGGGCCAAGCCCACCGGATTTAGAAGCTGCCAAAACATAGGAAGGAAGAGGAGGGCAATAGGCAATAGGCAATAGGCAATAGTTTTCCTTTGCTTTTCCCACATCTCTTGAAAATAGTTTCTATAAATAATTAATAAACTAATCATTAAAAGGGGTACGAAAATTCTGACAGAATTATAAGTCCAAACTGATAAACCAAAAAAGGTTATACCTATGAATAGACGCCACCTATTACTCAATCCACTAACAAAAAAATAACTACCAGCTATAGTCAGAAATAGAGCTAAATTTGCTTCCACCGCAACACGGGATAAAAATAAATCCCAAGGCTCAATCGCGACAAAAAAGGCAGATAAAATACTAATTTCTTGTTTCTTTAATAAGGTTTGTACAAGTAAATAAGTAAAGATTATTGTACCCAAACCAGCCAAAACCGAAACTACTCTGACTGAAAATTCATTTAAACCAAAGATGGCAATAAAAGGAACAAGGCTATAAATATAAACCGGCAATTTATAGTCTCCATAGGCGCGAAAAATAGTAGGTAAAGTTACTCCCCACTCATCTTGACCTGTTTTTAAAATGGAATAAGCATTAACCCCGTGAGAAATTTCATCCCAATTAAGAGCAGGAGGCAACTGTGTGACATTATAAAAACGCAGCAAAGCGGCTAAAATAATAATTAAAACTAAAAATTTATTTTTAATGAAGAAATCAATAATCCTCTGCATATTTTTCCTTGCTGGGATCAACAATTAAAACAGCAGGCTTACCATCAGGATAAATAACAGTATGCAGGGTAGCTATTTTTTCAGGAAATTCGCCTTTTTGCCCCACTAATAAAACTCCTGATAAATTCTGATCTTCTTGGTAATTAATACTACGAAATATATATTTACCAAGATGATATTCGCCTAATTGGTCTAAAAATGAACGGCCTTCTTTCTCATAACGCAGCCAGTCTGGGGATTGCTTTTGATAATCTCCCGCGTCCCACTGGTTGTAAAACGCCACATAAATATGTGGTTCTGATAAAGACCTACTGATAATTACTTGCTTATAATCTCCCTCTATTTTTTTTACTAAATCCATCGCTTCTTTTCTGCCATACAGCATTGAGGACGCTCCATGGATTGGCGCGTGATAAAAATAAGATTCCAAGAAAAATAAAATCCCTACCAGCCCAATAGCCCAATAGCCCAATAGCCAAAAGCGCCAGAAAGTCAACTTATTGTTTTGTCTCCACCAATTAAATAACGTAACAGCGCCAAACGCTGAAAAAATTTGTATGGCCGGCATCATAGTAGCTGCTCGGTTGGCAGCAAATCCCGGACCTTTGGTCAAGGCCGCTGGGATAGGAGCAAGCAAAACCCAAATTACGATTAATAGTATAGTTAAATCACGTTTTTTAATTACAGCCCAAATAGCAACTAAGATGAAGGGCAATTCAAATAAATAAAGTGCCCCCATTCCCGGAATCATTCCATAAGTCCACTCACCAGCCCCTTGTGTGAATAAAAAGATGGGGGATAAGTAGGAAAAATAATTTTTAATAAATTCACTAGTAATGTAAACTAATTTATTAGAAAAAATTCGTGCTGTTATATCTGGTAAGCCTTGTTGTACTGCTTCATATCTGCGATCTGCCACCGCCCCCCATCCACCCGTAGGATTAAAAATAGCAATATCACCAGCCCGACTAGTACTACCTCCAAAAATAGATAAAAATGATATGCTTAAAAAGAGTAAAAAGATCCCTACCGCTATTTTTACTGATAATGTCTTCTTAATTTCTTGCCGTTTCCACCACAATAACATTAATACAATTAATGGCGTTAACAATTTAGCTGAATGGTAGGAAAAAAGATTAAGGCCGAAAATTACCGCCGCCACCATCAGAAATTGTGGCTTTTTGATACCTTTTAAGGAGAGCCAAATACCCAAAGGTAATAAAAGTGTCGTTAAATTTGCCTCAAAAGCACCTCTGGATAAAGACATATGCCAAGGAGAAACGGCTAGCAATAGTGCCGACAGAAGTGCCATTTTTTGCTCTTTAAATAATTCTTTTACTAATAAAAAGACTATTAATACCCCTAAAATACCTAAGATCGCATTAGGCAACCTGACGGCAAATTCGTTTAAGCCAAAAATAGCAACAGTCGGTATGGCTAAATAGGTATAAAGCGGAGCTTTAAAATCCCCGAAAGAACGAAAAGTTAGAGGTAAGGTTTGACCCCACTGATCTTTGCCGGTTTTTAAAATAGAGTAAGCGTCGTAACCAAAAGAGGCTTCGTCAGGCGTAAAACCATTTGGATAGCTGTCAATTCGCCACAACCTCAAAAGGCTTGCTAGAACTATAATGGCCAACAAAATCCAACGTGTCTTACCCACTATTAAATTGTAGCATGTTAATTGCGGTATAAGTAGAATCTAGAGGTGCCGTCAGGCTCAATAATATCAGCTACTTTTGTAAAAGGGCCAATTTGAGTTTTTTGGCCATCCACATCGTTAAAATGGTAAAGAATTAAGGTATTTGCTGGCAAACTTTCTAAATTAATATCGGCCGGTTCAAAATAGTAAGTTTGAACCATTAATTGAGTTTGATTATTTTTGATTGTATAGAAACGCCAATACCGATCAATAAATTCTATCCTGTTATCTAGATAAATAGCTGTAGCTCGTTTTTTTTGATTTTCGACTATCACCCGCTCCAAAGCACCCGGGATATTATATTTAAACCATTCATAGGATCTAATCCTATAATCCTTCATATAGTCATACCAAAAATAAGCAAATTGTATGAGTATGAGTATAAGTAATAGATGGCAGCCAGCACGCAATAAGTAAGATTTATGGGAAATAAGAAATTTAATACCATAGGTGGCTAGAATTATGGCAAAAGGCAGCATTACTAAGGCCCGCGAAATACGGTAATGGTCTCCTACTAAAGCCGCCGCAATCGGAGAAGTAAAAACCCCTACAATTAATAATAAATTTATCCTTGTTCTCTCTTTAAATGCCTGATAAATACCTAAGGGTAAAAATATAACCACTGGCCAAAGAAAAACTCCACTTTTAGCAGTTGAATGAATTAAACTGACATCGCCCCTGGTAAAAAGAAAATAGGGATCAAAATAAGCTATGAAAATAGCTATTTTATGGATAATATTTTCAGGGGACAGCAGTGAAATTACACCACTAAGGGGATTTAAGTTAGTATCATAAAGGCGAGTATAGCGAACTTGATCTATTAAAGTATCGGGGTATTGAACAAGCCAGGGGATGATGGGTAATATAGGCAAAATAAATCCTACTATTAAAATAAGAACTAGTTTTTTCTGTTTTTTAATTTGGGGTAAAAGAAAAATAAATGTCATTAATAAATATATAGGCATCATCACTTTTGCAGCATGGTAACTATGAATACCAATTCCTAAAACCAGACCAGCTAAAAATAACAACCATATTTTTTTCTTATCTAAATAATAAGCCATTAAAAATAGCCAGCCCAACACAAAAGGCACAATATATAAATTATCTAGCAAAAGCCGACTTTGGATAAAATGAACCGGCGTTAAGGCCAGTAAAATAGCCGCTATCATCCCCCATTTCTCGCTGCTAAATAGCTTTTTGGTTAAAAAATAAATCAATATCACATCTATTATTCCTACCATTACACTGGGTAAACGAATAGTTATTTCTGAAATCGGCATAAACAGCAAAAATAAAGATGCTAGATAAACTATTATTGGAGTGGCCCACATTACTCCCAAATGCCAAAAATAAAAAGGTAAAAGTCTGCCGTTTTCATCAAAGCCAGTTTTGGCAACAGAATAAGCGTTTAAGGAGAATCCTAACTCATCTTGGTTTAAATGGACTGGAGTTCTGGCAAGCAAACTACCATACAACAAAGATGACGCTAGAACCAGAAAAACCAGTATGATGATTTTCTTCATTTCTTAACAGTTTTTGAGGTTTTAAAGAAGTACCAATAAAGCCATAGAAAGATGGCTGTGGTAATTAAACCCAATATTCTTGGCAGTAAACGATCTCCAGCCGACATTAAATTAACTAACCACTCAACGCGCGGATACCACCAGAAATTATAAAGATTAAGTAAATGAATAATAGAAATTCCAACAAGTAACGGTAATAATTTTCTGTTCCAGGCTACTAAAATTGTAAATAGAGGAAATAAGGGATAAAGATAGCGCTCATGCATGCCAGTTAGGAAAGTAAAGGCGGCAAAAGCTATTAAAGTTGCTACCCAAAAAATATTTTTACTATCATGGTTTTTATAAACTTTATAAAGTAGAGGAACAGCTGCCAGGCCGAACAAAATCAAACCCCAATTATGATATGTTAGTGGTCCTAAAAATAATGTATCGGGCCGCTCATGAATTCCCGCAAGCGTCGCCCATAAATTAAAAGCGTTAGCGGTAATAATATGTAATTGCCATTCAAAAACCTTTGTTTGATAAAGATTAACTAACCAGGAAAATGGTTCTCCCTTGGAGAAAGGTAGAGTTAGACCGCCAACAATTAATGCTGCCAGCAGAATTGATTTTAACCAATCCTTTATTTGATATTTCTGCTTAATTGCCACCATGGCCAGAATTGGTACCATAATAACTAGTGAAACTTTGATAAATAAAGAAGTAAAGATGGCAATCATGCTCCATTTTAACTTTCTCTCAAGTAGTAGCATTATTGATAATAAAGAAAAAAAGTTGACGGTAGCATCTGTCTGTCCCCAAATCGCCGAGTTATACCAAGTCACTGGATTAAACAGAAATAATGAGGCTCCCCATAAACCTAACTTTCCTTTTAAGAATTTAAATATTAAATAAGCCATGCCTAAATCAGCCAAAATAGCCGGCAATTTAAGAAGGGCTTGGTAAAGCCGCTCTTCAAAAAACAACATAATGGCAGAGGGAAAAACAGGCAGATTAACATTAACCCACCAGAAGAAATTAAAAATTAGCTCAAACAACTTTCTAACAAGAGCAAAAATAATAATTGTCCCGGGGGGTTGATTAGGCCAGGAAAAACTCCAGACATTTTGGGAGTAAAACTTCTCCGGCCCGTATTGCCAAAATCTAATCCCCCAATCTACATGGTTATTTAAATCCGGATGCCAGACAATAAAAGCAAAAACTACTCTTAATAGAAAAGCTATTAATAATACCTTCCAAAGATGTTGCATAATTTATTTTTGAGAATTAAGGGTCAACAGGTAAAATGCTGGCTCGCCGGAAGGATAAGCAATGGCCCGGATAAGTTTAAGATTTTTCGGCAGTGTCCCCGGCTCTTGAATAATATTGACATTAAATTCCTTAGCATTGGCTAGATAAAGGGTTTTCTCATCTAAAAATTCGGATAAGGAGTAAATTCCGCTTTTAAGAGGGGGGGAGGCAAAATAGAATTTATCCAGATGAGAAACTAATCCATAACCCGGTAAATCGGTTTTGGGGAAAGGAAAATTTTCCTGCCATTTTTGTGGAGGGTACTGGTAGGCACCAGCAAAGAAAATCCACGGAGGCTCACCTGCAGTTGAAATAATAATTTTGTCAAAATTATTTTCCTCCGCTTTAATTGTTTTAACAGCCTCTTGCCAGCCAAAATGCCACCATCTCTCACTTTCCCACGGATAGTGCACCCAAAAACTGTGTTGGTAAAGTATAAATGTTAAAACATATACTCCACCTATAGCCAAGGCTACAGTTTTTTTCCACCTAGCAGATACATTAAGCCAAATCCCATAAACACCAAAGGCAATTAAAAATATTAAAGTAGGTAGCAGGAAAAATAGGCGGGTGGCATGCATTCCACCATCACGAGTTAGAACAGCTGGAATAGGGGCTGCTAATATCCAAAATACAATTAAGGTTTTCATCTTGCCATTAACAGGAGAAACTATAAAGAAGGCGAGACCTGCCAGCAGGAAAATTAAATCAATCCTATAAAGCTGACCCATTTCGTTTAAGGAATGCCTTAAATTTAAATCTCCCTGAATAAAAAGAAATTGAGTGGAAAAAACTTGCAAATAGTTACGGACAAACATATTCCACCAGTAAAGCAATTTATTATGAAATACCCTATCAACTAAACTAGGTTGAGCGCCAAACTTAACATCGGGGTCAGCCACTTTAGCATCACGTAACCTATCCCAGCCAATTTGAGGCACTACAGTCGGATCAGTAAAAATAGACAAATAAGAGAAGCGGGCAGTACCACCGCCAAAGACCGTGCTATAAGCAATAGGACTACCCACTAAGAATAAAGCAACCACTGACCACAGTAGCCATTTTTTCCCTGCTTTAAATATTTCCTTCCGGTAAATCAATACCAACGCCGTCAGAAACAAAGGCATAAAGAGCTTAGCCGTACTATAAACCCACGGAGTTAGAGCAAAACATGCAGCAGACCACGGCAGCCATTTTCCATTTTTCAGTCCACGTAAGAAAAACCAAAGGCCGGCTAGAAAAAATGTCAACATTTGTGTCACTTCAAACCCCGCCCGGGAGTATTGAATATGCCAAGGAGAAATGGCTAGGAAAAGGGCGGCAAGGATTGGCAAAGACGGGTGGCGGGGGCGGAGGGAGTCCCGACGAGTGCCCGCAGCGTTCAGCGAGGACATCGGGCGGGACGAGCCCCCGGCAGGACCCGTCGTCCCCTTTAATAATTCCGATATTAATGAATAAAAAATCCAAACTCCTAAAATTCCAAAAATGGCGGCTGGAAGTCTTACCCCCAAAGGAGAAATGCCAAAAAGAGCCACCGTTGGTACGGCACTATATAAATAAAGGGGAGTTCTCCATTCGGCAAGGGACTGAAAATGGAGTGGCATAAAGTTACCAGAATAATCACGACCTGTTTTCAAAATTGAATATGCTTGATAGCCGAGATCCAACTCATCTCCAAACAAGGAAACCGGTACCTGATCCAGCCGCCATAATCTTAAAAATGAAGCAATTAACAAAATTCCAACGAGCAATAATGGTATCTTCTTTAGCATTCTTTTAATTCTAGCATTATTATTATTTATTTAATCCGGCAAAATTAAACCAATATTACCAGAACTGACATCAATACTATCTGGAGACAAATATTTTGGTATCACAATGGTATAAACAGGCGGCTTAACCTCTCTGGTCTGTGGCATTTTCTCATAATACTTAAAAAGATAATTAAATCCGAAAGTCCAACCAGGTAAGGGAATATAAGAAACGTAAAATTCCTGTTCGTTGTCTTGCCTTTTGATTATTTCTTTGACGATATCATCTTTGTGGACCAACGTTACTAGCGAAGGATTAAGCCATCTTTCTCTTAATTGGCCGAAGTTAAAAATAGTTATATTAACTAAAATTAAGATTAATACGAGTTTTGATAATTTTGTCTTCTTAGCTAATAAACTTAAGGTTCCAGCCAAATAAAGAAGAGTCAAAGTAGTTAAACCCAAGAAATAATATTCCGACACGTGGGTTGGTAGTATAGTGTAATAAACTATAAAAATTACCCAAGTAGCCGCCAGCATAATTTTATGAAAACTATCTTTCCAAAATCCAACCTTATTACGAATTAATAAAAAGATTATTATCAAGAATAAAATAATAAATATTTGTGATGATAGAAATTGAATATTTAAAATCCTATTAGCTTCTAATAAATTAAATTCTGCATAATGCATCAAACGATTTACATCCAGCGATCCTCCACTAGATCCAGAAAAGAAGGAAAACAATTTTTTAACCTCCCAGAAACTATGTAAATATTCAAAAATTATTAGTGGCAAAACAGGGATAAGGAAACAAGCTAAACTCAATATTATAGTTTTAAGCTTGGGCACAAGTTTCTTAAAAATTAATAAAAATATAAATACCAGATAGAAGGGAAATAAAATGGGATGGATGCTTGTATACAAGCCAAAAGATAATCCCAGAAGAGGTAAAAATTTTGTCTGGCCTTGCCAATATTTATAAAAGCAATACCAAGTAATTAATACTAAAAGTTCACTGCTGTAAGAAGGTACCATGGTCCAATCATGATCTATTTCTATAAATAAAATCGCTCTTAAAAAAGCTGCTATCAAACCAGCAGTTTTGCCAAAAAGGCTGCTTGCCACCCAGAAAAAAGCGACAATTATGATTAGACCTAAAATAACTGAAGCGACAAATCCACCAATGGGATGAAGATTTGTGATGGCAAAAAATGGAACTAAATAATAGAAATATAAGGGACCCATAAATAAACCTTCCACCGATAATCCTTGACCAATAAGTTGGATGGGGAATTCGCGCAACACGGCATAGGCGAAATTAGAGGTATACTCTTGATCAAAATCAAAATTTGCCATTTCGGGAAGTCTATAAAATCTGAAGAAGGCGGCCAGGAGTAAAATACCTATTAAGGTTAAAGTTGTAGTGTTTTTCAGCTGAAAGATTTTTGCCATTTTTGTCCTAACTTCAAAATTAAACTAAGCAAGGTATAACTTATTAATCCATGATACAACTTAGAAGACTCAATCAGCCATCTATTTGCCATCTCCTTTACCGTACTAGTAACACCCCCATGAACGTGATAAATTTGTGCTTCCGGTAAATAATAAATTGCCAATTTTTCCTTTCTTACTCTACGGCAATAATCTAGATCTTCAAAATACATAAAAAATTTCTCACCTAATAATCCTACTCTTTCAACCGTTCCGCGGGAAATTAACATGGCAGCGCCAACCACTGCGTCAACTTTAACTGGTTTATTCCCACTAGGCGCATATTTGTTAAAGGCTTCCATAATATTAAAAAAATATTCTTTAATGGCGGCCCATATTGTTGGTTCGTGATAACAAGAAGGCTGAATAGATCCATCTAGATTTAACAATCTTGGCGCCGCTATCCCTACGTTATTTCCATCTTTTATAAATTCCACCATCTTTTGTATGGCATCTTTAGTAACCTTAGTATCAGGATTTAAAATAAATAAATACTCACCCCTTGCTTCTCTAATACCAATATTAACTGCTTTCGCAAATCCCAAATTTTCTTTGTTTTCAATTAATTGAATATCTTGTTTTTGCAACTTTTCAACACTACCGTCTGTAGAATTATTATCAATTACTATGACTTCCTTATCTTTCGGAGCAAATTTTTTAATTGAAGCAAGACAGGGAAGAAGAAATTTTTTAGTATTGTAACTGACAATAATAATGGAAATCATAGCTGTTTAAATTGCGCAAAAACTTCTTCATCTGTAACTTTTGCTTCTCTTATTTCCTGTAGTCTTGACTTTTTAATTTGAGATAGTTTAGTAAGAGCCGCTAAAACCACCTTGATATAACCAGGGGAACGGAGAAGACGACCCATTAGACCATTGATGTGTTCGCGAAACATTTTTTTACTGGTAATGTTTTTCCAAATCAGCAGTAGCTGATTTCTCTCTTGGATAAAATTAACATAGCTTTTGCTAAAATACTTACCAATTGTTCCCTCGTGTTTATGTAAAACTTTGGCCCTTGGTTCCCATAAAAGTTTATATCCTCTTTTTAATGCTCTATAACATAAATCCACATCTTCCCAATAAAATGGCGCATATATCTCATCTAATCCACCTAACTCATCCCAAATAGATTTTCTAAAAGCTCCGCTGCCTCCAGATATCCAGAAGGTTTCATGAAGATTATTTATCCTTTCGCCTGGTTCATGCTGGATGAAACCATCTTTCCACAATCCACGACTCCAGGAAAATTTCTCTTCTGCAAAAGAGACACCAAAAACTTTCTCATCATTAAAATGGGGTAGAATTGCCTTAATTAAATTTTTATCAGGTTTTACATCAGTGTTAAGAAGAATAATAATATCGCCTTGAGCCGCCTTTACCCCTTTATTCACACTCCTGGCAAATCCTAAATTCTTATTGTTTTCAATAACTTTGCACTTTTCACTTTGTACTTTTAACTTTTCTATTGATTTATCAGTAGAATAATCATCCACTACTATGATTTCATCCGCCCCCAAATCAACCCAACTAGAAAAATTTTTCTCAATTAGATCTTCTCCATTCCAATTAGGAATAATTACTGATGTCATCATATTTTTTTTACTTTCACTAAAAATAGCATGCCCAGCAAAAATTTTTTTACCACCTTTAGATGAAAACCTGATTCTGCAACTAATTCTTCTAAAAAACCATTAGAAAAATTATGCAAATGTGTATGTTGCCAAATATTTTTTCCAGGCCATTTTTGCCACAGAGGCCATACTACACTATGGAAAAGCCAATTTTCGCTAGGTACCAGTACGATAGCATAACCACCGTTTTTTAAAACCCGGTGAATTTCTTGCAAAACTCTTAAAGGATCTATTACATGTTCAAGCGCCTCAAGGCAAAATACGGCATCAAACTCACCAGTTTTAAAAGGTAAGTTGTGTGCATCTGCCACATGAAATTCCATTCCATTATTATTTTTAAACCTCTTCTTTGCATACTCAATTGAACTTTTCAGCACATCTATACCAATTAGTTTTTTGGCTTTTGTTTTTTCCCACACCACTTTAGTAAAAGTGCCATCAGCGCAACCAATATCTAAAATTACCTCTGCTGGTTCAATTAATTTACTAACTTGCCTAAAACGCCTGGTGTGCCAAAACCTTTGTAAAAGATTATGCTTAATTGACCGTTCATACCAATCAGGCGGCACATTTTCGTGAAGATGAACCGCGATATCGTGTGTGTCTCTCATTTACGTAATTGTACTATTAATTGCGATGTCCATTTATCTCCTAAAATTTTTTCTTCAAATACTTTGCCGTATTGTTCCTGCTCTTTCAAATATTGTTCTATAAAAGCATAACGCACTCCCCTCGTGGGTTCAATAATGCTAAACATTATATAATCCTTTTCCTGCGACTTCCAAGTAGGCAAAAAACCAGGATAGCCCAAAGCTGCTTCGCCAGCCCAAAAAGGTAGATAGTGATATTTATTTCCCCCATACCAGTTAAAAAGATAAGCCCAAGTAGTATTAATTTTTAAAGGCATTGTTAACGCTGAGACTACAATTGGCTTATGTTCTGCTTTAGTATAGATAAAATCTAAAGCTTGTTTTTCTCTACCTAAAAGCATTCCTTCTTGAACATAAATATCGTTAATAATTCCTTCTTTATTTCTTTCCAAAACTTGAGTTAGATTGCTTGTTAATATCACTATCAATAAAACTATTGCTAGTATTTTTTTCCTAGTATAAACTTTAGAGATCAAAAAGGCTGATATAAGTAGTAATGCAGGAGAAATACCAATATTAGAATAATAAAGTCTAGGCGTACCGAACGCGAACAAAAAGATACCTGACAAAAACCAGATAGTTAAAAATGAAAATTCTCGGCGATAATCTTTTTTCTTAAAAATTAAATAAAACACATAAATAATTAAACCTATTAACAATAGTTGTAGAATTGTATAGTTATTATGGATTAAGTTAGCGCTTAAAATATTATCGTTTATATGCCTTATTAACTTATCAAAATAATCTGTTAAGGAAAAATTACTTACCCTTGAATTACCAGTCATATTTAATAAGGTTTTTATTGTTCTAAAATTAAATTTTAAATCTGCTATTACAAAGGTGGAAATTGCTACTAAAAAAGCTCCTAGAGAAATAATTATTTGAGGAAAGGTTAGCTGCCTAATCACTCTTCTGCCAAATATTATTATTAATATTCCCATCACCCCTAATAAATAGATAATAAAAAACTCAAATTGTATTGATAGACCTAAGAAAAAAAGGGCCGTCGGCAAACCCACCCACTTTTTTTCAAAAAAAAGTAGCATTAATCCTGCATAAAAGAGCATCATTGTCAAAACTGCTGGTGCGGGGTTACCGAAATAAAGAGCGTATTGAGTTTGTTCAAAAGAGATTGCGTATAAAAAAGCAGCCATTATTCCCACCATAGGATTAAATATCCTTCTCCCTATCCAGAAAATAATAAAAACACCTAAGGCATTAAGAATTGATAAAAAGGCTGCCGGAATTTGGGGATTACCTCCACCTAATAAATAAAATGAGCCAATTAAATACCAGTAAAGTGGGCCATGGAAAAGATTTTCCGCTGCCGTAGAAGGACCAATAATTTTTAAATTAAAATTTTTATAAATATCTAACGACTCAAAGGCATCTCTAGCTTGATCAAATCCAAAATAAATATTATCTGGAAAATATAAAAAACGCACTGCTAGAGCAATAACAAAAATGAATATTAACAGTTTGCCCATCTTTAATTTATCTTAATCTTATTCTACTTATTATAATAATTAAAACCAATATTAATAAGGAAAATTCGCTAATTTTTAAACCATTAAAAAAGGAGTTTGGTTCATAGACTAATTTCACCTCATGATTACCCGCAATTATTGGCACAGCTTGGAAATTAAAATCAGCTTTTTGTACTTCTTCTTTCTTACCATCGACATACTTTTTCCAGTCTGGATACCAGCTATCAGACAAAAACAAATAACCATCTTTAGTTGTTTTAACGCTTAATATTCTTTCTGTTTCAGAATATTTTTGCCAATTAACTTCTGACTTACCTTTCCCCGAAACCACCGGTGAATTTTCTTCTAAAACAATTTTTTCTGAATAAGGGAAATTTTTATCCAGCATTTTTGCCAAAGTCTTGTTTTGGTCTTTTTCCATTTCCCAGTTATAGACCATAAAAGCCCGTGGTAAAACGTTTTTATTTTCCAATACCCCTACACTTTTATCTTGAAAAACCAAACTAAACCTATTTTTATCAAAAACAAAGGGGTCATCCAACTTTGTCCGTTTGATTAAGAAATATTTAACATTTATTAAATTCAATAGCGGTGAATCTAATTTAGAAAAAATGCCATAGCGGTCTTGAGGAGTAGCAGTACTGTCATTCGTGTTAACAGCGGCTATAAATTGAGCCATAGTAAGAGGATAAACAGCATCATAACCGCCAGCTGTCTCCAGTTTATAAGGTATCAATAAATTTGCCGGTACGACATTCCCCCCTTCCACTCTAAAAGGTTTATCTTGTTGGTTTAGGAAATCTAATACCGGAGTCGGCGGATAGATAATATTCCGGGAGGAGAATGGAGTAAATTTCCATCCAAAATAAAAAAGCTCAAAAATTAAAATACCAGATAGAATTATTGCGCCCAATAATTTAATTTTTCCTCGTGCCACCAAAATAATAATGGCGCTGAACAATAACGCCATACTAGGAATAAACAAATTTCTTAGAGCCACTTTACTAAATTCATTATTCAAACCAAAGACTGCGTATAGACCAAATCCTCCTAATAAAATAATAGGAATCAGAAAAACAAATTTTATATTAGATTTACCTTTTTTCGACCACCAGTAATCAAAACCAAAACCAGCCAAGCAGGAAATTGATGAATTAAATATCACTAAAGATTTAAAGGAGATACCCGCTTGCAAACCAAATACCCCACTTTTCCAAAAAGCCACTGATAAAAAGGTGGGGAAAGCCAGTATTGATGAAAAAGCTAATATGAGTAATAAAAATTTAATTTCTTTGGATTTATGCCACATCAACAAACCAATTTGAGCTAAAATAAAACCAGTCACACTGACAAAACCTAAATTGGAAGTATAATTTTTTGGCCCCCAATAATTAGCAGTGGCGTGATTACCAAAATAATCCGGAGCTAAAAATGTAATTATTTGTCTCCAGGACAGAAATGCCCATTCTTGTGGAATTTGCTCACCTTTTCTTTGCGATAAATTTAAAAGTTCTTGTGCTGGTAAAAGCTGTAAAGCTGCAAGTCCAACACCTAACACT
Organism: Candidatus Microgenomates bacterium; assembly: GCA_016204995.1. Classification (GTDB taxonomy): domain Bacteria; phylum Patescibacteriota; class Microgenomatia; order UBA8517; family JACQJR01; genus JACQJR01. The sequence goes on from JACQJR010000001.1 coordinate 255,933, forward strand.
AGAAAAATAACTAAAAATACCAAATTATTAAACCGATTTTTGATATCCTTTATTCTAAATAAAACTAATAATCCCACTGCTTCCAGACTGTAGATGAGAAGCTGGGGATAGCCAGATAGTATTTGTAAGGTAAGTGATAAAGAAATACCTATTCCATTAACCCATTTACCAAGCATTAGCCATCTGTCAGTGAATAAAAATAGAAGTGGGATAAAAGCAGCGGCCAGTGTATGAGCATTCCATTCTGACCAAATTAAATTAAAACCGGAGAAGGCAAAAATTACTCCACCAATTATTGATCCAAATTTACCAACTCGCCAATGACGCAATAATAGATAGGTAAAAACAGCGGCTAAAATATGTTGCAAGATAATCTGCCAACTCCAGGCAGTTAATTTATCAAACAAAAAGTAAAAAATATTAGTGGGTGAAAAGGGAGCTGATTGAAAATTAGCCAGTAGGGGAGTCCCAAATAAAATATAGGGGTTCCAAAGAGGCCATTGACCGCTTTTCATTAAATCAATAGCCAACATTCGCATCGGGTAGCTGAAAGAAATGGCGTCGGAAGTAATGGGATTTTTGACTGGCACTCCAGCAGGATAACCCCACTTATAATCCAACCACGGCAGATAAGTTCCTACTACTAAGTCGCCACTGACTGGTACTTGTTTAAATAAAAAAACTTTCCAGAAGAATGTACAAACAATTAACACCAGCAGGAAAAATGGCCAGCAGTTTTTAAATAATTTGTAAGAAATCCTCTTTAAAACGCTCATAACCATATTTGTTACTATCTTCTAAAGCCTTTTCGGATAATATGACTCTATTTTTATCATTCCTAATAACTTTATTAGTATCATCTATAAGTTGATCAATATCTTCCCATAAATAACCATTGGTGCCATTAACTATTTCTCTGTGGCCACCAGCCGCAAAAACTATTGGTACGCATCCAGCGCTCATTGCTTCTACCACTGTAATACCAAAATGTTCCACCTTCTGTGGATTTTTTTCTTCATTAATCTCAAAGCCGGATGCTGACCAAAATATTTTTGCCTTGCCATATATATTTTTCAATTGATTAAAATCAGGATTTTCTTTAATTTCAATATTGTAGCCAGCGCTTTCCTCTCGTAAATTCTCCACAATTTCCTTACCCCCCACATCACTGCCGCCCGCTAAAATTAATTTCCATCCCTTTAATCCACCATCAATCATTTTTTTAAATGTATCTACCAAAACATCCTGCCTTTTAGCTTGCAGTAATTGGGAAAATCGACCGACTGATAAAATAATATTTTCTTTTTTAAGAGGTTTAAAACTTGCCACATCAACCGGAGGATAAATCACCACACTATTTACTCCATATTCGCGATCTATAAATTGCTTTGTGAAATTTGAATTGCAGACTACGCTATTTATTTTTCTAAGTTTTAATCGATTGAAAAGTGATTTGCCGTTAACATAATGGAATGGCACCTGGAAATGAAGAATGTTCTTTTTGGCAGATAAGTTTGGAACGCTTCCATCTGACAGCCAAAAAACTAAATCATAACCCTGACCTTTATTAATATTTTTAACAATTTTTACTTTTGATAAATCTATTCCTAATCTATTTTCTAATTTATTTTTAATTTCGTCTTCTCCCCACTCTACGTCTACATTCCAACCGTTTTCTATAAGTACTTGAGCCACTGTCATCACATACCGCTCTCCCCCTCCCAACGTATCTAAATATGGATCGTAAATAGCTGCGCGCATAAATTTAAAATTTCTAATTCTTAATTCTTAATTTCTAATTTCTAAATAAATCCCAATGATTTAATGTCTAAATTTTAGGTCAATTAGATTAATTAGAATAATTAGGTCAATTTTTCTGCTGTTGCATTTCCCATAACTTGGCATATCTGGCAAAAACACTATAACCTTGGTAAAAAGAGAAAATAATACCGGCGGTTCCATCTAAAAATCCTAGTTTTAAAATTAACCGGCCCCATACTTCACTTACTACTGGTCTAACAAATCTCCACCATGTCATTTTTGGATGACCGCTATCGTACAATAATTTTGCTTCTATTTCTGACCATTTATTAGTTTTTTTAATCATATCTTCTAAATTATCCTCTTTTAAATGAATGAAAGCATTTTTTAAATAACCAATTTCTCCCTCAATTTTTGGCTGCTCATGTAATTCTCCTTCCCAACGGATTAATTTATCTTTTTTAATCAAACGAATGACATAATCAGGGTACCAGCCGCCGTGGCGTAATTCTTTCCCAAAAACAAAATTACGTCTCGGAATAGCAAAAGCCGCCGGTGACGGGTGACTCGCGGCGGGGAGCCCCACGGAAGGGGCCCCAGAGTTGTTACCTGGTGGAATGGCCGTGGGGCTGCCGCGAGGCAGGACCCGTCGGCTGATTTCCTCACGTAATTCCAGAGTTACTCTCTCATCTGGATCAATATAAAATAGCCACTCACTTTTTGCCACCTCTTTTCCCTGATTTCTCCAAGTATCATAACTACCAGCTTTTTGTTTAAAAATTCTGGTGCCATATTTTTTGGCAATCTCTAAAGTTTTATCAGTTGACCCAGCGTCCAAGATAATAATTTCTCCTAAATCTTTTGCTGATTCCAAACAATCAGTTAATTTTTCAGCCGCATTTTTGGTTAAAATAATTACTGAAATATTCATGAGTTAAAACTCCCCTTCCCTAAATTTCCCAAATAATAATCTATCACTCCCCGTTTCTGCCATTTTCTGCCATTAAAAAGTAAGCGGATTGATTCACGCAGCAGGGCAAATTTAGCTCTCATATTGGCGTATCTAGCAGCAAACAACAGACGATTTCTGGTAATATAATAATCGTTTAAGCTGCTGCCGATGCCTGAACTTTGGGCCACTTTATGCCAAAGAATTGCTTTAGGGTTATAAATAATTTTAAAACCGGCTTGTTTTGCCCTTTGGCAAAAATCAGCATCTTCCAAATATAAAAAATAATTTTTGTCAAAAAAACCAATTTTGTTAAACACTTCTTTGTTAACAAATAAGCAGGCTCCTGTCGCATAATCTATTTCGCTAGTTTCGTTATATTGCCCTTTATCTACCTCATCCACTCCCTGATGTGACAGTAAAACATTCTTCCAATCAATTAAACCACCAGCATACCAAATCACTTTCCCCAGCTCATCTTTTTTATACCTACTTTTATGAAATTCAAACCCATTGGCGAAATATATTTTAGGTGATACTATTCCTGCAACAGGATATTTTTCTATTGTTTTAATTAATTGAATGGCTAAGTTTTTATCTACCACCGTATCATTATTAAGAATCATTACATAATCTGCCTCGTCCTCTAAAGCGGCTCTAATTCCCACATTATTCCCTTCCGCATAGCCCAAATTCTCCTTGTTTTCTATAATTTTGCACTTTGCACTTTGCACTTTTAACTCTTCCACCAATCCATCTTTACTTCCATTATCCACTACATAAATTGATAATTGATAATTGATAATTGATAATTTTTCAATGCTCTCTAAACATTGCATGGTATCTCTTTTGCCATTCCAATTAAGGATTACAATCGCTACTTTTTTCATTTTGTCAGCCTGCGGAGAACTTTGGTAAGAATAGTGGGTCTTCTCATTCTTTTAGCAACTAACCAATGATCAATTTCTCCTTCGGCAGCGGCTATTTCATTATTAACTTCATGCGGATTAAGATTTATGACTTCAAATTTAGCCAGTTCCCAAATTTTTAAATATAATACCAACTCTGAAAACGATTGCAGCAAACAAACAGCCAATCCATGCACCCCATCTTTATAGCCTTCTCCCGCTAAAAATCTGCTAACAAATTCTCCGCTGGGTTTGGCAATTAAATCACGCCAGTTAAATTTATAACCATCTTCTATTTTAAGTTTCGCTTGAACCGTAGTGTAACGATCAAGTCTCGCTAAATATTGCGATATTGATTGATAGTTGTGATGAACAATGGCTAAAGGTTCTTCATCTGGCAGATCTTGACCTATACCATGAGTTTCTGGCACTGAATGAATAAGCTCACTCCATAAAACCTGATCTTTTTTAAAAAAACGGATATTATAATCCGGCCACCAGCGGGCATGCCTAATCCACTGCCCAAAAATTATATTCTTGCGGGGTAGGCGATAAAAATCAGCCTCACTATCCTGGCTTATGCTCTGCAATTTTTTAGCTAATCTATCGGGAATTTCCTCATCAGCATCCAAAATTAAAATCCAGTCGCCCGTGGCTTTACTAAGAGCAAAATTGCGGGCCGGCTCCACATAACCAATATACTTATGATTAAAGACTTTCGCTCCCAGTTTTTTAGCTATCTCTTTAGTATCGTCGTTAGATTCCATATCTACTACTATAATTTCACTAGCTAAATTTTTTATTGAGGCAATGGCCCGAGGTAAGTTTTTCTCTTCATTCCAGGTATTAATGACAACTGATATATTAGACATCATGATAATTGTAACAGAATTTAGTTCACGCGATATATAACCACTTCTTGATTTTCAAATATGTTAGTTAGCCCTAATTGGCCCTCGCCTAGACGAAAACGTTGGCCAAAAACCGGTGTTTGATTTAATACCAGATAGAGATAATGAATTTTGTTATCAGCCAAGAATTTTTGCACCTCTTCCTGATTAAGACTATCAAAAGGCAGCATTGATTTCTCCCGTCTGTTTCTCCAATCAAAACCGGTAATATTTAAATTAATTTCATCTTCCAGATAAGTGGGATGTTGGGAGAAGGCTGACACATAGGCACTAGAGGCATATAGATAAAGCGGCCTAGGAGGATTATTGACCGCCAGTTCTGCTTTATATTCATCAAAAGGATAAGTTAAAACCACGCCTTGCGGTTGCTTTTCCAAAAATTTGAGAGCCGCTAGCTCCTGGTGGGAAATTTTAGCCGGCGGCCGCATTGGCAAATAACTAAGGCTCAAAGTACCAATCGTGGTCGACAAAGTTAATAAAACTACTAAAATAATAAGCCAGGTTTTTTGTTGAGCCAACCAAATTCCGGATAATATGGACATCACAAAAAGTGAATAGTAAAAAAATTGAATTGTATTCCAAGGGGTGCCGGATTGCAAAAAAAACATGGGCAAAATTATTCCCAATGAGGCCATCACTAATAAAAATAAATCTATCTGGCTAAATTTTCTCCATAATTTATTCTTGATGATTCCATATACTCCCACCACCCTAGTTCCCATATTACCCACTAAAAATATTAAAAATGCTATAAAATAAGCCGGAATAAGCTTAAGAAAAATATGGCCAGTTTTATAATTCATTAATGCCTCATAAAATCTGGGCCAGCCAAATCTATCCGATACCGCCATCATGGTTTCCAAAAACCAGAAAGGCTGGAAAACGATCATTTTTTGTGAACCGCTATTTAAGGGCAAAAAAAGTAGCATGGATAAAACTGCTGATCCGCCAAATATAGATAAAAATGTAAATTTACCACTTTTAATTAATTGATAGATACCAATTACCAGAAGACCTGCTAAAGCCAAAATACCAGCATAAATTTTAATTTCTGCCAGCAAACCAAAAAAAATAATTGCCAATGCTAAATGCCAAATGCTAAATTTGTTTTTGAGTTTTAAAATTAAAATTGCGCCCGAGAGAAGCAGAACTAACGACATGGCAAACGGTGGATTAATCAATGTGGAAATAGATTGCTGCGACCAAAAAAGTGATTCTCCGCCAATTTGTTTATTACGAATTAAAGTCACAATCCAACCAAAATCTCCCGCAAAATAGACAAAAAAAGTGGCCCATAAGGCCTCACGGGAAGAATTTCGCCATAACATTACAAATCTATAAGTCAGCCAACCAACCAAAACCGCCAAAAGCGTTGGTAAGATTTGAAAATAAAGTGTAATGGCAGGGATTTGTGTTAATTTATGAATCCAAGCTAGTATTAAATCAAAGCCAATGTGATAGTTGCGAATATTTTCCCCGGAAAAAATCGGCATTTCCCAAGAACCGCGAGATAAACTATTAATCAAGGCAAGATGCCAGACTCCATCATGACCATTCGGCCCCCAAAAACCCATCCCAAAAGGATAAATCAAACCGCTTTTGACCATGGTTAAACTCCAACTTAAAGAGCCCAAGAAAATAACTAACAGAATAGATAAATTATTTTTTCTTAAAAGTGGCATAAATAGTTGTAAAATCTCGCCAAATTTGGCCACCCAATAAAATATGAAGCATGGCTATATAAGATAACAAACCTACTATTACTAAAATAATTACTCCCAGCCAATTTAAGGTAATAAGATTACCAGTTATAAACATCACCAAAGCCATGCCAATACTAGCTGTCAAAGGATAGCCTACGCTTTCCAATAAAACTACATTGACAAAACGTTTACTCCACACAATTGCCACAATTGAACTTATTCCCACTAACATAAAACCTAATGCCGCCCCATTAATAGAATAGCGGCTAGCCAGCAAAGGAACAAAAATCCATGTTAAAACAGTCCACATCACCATCAAGCGAAATGTAACGGCAATTTTACCGATACTGTTAAGCATATTAGTTAAAGGCGTGGAGACCGCTGCAAAAGCCGAGTTAACACTGATGAAAGCCAAAGCCAAAAGAGCCGGCTGCCATTGGGCGTATTTGGGAATTAAATGGGTTAAAGGTTCAGAAACAAACACCAAACCGACCAAAGCCGGAAAGACCAGCAAACAGATAAAGAAAAGTGAACGCGAGACCGCATTGGCTAGCTCTCTTTTCTCATGCTGCATCCGGGAAAAAGCCGGAAAAGTCACTTTAATCACCTGGTCCATAAAAAATCGTAGCGGTGCTTGCGCCCATTTTTGGGCCCAACCCAAAAGACCGATACCGGCCGGGCCGATAATACCGCCTAAGACTAAGGTCATACCATCATCCTTGACCATCGCCAGCATAGTATTAGCCTGATAAGGCAAACCAAATTTTAATAATCCCCCTAAATATTGCCTATTCCATAAAAATCCCGGCTGCCAGGGCCGCAAAATATAAATTATCACTACTCCCACTATGCCCCGAGCTACCACCGCCACTGTAAAACTAGTAATACCAAAGCCCTGCCAGGCTAAAATTACGGCTATACTGTAAAAAACAATCGTCTCGGCAATTTGGGGAATAATTAATTTGTTAAATAACAATTCCCGTTCCAGTAAGACCGAGGGAATAGTTTTTAAAGAGGATAAAAAGAGAGAAAATGTTAAAGCCCACAGCAAGTATACCGAAGGCTGGGAAAGTTTATACCAGTTCTGAAAAAGGGGAGTTAAAGAAAAAATTAGAATAATTACTCCTAATACCAATATCTGTTGTACTGTAAAAACAGATTTTAATTCGCGCTTATCCAGCCGGTCTTTTTTTTGAATTAAAGCTGCGGCCAAGCCGATATCAGAAAAATAGGCAAAAAAGTTAATGACTGCTGAAACCAAAAAGAAAACTCCAAATTGAGTTGGAGTTAAAAAAATTGTTAGTAAAAATGTAGCCAGTAACGCTATTACCTGAAGAATAAAAGTCCGGCCGGTTAAAGCCACTACTCCCTTAACTGCCCGTCTCTTAACAGTCTCCAGAGATATTTCCTCGGTAGGACCCGTGCTGAGCCCAGCCGAAGCATCCAGATGTTCGGCAGCAGTAATCCCCACCCCTAAATTGTAGCAGAAATCCGCATTACACCATACCTTTAATTTGTTAAAATTATTCATTGAGAAGAAAAATAAAGAAACATTCTAGAAAAATATTATTTCCAGGAAAACCTATAATCAAGGAATGGTTGCATAGTCACAAAAGGACATTTTACCTTAACACAGAACAGCTTGATAGAATTTCTTTTTCAATTCTAAAAGATGAAAATGAGAAAATAAAAGAAATTCAAAATGTTTCTTATGAAATCAATATAAATGGAAAATGGGTTAGGATAGTAAGATATGATGATCATAGTGGAACTGGATCACTTCACAGACATACAAAATTTTCATTTAGTAGCCTTAAAGAAATAATAGAATCACTTCCCTGGATCAAAGGAGACAAAAATCAACAATTAACACAGGCTTGTAATGATATTAAGGAAAATTATGAGGAGTTCAAAAATGAATTTACAAAAAATTCCGGGCTTGACTAGTATTAATCAAAAATTTACAGTATATTTGTATTAAGGGTGTAAAATAAGACATGGGTACAAAAACACAAACCGCTAAAAATATTGAATTGACACATAAACTGATCGAGTATCTATTGCGTGGAAAAAACGTACCAGACCTACCGGAGGATGTATCTTTTGTTCCATTCTCAAAGACAGATAAGAAACTTAATAAAGAAAATGACAAATTACTTAAATCTATCTATCAAGAAGGAAAACGCGTTGCAAAAGCAGAGGAATCAAAAACAAGCAAGGGTTCTTGGGAAATAACTCCAGTTAATTTCTAATAACCGTTAAGCTGGATGAAAAAACAGCCAATTTTACATCCATTAATTTACATTACCCCGAATACTACCCGAAGTCAAGAGAACTAAAATGAGGTTCTGCAGACATTTAATTTCTTCTCAAAATATTCCAACTAAGACAAGTGATATATCAGAAGACCAAATAAAACAAGGACTCTTAAAATCCGCCGCCAACACTCTCTCGGCCGCACAATTTGTTGTAAGTTTCTAAACATAAAAATAGGTAATATTTAGATATATTTACTTAAAAATCTTTATTAAAGTTTCTGCTAAATTAGTTTTTCTACCATCTCTTGGAAAAATTTCCCTAATCGTATTTGGGAAGAACCCTTCAACTGCGTTCCAAATTTTAACACCGTTATTATCAATTTCACTCAAAGCTCCTGGTAAATATGGATATTTATGTGTGATCCTAGCCTGAAAGAGTTCAGGAGATTCAGGAGAAATAATATACAATTTTAATTTTTTACTATCTATTGCATTAACAAGACATTCATTTATATGCTCATCACGAAATCCATAACCAACCAACAATAACCTTACCTCTTCTTGATTTAAAGATTTCTTAAATTCTTGGAAATAAAAATTTAGTAAGGGCTCTTTTTCAATATCGGACTTTTTATTCTTGCCTATTATCATTCTGCTAGTACCATCACTTGATACCCAACCTAAAGAACCATGTAACTTCATGTACAAAATATTGTGCTGCTTCTTAACACTCTCTAATTCTGTGACAAGTTCAACTTCTGAAAATCTATTAAGCTCATCGTGGTTAGGTAATATATGTGGATCTCTGTTTGAGTATGATATTTTGTACCCGCCACATTGCTTTAATCTCTCTTGAGAAAACCATTTAGTTTTTGAAATAAATGGTTGCCAGCCAAATTTTTGTTCAAAAAATAAATCTTGGTTGAGAGTGAAACAAACTCCTACCCGCTCTTCATTGAAGAAAAACAAACTCAAAAAATCCTTAAGTTCTTCCTGGTTAACCCCCCAGGAATCAATGATTTGATTTTCTCCTTGTCCTATTATTAGTTGCATCGAAATGTATGTTTCGATAATTATCTTTTCAAATTTAGTTTTATCATCAGATGAATATCCGTCACCTAATATTATTTCGCTAAATATATTCTCAAAATCAAACTTTTTCTCCGAATTTTTGAATAATTCTTTAGCTTTGGTTAACTGATTAAGATCAGGATTATTAAAAATTTTTACCCACATCTCCCTAGCAAGGAATCCACCAAAATTAGCTGTAAAACCGGCACCGAAAAGTAGCATATTTTTTCTATAGTTTAAATCCATGCAAGTTTTATTTACGCTGCAACCTTCCATGCTACAGAATACTATTAAATAGTATCAGAAATCTATCTCTGAGATATGATAGTTCTAAAGAGATTTATGCTGCTTGAAATAACACTTTTGGCTTGGATTACCTTAGTTTTGAAATATTCAACCAAGAAGTTGGAATTAAATTGAAAGAAACTACCAACTCTTTTTGCTTTCCCTCCAAACATATCTATAACCAGGAGGTGCTGGTGGCTTTGATGGTTTAGGCACACTAGGTGACCGAGGAGGCCTGGGTGGTCTAGGAGCTGTCGGAGCTTTTGGCGGTCGAGGACCCTATATGGGATTGGAATAATCTTTAGCCAGCTTCCATACCATTAGTAGCTACCTCCTCCATCAAGTTCTTGACTAGGTGAAACTGAACCAGAAACATTTGAAGCAGTCCCAGCTGAAACAGAGATAATTCCGCCTACAAATCCTTGCTGTTTTTCAGTAGGGAGGTCTGTATGTTTCTCACAAACATTGTTTAAACACGACCAGATACCTAAAGTTTGAATAATTAGACTACCACACAAGGTACAAACTAAAACCCCAGATTTTGTTCTGTTAGTCCAATTAAGCATAAAATTATTAAAAAGATGCCAAGTAAAAACTTAGGCTAGTATTACATTAGCATTATAATACAATCGGCACTAAAAAACTAGATAGGTAAATACTAATGACTTCAATTATTTTGATTCTTACCTTCAGCTACGTTCAGAAGAAATCTGACGTAGGCAGTAGAGTTTATAAACTAACTGTTCTCCTCTAAGAGAAGAACAGTAAAACAAAAAATATTTTTATGGAATCGGGAGTCCTAATTTCTGTAGGGGTAAATAATTAAAATAATATTGACAACCTACATCGATTATATAATTAAGGGTATCTTTATATTGTGGTTTTCTGAACCAATCACTAAGAATATAAATATACTCAACCTCTATATTAAGTGAGGCCATTAACTTTTTATATTGTTTCTTTTTGAAATCACAAGTTTGTAACTTCTCATCCACCGAGCCACCCACATTTTGAATCTTTAGTTCAATAACAAACAATGTATTATTAACGATCACATATATTGCTTCATCGGGTAAAAGTTTTTTAGAAATTATCTTTGTATAATTAACCCCTTTAGCAGCTAAAAAATTATAAAGAGAATGTTTTTTATAACTTCTTGCCACCTCCTCATCTTGATAGTAGATAACCTTATCTTTCACTGAATATCCTTCAGTCTTGCTAAGTAAGGAAATGATATCTTTTTCTTTCTCAAAATTAAGACCAGTTAAGGTATTTCCTCCTCCTTTTCCACCTTTAATCATATAGATAATCCCTGATTTATTATAAATTCTTTTCCTTGTTTTACCGGATCATACATTGAAAGCTGTTTATTTTTCAAGTTTTTCTCCAATTCTTCAAATCTTTTTATTGATAAATCTAGATATTTTCTTTCGGTATCAATTCCAATAAAGTTCCGATCCAAAAGATAAGCTGCAATTCCAGTTGTTGAACTTCCAGTAAATGGATCAACTATTAAATCACTTTTATTTGTACTCGCAAGAATAATTCTTTTAAGTAAATCTTCTGGCTTTTGCGTTGGATGTTTGCCAAATTTTTTTTCTATGGGTTTAGGAGTTCCTATCGCCCAAACTGAACGCATTTGTAGGCCTGGTTTTTTTAATTGATCCCCTAACCAATTGCCATTTTTCATTAAATTATAATTAAAGACGTGCTTTGTTTCTTTGTCTTTACGTGCCCATATCAATGTCTCATGGCTAGCAGTAAAATAACGACAACTTAAATTAGGGGAGGCATTTGGCTTGAACCAAGCAATATCATTGAGTATATGGTATCCTAGCGACTGCAAAGCATGTCCACACTGATAAATCGAATGATAAGTGCCACTAACCCAAAGAGTACCATGGGGTTTCAAAACTCTCCGGCACGCCTCCATCCATTTATAATGGAAATCATAATCATCTTTGAATCCCTTACTCTTATCCCAATCTCCTTTATTAACACTAACCATCCGTCCTGCATGAACAGTTATGCCTCCGTTTGAAAGATTATAAGGGGGATCGGCAAAAATCATATCCACTGAACTCTCGGGAAACTCAGCCAACAAATCTAGACAATTAGCCTGATAAAGTTTAAATTTAGGCTTTTCGTAGTATGATTTTATCATATTTTATGAAAAAGTGTTATGAACTAGCATAAGTATTTTACCACAAATCTTGTAATATTTTTATGCAAATTTTTAAAAAAATTTTAGCCACGAATTAAGTATAAATTAGCATCCCTTTGATATACATTTTTATAGTTGACAGTTATTCCAGTCAACCTCAAAATAGCAGACGCGCGATTAAACTGATAAAAGGAGGTGAGAATATATGCCATACAGAAGTTCTAAAACGGGTAAATATGTTAAAAAATCATACGCACAAAAGCATCCAACAGTTACTGAAAGAGAGAGAAATAAAAAGAATAATAGGCATTGAATCGTCTAGTGGACAAGCAGGCAATGGGTGGACTAAAGTGGAATTAGACTGCATCTTATATGCCTCAATTTAAATTATCTCCCTCAGACTTCGCCTACCTTTATGAGGATTGTAAATTTTGCTATGTTTTAAAAGTTAAAAGCGGCGTTGCTTTACCCAGTATGCCGATGCCGAGAGTTTTCTCCGCCATAAATACCAGACTTCAAGGTAATCTTATCGGGAAAAGCCTTAAAAGCTTATCTAAAAATCTACCGGAGGGAGAAGTTATATCACAGGAAGGCTTTGTGGAATCAGTTGTTATTCCCGGCACATCAGTTTACATCAAAGGGAAATATGATTTGCTGGTTAAAAATCCTGACGGCACGCATATGGTGGTGGATTTAAAAATCAGCCAGCCGGGAGAAGATAAAATAGAAAAATATAAAACGCAGTTGGCTGCTTATAAATATGCCTTTGAAAATCCAAAAAACGGCCAGCCGATTAAAATTACCAAACTTGGGCTTTTGATTTTTTATCCAGATCAAGTCTCATTCCAAAATGATACTGCCATACTTCATTTTCCTCCTGTTTGGCTGGAAATTCCCATTGATGATGAATACTTTTTAACATTTATTAAAGCTATTGATGAACTTCTGGCTGGTCCTGAACCAGGAGTCAGCGTAACTTGCAGATGGTGTGTTTATAGAAAATATTTTGAGCCCCAAGCTCTTGTGGAAGATATTCCTTTTTAGGAATTTATTGAATCTTCGCCACTATGGATTTGATTTCAGTGGAAAGAATATCTTTCGGAATACCGCCTAAATCTTCATAGAAAACTTTGAGGTTGAAATCGTGATATAACAATTGCAGGGCGTCGGAATTATTTAAAATATAAGCAGCTTGGCGGGAACTACCTCCCCAATCGCCAGAAATTTTCGGGTAACTGGGATCATTTACGAAATAAACTATGGCACCCTTGGGTAAAGTTGGATAAGTAGTTAAAACGTTATTAATTAATTTCTCGGCAATCCTACCACGAACTGCCGCCGGATAAGTTCGATCACCCAATTTAATTGACGTCACTGACAACACCACCAAAGAAGTAATTAAAATCACTTTCAATAAATTCATTTTATTAGAGAAAATTAGATAACCTATCACTCCCCAAAAAGCCGGCAGGGCTGGTGCTAAATAGTAAGTTGATTTATGAAGTGGAAGTAAAATTACCGGCGAGATAGCTATGGGAAACCAAAATAGTAGAAAGATAAATTTTTTGTCTAGTAAAGCTGATTTATTTTTTCGCCACAAGTTAATTATAAAAATAATTATTAATCCGATTGATAAGAAAAATGCCGGGAAAATAATTTTAAAATAATCTCCCCAAAATTTCATTAAGTTTGGATTAAGCGATAACTTGGGGCCAATAAAATCAATCAGCATTTCCGGCATACCCGCCGCCCACACAGTGTACCAGGCAAAGGAATTAATTATTTTTGGCAGAGAAAATACTGCCTGGTATTGAGCATCTTTTTGTAAAAGACCAATTTTGACAAAATCCAGATAGATAAAAATTAACAGTATCAGGAAAAAAGGCCAGACCATTTTGATATTTTTTCCTTTAATCCAAACCATTCCCAGCATCAAGAAAGGCGTGGTAATTGCCAACTCATGCGAGGCTAGTGATAGTAGAAAAACAACTAGCGATAAAATCCACCATTTTATTTTTCCCTCTTGGAGATATTGCCACCAGCAAATTAGAGTTAAGAGCATGAACATGGTGACTCCCAAAGCTTGAATTCCACCGGCCAAATAATAAAGCAGTGCTACATTCGCAGCAGTTATCCTAAAGAAAAAAGCTGTGAATAGCGATAAAAACTTTTTGGCAAAAATTTTCTGCATTAATGTATAAACCAGTACTGTATTAATTAAATGAATGGATATTGACAGTAGGCGAAATGGTAAATGATTAAGACCGAATAATTGATAATAAATATTAAATAATCCTTCCCGGAAAACAGGCCGGTAAAAGGCATAGCCTCGCTCGGAAAAACTGGGAAAGCCAAATAAATTGATAAAACTTTCTAGCTTGCCATCAGTTAAACTGGCTTTAAAATGAAAAAAATCATCCTGGGAAAAATAAACTCCCAAAACGGGAGAATAAATCCACAAAACAAAAAGGCAGACTAAAATAAGAGGCCACCACCTACTTAACATGAGAAAGTTTAAAACTGTGTTTTCTTTTCCACAAGATACGAAGCAAGATAAACCAAGAAATTAAGGAAATCATATTACCCACAGTGCGAATAGGAGTATTAGTCAGTCTCACTTCCAGTTTATGATCTCCCTGGGGAACCAATAAACTAATTCTAGCTAAATCATCCTTAGGCAGAACTTTAATTTCTGTCTTTTTGCCATCTATCCAGGCTTTCCAATTAGGAAAGTTGAAAATATTAACAACCACTGTCGCATTATCAGAATTAACCTTTATGTTAGTTTTTAACCAGTTCGTACCTTCTTTTGTTTGACTAAATTCAGCCTTACCACTGTCTATCTCCAATGGTTCTTTACGAGCTGACTGTGGGGCAATTCTAGCACCCTTTGGCAAGTAATCATAAATACCGGCTGTTTGCTGCAGTCTCCAAGCCTCTCCGGAAAATTTTTCCTGATCTGTGACCGGCCCGGTTCTTTCTACTCTAAAAAAGTTGAAATTAAAAATAATTAAAAATATTAGTAACGCAGAAATAATTGCTTTGCCTATCACACGTAAAGGAGCTAGTAATACGACAAGGGCTCCGGCTAAAAAGCTTAAGGAAAAAATAGTCAAAGTTAAAAAGCGCCAGGGGAATTGGACTATAGACAAAAATGGAAAGGTTAACCAAATCGGCGTAGATCGACTATGAGCCATAAAGGCTGCTCCAATACCCACCACCAGCAGAAAACCAACCAAAGCTACCAAATTAAGGTTAAATTTCTTTTTCTTTTTAAAAATGATGCTCGCTATAGTGAGCACTACAATTACCAAAGCCAGTATCCAATGAACATGGCCGACGGGAAAAGCCATTCCGTCTCCATCCATCCAGACCGAAGCCCCATAGCCCCAAAAACGAGAGAAGAATAATTGCTTAAAAGTGGCAAAATGGGCAATATACTCATAATATCCTTGAGTCAAAGTCTCCACATGTACTAAATTTTTCTCAAAAAAGACCGGCAAGGTAAAAAAGGCTGCCAGTCCTATTCCCCAAATTCCCCCTATAGCCAGCATGGGTACTTTATTAAATTTACCTGTGCGCCATAACCACCATAGAGACCAGACCGCCAGGACCGGCGTAAATATCAGAACCATGATGTTATGTGACAACAATAATGCTGCCCAAGCAAGAGCTAAAATCATCACCCATTTCAAAATTGAAGACGGGTGATCCCGCTTAGCGGGAGCAGGACTCGTCGAAACAATTAATTTATAAGTGCTCCATAAAAGTAAAGGAAACCAAACTAAAGCCCAACTCTCAT
Organism: Candidatus Microgenomates bacterium; assembly: GCA_016204995.1. Lineage (GTDB taxonomy): Bacteria > Patescibacteriota > Microgenomatia > UBA8517 > JACQJR01 > JACQJR01. The sequence goes on from JACQJR010000001.1 coordinate 271,745, forward strand.
TCATAGCTCCCCTAACAAAAACATCTAGGGCATGATATGGCGCCCAAATATAAAAAGTCGCCGAGACTACCCCACCAAAACGTCCCCAAAATTCTTTGGCCAGTAAATACATCGTAAAACCAGAAAGCATTATGCTTAGTAAAAAGATAATTTTGGCAACCTCGGTAAAATGAAAACCGACTAGTCTAAATACTTGTCCAACAAGATATGGCAATGGAGGATAATAGTTAAATAGGGGGAAACCGTAGCCATATCCCATATCCGGCACCCAACGGCAAGGGATTTGTAAGTCTTTAAAACATTTCTCAAGTTGTAGTTGTCTCATCATCTGCAAATCATCATGCATGGGAAAATATCCCGGCAATAATAAATCGCGTGAGGCCAAAAGACTAATAAAAATTAGCAGTATAGGTACCCAAAATTTCGTCAACCACTTAACTATCATATGAATTCTTTCTTAAAAGTTTGATAACTAAATATAAAGAGGCAGCGGCAAATATACTTCTGGCTATACTTTTAAGCAGGAAAATATCTGTATACTTACCCAGAAATTCCGACAGAGATGGCGCTTTGGCTAGATCAGGCCAAACAGGAGAAAAAAGACCATAAGATAGAGATGATTCAAACATTAAGGTAATAAAAAGCCAGCATAACGATAGTACTACAACCAATTCTATAACTTTGAATTTACTTTTTACCATTATGTAAATGAGCAAAGGTGTCACCCAGATAAACCATTGTGGATGATAATGAGTCACAGAAAATATTAAAAGCAGTATGGCTAAAAAATAGGCAGGAATCAACTCCTTGTTTTGTTGGTAATAGGAGTAGAAGTAGATAACAAAAAGGATCAATATAAAAGGCAGTATTCCCTCTGCGCCGGAGACAGGCCAATTCATAAATAGCATTTTTTGACTCTTAGGCGCAAAAAGAACCATCTCTCTGAAAGCAGGAGAACCTATAAAGGGCAAGGCAAATAGCACAAAGGGCAAAACCCCAATGGCTATTTTTTTTAATTTATCTGCTAGAGTTGTTCCTAGAGAAAAAGCTACTGGTAGAACCAATAGTAGAGGAAAAGTTTTATAAGCCGCTCCTATGCCCAATGCCAAAAGACTTAGGTTTCCCTTCCCTTTCTTGATCAAATATAAAGCTAAAACCACAAAAAAAGTTGGTAAAATATCCAATTGACCAATCATAAAGCTAGTATAAAGCGTAATAGGGTTAAACATCCATAAAGTAAAAGCGATTTTTTTATTTCTCTCTTGGGTAAATAATCCTGCCAGTAAAAATGCTAAAGCTATGTCAAAAAAGAGGTAAGGAAATTTAAAAATAAAAAGATGCCAGTAAAGACCATTAAAATCATACATTTTGTCCACCCCTTGCCAGAGCATGGGAATAAAGTTAGAGTCAGTAATTGGGACCACCAGCCATCTAAAAATCCCTAGGGTAAAGTAGGTTAATGGGGGATAAATAAAAATGTCACCAATGCCAAAATTTTTTACTAAGGGATGATCCGAAGGTAAATTAGCAAGATGTTCATAAATATTTGACCTGCCCTCATAGGCAAAAAAATAAGCTGTGAAAGAATGTCCCAGTAAATCGGGATGGAAAGTAATCGGCATTAAAACTAAACGCAGTACTACGCCAATTACTAGAATGGTTTTTGTAAAACTATTAATCTTCATTTTGGGAATTTAATGCTCTTTCAGTCACTTCAAAAAGATATAAATAATCTCTTTCCCCATAAAATAAGTACTGATGTGTATCTGTTCTGGCCCGTTTAGCCTTAGGATAAGATGATACAACCGCAAGACCTAGTTTCTCTGCTTTTTTGGCAGCTTGAGTCGCGTCTATTTCAAATTTCTCTAACATCCTTGAGCTATTTGCTACTAAATAAACCTTATCCCCTGCTTTTTTGGCATTTTTTAGCTGTTCCGGTACTTCGGTAATACTTATTCCCACTCCGATAACGACAATCTGGGGAAATTTTTCCAGGTAAATCTGCAAACCATCCGGCAAAGTACCGAAGTAACCCTCTGTGCCAATAATTATTTTTTTACCTGGTTCAATCGGCTTACTTTTAATGAAATCGGCAATTTCGCGAATTCCTGTCCCCGCCGTCCATTCCTCTAAATATCCAGATCTTTCGCTTTGAGGCAGGGGAGCTGTTTCTGGATTCGTTACCAGCCTATAATTAATCCACAAAGCTTGACCTATAAATATCAACAGGGCAGCCAGCGATAAAAACTTAGCTATTTTATTTTTAACTAAAAATGGGATTGCGGTCAAGATAGCCAGAAACGGTAAAGAAAAAAACATATAGCGAGCGGTAAATACCTTGGCAAATTCTGCTTGAACTACAATTGGCACAGCCGCCCATAAAACCACCAAGAGAGTTTTCCTTAAATTGTTTTTTAAACCAATCAGAATGCCAAACAAAACCCCGATTAAGAAAATGTTAGGACCTAGTATCCATAACCACTCTTTAGCTCGATCAATATGGGGCATAAACGGATCAAGGGAATTAGTCCATAAATGGCTTAATGGTAAAACATAATCCTGATTACGAGTCGCTATCAAATTAAAATTAGGCCCGAGTCTCAAGATGTTGTAAATACCATAGGCTAGTCCATAAATAACTATAAATAGCAATATTATTTTAATTAATTGATATAATCTTTGGCTATTTTTTTTAGGCCACTTGGCTAAAAGTAAACTAACAGGAAGTAATAAACTAAAAAATAAAGCCGGTGATTTGGTAATTAAAGCTCCACCAAGAGCAAAACCAGCAAGCATTGCAAAATCTAGCCTTAAAGTCCTAACCGTTAAAATACCGAAAAACAGCGTCCAAACACCAAACATAGCCAGCATGGAGTCAACGAGCGCCATTCGATCAAAAAGTACCGTAAAGGGGGAAATAGCATAAATTAAAGAGGCAACTAACGCAGTTTTGCGTGAACGGAAAAGATACAAAGTTAGAGCAAAAATTCCTATTAAAGTAGCAAATCCTGCGGCGACTGAAACCATTCTTCCTGCTACTAAAGGATCTGAAAACAACTTAAAAAGGGGAATAATTGACCACATAAAAAGCGGTTGTTTTCCATCCGAGAGTGGCAGGAAACGCAAAGTCGGCTCGTTCCTCATCACTTGCGCCCATCTGATATAAATTGCCTCATCAACAAAAACCGGTAAAATTGTTAGATTAACAATGCGCAGGAAAAAATAAAGAAGGATGATAGCGCTCCCGGCTAAAATTACAAATTTGTATTTGAAAAATATACTCACTCTTTTAATATTAATATTTTGTCACGGTCTGCTGCAAGAACCTGATATCTATTTTTGGCGATTTTAGCTCCATCTAACCTTTCCTGTTTAGTAATTAATAAAGATTGCTCCTTCTGGTTAAAAATTTCTGGTATGGCTGTGCTCCAAATCTGCTGCACATTTTTCTGACTGTAGAAAACCGCCACTGGATAAAAATCTCCATCAATATAAAACCTGTATGGATAATTATGCGCCTTACTAGAAAGAATTGCTTCATCGGAAACAAAAGCCGGTATATCTACAAATTGATACCAGGCTTGTCTAATTTGCATAAAGGAAAAATAAATTCCCACCGATAAAACCATGAGTGACACCAGCCATTTATTTTTAATCACCTTTTCTATTAAAACATAAGCAAGACCGAAAAATACCAAAGTTAAAATTGGATAAAGGGGTATTAAGTGCCAAATCTGGCCTCTCTCTGAAAAAAGAAAAGGCATAAAAAATATCATGGCAAAAACCGTTAAGATTAAAAATCTTTTTTGTAAAGTCAGAATTCCTAAAATTAATCCTAAAATTCCCGGCCAGAACCATTTCCCGACCCCGCTATGCAGATATTCCTTAATTAGCAAAAAATTCTGTAGGATCGGCTCCCCTACTTTCACTCCCGGCAAACCGATTTTAAAGTAGTAATTTAACATATCAGGACTTGCTCCCAGCTGTAAGACAAACCACAGAATAAACAATGATAAAGGAAGAATAAAAGGCCAAATAAAATCCCATATTTTAAATCTTTTAGCTCGCCAAAAAATAATTAATAAAATTGGTGGGATGGTAAATGGCACGACTGTTTTAGTCAGTAATAACAAGGCCAAACTGATAGAAAATGGCCATAGGTATAATTTTTGCTTGGCGGCTTTAATGGCTAATAATATGGTTAATAAAAAGAAAAAGGTTAAGAGAATATCTAGATTACCCGATCGGGCCCGATATAAAAACCAAAAGGTTGAGGGTAAAGCTAAGGCCGAGGCAAAACCTACTGTCCGGTTAAAAAGCTCCTTACTAAGAAAATATAAAACATAAACGCTGGCCAAGCCTAATAAAGCAGAAGGAAACCTAGCCCAAAACTCGCTAACTCCAAAAATCTTAAAAATAATGGCCATTAGCCAAAAACCAGCCGGTGGATGATCTACGTAAGAGCCACCGTTCCAGGTTAAATGAAAAATATCACCACTATTTAAAATATTTCGGGCAATATCCGCATACCAAGCCTCGTCCCAACTAACCAAAGAAGACTCTCCTAATTTATAGAAAAAAAGCGGAGCCAGAAATGTAAGTAAAATTAGGGGAATAAATTTCACTTTCTAATTGTATCAATATTTGCCCGTTAAATCATTCCATCTAATTCTTACCATATCACGGATGGCATCAAGCGAATCTTTGATTAACTGCACCCGCTCTGTTCCCACATAATGCCATATAACCTGCACTTCGGCAATTTTAAAACCCGCCTTTTTGGCCAAAAAAAGTGTTTCTATGTCAAAACCGGCATGAACCGCCGCTCCTGTTGCTCGCATCTTCTGCCATGACTGCTGCAGTTTAGGAAAAATTGCCTGGCGCGATTTAATATTAAAAGCCTTAAAGCCACATTGTGTATCTAAAAATGGTAAGCCTAAAATAATGTTACGAAGTTGGGCAAAACCCCAGGCAGCCAGTCTTCGCAAGATGGGAGCACCCTGTCGGCCATGCCTTGAACCGATTACAATATCATAACCTTCCTGAAATTTAGCTAACAATTTTTCCAGTTGATGCAAAGGGGTAGCCTGATCCATATCAGTGAACAATGCTATTTCCCCTTTGGCAGCCAATAATCCAGATATCACTGTAAGAGCTTTACCGCCGTGAGGGTTTTCAATTAATTGATAACCCCTTTTCCCGCGCATCCAACCTTTGATTAACTCTTTAGTTTTATCCGTTGAGCCATCATCAACTATTAACACTTCAAATAGGTAATTTACTCCTTTCAAATAATCATTCACTTCATCTAATACTCCCTTTTTGAGATTTTTTTCTTCGTTGTAAGCGGGAATAATAATAGATAGGTATAAATTTTTCATTTTATTCTTTCTCTTCTCTGAATAGTAATACCACCGAATTTAACTTCGGTGAGCACTTTACCTATCCCTTTTTGTCGAAAGAGCCATGCCGCGAGCCTCTCCGGATGCGGCGGATCTTCTTCATATAAAGTATAAAGTAGAGGTATCTTTTCTGCTACTGGAGTTTGGTGATATCTGGTAGTTCCCCGCCATAAAAATAAATAATCATAGGCGTGGGGTATAACTGGAGGTACATAAACATCCAGACCAAAATTACGACCGGCGGTATCTTGATAAACCCAATCCACAGCTAATTTTTGATTCCCCAAAACTATACTGTCTGGATTGTTAATGTTGCTATTTAAGTGTCTCCCTAAAATAGAACCATTATCTTGTAAAAATAGCCATAGAAATAACCCTAAAATTAGTTTACCGATCTGCGTAGAATTAATTGAAGTAATAATCACCGAAAAAATCAAAACAAATATTAAATAGTAACCTGTAAAATAATAACTGTATATAATACCATTATTTCCCCGGAAGAAAAGCAAACCAATAAGAGGCAAAATTAAAAGTGTTAAAAGAAGAACAAATTTATCATTACTTAAAAAACGCTTAATATTGGCAAGCAAAATTACCAATATTAAAAAACTGAAAATCTGAATTAATTTGGAATTGGTGGGAAAAATAAGTGGACCAAAAGTATCAAAGTAAAGAGGGAAACGTCTTTCTAGTAACCAAGCGGTCGTTTGATTAAAACTTTTTTGCTCAAATAAAAACTGACTAATATTATGATAAAGTAATCCTCCATGACGGAAATCAAAAACAATCTGAGGTAAGAGAGTTATTAAAAAAAGTGAAACTGAAATTAAAAGTATTTTTTTATTGGGTAACTTTCGCCGTTGTCTGCTTCGCAAGGCGAGCCAGAGGGAAAAAATTAACACTGCCGGCAGGTAAAAGACTTCGGCAGCGCTGCCAAATTGCAAAGCCAAACCCAACATTAAGGCAATCAAAATCCAAACTACCGTTTGGCCCTTTAATACCAAAAACATTCCTAAAACCAAAAGCATGCTGATTAAAAGCATCGGAGTGGGATTTGACAGCCAACGCGAAGCATATACTAATTGAAAAGAAAAAGCAGAAATCACCGCCGCTACTATTCCTGTCACGCGGCCCCCCACCATTACTCCTATTACATAAATCAGTAGGGTAGCAGCAACTGTAGTCAAAGACAAAAATACTGATGGCCAAACCGGATTGCCGTTACCCAAGAGATAAAACGGGGCAATTAACCAGTAATACCAGGGTCCGCGAAAAATACCCTCTATTCCAGTAGTTGGACCAATCAAAGAAATTTTACCTTGATGCCAAAGCTCCCAAATAATCTTAGCATCCCTTCCTTGATCATAGTAAAAACCAAGTAATTCATCAATTCTCCATACTCTCAGTAAAAAAGCTGCGATTAAAATCACGACCAAAAACAAACTAATTATCTTTTTATTAAACATCTTATTTTCTCCCTTCAATCCACTCTTCAATATCTGCTCTTTCTTGAAAATTTCTTTTTTGCCTGATCAAAAAATATTCGGTTCTAGGCCGATCATCGGTCACGGGCAAGACGTCTTTCACCAAATTTTTAACAAACGACTCATCACCCAAAACGCCTTTATCCATCTCTTTAAATGACACCGGACCCCATCGGCTCTTATAAAGAGGATTAATGCGCGTTTCGTTAATATCATCGTAGAAAGGATACTGATGATACTTTTCCTCCATCATCTTCTTATCCCAAGTGATATCCCTGTCCGAACCAAAAACATAGTATCCCCAGCCTTGCGGAGAAGTCATAATTAAGATATGGGGGAAGACCTCATAGAAACTCCTAAGAAGTATTTGAAAATCATCCATTCTCGTGCCAGAGTAAAACCAGGCCACGAAGATTCCATCATCCTTTAATTTTTTTTTGCTGTCCTCGTAAAATTCCTTTGAATATAATACTGTAGTTCCCGCCGCATTAACAGGTGGAGGTGGATCAACCACAATAATATCGTATTTTTTATCCGTCATTCTTACATAATTTCTACCATCATTAATGATAATTTTCCCGCGAGGATTACTAAGCGCTAAACTTGCATCATCATGAAATAAATTAAACATCTTGGGAACTGAAGGCACTAAATCCACCGCATCAACACGGACATTGTCATGCAAAAGCGCCGAGCGATAGGTGGAACCCATGCCAAAAGCGATCACCAACATATCTTCTGCCTGCGGGCGCATAAATAAGGGCAGATGTGCCAAAAGCGCCGTTTCAGGACCTAAAGAAGTCGTTTGCACCCCATCAATAATTAAAGCCCTATCTCCGCCCTCTTTCTGTCTGTAGCCCAAAACAGATGCCACCTCATCCTCTAAGAATAGAACTTCATAATCTCCTCTAAGCGAAGTTATTCTCTCCTTAAGTTTTCCTTCTTGAAATAACAATGAGGGTTGGAAAAGGAAACTTCCAGTTACCAAAATTATTATAATGCTAAATGCTATAATTGACCTTCTAAATAACAAAGCCAATTTCTTCTCCAATAAAACCAGTAGTATACCGAGCGAAAAATTAATTAAAGTCAAAACAAAAATACTTCTAACTGTGCCAAAAATAGGAATTAGAATAAAAGCTGCAGCAAGGGAACCCATAATGGTTCCTAAAGTATTAGCCGAATAGACCACTCCCACCCCTTTACCAACTTCAGTATGTCCTTGTAGGATTCTCATCACCACCGGAAAACTCATTCCCATTAGCAATGTACCGGGAATAATTGTAGTTAAAACTTTAACCGCTGCAGGGAAAGATGTTAGTGAACTATTGGCTATTACTGACAAAAGGGCACTTAAACCTATACCTATCTCAATAAAACCAAATAAAAAAAATGGTGATCCTAATTTATGCAGCACAAATCTATACAATAAACTTCCAAGAGCTAAACCTAATAAATAAACTCCTAAGATTCCCGAGAAAGCGTAAATATAAGTCCCCACAGAAGGAGTTAAAAGTCGTGTCCATAGAACTTCATAAGCCAATGAGACAAAACCAGAAAGGGCAAAGGCGATTATAACTATAGAAAATGCCGATCGCGATAGTTTTATTTTGGGGATTTTCAACAGCTTACTTGCTTTTTTTTCAATAGCAGAAGCGGCGTGATAGCTTCTTTTTGATAAATACACGCTTGCTAAACCTATACCGAGATTAAGTAAAGCAGCTAAAATCAAACTAAATCTTAATCCTAAAAGTTCAATAAAAACGAAACCTGTCAAAAGCACTCCCGCTACCGCCCCAAAGGTATTAACAGCATATAAATAACTGACCGCTTTGGAAACATGCGGAGAAAAATTTATTAAAAAGCGAACAAGTAGCGGCAGGGTTCCTCCCATGGCAATAGTCGGAGGCAATAAAACTAAACCTATTAATAAAAATTTAGCCAGGAGCAGTAAATAAGCATTAAAACCAAAGAAAGAAAAAAGCCATTGATAAACTATTTGAATTGCTGGGAAAAGAATAATAGTAGCCAAGGTTGAAACACCCACCATAATTTCTAATAATCCGTACAATTTTAAGTGTTGGCGCGTTTTATCGGAAATTTGACCAATTAAAAAACTGCCAATAGCAAGACCCGCCATAAAAGCCGCCAGCACCGCCACCACAGAATGCGTGGTACTGCCAAAAATTAAAAGCAGCTGTCTGGTCCAAACAACTTCATAGACTAACCCGGCAAATCCAGATAAAAAGAAAAATAGAGGTAGTAATCTCAAAGTGGATTTCTTCATTGAGGGGTGCCTGCTGGATTATGAATTAGTTTATAAAGCACAATACCTTTTATTTCCCACTCCTTCTCAATTTTCGACCACCCAAAAACGGTTACTTCAGCTTTAGAGCTATGGGTAGGATCACACCTCTGGGCCGGCAATTCACAAACCACAAATAGTTGATCTGCTACGGTTTCCTGGTATCGTAAAGGGTCAATCTCGCGAACTGGTTCTTGCCACCATTCTAAAAAATACTGATAGGCATCTTCATAATTACGCTCTGCCAAAACTGCCAGATTAAAAGGTTGGCCGTGACTCTCCTGGGCAATTTTCCGGGCAATTTCTGCTGTTCTTTGTAACTGCCTCTGGGGAGGATTTTTAATTGGTGCTTCCCGCAAATTAACTATTAACAAAACTATTATTAAGCTAGTTGCTAAAATATTTAATTTTCTTTTGCTAACTAAATTTTGGGTGATGGCACCCAAAAGGATAAAAGGAGCTGCAAACATAAAGCCAAAATAATGATCGTAAATATTTTGTTTGTATAAAGCCATTCCCACCAACCCTACCACTAACCAAACAGCCAGCAGAATTGTGGACCGGAGATGTGATCTGCTCCAAACCAAAAGCCATATCAAGCCTGCCGTCAGTAAAGCGGCCATAAACTTAGTTAAAATAACATCCATCCCCGCCACAAAACGACCGACAAATTTATCCTGCCAGATGGGCCATATATCACCCATCGCGTTCCATGGCTTCAGTGAGACAGTCGTTTGCCGGTTGGTAAAGAATTCCTTCATGGCGGAAAAATTATGCCAGCCATGGCGGGCATCAAAAATTACCAAGGGGGACATCAATACTGCGAATATTACCAAAGAAATTAAGGTATATCGCAGTAAGTTTTTGAGTTCGTGGTTATGAGTTCGGAGTTGATAAAGAGTAAGCAGCCAAAAAATTCCCAATGTAGGCAGAAGTAAAAGACCTAAATAATGAGATTGTAAAACAAAAGCGTAAGAAATACCCAATACGATCAGCCACTTAAACTCCTGATTTTTCCAGACCCGCCAGATTGCATAGATAGAAATCAAAGCGAAAAACGGTATGATATTGGGATTCCAGGAAGAGCGGGAGTAAGTAATCACGATGGGAGAAACGGCGTATAAAAGGGCCGCGACCTGGGCCGCCATATTACCAAACCATTCACGCGTTATCCGCCACACCAACCAAACTGTGACTACTCCCAAAAAGGCAATAAGTACTGCCGGTCCTACCGGCGATAAACCCGATAAAAACATCGCCGGAGCCATTAAATAGTAATAAAGTGGGCCTAAGTACATGTTGCCGATGGAGGTGCCAGGCCCGATTAAAATAGGATCAAAATCAACTAATAATCTTCTGACTACAATGGCGTCTCTGCCTTCGTCGCCCAAAAACATCATGTATTCTGGCAGTTTCCAAAATCGCAAAAAGATAGCCACCGCTAATATTGCGATCAGTATGAAAAATTCTCTCTTAGAAATAATCTTCCACCAGAATTTAACCAAATCCAAGTAGCTTTTAACCACTACTTTTAAATCTGCTCCAGTTTGCGTGCCAAATTTACGCCTGTAATGATGAACTCCCACTTCGGCAAATCTAAAACCTACACGCTTCGCTTTAACCAGCATTTCGATTTGAGTTACCTTTTCCCCAGCTTCCAATGGCAAAACTTTTTCAAAGGCCTCCTTCTTAATTAACTTAAAACCACAGGAGTAATCTCGGGCAGAAAGACCAACTAAAAATCTGGCCATGATCGTCCAGATCAAATTACCGATCCTACGAACAAGCGGATCAGCCCTTTTAATTCTATATCCCAGTATAAAGTCAGCCTCGTCCGACCTCTCTAAAAATTTAGCAATTTCGGAAAAGTTAAATTGTCCATCGCTATCTGCAAAAGCCACCCATTCATATTTGGCATTTTTAAATCCGGTTTTTAAAGCTTCTCCATAACCCTTATTTACCTGATGATTAACCAAGCGGATATGCTTATCAGCATTCTCCAACTTCTTGACGATTTTGGCGGTATCATCCTTGGAACCGTCATTAACCACAATCACTTCAAACTCTTCTAAATTCAAACCTTGGAGGACTTTTAAAGCATCACTGACTGTTTTTTCAATATTTGCTTCCTCGTTGTAAGCTGGGAAAAATACCGACAAGGTTTTAACTTGCATATTGATATGCTACCATGAAAGGTGTATGCGACTCAACGAACAGACTAAACACCTATTATTAATCAGCGGGGCTGTCCTTCTTTCTGTCATCGCAGTTTGGCTACCTTTTATTCTGCGTCTCCCCTCCTTCTGGGGGATAGAATTACCTCGTAATGGCATGGCTACTATTATAGCTAATTTTGATGGGCCCTATTATATTGTGGCGGCCAAAAGTTTGTATAATCCGCAAGTTATTGAGCAGTTTCAATTTCCTCTTCATACCGAATATTATTCGGCCCATTTCCCCGGTTTTCCTTTGTTAATCCGCGCTCTGTCACCTTTTTTTGGTTATCCTTGGGCTATGATGATCGCGACAGTTTTAACCACTATCTTAGCGGCGTGGTTTTTTTATCTATTACTTAGACAGCTAGGTCTTGCTAAACAAGCTTTATGGATTACTATAGTATTTGCCATTTTCCCAGCTCGTTGGTTAATTGTTCATTCAGTTGGCTCTCCCGAACCCCTATTTATCGCCGCGATTTTAGCCACTTTTTATTTTTTCTTAAAAGGCAATTATTGGCTGGCAGGGATAACCGGCGCAATTAGCATGCTAACTAAATCCCCGGGAATATTACTTTTTGCCGCTTTGACTCTGGCTATCTGGGGGTCCAAGTTTGATCAATTAATGCTCCATCCCTTATCTACCTTAAAAAAACTAATACCGCCCACCCTGCCTTTGCTTCTCATGCCACTGACTCTATTAGGAATATTCTTTTGGTATCAATATACTTATGGTGACTTTTTTACTTATTTCCATTCGGGAGATAATATTCATCTTCTTTTCCCGCCCTTTCAAGTTTTTAATGCCAATCAGACTTGGGTAGGCACTTTTTGGCTGGAGGAAATAATTTGGATTTATCTGTTAGGCTTTTTAGGACTATTTCAATTAATCAAACGCCGGTCGTGGGAAATGGCTTGGTTTGTAGGAATATTCTTTGCTTCCACCCTTTTTGTTTCACATCGCGATATTGCTCGCTACACTTTGCCGATTGTGCCCTTTCTGCTAATTGCCTTCAATCATGTCCTGGCTACTAAAGAATTTAAATGGGGTATGGCACTACTATTAATTCCTATTTACCTTTTTGCTCTGTCCTTTATCTCTCACAATATCACGCCGATTGCAGATTGGGAACCCTTACTTTAGGGGTGAAATTTTAGCCAACACATTTCTTAAACTCCACCTCTTCCAGATGAAAACATTATACATGGTGTAATTATACGGAATGACAAATATCCCTACCGCAATTACTAAAGATAGCTGACGCACGATCAAGGTATCTCCAAACATAATTACTCCCACTGCGATCACGACGGATTGAATCACAATTGCCCCAAAGGAAGCTAAATTAAATTTAATAAATCTTCTAATATATTTTAAGGGGCTGGCAATTTGGACGTCTTCAAAAGTCCATAAATTATCTAAATTAAAATTAGAGAAAATAGCAATCTCTGCTGCCACCGCTGCTGCCCAAAAAGAGGGTTGGGCTAAAATTTTCAGATGCATTGAGTCTGTTTGAGGAAAAAGATGGGCAAGGTTAACCGTTAAGGAGGTATTACGGAATAATTCCAAACCCACTGCATTAATAATAAATCCTATTCCTCCTACCAGGGCGAATTTAATAAATCGCGATCGTAATCTTAAAACGATGAGGAAGGTATCTATTGTCTCGCGCAATTTAAATTTAGATTTTTCCCGCAGCCTGGGTAAAAAAGCAATTGGCACTTCACGAACTTTGGCACCTTCTTTTAACAATAAATTCAAAAGGTGCATTTTATAGGCATAGCTGGCTTTGCCGTAGAGGATGTCTAAATTAATTTTGGATAAATAGCCTACTTTGGTTAAACGAAAACCGGTAGTCAAATCATGAATTTTAGGAAGAAATAAAACTGTTCTGGCAAATACGTTTCCAAACCAGGATAAAAATTTACGATAAAACTGCCATTCTTTTGGTACTGACCCTCCCTTAATATATCTTGCCCCAATTACTACATCGGCATTCTTAGCAGCTTTTACCAATCTTTTAACATCGGCCGGGTTATGTTGAAAATCAGCATCCATCTCAATCACAGCATCTGATTTCATTTCATTCATGGCGTATTTCATACCGCGAATATAAGCATAGCCCAAGCCCTTTTTCGGACCGGTTAAAAGATGAAGATTTTTATATTTTTTTAAATTCTGTTTAACAATCTCGCCAGTGCCATCGGGAGAATTATCATCCACTATTAATAAATGCATCTCTGCCTGTGTAATCTTGGGAAATTCCTTTTTTAAAAGTACCTCCATCATCTGGCCAATATTTTCCTTCTCGTTATAAGTAGGCATGATCACGACAATCTTCATATAAATATAATTTGAGGGATCCTATTGGATCCCTTCTGCCTTCAATTTACCAGATAAAACTGCTAAAATACAAGAGTGTAAATTATTATGGTCATAAATATTCTAACTTTATTCCCAGAGATGTTCCGCGGCCCTTTTGACCAGTCTATCATCAAAAGGGCACAGGATAGGAAATTGGTTCAAATCAAAACACATGATTTGCGCAAATGGACGATTGATAAACATGGTACAGTAGATGACAAACCTTATGGCGGCGGAGCGGGAATGCTCATGATGGTAGAACCAATCTATCGCGCCATCACCGATCTGAAATCTAAAGTCCAAAATCTAACCTCTAAAGTCATCCTCCTAGATCCTGGCGGTCAACCTTTTAATCAATTAAAAGCCCAGGAATTGTCAAAAATGGAACATTTAATTTTAATTGCCGGGCATTACGAAGGCGTTGATGCCAGAGTTAAAGAACATTTAATTGACGAAGAAATTTCTATTGGGGATTATGTCTTAACGGGCGGAGAGTTACCAGCTATGGTTATAGTAGATACAGTAGTTAGATTAATACCAGGAGTTTTAGAAAAATCTACCGCCACACAGATAGAGTCATTCTCCCCACTGGAAATTGGAAATTGGAAATTGGAAAATTCTTTGGAGTATCCTCAATATACGAGACCGGAAAATTTTAAAGGTTGGAAGGTGCCGAAAGTATTATTAGGCGGTAACCACAAAGAAATTGAGAAATGGCGAAAAGAACAATCTTTGGAACACACCCAAAAACATCGCCCTGATCTCTTAAAAAAATAGTCATCCTGAAGTTTTGACTTTTGAGATTTGAGATTTGAGATTTTTAAGTGTATTTGTCTGCCACTACAAACGCTCCATATGATTCTGGTTTGGTCTTGGCGGTAAAACCAGAACCTGTCACCATTCCTACCACTTCCCGAATCATGTCGCGAGTAGGGCCAACTGACCCCACATCAATATGAATTTCTAAATCGTATTTACTGGGAGTAATAATTTTTCGCAAAATCGGCACCAGCTCGTGAGCCAATTCTAAAGAAAGCAATGTTTCCCGATAAATTTTCTCTCTTAAAACAAATTTCTTTTTTTGCTTTTCTTTATGCCAAAAATAACGGCCGCCATGACCAATCCGGTGAATGACAATGGCGCTGACAAAGTCGGTTTCTGTATCACCATTACTTCTCCGAGTCTGGGAATCTGTACCAATGACTAATCTATAGAAACTAGTAGCATCTTCATCAATAAATTGGGAAACTTCTGCTGCCACTGCTTCTAAATTCAACTCACCCTTGGTGGGACTCACAAAAAGTCCATTTTCGCTACTCATAGCCTAAATTATAGCATTTTTCACCCTTCAAAGACCACTTGGGCGCGCCATGCTTTATTGACTTTGGCTAAATTAAGCAAGTTAATATTAAATGATTCAATTTCCATCTTCAGTTTATGGTGAAGCGGATCAAATTTCTCCCCATAAACATATCCTTGAGCTGACCAACTGCTATCTTCGTGAGTCACTCCCACTTTAACTTCTTTGGCAATAAAATTTCTGCCTTTTCTAAGAAATATTAAGTGGGTAAGTAATCCCAAAAATAATTCTTCAAAGCTAATTTTTCGCAAATTAACTAATTCTTTGGCCCGATTGCGTACAGCTTTAGGATCAATTATTACGCCTATCAAAACCTGCGCCGCATTTTCCAACAAGACCCTTTCATTTCTACCGAATATTTCAAAAGCTACTCCAGTCGCCGAGATGCCTGGTAAAAAGTTAAATTTGCTCATATAAGGCTATATTGGCTGCCCAATCTGCTAACATCTCCGGCAATGGTCGCAGAATACCTTGGCCAAAATGCCTCTCAAATTTAGAAACATCAAAAGCTGTATCCTTCGGTCTAGGAGCGCCGGCATGACTCATAAATTCGTCAAAAGTCGTTGCCTTAATTAAATTCCAGTCAATTATCTGGTGGTGATTCTGCTCTAAATATTTCAACCCTAAGCAAACTGCATCATAGATGGTAGTCACAGTGGGCGTGGCTACATGCCAAATACCATAATGCTGCGATCCTGCTATAGCCAGTATGGCCTTGGCGTAATCTTTGACATAGCCGGGAGTTAGTTTTTGGTCGGCAATTGCGAAAAATTTCTTTCCTAGCCGATTGGCCTCATAGACATTGCGCAAAAAGTCACGTCTTTTAATATTAAAATCATCGCCGAATGGTCTTTGAACTCTCACTATGTGTGCCTTTACCCGAGAAGATAGAAGAATTTTTTCTGCCTCTGCTTTGCTTTTAGCATACCAACTAGTTATGGGATCTATTTTTTCTGTTTCCTTGTGAGGACAAAGTTGCTCACTACCGGACAAAACATAGTCGCTGGAAATATGTACCAAAGTGGCATCGCCAGCTAAACAAGCTTTAGCCAGTTTTTCTACTCCCACCACATTGGTTTTCCAGACCATGCCGCCGAAATCGCCTTTTTCCTTCTCACAGACATCCACTTCTGTTTGGGCCGCTAAATTAATGACTACATCTGTCCCGTTAATTTTCTTAGCTATCTCGCCAATGGACAATTCTGCTATATCAAATTCTTGGTGGGTTGGTGCTAACACCAATTGACCATTTTCGCTAATCCGTGATACTAAAGCACCACCTACTAAACCACTCCCTCCGATAACTAATAATTTAGGCGAAGATTCAAACTCTTTATTTTCTTTTATCGTTCGCTCCTGCATAAATTTTTATTTCACTCCTGCAATAGCAGGTAAGAAAAAAGCCCTCTTTATTCCTTCTCTCCAACTGGTAGGAGTATAACCACAGCTGATTATTTTATCAACTTTTAACCCACCTTTAACCGGTCGTTTGGCAAGTTCTGGATGATTTTTTTGAAACTCCACCATACTTCCTTTTGGTACTAATGCCTCTGGATTTGCCACATTTCTAGCCACTTTTAATAACTGGCAACAAAAATTATAGGGAGTAGTTGTCATAGGAGAAGCAAGGTGATAAATACCACTTGCTCTTTTATCTATTAAAGTAGTTACCGCCGGGGTTAAATCATCAATGAATGTGGGAGTTAAAATTTGATCGTCAAAGATGGGATAAAAACTCTCTCTTTTATTTGCCATAATTTCGTCGTACAATTTTAAAAAATTTCTGGCAAAATCAATTTTTGGTAAATATTCTTTTATATATGGATAAGAAATTCTCATCATTAAATAAGGAATCCCACCAAAAATCGCCTCGCGTTCTGCTAAAATTTTTGTCCAAGCGTACCAACCAACTGCTGCCGGCGATGAAGCTATTGGATCCTCTTCTGAATAAGGTCCGTTTTTACCGTCAAAAACAAAATCTGTGGATATTAAAATAGGAAATTTACCAGTTTTCTTACAAGCATCAATTAAATTTCTTGTGCCCAAGACATTAACTTTATAGGTTAGGTTTTGGGCTAATTCTTGTTGGTTAGTAGGATCTTTTGGTTTGTTTTTTTCTATCTCATCTACCGCAGTCAACCCTGCAAAATTTATGATATATTTCCCAGGAAAAGAATTAGTGATAGATTCAACTTGTTCTTTACTTGTAATATCAAGTTCATTAAAAGCATTTAAACCGGTAAGTCCTGCATCAAACGGACTGCCTGCCTCTTGAATTTCTATTCCTTGTTTATTCATTAACTCCACCAATCTGGAGCCAACCAAAGAGCCAGAACCGATTACTAAAATGTTGTCCGTCATGTAAATTTTTCGGGGAAAAGTTCTCTTAAAGAAGGATTATTCTGATCTGCTTCTGACAGAACCGGATTTTTAATTGGCCAATTAATCTTTAAATCCGGATCATTCCATCTGATAGATCTTTTAGTAATATTACTTTTGTAGGTATCAGAAACTGCGTAGTGATAAAAGACGCCTTCCTTCCCAAGAGCCAGTATTGAGTTAGCCAGTCCTGGCGAAATGACTAAAGTCCTTCTGGGAGAATTAATATCCGTGTAGTCAAAAGTAAAAGTCTGCACCTTGCCAAAAGTAGCAGAATTAATTCTGATATCAACTATGGCTATAAAGGTTTTTCCCGTTAAGGGAGTAACAATTTTATATTGAGGCTCGGCATGCAAACCCCTTAAGGTACCGGGCAGATTATAGGTAAAACTACCTTGTCTGATAACCAAATCATTTACATCTAAGGCTTTGGCAATATCTTCTACGCGGTAGGCTTCTTGAAACCAACCTCGCCCGTCAAGATAGATCTTTTTTTCAAATATCAACAAGCCGGCAATTTCTGTAGCTAAAATTCTAATATCGGGACTTGTAGGAATAAAATTGGCTAGGTTCATTAAAAAGAATATAAATTACAAAAGCAGACTTAGGATCAGGGCTGATCCTAAAAGGGCAATGGCAGTATACTCTATCACAACTTCCCAGTAAAGATCGCTATGTATCCAATGATGAACTATGCCCCAACTGATGTAAGCCAAAGAACTAGCTACGACCAGGGCAATTTGAAAGGGGCGATCAAAAGAAAATAATTTGAATCCCGCTATCACAATAATCAAAATTCCTAATAAAACTAGGTAATGAGAAAAATGCCGTCTCATAATATTGCTCCCTGTTTAAGATTCAAAATTAATAAACCCAAAGCTGATAGAAAACTTAAATGGGCCAAAGTCCGACCGGAAATACGTACCAGACGCAAATGGGCCAGTACCACCAGATCTACCAGTAACACTAATATTAACAACCCCATTATTCCCAAAGATAAATTCCGTCTTAAATCAAAAGAGGTGCTTGCGAGGGTTGCAGGATGGCTTTGGCCACTGGCCAGTTGAGACGTCACCATGGGTTCGCCTCCATTAAGAACCGCAAACTCGGGAGTGGATCCTAAAAACTGAACCACGATCGTTGTTTGTTTACCGCCTAAATCACCTTGAACAATAGCTACCCCAATATCATGATAACGAGACGATAGCAGGTTTTCCCGATGACTGGGAGATGCCATCCAGGCGGCTACCGCATCATGCGCTGAATTAAAATCCCGAGCCAGGTTTTCTCCGGCATAGCGATATTGATAACCGTTACTTAAAAAAAATGACCAAGGCGTGGTGCCGGTAGGCGAAAAATGAGCCCAATAATCATAGCTTAACATGTCTTCACCCTTCTTCCGCGCTCCCGCCATTAATTTCTCATTTATTTCCAGTGTAGGTAGACCATTTTGCAGACGCTCGCGGTTAGTTTCTTCAATTACTTTTCCCGGCGATAAATCAGAACTGACACCCAGTACTAAACTGGTTTTGGCCAAAGAATTAATAACCAGTTGAGCTAAGATGAAGAGCAGCAAGATAACTAAACAGCCGCTGGGAGTAATTATTTTTGCTTTATAATTATTGGCGCGATGAGGAATAAACAAATGGGCAAGCAGTTTCATCTTAAACTAATACTAAACCTTTTGGCGGAAAAATTCGATGGTTCTTTTTAGGCCTTCTTCTAAACTTACCTTTGGTTCCCAGCTAACTTCTTTTTTAATTTTGGCAAACGAAGCATAATTGGCCATTACATCTCCTGCTCTTTCGCCTAAATCATTAACTTCCACCTTATATCCTAAAATATCAGAAATTTTATTGATGATATCCATCACTTTAATACCTTTTTCTGTGCCGACATTAAAAATATGAAGCCCAGTTAGATTAATCACTGCTACATGTGCCAGGGCTAAATCTTCAATGTAAATAAAATCGCGGATGCCTTCGCCTTTCCAATACAGAGGAATTGGTTCTTTTGCCAAAGCCGACTTAATAAAATTAGGAATGGCATGAGTTTCCGGTTGATGCAGTTCGCCCGGGCCATAAGGATTAAAGTAGCGCAAAATTGTACAATCAAAGCTGTATAAATTATGATAAAGCGTACAAAACTGCTCCATAGTCAATTTAGTAATGCCGTAGGGATTACTTTGGGCGCCTAAAGGATCATCTTCCATTATTGGTAACTTACTTGGCACGCCATAAACACAAGCGCTGGAAGAAAAGATAATCTTGCGAACTTCGGTTTTACGCATCGCCTCCAAAAGTTTGACTGAATTGACAATATTATTTTCGGCAAAACTGACTGGATCTTTGACTGATTCCCCCACCTCAATTAAGGCCGCCATATGAATGACGGTATCATGGCCGGCTAATATTCCTTCCATTCTATATTGATCAGATAAATCTATTTGATAGAAGATGGCTCGACTATCAATTGACTCTTGATGACCGCGTGATAAATTATCAACCACAGTCACTTCATGTCCGGCATCCAGTAATAATTTAGTAGTCCAGGAACCAATAAAACCAGCGCCGCCAGTAACTAGAATTTTCATTGATATTTGGCCGCCACCGGCTGCTCTCGCACATTTTGACCATTGACCGGAATATTTAATGCCCATCCTAAAGCATTAGCCACTGCTATGCCTACCCTCAAACCGGTAAAAGAACCAGGGCCGCTCACTACTTCTACTTCTTTTAAATCGCCAAAAGTGAAGCCATGACTTTTTAACAAATCTTCAATTACTGATAATAATTTTTGAGCCTTTTCTTGTCGGGAGTCAGTCCTAACACGATCATTGTCTAAACCAACTACGATTTCTTCGGTATGACTGGTATCAATAAAAAGTTTCAAGTAAGCTCCTCCGGTAATTCAATAAGATGTTTCTCATCATCTGTAACATTAAATTTAATCCACTGCGTATTGTCTGGCAAAAACCGGCTAATTTTATCCGCCCACTCAATAGCCATAATATTTTCTCTTTTTCCCCAAATCTCATCTAATCCTAAATTTTTAATCTCTTGCTCTAAGTTTTGTTCCAACCTGTATAGATCCACGTGATAAAAGTTCATAAGTTTTAAGTTTTTAGTTGTGGTTTTGACATTTGAGTTTTGCGATTTGAGTTTAATTTTATACTTTCTCATAATGATAAATGTCGGACTGGTAATTCTATTTTTAATTCCCAAACCCTCGGCTAACCCTTGCACAAAAGTTGTCTTACCAGCACCTAAAGGGCCCACTAAGGCTAAAATCTCCCTGCCAGTTAGTTTTTCCCCAACACGCTTACCTAAATTTTTGGTTTGCTCATCATTATTTGTAGTAATCTGCATTCAAATTTCTTCTCCTTCATGCATTTTTTCATTATACCCAACTTCTCTTTTTTTCACAAAGGTAAAAGCAGCTGCCGCCAGTAAACATACACCTCCACCAATTAAAAGAATAGGTACCAGAGGAATTCGTCCGCCGAAGACAAACCAGCCGGCTACCTGGGCGGATTCAGGAGTGGCGGAGGGCGAAGAGGTTTGGGCTGCTAAAATTTCCGGCGAGTTAGTAGGAGTGGCAGATGCTTTGGAACTTAGGCCGGGCGACGGCGTGGGAGATGATGTCTTAGTTGGACTTGGAGTTGGTGATTTGGTGGGAGTAGGACTGGGAGTTTTGGTGGAGGAAGGAGAAGGGGTAGGTGTGGAAGTTGGAGTAGCAGTGGGTGTCGGAGTTGGAGTGGGTGTAGGAGAATCGGTGGGGGGTCGGGGTGGGGGTTGCAGAAACGGTAATATTAAGAGTAGTAGAATTATCAGCCCAGGTGGGGCCACTGCCGGCTTGAGTGTATCTGCCTACTTTTAAGGTGTAGCTTGCTTCTCCTTTGTAATATGAACTTTCCGCATCCGGCTTCACCTCTATGGTGCCGCTCCAGGAATTATCGGAATTCATGGTAATTTGATAAAACTGGGTGTAATCAAGGGGAGAAGGTTTACCGTTATACCAGGAGCCGGCATTATTTTTGGTATAGCCAAAGTAAGAAGATGGCGCATCTGGGTGGGCTAAAGCCGCTCTTAAATAATAATTATTGCCAGCAGAATTACTAATAGTTAAACTGATAGTAACCGAGAATGATTCATTATCCGCCACACTGGCCGGAACATTGCTAATGCTAAAGGCGGCTTGCGCTTTATGATGAAAAGTAAATAAAAACAGTAACGAAGAAATCATTAAGACGAAAATGAAATTAATCGTCTTTAGAAAATAACTCATTACATTAATAAACTCTTACAATATCCACTGTTTTAATATCCGACAAATTATATTTATCCGTCAGCTTTATATTTCCTCCATTCTCCACGAAAGGATCATTCATAATATAATTATCCCCCTCTTTACCTTTGATAACAATAAAATGATCCGGGCCGGAATAGAGCCCTACTACCACCGGATTACCATTATTCAGTTCATTATCAATCTTTTGTTTGACGGCATCAAGACCGCAACTTGCACAAACTCTGGTTCTGGTGGCAGTAACGCCTTGTGCAGTCCAACTACCTTGATTCATATAGCCGGTATTACCAAAAAAAACATTGGGGGAAGCGGCAATATCGGCAGGTTTTAAGCTTTTACCATAGTGAGAAGCAATCATGGCCATAGAGGTTACCAGGCAGCCATACTCCGCCAAAGTATCGCTGGAATTTCCCATAGCCATAGTACCCCACTGGCTATCTCGTTGGTTATAATAACAACCCCAACCATCGCATTTAGTCTGATTAGACAGAAGACTAGCTCCGCCTTGTCTGGCCACGAAGCGCTTAAAGGCAGCCAGTTGGGCTTTGGCTTGAACCAGCAGTTGTTGATACTTACTCTCATCATTTTTGGTCACTTCCAAGAGTTTATTTTTGGCTTCTATCTGCCGGCTCAAATAAATTTTCTGGCTTTCCAGTTTTTTCTGTAAATTCTCCAGGGCGATTTTTTCTGTCTCCAGGGCGGTTTGCGAAGTTTGCAAGTTAAATAATAAATCCCGATCCCTCTCCTGTAAGAGCTTAAGATAATAAGCGCGGGAAATCAGACTGGGCAGATCTTTGGCAGTTAAAAGTGATAAAAAGGGGTCACCCAAACGATTAAGCTGATAGGAAGAAATTACCCGCTTTTGATAGATAACTGAAAGATTAGTGATGGAATTTTCAATTTTTACGATGGTGGCCGAAAGAGAAGCTACTTCTATTTCTGTCTGATCAATTTTTAGTTGGGCCAGCTTTATTTGGGTATCAAAATTGGCAATTTGAGAAGCAAGGGTTTTCTTCTGCTGGCCGATTTCCACCAGTTTTTGTTCCAGCTCCTTAATTTGATTTCTAACATCCTGCTCACTTTGAGCGTGAGTCTGGCGGACCACCAAGAGAAAAATTACTATTAATAAACAGCCAAATATTGATAAAATTTTCCACATCTGTCTTGGAACATCAAAGTTTCAAATAGCGAGCAATGGCAAACCACGCCCCCATGATGCCGATTAACATGGCCGCCGCGAGTTCTGCACCAATCAAAACAGCCGATTTTGTAATCAGGGTGGCCGTATCTTGAGGCAGAACCGGTATCTCACCAAAATAAATTGATAAATTAGGCGCCAAATATAACAGAAGCACCAAAGCCAGTAAAAATCCAATTAAAGCGCCGATTACGGCGTATAATATTCCTTCCAGTAAAAAGGGAGTGCGAATAAAGCCGGGCGTGGCCCCAATGAGGGTCAATACTTCTATTTCCTCCCGCCGGCTGGCCACCCGCATACCAATAATTAACAGTAAAATAAAAATTGAAACTAGACCCAAAAAGGTCAGTAAAGTAATTCCAGCCACACGAATATACTTGGTAACTTGCTGCAACTTTTCAATAATTTGTGATAGTTGCTCCTTGCCGCCCACGCTGGCCGTAAATTCCACGCTTTTAACGATATTATCTTTTTTAACTTCGTCAATCACTTCTTGGGCGAAAGATAAATCGGTAACGGAAAATTCCAGGGACGTTGGCAGGACATCCGGACTAACCAGTTCTGTAGCCAAAGGATTATCCTCCATTATTCCCTTAAAAATTTTAAAGGCTTCCTCGTGAGAAACAAATTTAATATTCGATCTAATACGACTATCGCTGGCTAATTTCCTGGACAGCGCGGAAATTTGTTCGGGCTTGGCCGTATCTTTCAAAAAAGCAATTATTTGAGGTTTGGTTTCAAAATAATGAAGGGTAATGGTAGAAACATAAGTTAAAGCCGCAAAAATGGTGGCCACAAAAAAGGTTAATACTAAAATTAAAATAGCGGCCACAGCCTGATAAGGGGAACGACGAATATGCACTAGAGCAGTGGTCAGATGTTGGTTTAGCATTTAATCTTCTTTGTATTTTCCGGCAGGTTGATCTCTAACAATTTTACCGCTTTTGAGAGAAATAACCCGCTTCTTCATTTTATCTACAATATCATGATTATGAGTAGCCATCATAATGGTGGTACCATCCTGATTAATTTTCTCAAAAATCTGCATAATATTCCAGGCAGTTTCCGGATCAAGATTACCGGTGGGTTCATCAGCCAGTAATAATTTCGGCCTGGTGGCTATGGCCCGGGCAATGACAGCCCTTTGTAATTCACCGCCGGCCAGTTGAGCTGGAAAAAAATTCGCCCGATCACCCAAACCGACATAAGATAAGACTTCAGTTGCAGTGTGTTCTTGTTTCGCGAGCGGTAAACCTAGAACAGCCAGAGCCAGCATGACATTTTCTCCCACGGTCCGGTCGGGCAGTAATTTAAAGTCCTGGAAAACCACTCCCAAATGACGGCGATAAAGAGGTATTAAATCACTTTTTAAATCGCTTAATTTTTTATTGTCAAATAAAATTTCTCCTTGATCCGGTTGAAGATCACGCAGAATCAGTCTTAAAACTGTGGTTTTACCTGAACCTGATGGTCCGGTAATAAAAACAAACTCGCCGCCGGCGACTTCAAAAGAAACATTGTCTAAGGCGAGAATCTTGCCAAACTTCTTGGTAGCCCCTGCGAATTTCACCATTATTCATTTTGAAGAAATATACTTCTTTAATCAAGCACTTTAATTTTACCTACATCCATGAACCAGCCGGCTTTTTGAGCTGTATAAGTTTCGCCCCAAACTTGCACTTTTTGATCTATAAATTCGTCCAAGTCAATCACGGAAGAAGTTAAATAAACAGTCTGCGAGGGCCCGCCCTCTCTTTCTAAATGATGTGTCCCTTCCCCATCTAAGCCGCCTTCGCGCAATATGCCTGTGGCGTTATCGCGAAAAGTTTTTTCGTCAGACAAACCGGCTTCCTTGGCCAAGTTATTAACCTTTGCTCCGGGAGCAACTGCCACAGTTTTTCCGGATAAGACGCTACCTTGAGTTTGCGAAAATAGATAGCCGGCACCGACTCCACCCACTACTACCACCACGATAGCTATGACTAAACCAAGAGGTAATTTCTTGACAGCAGGCACAGGTAGAGGCGAACTTTGATTGGGTGGTGTTGGATTATCATTCATACTATAGTTTTACCTCTTCTGATATGAATTCGTCAAGTCCCCCGTCTAAAACAACCTCGGTGTTGCCTGTTTCTACTACGGTTCTTAGGTCTTTAACCATTTTATAAGGATGCAAAACATAAGAACGAATCTGATTTCCCCAGGAAGCCGGCCGATATTCGCCTCTTAATTCCCTTTGTTCATTGGCTCGTTCTTCTTGAGCTCTAGCCCATAACTTAGCCGATAAAAGAGACAGGGCAATTTTTCTATTTTGCTCTTGAAAACGCTCTGTTTGGGCCGAAACTACTAATCCGGTAGGTTTATGGGTTAGTCGCACTGCTGTCGCCACCTTTTGCACATTTTGCCCGCCATGACCAGAAGCATGGAAAAATTGCCATTCAATATCCTCTTCCCGCAGTTCTACTGCTTCGGTATCAGGTAGTTGAGGCAAAACTTCAACTAGGGCAAAAGAGGTTTGGCGTAGTTTTTGGGCATTAAAGGGAGATTGGCGGACCAACCGATGGGCTCCGGCTTCATTTTTCAAATAGCCATAAGCATATTGACCATTAACTAAAAAAGTGACAGATTTAATACCGGCTTCTTCCCCGGAAGCCATTTCCACTATTTCCACTTTCCAGCCGCGTTTTTCGGCGTACCTCATATACATCCTTTGAAGCATCTGGGCCCAATCCATCGCTTCTGTCCCGCCTTGACCGGCATGAATTGAGATAATGGCTGATTCTTTGTCATATTTACCGGCTAAAAAGGTGATTAATTCCAGTTTTTTTAGTTCCCGTTCAACTTCATCGGTTTTACTTTCATCGCTCAAAGAGGTTTTTAACTGTTCAATTTTATCTACAGTTTCTTGTAACTCTGACAACTGGCTCATTTTTTTAGCCGCCGTTTCATGATCCTGCCAAAAAGCCGGATTTTCCGATTCTTTCTGCAGGTTTAAAATTTCCGCCTTTTTACCTGCCAAATCAATCGCCGCGCTTAACTTATCAATTTTTTCCGATAGTTCTTCAATCTTCGTCGCCATATGGGCTAATTTTAGCGGAAATTAGTGGAGGTTACAAATTTGGGAACGGATGGCATCTAACTCGCTATTAGGTAAATTCTTAATTTGCGAAATAGTATCGGAAATTGTGGAAGATGCTTGTTCTACAGGATTAAATACTGCCGGTAAATTTACCAAAGGCACTGACTTAACAAAATTCTCCGTTGTTACACCTAAAACTTTTTGCATATTAGCTGCTACCAGCTCTCTGCCTGGCCCTAATAGTAAAAAGGCCATTACTCCTAAAACTATACCAATTAATAAAAATCTACCTAAAATCATATTAAGGCGCGCAAATTTGCGTTCTGGCTTTACTTTGCTCTTTAACTGATAAATTATTAAAGTTTTCTACCACTTCACCGCTAGTTGCCGAAGTAGCGGCATTCAGAACTTGCGGCGGACTGCCAATGGCTTGCGCGAGTTGCATCATATTATCCTGAATGAAAGAGCGAATCGCCACAGGAGTATTTTTATTTCTTAGAACTTCTGCCACCGCTGTCCGACCGCCCACTAATAAAAATCCCTCCACCACTAAAGTTAAAACAACCCCCAACAATATCCCAAACCCGGCTCCTTTGATACTCCATTCCAGCATGTGGTGACGGGTAACACCCAAAAGCAAAGCCACTAAAAAGATCCCGCCAATAATTAACACTGCCTGTTTGAGTTGAGGCGCAATAAAAGGATCCAGAAAAGAAGTCAGCTGATTAATAGAGCTAACAGCGATGAGCAGAATTTGTTCCATCTCTACACTTTTATCATATCACACCGCAAGTTATGGTGTGGCGGTAGGAGTGGGCGTGGGGGAAGGAGTGGGCGAAGCAGTCGGACTAACGCTTGGCTTAGGTGTGGAGCTGGCTGTCGGCTTGGACGTAGCGCCCTTCCTTAAACCAGTAACAATGACTACCTCAAAACTGCCGGTGGCAGTAGTCACTCTATTCACAGTCGCGTAATTATCTTCTAAAATAGTAATGATCTCATCCTGAAAATCCGCCGGCACAGTTTCGCTAAAAGAAACTGTAGTTTCTTTGTTATCTTTGGTATCCGCATTACCTGTTTCCACATTGGTATAACCCGCTGCAGTTAATTTATCTTTAGCTTTGCCTGCTTCGCCGGCGACACCAGTTCCATTTAATACCTGGATTTTAACATCTTCTTTGGCCATAGCCGGAGTGGGACTCGGAGTTACTTCGGAGATCGGCGTGGGGCTGGGAGTAGCTTCTATGGTACCACCAGTCTTACCCAGTAAAAAATAACCTCCAGCGACTAAACCTATTAATATTAAAATCACTATAATAGGTAAAATGGGGAATTTCTTTTTTGATTCCCAGCTAGAAAAGGTTTGGGCTTGGACAGGAGTTTGACTAGAAGATTCTTTTGTCTCTTCTTCCATCTTATTATAGGTTTAGGCGGAGTATAAACCCCGCCCCAACTTTTTGTCAAGGGGGCAAAATTGTGGCTAAGTAGTTACTTTAATGGAGCTTTTAAAATATCTTTAGCCCCTTTAATAGCTCCGACTAAGGCATTTTTCACCGCCTCGGCTGTTTCAGTGCTAACTTCTTCAGCTGCTTCTACTGCCGCCACGACCGCTTTTTCAGTTACTCGGGAAACATCACCGCCGATTTCGCCTGCTGCCTCAATCGTACCTTCTACAGTATTGACTGCTACTCCCACTACATCTCCTCCTACCTCGGACGTCGCTTTCACCGTACTCTTAACTGCATGCTCTGCAGCCACTCCGGCATCTCCTCCTACCTCGCTGACGCCGGCAACAACTTCTTTGCCTACATCGCGAGCGGCAGATACTAATGATGCTCCTGTTTGGCTAACACCTAAAATTGCACCTTGGGCTACATCAGTTGCCACCTGAATAGTGGTACCGGCAATATCTTCACTGGCGCGAAGTGTATTGACTACTGTGTCGCGCACCAATTTAGTAGCTTCACTGGTAATTTCATTAGTACCACTGATCGCCGCCACAATTCCATCTTTAACTTCGTTCACAATTCCTGCTAAAATTCCTGCCATCAATCTTCACCTCCCCACCTTCCTTAAACTTACTCATTTGTCCCCACCTTTGTCAAGTAGACGCCTAAATCGTTGACCACAAGGTGTAAACTATCCCGCTGTCTGGTCGCTTGATTTGATTAAGAATTTTTACCATCCTCCTCAAATTCAGTTCGTAATCACAACCTTCTCCATCCACTACCAACATCTTAGGTGACTCCGGAGCAGCCAAAACATCCTTGCTGGGACAACGTTGACCGGTAAATTCAAAATTCTCTGTTGTCCAAACCCCTTTTTCCCGCTTAATGGCATCTCTGTTAAAAGTTGCCGGATCGCGACCGGTGAAGAAAGCAATCCAGGGGTAGGGATCATCAGGAATATCAGTCAGAACAATCTTGTCGTAATTATTTTGCACTTTATTTAATTCTTGAGCCAGTTCCTTGGCGCCGATATTTCTATATAATGACACATTGAATTTAGCATGCGTGTAATATTGATGAAGATAGAAGATAAAATTGGCCACCAGTAAAAAAGAGGTTAGATAGAGAGTCGGTTTTTTAAACCTTTTTAAATTAAAAATAAATTCCAACCCATAAGCCCCAATAATCGCGATGAAGGGAATCATAAATAAGGCCCGATGTAAATTTGGAGCATCCTCTGTAGTTAAAGCCGCCGGAATGGGGGCAACCAATAATAAAAGTAGCGGCAGAAAATTTTGTTTGCCGCGCACAATAGCCGCCAGACCTATAAGTAACAGCAATGCCTCAATATAAGTTAATTGGCCTACGCCCACTGTCAAGTAGCGCAGAGGTTTACCTGTTGATCCAATTAAGAAATCAGCACTGAAATATCTGGTATACTCGTTAATAAATCTTCTGGCATAAACTGACAATTTATTATGAAAAAGACGAGCGATAAAAACTTTATTTGGCCCTTCCTCAAAAGGCATCTTTGATAACTCATAATGCACATCAAGATCATTAAAAATTGACACTTGGGAAAATCTGCTTCGGGCTTGGGAATCTAAAGAAAAAAACAGAGTAGTCAAAGACACTGCTATCAATACTCCTACTGCCACCTTTTTTATCTTAATCCCCAAACTTCTCCAATAGTAAAAAACGACCATGCCGATAAATAGCGGCGCTAATAATCTAATTGAGTGATAGAAGAAATAACTTAATATAAGAAAGAACACTCCCCAGATTAAAAATTTTCGCGTGATCGTATTTAAAAACCTAATCAATAAATAAATTCCCAAAAGGGCCAAAAACATGGATATCACCACTTCACTGGTAGCGCGACTAACGCTGATATGCCAGGGATTAATAGCTAGTAGCAACGACGCTATGATGGCCACCCTTTTTTTATTCGTTAACTCGCGTGTTAAAAAATATAAAACTAAGATCGTCAATGCTCCAAACAAGGCGCTTGGCAATCTGACAGCAAATTCACTCTTTCCGAAAAGGGCCAGCGAGGGAATAATGGTGTAGAAAATTCCGGTGGGGCGATAATCACCAAAACTGTTGTAATAAAGGGCCAACTTATTACCCCTATCGTCTAGCCCTGTCTTTAAGATGGAATAAGCATTCCAGCCGGCTTTTACCTCATCGTTATGGAAACCAACCGGAAAATTATTCAATTGAAAAAGACGTAAAAATAATGCTAGAAGGAAAATTAAAACTAGGGGCCTAGTAAAAAATGACAATTTAATCACCACTGTTCCATTGTACAATATGAACAATGAAAAAACATATCCCTGCCTTAATTATTATTCTGCTATTTGCCTTGGTCGGCATGAAAGCTCTTTTTCATCCCGGTCTTTTTACCGCCCATGATATCTGGCATCAAGTAGCCAGACTCTATCATTATCACCAAGCTGTCCAAGACGGGCAATTTCCACCATATTGGATTGCTAACCTTGCTAATGGTTTTGGTTATCCGCTATTTTTCTTCTCCTATCATTTACCTTGGATCCTAGCTCTACCTTTGCTGGGTATAGGACTGTCTATACCCCTAACCATTAAAACTCTTTTTATAATTTCTTATTTCTTTTCAGGAATTGTGATGTACTTTTTTTCTTTTGACCTATTTAAAAACAAATGGGCTGCTTTAACCTCTACCATTCTTTATCTGTGGGCCCCTTTCCACTTTGTCACTATTCTGGTAAGTGCTGCCATGGGCACTGC
This sequence comes from Candidatus Microgenomates bacterium, assembly GCA_016204995.1. Classification (GTDB taxonomy): domain Bacteria; phylum Patescibacteriota; class Microgenomatia; order UBA8517; family JACQJR01; genus JACQJR01. The sequence continues at coordinate 302,049 of JACQJR010000001.1, forward strand.
TTTTGTTTTTACTCTCTTCCCTCTACTTTTATGGGGATTATACAAAATTACCCACTATAAATCTCCCTTAGGCACTATTTTTACCAGTCTAGGTTTAGCAGGCATTATCTTATCGCATCTTATGACAACTATTTTCCTTATACCACTACTTAGCTTATGGATCTTCTGGTTATTAAAAGATCAAAAGAATAAGAAAAATTTTCTGAAAAAAATTATTTACGCTGGCTTACTGGGCATAGGCCTTGCTGCATTCTATTTCTTACCAGCTATTTTTTATAGCCGTTTAACTCAAGTATCAAGTGGAGCTTTTGCCTCACTTTACGAAAAACAATTCGTTAATCTAACTCAATTGATTTACTCAAAATGGGGCTATGGCATCGCCGACACAGCCAAAGAAATGAACATTTCTTTTCAAATTGGTATTGCTCAATGGATTGGCGTAATTTTGACCTTTGTATTAATTATTATGAAGAAACAGCGGAAAAATAATTTTTTGGGTATCACACTTATGACAACTTTTCTTATTAGCATCTTTGCTATGACTGATATTTCTAGATCAGTTTGGGTAATAATCTCTAAGATCATCACCCTTGATTACCCCACCACTTTTTTGTTACCAGCTACTATTACTGGTTCTCTTTTGGCTGGATTTGTTGTCAGTCAGGTAAAAACTATTTCTCCTTTCGCATCAGTTCTTTTTATAATCATAGCCATTTATACTAATAGAAATCATCTGCGAGTTAATATGTATACCAATATTCCTGTTTCACTTTATGTGGCATCTGAAACTACTACCAATTCCTATCATGAATATCTACCGAAAACTGCAGATTTAGGACTTTTCAGCGAGAAAATAATTAGAGTATTGCCTCAGAATTCAGCGATAGAGAATTTTAAACAAAACAGTAAAGAACTTTCCCTAAAAATTAGTCTTACAAGAGAAGACAATATCACCTTGGGGCATTTTTCTTTTCCAGGTCTAAATCTCTATGTAGATGAAATTAAAACTATTTATGATAGTGAAGAACGTGGTCGGATAAAATTTCCTTTAACAGCAGGTAACTATTTCATTCAATTAAAATTTGAAGATACACCTTTGATAAAAATCTCCAAATTAGTTACTATTGGATCACTATTATATTTATTATTCCTGGCTTTTAAAAATATTTATGGCAAAAAAAGTTAAAGCAAGAGTGATCGCTGTGATGCCTGCCTATAATGCTGCTAAAACCATCAAAAAAACTTTAGATGATATACCCAAAGGCGTAGTTGATAAAGTTGTAGTGGTAGATGATGGATCTGCCGATAAAACTGTTCTGGTTGCTAAAAAGTTAGGGTTAGAAGTATTCACCCATCCACAAAATAGAGGATATGGTGGCAACCAAAAAACTTGCTATACCATAGCACTTTCAGAAGGGGCTGATATTGTAGTGATGATTCACCCCGATTATCAATATGATAGCAGTTTAACCGGAGAATTAATCAGGCCGATTTTACAAAATAGATTTGATGTTATGTTGGGATCAAGAATTCGCACCCGAGAAGAAGTATTAAAAGGCGGCATGCCTTTCTATAAATATCTCAGTAACAGATTTTTGACATTTTTGGAAAATTTATTTTTAGGACAAAATTTATCAGAGTATCATACTGGATTTCGCGCCTATACCAAAGAAATTTTAAAAAAGGTGCCCTTTCATAAATATTCTGATGATTTTGTTTTTGATCAGCAAATTTTGTTTGGGGCCATTGCTGCGGACGCTAGAATCGGCGAAATACCGGTGCCGGTTCGCTACTTTCCTGAAGCTTCTTCTATCAATCTGCAAAGATCTGCTATTTACGGTTTATCTATCTTAAAAGACTTATTACTTTACAGTATTATAGGTAAGGAAAAATTCTTAAAATAATGTTTCTTTGGAAAAAATTTCCCTTAATCGTATGGCTGATTTTTATTATAGGTTTACTGGTACGCCTACTCTATTTTCCCCAAAATGTTTATTTTAGTTTTGATCAAGCCCGTGATGCTTTTACCGCGCAACAAATTTTAAAAGGCGATTTTAAAATCATCGGCCCGCCTTCAGCGGCCAGTGATAAATTATTTCCCGGACCATTAATTTATTATATTTACGCGCCCATCTATGGAATATTTGGTAAAAGTCCGGAAAACATTTCTCTGTTCTTACGTTTATTTAACGCCTTAGGCATTCTCTTAGTTTTTAAAATCGGTCAAATAATTTTCAATCGTAAGGTAGGAATCTTATCAGCCCTGCTTTTTGCTTTTTCTTACGAACAAAGCCAATATGCTTTGTTTATTAGCCATCAACCCTTAGCAGTTATACCAGTCTTGCTTTTTTATTTAGGGTTAAGTCTATTAATTTTTGCTAAAAAATCTCAGGGTCTAATACTTACTATGTTAGGATGGGGAGTCGCTATTCAATTTCATTATGTCTATATTCTACTGCTACCAATTCTATTAATGATTTTATTAATTTTTCGCCGGTCAATTTTTCCCATCCTTAAATTGAAAACTATCTTAATTTGCTTAGGCATCTTCTTGTTAACTACTTCTACCTATTTTATAACTGAATTTAAATTCCATTTTAGACTTTTATCAGGAATTTGGGAAAAATTAGCTGCTACTTCAAGTTTGTCTGATAAAACTCATCTTTTTTACTCCCAAGAAACACTATTCATAATTAACCGGTTTTTACATGATACTTTTTTAGCAAATTATAATTACACTCCAATTCTATGGTTTATCCTTGCAGGAATTTTAATTATCCTGCTAAAAAATCAAAAAATAAGACTAACAATAGTTTTTTTATTACTGTGGTTTATGGGTGGTTTAATACCATACTTTCTTTCTGGAACTCCCAGTTATTATTATGCCGCCGCTGGCTCCGTTAGTTTATTAATTTTTGCGACTTTTATACTGGAAAAATTTTTAGCAAAACGAATTATTTTTCAAATTTTGCTTATCTTATTAATAATTTTTAATAACATTTCTTTAATTAGACAATTCAACCCCCATGGTCTTAATCCGGATATGGTTATTCAACCAGAAATGACCACAAATTATGAAAAAGCCGCCTTGGATTATATTTATAAAAGTAGCCAAAATCAACCTTTTGCTGTTAACGGTCTTACTATTCCTTTAAATATCAATACTACCTGGAGCTATCTTTTTGAATGGTATGGCCAAGCGCAATATCATTATTTACCAGTCTGGGGTGGTGAGGCAGCGGCAGGCTTTAGTGGCAATTTATCAATCATGAATGACCGCTCCAAATTACCATTATTGCAATTTTTAATTATTGAACCAACTGTCGGTATTAAAGAATATGATAAGCAGAAATTTTTCCGGGAGGAAAACTACTTTACTAAAGTGATAGAGGAAAAACAATTTGGCCCTATCACTATCCAACTCCGCCACCGCTTTTAAAATCTTTAGCTAGTTATTTAGAAGAAGTTACATTGACAGTAGTCACAGCACTATTATTAAATTTGTCGTATGCTTTAGCGCTGATAGCATAGGTTGTTCTGGCCCGGGCGGGAACTTTCCAATCGCAGGTGTAATCGGAGATACTATCAGTGCATTTTAATTCAGAATTAATAGAAAACTCCACTTTACTAATGCCCGAATTATCCAAAGCTGTGACTTTAATGGTCAAGCGAGAATTTTTCTTGACAGTAGTGTTATTAAGAGGGGCGGTAATAACGACAATGGGAGGCGTCGCATCAGAAATAGTTGTCGGTTGAGGGGAAGAAGTAGGGGTAGGCGAGGGACTGGGAGACGGAGTGGGAGTCGGCGTAGGACTTGGTGTTGGTGAAGGAGTCGACGAGGATGAAACAGCGGGTAATGGCAAGGCTGAATCCGTGATGGCGCTCTGGGGATCAGCCAGATATGCCCACCAATTATTTAATCTATTATCCGGCCCAGTACCGTCTGCCCGAGGCATATGACTATACCACCACTTTAAATATCCTGCCGGGTTACAACCCCAAGTATTACAAGTAACATCATTAAATGTTCCAGTTAAATTAGGATAATCAGTAAAATCTTCGCAGGAAGAAGGAACTGTCCGACTGTTGGTCGTCTCATAACCAGTATTACTGCCGGCATTAACTGCCAGATGGGCATTGCCGCAACCACCTCTGCCAGGTACATCAACGTCTAACAGACTAAATCTATTCCAAGCATGGGTTTCTTTTGCCTCCCATGAACCATACACATATCTCATGGTGGATTCTAAGCGGTGTCCATAACTCTCCAAGGCCTCGGCCTCACCTCTCTCGTAGTTAAAACCCATTACCGGCAATAATTTTTCGCAGGTCGTCCCGCTAGTAGGATTAGAGTTATACCAGAATCCCCCAGGCCCGGCCAGATTTGACTCCCAGAAACCAAACCAGGGTCCGCCCCAAAACCAGACTTCATCAATTTCTCCCCGGTTTCTCTTGCCGCAGGCATCGGCCGCCTCCAACATCTTAACGTAATCTGCTCCGTCCGGACTATGACAATTACTGCCGCCAGAACTGACACAACTCAAATAAGTTTCATCTGTATACTGAAAACCATCATTTTTAATGGGGTAACCATCTAACTCCACAGTTTGGGCAATGGTATAGCTTAACTTGCCAGCGCTGGCTGCCGCAAAATCTCCCACTAAAGTTTGACTTAAACTGCTAGGTTCGTTCCAGCCTTTATAGGCGGTTAATTTTGATCCACCTTGATTTTCTAAAACCGGATTATAAATTAAAAGCAGAACTTTAGGACTAGCGGAAGCGGCTTGGGAAAAAAGCCTAGTACTTTCGCGAACAGCATTTAAACCAATTACCAATCCTACCAGAAGGATAACTAAAACTAACAGATGAACTACCCCAGACTGATACCTCTTAGGCATGACCTATAATCCCTAATTTAGGTGTTATTGAATTATAAAACTTTGTCAATAATCAATTTTTCTGGCCGCTTCCTGATCCAGTAATTTTTGTTTATCCATACTAAATCTGTATTGGCATATTAACACTTTCTTGGAGATCTCATCAATGGAAGACAACAGTCAGTAAATAGAGTCAAATTAAATCAGCTTGAAAGAGGATATAATGACTCATACATATCTTTTGCCAACTTAGCGCCCGCACTAGCCCACTCAACCATTGGACCTCCTTCAAGGTTTAAACTGTTGCGGAATCTACTTTTCTCTCCGGCTATCTGTTTGACTCGCTCTCTGACTAATAACATTCCTGTTCCATCCTCTGATAATAATTGCAAAGCATCGTTCGTATCTGTATTCAGATAATCAGCGCTATTTCCTAGAGAAACTCCTGGAATTCCCATAGCTTCTTCTAAAAGGTCATCAACTTCATCGTATGATTTCTGAGCACCTTCCCGCAGAGCATTTTCTATGTTAGGAACTAGGGATAAAACAGCCTTGAAACCAAAGGATAGATTAAACCAGAAACAAAAAGAAGGAAAATTTCTGACAAGTAAAGATTCTCTGGCGGTATCCAACATTAATTCTTCTATATTATTCATCAGATACTGAGCACAAAGATTCGGACGGGAAGGAATATAACCTGCAACTTCCTGAATAGCGACCTTACTCTGCTCTAGCTTTAACTTCGTATTCCCAGAATCATTAGTTATAGCATTGAGTAGATTTTTCCTCAAATTTGGATAAACTCTATTGAGAACTCCTTTTCTTTCTTTTTTAGAAAAACCTATTGACTGTGCTACTTCAGCTCTTATTAAACCTAATCTAATATTATCTATTTTCCTAGGATCTCTTTCCATGCGGTAAATTATATCAAAAAACCCTGCGATAACAAAAATGATACGATCGTGGAGAATTTGTTAATTATCTTCTTGCCCTTTTCCAGGTAGAGATAATTACATATTCACCGGTAGTAGGATGGTGAGTATAGCCGACACCGATTTCGTAACCATTATATTTTTTAATCATGACTTTCATTCCTGAAGGTAAAGTTTTAGACTCTCCATGATAAAAAGCATCCAGCGCGTCACTTTCTGACAGCCCCGCCGAACTCATTTTTCGCAAAGTCTTGGAAGGGAAAAACGGCGAAGCCATATCATATGTATTTTATCATCTTTGGGGATTATGGGAATTACACCTTCGGGGTGGGTTGGGATATATCTTACAAAGATATTACATCCTATTGCATAAAATCTTACAATAGAAATATATTATTGTTTAATGTCGGCTGAAAATTTATCGGACAAAACAAAGCAATCTCCTGAAGAAGAGACACAGTCTAACTTGCTAGTTAGAGTTACGCCTGACACTTCTCCCCATAAAAAAATATATACATACAAAAGACTAATTGGCTTCATTGAGGGGACTTTTCTACTGGACGATTCTGGTTATGAAGGCGATAGATATTGGGATGGGCAAGATAAAAATGTTCCCGAGCACCATTACAAAAATCAAGAGGATTATGAAATTTCGGTCCAACTAGACAACCAACATAAAGGAAAAAGTGTCAAAGAGGTGTGGGATAGCTTAGCAGATGGCGAAACGCCATTAACATTATTAGAAACGCTTTATTTATTAAAACAGTATCCGCAAATTATTGATACCTTATCTGATGCACCGCTTCTAGTCCCGGCCACAGAAGCTCTGTATTTTGATATACACGGGTGGTTTCCTTGTATTAGAATAGCAGAGGGAGGAATATATATTGACTTAGTTACTTCTACTGAAAAAGAAGAAAATTTTAGAATACCAACGCGAAAAATATGATTTTTTATAATGTTCCTCTATTTATATTTATATATGTGATAAAAATAAACCTTCGATTACACCTTCGGGGTGGGTTACGATGACACCTGGGGATAATGACAGCGTTTCCATTTTTTTCCAGAACCGCACCAGCAGGGATCATTACGGCCGAGCTTGGAAGAGGCTCTTGGGCTATTGGGCTCTTGGGCTATTGGGGTAAGACCAATATTATCTGATTTATCAATGTTAGTTTGGATTTGAGAAGACGGTACAACTGACTGCGGCATAGGACCTTGGACATGAACTCGCAGAACCCGACGGATTACCTCACCATCAATTTGGGCCATTAATCTTTCAAACATCCCATAAGCCTCTTGTTTATATTCAATTAGCGGATCGCGCTGTCCATAACCGCGCAAACCAATTCCCTCTCGCAAATCATCCATGGCATCCAGATGATCCATCCACAAACGGTCAATAGAAGATAAATATGCAAATCTTTCCATTTGCCGCATCACTTCTGGCCCAACCTGACTCTCACGGGTGTGGTAAACATCGGCGACCACATTATTTAAAAATTCCTCAATCTGCGGCCCGCCAGTTATCTTTTTCAGTTCTGCAAGCAACCGTTTTTGCGAGTCATCATCAAACGGCACTAAATCTAAAAACGAGACCAGAATTCCCTCATGATCAACTTTCTCGGTAGTAGCTAGTGTCACAATATTAGTAATTTCGGCAGCAAATTTTTCTTGCAAATCTTGGCTAACATCTTTTCCTTCCAGAATTTCCCGCCTGGTTTTATAAATAATTTCCCGTTGCTGATTAATCACATCATCATATTCCACCACCCGTTTTCTAGCATCAAAATTAAACCCTTCTACTTTAACTTGGGCTTGAGCAATGGCCCGCGATACCAACGGATTTTCAATGGCTTGATCTTCCGGAATATTCAGCCGGGTCATCAGTCCTGAAATTTGTTCGCCGCCGAAAATACGCATTAGATCATCTTCTAAAGACAGGTAAAATCTGGAAGAGCCCGGATCACCCTGTCGGCCAGCCCGACCGCGCAGCTGATTATCAATCCGCCTGGCTTCATGCCGTTCCGTACCAATCACATGCAGTCCACCTAGTTTGACTACTTCCTCGTGTTCCTTCTGCCAATTTTGAATTTTGAATTTTGAATTTTGAATTTCCTCGATTGGCGTACCACCGAGGATGATATCAACGCCGCGACCGGCCATATTAGTAGCCACTGTCACCGCTCCGCGCCTCCCGGCTTGAGCCAAAATTTCTGCTTCACGCTCGTGCTGTTTGGCATTTAAAACTTCATGGGGGATTTTCTTACGTTTCAAAAGGTCAGAGACAATTTCATTTTTCTCAATAGAAGTCGTACCCACCAACACCGGCCGGCCGGCTTTGTGCATTTCTTCAATTTCTCCGGCCACAGCGCTGTATTTAGCCCGTAAAGTTTTATAAATTGAGTCCGAATGGTCGCGTCTAATCATGGCCCGATGAGTGGGGATGACCAACACATCCAGTTTATAAATTTTGTGAAATTCTTCTGCTTCAGTTAAAGCCGTCCCGGTCATACCAGCCAGCCGCTCATATAACCTAAAATAATTTTGAAAGGTAATAGTAGCTAAAGTCCTGGTTTCCTGCTGAATTTGCACCCCTTCTTTGGCTTCCACTGCTTGGTGCAAGCCATCACTCCATCTGCGGCCGACCATCAACCGACCAGTAAATTCATCCACAATAATCACCTGCCCATCGCGAATAACATAATCACGATCCTGTAAATAAAGAGCTCTGGCCCGCAAAGCATTTTCCAAATGATGAATAGTTTCAAAATCATGTTCATATAAATTACTGACGCCTAAAATTTTCTCTACCTTACTAATGCCATGTTCAGTCAAATGAGCCGTTCTGCTTTTCTCATCAATTTTATAGTCAGTATCGGCTGATAATTTTTCAATTAGCTGGGCATGCTCATAATATTTTCTGGTTGGCTCGGTATCAGGGGCGGAAATAATTAAAGGAGTCCGAGCCTCATCAATTAAGATAGAATCTACCTCGTCCACAATTGCAAAATGGCGGCCGCGGCTGACCACTTCGGAAAGATCTTGGGCCATATTGTCCCGCAAATAATCAAAACCAAATTCATTATTAGTACCGTAAACAATATCGGCTGCGTAAGCTTCTTTGCGGGTAACTGGCTTGAGACGGGCCAGACGTTTATCCCCATGTGAAGTATCGTTATATTCTGCGTCATAGATAAAAGAATGACCTTCTTGGATAATGACTCCTACCTTCATACCAAGAAGGTGAAAAATCGGCCCCATCCAGCCAGCATCGCGGCGGGCTAGATAATCATTGACGGTGACTAAATGAACACCGCCGCCGGATAAAGCATGCAGATATAAAGCGGGAACGGCTGATAAAGTCTTACCCTCCCCGGTTTTCTGTTCGGCCACTTTACCTTCAAATAAAGCAGCCCCTGCCATCAGCTGAACATCATAATGACGCAGACCAATGGCCCGAACTGATGCTTCCCTAACAAGAGCAAAAGCCTCCGGTAATAAATCACTAGGCAAGGCACTGGCTGCCACTTTTTCTTTTAAAGCCGCAGTTTTAGCCGCAAAATCTTTGTCTTTAAGCTTTTTTACATCCTTCTCAAGACTATTAATCACCTCAACGATTTTACTTAAGCGACCAACTTCACCCCGACTGGGATCAAATAATTTGCCAATTTTGGAAAACATATTGAGGTTTCTACAATTATAACATTCCTAGGCTATTCTACATATCCTTTAGCCTGTAACTTAAACATTCGGGCGTAAACTCCTTTTTGAGCAAGAAGTGCTTTATGAGTTCCACTTTCAATAATTTCTCCGCCTCTCACCACCAAAATTTTATCAGCATTCCTAACCGTAGAAAAACGATGGGAAACGAAAATTAAAGTTTTGGTCTTATAAAGTTTGTGCAAATTATTAAAAATTTCATACTCCGCTTCAGCGTCAATGGCACTGGTTGGCTCATCCAGAATCAAAACCGGCGCTCCTTCATAAAAGGCCCGGGCGATGGCCAACTTTTGCCATTCGCCAATGGATAATTCCACTCCGCCTTCAAATTGCCGCCCTAATTGTTGATCAAATTTATCAGGCAGTTTTTCAATAAATCCAACCGCACCACTGGCCTCAACCGCCTCTTCAAAACGTCCTTTATGAAACTCGCTTCCCATTAAGATATAATCGCGAGGTGTAAATTCGTAATGAGTAAATTCCTGAAAAAGGGTGCTTAACATTTGATATAAATCCCGCCGTGAGATATCTTTAATATTGACGTCGTTAAATATAATTTCGCCGGAGGTCACATCATAAAATCGGCACAACAATTTCACAATTGTGGTTTTGCCAGCGCCGTTTGGTCCGACTAAGGCCACATTTTCTCCCGGCTCAATTATAAAAGAAGTATCTTTTAGAACTAAATTCGTACTCCCCGGATAAGCAAATGAGACATCTTTAAATTCTACTCGCGGCGGCTGATTTTTTAACTTCATCGCGATAGGGCTGACTGGCTCATTAATAACCGGTGTCAAATTAATTACTTTATAGTAATTATCCACATACAAATTATTTTCATAAAGTTCGCCCAAATCAGTAATCATCCCGGAAACACTATTAGCCACCCGATCTAAAATACTGATAAAAAAGGTAAAAGTACCAATGCTCATCTCTCCAGAAAGAACGTGGGGCAGACGCCAATAGGCAAAAATAAAAATCACTCCTATTTGTAAAATTTCCGGAAAGTAGGCAAACTTGATAAAATTGGCTACCGGCTTTTTGTAAACGTTATAAAGATGGTCCTGTAAAGACTTAAAGCGATCCAAAAAAACTTTTTGTGATTGTGACAAATGCATCTCTGCCACGGTATTTTTATTAGCCATCAGCCAGCGCAAATACCAAAGCTTCTTCACTTCCGGCGTAGCAGTGTCATAAATTGACCATTCAATTTTGCCGTATTTAGTGCGCAGATAAAGTTTGGGCAAAGCCGCCAAACTAATTAATAAAGGAATAAACCAGCCGAAGGGTATTAAAATTAACAAAGAGGCCGCAAAAGATACTACATTATTAAATAAATCAGCTAGCCTTTGTAAAAAATTCGACTGGCGCCAGAAAGTGTCTAGCGTTTTGGTGACCAAATTATTGGTCTCGGGATTTTCCAGATGGGCTATATCAAGGCTGGAAATTTTTTGAAAAAGGGTAAAGCTAAGAGCATTTTGGATTTTATTGCGAAATAGATTGCCAAAATAGGTATTTTTTAAACCCCACATGACAAAATCCCAGGTTAAGTTAGATAAATACATCCCGCCTAATAAGGCAATCACTACCAGTGGTACTGTCGGGGCAATGCCGCCAGAACCAATGATTGAGTCTATGGTTAACTTGTAAATGTAACTGGATAAAATCGGGAAGAAAGCTCCCAATATGGATAAGCCATAAAAACCAATCACCAGTTTTTTATCCGACTTGTAAGCAAAAACCACTAGTCGCCCCAAATTCTTCACCACCTGCCCAATCGGAGAAAGAAAAGAAAATTTATTCATGACTGTTTAAGTATAAGCCTGCCTGCGCAGGCAGGTCTAGTAAGAAGTTAAAAGAAGACTATTACTTTCTAGGTCTAATCTCGGCAAAGCCGGTGTATTTTTGCAGAACTTGGGGGATTTTAACCGAACCATCCTCTTGTTGATAATTTTCCAAGATGGCAATTATGGTGCGACCAATAGCCAAAGCTGTACCGTTTAAAATATGAACATATTTTTTCTCATTAGCATTGGTACCTGCCTGCGCAGGCTTGTCTGCGCCAGCAGGCAGGTATTTAATATTTAATCTTCTTGCTTGAAAATCACCCGTGGTAGAAATAGAATGAGTTTCTCTGTATTTATCCTGCGAAGGAATCCAAGTTTCAATATCAATCGTCTCGGCTGCAGGAATTGACAGATCGCCGCTCGCAAGTTTTACTACTTGATAGGGTAGTCCCAAAGCTTGCATAAATCCTTCTGATATTGCGAGCAACTTTCTTCTTTCTACTTCATCGTCATCTGGTTTAACAAAGGCCACCATTTCTACTTTATCAAATTGATGCACCCGTAAAATTCCTTTGGTGTCTTTGCCATAAGAACCAGCCTCTCTTCTAAAACATGGCGAAAAAGCGGCATATTTTTTCGGCAATTCTCGTGCCTCCAAGGTCTCTCCTTGGAGCATCGGCACCACTGCATGTTCGCCAGTTCCCACCAGATATAAACCTTGCTCGTTTTCTTCCAGATCCATCACCAGATAATAATTTTCATTACCGCCGCCTTGCCAATACCCCAAACCTTCGGTGATTTCTTTTTTAATTAAGGCTGGTGGAATAACAGGAGAAAATCCTTCCTTTACTAATGTTTCCATGGCGAAATTGACGAGAGCCAGCTCTAGCATCACTCCTTCATTTTTCAGATAGCCAAATCTGCTGCCGGAAACTTTAGCAGCGCGCTCTATATCAATAATATCCAGCATTTCTCCCAGCTCCACATGATCCCGCACCTTAAAATTTAATTTTTTTGGCTCTCCCACCGTTCTTAAAACTTCATTTTTTGATTCATCGCCTTCTGGTACGCCTTCAGCCGGCAGATTAGGAAGGGAAGTAAGTAAATTGTTAAATTCCTGCTCAATAATAGCTAATGCTTCTTCCTTTTTACCTAATTGAGCTTTAATTAATTTCCCTTTTTCAATATCTTTATTCTTGGCTGCCTGATTTCTCTGCGCCCGCAGTTCTTCTACCTCTTGCAAAAGTTCCCGATATTGTTTATCGGCCATTAATGTCTGATCCACCAATTTTATATCGCATCCCTTGGCCGAGATACCCTTTTTAACTTTTTCCGGATTTTCTCTGATGTAATTAATATCTAGCATAACTACAAACCTAATTCTGTGGAAATTCCTTGCATGGATTCCAGCGTAATTTTAATAAATTCCGGCAGGGGAATACCAAGTTTTTCTTGGCACATCTTGATTTGCTCCCGATCAACCCCGGCGGCAAATGAATTTTGGTTAAATTTTTTCTGAACTGATTCTAACGTTACCGAAGAAAGTTTCTTCTCCGGCTGTACCAGAGCGGCTGCCACGATTAAGCCGGTTAATTCATCCACGCAATAAACTGACCACGATAAGTTATCAGAAGGTTCTGCCGAACCGTTACGGGAATAATTATGACCGGCAATAGCGGCAAATATCTCTTGGTCTGTCTCACCTGCTGCCTTTAACCATTCCACCGTTTTTAGTCCATGTTGTGCGACATCATCCTTAGTTTCTTCATAATCAGCATCATGCAACAAACCGACAATACCCCATTTGTCCATATCAGTTTCACCAAAATGACCAGCCAAAGCTTTCATCGCCGCCTCAACTGCCAAACCATGCCGCCGCAAATTAGGATTTTGAATATGCTCGTGCAATATTTTCAGTGCTTTATCCCTGATTATCATTTTTAGGTCTTAATGTTGGAAAAAGTATAACATCTTTTAAAGTGGCTTGATCAGTCAGTAAGGCTACAAAACGGTCAATGCCCATCCCCCAACCGGCTGTCGGCGGCATCCCGTATTCCAGGGCGCGAATATAATCAGCGTCAAAGGCTTCGTGATCACTTTTTTTCCGTTTCTCTGACTCCTGCCAACGTTTAGCTTGATCCACTGGATCATTTAACTCATTATAAGCATTAACTACTTCAAGTCCTGCTACTAATAATTGAAACGAGGCAGTTTTGGCTGGATCATCCGGCTTTCTTTTGGCAAGAGAAACAAAGGCTGTCGGCCGGTCAATTAAAAAAATAGGCCCCACTAATTTTGGCCTAGTAGTCGCTTTATAAAGCGCGTCTAAAACATTACCAAAACCTGCCTGCCTTGCCTGCGCAAGCAGGGCAGGCAGGCCTGTCTCATTTTTTAAATCTAGCTTGATATTTTTCTGCTTTATTGCGGTTTTTAGTTTAGCTTCAGTATCAGCTAAATTAATATCAATACCAGTCTCTGCCAGTAAGGCGTCGCGGTAAGTAACGCGTGGCCAGGGCGGGGTGAAATCCAAACTTTGCCCTTGATAAATCAATTTTAACTTGCCGCAGGCTGTTTCAATAATAGTAGTAATCAATTTTTCCGTAAAATCCATTAATCCTTCATAGTTTTGGTAAGCCCAATAAAACTCCACCATGGTAAATTCGGGATTATGTGATTTATCAATCCCTTCATTGCGAAAGTTATGTCCAATTTCATAAACTTTTTCAAAGCCTCCCACAATCAATCTTTTTAGATAAAGTTCATCGCTGATTCTTAAATAAAAATCGCTGTCCAGGGCATTATGATGAGTAGTAAAAGGTTTAGCCACTGCTCCACCGTAGAGCGGTTGCAAAATCGGTGTTTCCACTTCCATAAATCCGGCTTTGTCTAAAAATTCCCGCAAAGATTTGATAATTCTACTCCTCGTTAAAGCTACCTCTTTCACCTGGGGATTAAGCAGTAAATCAGCATAACGCTGGCGGTAGCGCTCTTCCACATCGCGAAAGCCGGACCAGGAAGAAGGTAGTGGCCGTAGAGCTTTAGCAAGTAAAATTAAATGTGTGGCCTGGACTGTAATTTCGCCGCTATTAGTTTTAATGACCGATCCTTGGACGTTAATAAAATCGCCGCTGTCCAAGAGTTGAGCTAGAGAAAACTCTTTTGGCGATAATTTGTTGCGAACGAGTAAAACTTGAATATCACCTAGTTCATCATGGACATCAGCAAAAATTGCGCCACCATGAGAACGGATCGCCCAAATTCTACCAACAATAGCTACTTTTTTGCCAAATGACGCCAGCGCTTGAGAAATTGTCTGTTTACGTACTGTATTGGCCGGATAAATCTCCACACCCAGTTTGCGCAAAGCCCCCAGCTTTTCTAAACGATTTTCCTTAATATGAGATAAACGGCCAGCCATTAACCTAAGTATACCAAAACCCAGATGAAGTTACTCAATAGAGAGGACTTTATAGACAATTTTGCCAGCTGGAGCATTAACTTCTACCGCATCTCCCACTTTTTTACCCAATAACATTTTACCTAGGGGCGATTCATGGGAAATCTTTTTTTCTTTGGGATCGGCCTCCCATTCGCCGACGATATGAAAAATATGCTTGGCGCCATTAGTGGTGACTGTCACCCTTGAACCTAAACTGACTGCTGATTTATTACCGTTCGTAATTAATATAGCAGAAGAGATAATTTCTGCCAGTTCTGCTAGGCGATTATCCATAAATTCCAGCTCTTCCTTGGCGGACAAGTAATCACTGTTTTCCGACAAATCACCGGCATTTCTGGCATCAGTCAACCGCTCTACCAGTCGCGGCCGCTTATTATTAAGTTGCTGATATTCCGACTTTAAGTCAGCCAAACCTCCTTGGGTAATATGAGATTTATTATTAATCATAATTATGGTGGCGCCATGGGGATTCGAACCCCGGTTTCGTGGATGAGAACCACGTGTCCTGGTCCACTAGACGATAGCGCCTTATTAAGAATTAAGTATACTACTACCACCAAATTTTAGCAATGAAGTAGGTTACATTAGGGGCTAGGAAACAGCCAGATATTGAGGTTCTCTGGAAGGCTGCTGAACCGCAGGCCTAATAATTGGTTTTTTCAAGGCTACTTTTAACACCTCATCAACGTTACTTGCAAAAACAAATTTAACTTCTTTTTGGACTTTATCCGGCACATCTTCCAAGTCTTTCTTATTGTCGCGAGGTATGATAATGGTCTTAAGCCCTGCTGAATGGGCGGCAATTACCTTTTCCTTAACTCCGCCAATTTCCAACACCCGACCCCGCAGAGTTACTTCACCCGTCATGCCTACATCGCGCCGAACCGGAATTTTGGTCAAAGCCGAAACTAAAGCAGTGGTAATAGCGGTGCCAGCTGAAGGACCATCTTTAGGCACTGCCCCTTCCGGCACATGGATATGAACATCTAAATTCTGGGCAAAATCCTCTCGTACGCCTAAAAACTGCCAGTGACTTCTGGCGTAGGAAAAAGCGGCCTTGGCCGACTCCTGCATGACCTCGCCTAATTGTCCGGTCAAAGTTAATTTACCTTTACCCGGCATCAAAGCTACTTCCACAAATAAAATTTCGCCGCCGGTAGGGGTAACAGCCAAACCGGTAGACATTCCAACTTCATCCTGTCGTTCGGCCAGGAGCGAACTAAATCTTTGCGGCCCCAGGAATTTCCGTACATGGCTTAGGTCAATGTTACTGACACTATTCTTGCCTTCAGCTACTTTTCGGGCAATTTTGCGCAAAATGGTGGCAAAATTTCTTTCCAGACTTCTTACTCCCGCCTCTCTAGTATAACGACTGATGATCTCACGGATGGCCGCGGGGGACACTTGAATTTTTTCCGATAAACCATGGACGTCCAGCTGTTTGGGCCACAAAAAAGTTTTGGCAATATGGTATTTTTCTTCTTCGGTATAACCGGGGAAACGAATAATCTCTAAACGATCACGCAGAGCATAAGGAATAGTGTCAATCACGTTGCCGGTGCAGATAAACATGACGTGTGAAAGATCAAATGGCACTTCCAGATAATGATCGGAAAATTCTTTATTTTGTTCCGGATCTAATGCCTCAAGTAGCGCCGCTGAAGGATCACCCCGAAAATCTGCCCCGATTTTATCAATTTCATCCAGCATAAAAACCGGATTGCGGGTTGCGGCGTTTTTCATACCTTGAATAATCCGGCCGGGCAGGGCGCCCACATAAGTTCTACGATGACCGCGAATTTCTGCCTCATCCCGGACGCCTCCCAAAGATACCCGGACAAATTTGCGACCCAAGGCCCGGGCAATGGACTTACCAATGGAAGTTTTGCCTACTCCGGGTGGTCCGATAAAACACAAAATAGTGGGACTGACTACTTCTTTACCGTTTTTCTTACCATTTTTATTACTTTGCTTAATTTTCATTACGGCTAAAAATTCCAAAATTCGCTCCTTGACCTTTTCCAAGCCAAAATGGTCTTCTTCTAAAATCTTAGCTGCATGATCAATCGCCACATTATTAGGCGAAGAGACTGACCAGGGCATGCTAATTAACCAATCCAGATAATTTCGTAAATATCCGCCTTCCGGATTTTGGGGCGACATTTGGGCCAGCCTTTCCAGTTCTTTCTCCGCCTTTTCCTCTACCTCTTTCGGCATACCCGCCTCTTTAATTTTCCTCTTCAGTTCGGAAATCTCATCATCGCCTCCCTCTTCGCCTAATTCTTCGCGAATAGTATGCATCCGCTCGCGCAGCATGGCTTTGCGCATTTGCTCTTCAAAACGACGCTGGGTTTTAGTGGCAATAGAACGCTCCAGCTCCAGTACATTAACTTCATGGGATAAATAATTATGGGCCCGGTGAGCCAAATCTGACAAATCATTAATTTCCAACATTGCTTGCTTTTCCGTAGTTTTAATATCAAGGAGAGAGACAATTTGATTAACCGCTTCCAGGGAACTCGTCATGTTGCCGGCTACCAAACGCATCACCATTTGGGTAGGCTCAAGTGGTTTACCTAAGTTAATCGCTTTTTTGAATAGTTCAATAATTTGATTAACTAAAGCTTTTTCCTCGTCGGTATCGGCTACTTCCATGGGGACTTCTTCCACTTGGGCTAAAAAGAAGGGATCCTCCTGCACAATAGAATTAAGTCTGATCTTAGCCACCCCGGTGACTAAGACGTGAATTTCAAATTCAGTGGGCATAAACTCTTTCACTGTCACTAGCGTTCCCGTGTCATATAAATCATTTTTGGCGGGAAGAGCTATTCTGGCGTCCTTTTGGGTAAAAACTGCCAGCAATCTATCAGTTTGGAAAGCTGACTCTACCGCGCTTTTGGAGCGAGGACGACCAAAACTTAAAAATGTTTCGGTAAAAGGGAAAGCGACTGATCCGCGAAGAGCCACTAAGGGAACCGTGCGGATAATCTTTTTATTGGGAATAATCATATTAGCAATCTACCATCTTATCTGCTAATTGTCAAGGCCCAATCATGTAAACTGGTTGGACCAAGGGGCAACTAGACCGAGTGCTAAGATGCGGCGGGAAGCCCCTCCTTTACTCATGAATCACTATACGCGTACCCGGATTATCAGAAGCGGCGGCGATTGACTTTTTACCTTCCGGCAAAACCGGACTGACCCAATAATAAAGCTGCTCGGCAATCGGTGTGGGTAAATTGACACAACCATGACTTCGGCGGTTGCCAAAATCACTATGCCAGTAGGTTCCATGAAGACTAAAACCTTTGCGGCCAGGCAGCCAATCATTTTGGAAAAACATCACATAAGGCACGTTGGGTAAATAATAGTAATGTTTGCCTTCGCCTCCCTCCATTTTGGTAGCCCGCAGCTTAGTCCAAATTCTAAACTCGCCGGTCGGAGTAGGTGTTCCCGGCAAACCAGTGGATACTAAACTTTCTAAAAACAGATTATTCCCATCCCAAGCACGTATCTTTTGCTCTGATAAATCTACTTCAATCCATTTAGAATCTGACTCTTCCCCCAAAACCTGATTCCAAGATTTGCGAGAGACCACTTCTATCAAAATTGGCACAGGAAGACTTTGACCATGAAAGTAAGCAGTTTTAGCACTAGCGTCTATTTCGCCGTTTGACTCTAACCCGGTTAACTTAAAATCATTACCCAGTTCTTTTTGGGCCGGCAATGAAATTACTAGCAATGCTCCCAAAAGGGCACTGGTAGCCGCCAGCATTAGGAAAAATGGATTATTTTTCATACCAGCTGTCAATACAAAACACGCAAAATCGCAGAAGTGTTAGGCAAATTTTGCATTCGGCCAATTTCTTCTGCGATTTATACTCACTTTTTCTTCCCAGACAGCTCAAATAACTGATAAGCTGCAGCCAAACCGATTATCACATTGATCACAGTCATTACTGATGCTCCTAAACCTCCAAAAATGGCCAGGAGAAAATTAACGTTTAGCGCTGTTGTTCCTAAATTCAAAGCTCCTAGAATTACCAACCACCAAGTTAACTGTTTTAAATTGCTCATCTTTTCCCTCACCTCCCTTCATCTATATTTTAGTATGAAATAGCTAAAAATCAAAATGCAAGAGGGAAATTGTTATATGACTATTCTTTTGTTATTATAAATAATATAGTCATGCACGAGCACTTTAAAATTTATGAATTCAATTAAGGCGATTATATGCTATTAACGAAGCTTTTAAATGAATTCGCGAGCCTTCTTGTTATAGGACCCACCTTTCCATCGCCAACTATTTGATCATTGATTTTAACTACCGGCATAATCTCTTTGGTGGTAGAAGTAATGATGGCCTCTTGAAATTGACTGATGTCGCGAACATAAAGGGGTTTTTCCTCCATTTTGATTCCTTCGCTAGCGGCCAGTTTAATTATCACCTCTCGGGTCACACCCAATAATATTTCGCTGACTGGTGGGGTGATTAAAGAATCGCCCACTACCGCCAAGAAATTACTGGTAGTACCCTCATTAATCCGACCCTGCTCATCTACATATAAGGCTTCCACTGCCCCCTCTCCATGCGCCTGGCGGGTAGCCACTACCGCCGCCAGATAATTTAAAGATTTAGAAGCAGGTAAAAATCTTTTACTGGAGAAGGTGATTACCTTAACTCCTTCCGTGTAACATTCACCGGGATAAGTGGTCAATGGATGGAAGATCATGATCAAACTGGGTTTGCCCGGAGTGATAAAATCAGAACTGACTCCGCCGGTCGCCACAATTCTAACTTCCAAATCCTGTCCGTTCTGATTTTTTTCTATACCGATTTTGACTAATTCTTTGATTTGGTTTCTATCCCAAGGTGCATCCAGCCCGATAGCTTTAGCTGAATCAAAAAGGCGATCAACATGAGTATCCAGCTCAAAAGGAACATGATGATAAGTTCTTAAAAAATCAAAAACTCCGAAGCCCCGCAGAACTGATAAATCAAAAGCGGAAATTTTTAAATCCTGTTCATCTACCCATTGCCCGTCCAAAAAATGCGTGCTCCCCACGAAAATTAGTATATCACTTTCTGCCGATGTAGGCTACATAAAGAGAAAACGTGATAAATTTGGTAAAGATCTTGTCAAGAGGCTTAATCATAGCTAACATCCAGCTAGTCAATTTTTCGCTTAATAAACCAGTTATAATTAATCCCGGTAAAAATAATGTGCCAAAGGGCAGACCCCGTAGTTGACCGACGCTGCTGCCGCTGGATTTGATTAGTTTAGATAAATATCTTGGTTCAAAACTGACTGCTGAAATCTCCCGATGTTTTTGTCCCCTTATTTTGCCTACCAAACCGCCCGCTGTCACCCAAGCATAGCCTAGTGGATTTCTCTCAATGAAAATAAATTTGCCATCTGTTTTCAGTACCCGAAAAATCTCCTGCATCACTTTTTTCTGATCAGACTTGTCTACCACATACATTAACGTTGCCATCATCACCACCACATCAAAGGAATTATTTTTAAAGGGAAGCTTCCTAATATCAACCTTAAGGGCGCGGCCTCTCGGTCTTAAGTCCTGATTGTAAAGTTTAATGTAATTAGGCGAAATATCTACCCCAACTGTTTCAGCTTTGGGAAAGGCTTTTAACAACTGACGAGACAACCTACCATAACCGCAACCCAAATCCAGAATTTTAATCTTTTTGGCGGGGTTAATTACACCGGCTGCCTGCTCAAACATCCATTGATCTAAATATAAATTAACTATCCGGGGAAAGGATTTAGGCAAAACTCCCTCAATTCTCCGGCCGTATTTTTGGCTTCGTTCTTCCCAAGCTTGCTCTAAACTATTCATGGAAATGTCTAAGAGATTATAGCAGACTATCTATCCACAAGGGATATATTTAAGATTAGACCTACGAGGTCGCGAGGCTAACACCTCGTAGGTTGGATTATAGGTTGGATTAAACTAAATTTATCTTTTTTAATTTAGGCTTCAATTATGGTAAAATTCAAGATGTATTGCGGGATCATCTAATGGCAGGATACGTGGCTCTGAACCACGGCATCTAGGTTCGAATCCTAGTCCCGCAGCTTTTTGGATTATGAGTACTATACTTTGTTAGAGCTATTTGATATTTTCTATTTATGAAGAAAATTGTAATGGAATACAACGACTTTCTTTCTGTAAAATATGATGAAGTAACCAGAGGTGAATTTAAATGGTTAGCTCCACACTTACTCGAAAAACACATAAAACCCTATTTGAAACCTAAAATTAATGTATTGGATATTGGTGTTGGTACGGGACAAACTTCAGAAATATTCGTTAATAGTGATACAAATGTTTCATGTATCGATATATCTGGGGATATGTTGTCAGTAGCTAAATCAAAATATCCGTACAAAGAGCTTATTCAATATGATGTTGAGGACGGATTATTAAAGTTATTTCCAGAGGAAAAATTCGATATTATTGTGGCGGTAGGTATTTTGGAGTTTATAAAAGATATTAAAAAAACGTTAAGTGAACTAAAACAATTATTGAAAAACAATGGAGTAATCGCTTTTACTTATGAAATATTTAAACCAGATAATAAATATGGAATAGAAAAAGAATCACCTCTAGGAGCCGGTTCCCAAAATATTCCAGAACTTTTAAGCTTTATGGTTTATCGTAGACTTTCTTCAGAAGTTGATTTAATAATAAAAGAACTTGGTTTAACTATTAAAAGTAGAAAGGTGTTTACTGGTTACTTAAGGTCTCAATTAAAAATTCCCGTTCCCTATGAAATATTAGTTGTAAGCTGAATAAAAAGTTCCTACATAGTCAACCAGAGCCAGCTCTTCGATTGCGCTCAAGGTCATGACCAATAACGCTTAACTAATGTTTCTTGTAAAACGCCACACGGACTTCTGAATAAACTGTTTAATCTCCCGATCCGTTCTCCATTCGTTCACCACCACTACAATAACTTTTTTACCTGCTTCCCATCTTTCCCGCCGAAAATCCTGCGCCGCCAGAAAACTGCTTTTGACTTGAAAAGGGATTGACAGTTCATCCACTATTTGATCATTTGAAACCAGCTGAATTACTCCAAAGAAATCAATGCCTTCCAATAGATTTTGTTTTTTAGAAGCTCTTCTGAAGCGGCAGAACAAACCTTCATCAACTAATTCCCGGAATAAAACCAGAGCCCGCTGTTCGTTTATTCTACCCCTTTCGGGGCCGCCCTCTGATCTACGACTTAATTTCTGTAAAAGGTAGTAACCCTGAATTCTGCCTTGGCCCTCTTTATACATACTGCTATACTAATTATAATATGATCGTCAAAAGAAAAGCTGGTTATTTTGTCATTTCCAAAAAGACGAAGCGCAATTTAGGCGGACCTTATCCGAATCGCGAGCAAGCCTTAAAACGTCTACGTCAGGTAGAATTTTTTAAACACAATAAATAATATGATCTTACAGCTGTCATTATTAGCTGCTTTGTTAACTTTCTTTTTCGGCTTTGGGGCCGGAGCTTTAATCCACTGGTATTTAATTCATATCAAGCATTCTTTAGTAAAAGAACTTCGCGGTTCGTTGACTTTTGTCTCCTCCATAATCGGCGATGGTATTTTACTGCCGATTATTAATGCTATCTGTGTAGCCTTTTTACTGCACAATTTCTACCTGGTTAGTCAACCAATTATTTCCTGGTCCTTAATAATTTCCCTGACTATCACTCTTGGCTTTCATATTTTCCAAGCCAAGCGCGGTTTAGTTAACTGGACTATGCCAAAGGCGTGGCAGTGGAACATTTTAGGATTATTTCATGCCATTTATATGTTTACCGTTATAACACTTCTTGCCCTTTTCTATCTCACCGTCCGTCAATTTAGTAGCACTCAAAGTTTCCCCACCGAATCAATTTTGGTAACAGGCGGAGTAGTTTTATTTATAATTCTACTGAAGCTAGATTACCGCGAAGTAAAAATTTTTTCTAACTAAAATAGACTGGAATAAGATTATTAATTTCGCTATAGCTTTTTTTAAGAGTCTCCGGTGAAATAGGGAAATCGGATATTTTTTCTTCATCTCTAAGATAGTCAAACAAGGAGTGGGCTTTTGCCTTCAAATCTTCATCTCTAGTTTCTAGAATATCTAAATAAGTGACCATAATAACATGATCAAATAAAGCACGCATTACATCCAAAGCCACTTTTAATTTAAAATTACGTTCCATGTGATCTTTTTCTTCGCGGATAATAATGCCTAATGCTTTTCTATGGCGGACCGATCTCACCAATAGATTATCCAGCGTCATCATCCTGCCAACGCTCGCCTCTATCGCCATGCCTTTTTCCTGTTGCATAATTACCCATATTCTAACACCTAGGGGCGTATAATAGAAGCAATGCAAGAGACAGAAGAGCTTAAGATTGCCAAACATAATCGCAGGAATAGAAAAGAAGCGGAAAAAGGAGCTCTTATTTATCATCCACCATTACCATATATAGATCGTAAACCAAACCGCCGCCAAAAAGATAAAAAAGTTAATTTAATTGTCAAAAAAGCCCGTAAAAAAATTCGTTAATGCTCTTGATTTTTATTTACTAATTATTGTAAAATGGAAGTATGGCAGGCGGATACGGCAAAAGACCTCTTTGGCAATGGATTTTAATCTATCTGGTTATCGGCGGCATTATTTATGCGGCGGTTTATTATTTCTGGCTGGCTCCTAAAGGCGGGTCGCTACCAGGCTACTAATTCTTTTTTCCTTTAATTTCCGCCAGCAGTTCCTTTTTCAACTCGGCCACTGCCTCTTTGATTTTCTCCTCAATGTCAATTTCACGAGGTGTTTTTTCTTGTAAGAAAATAATAATTTGCTCATCATAAGGAGTTTGATGAAACTTTTCCAGAAATTCTTCATGATGCTCGCGAGGCAGATGATCTAAAATACAGCCTAACACCCGATGATGGATGGTTTCGTCAATCAACTGCTGGATTTCTTCCTTTTCCTCACGTTCCATTTCCAGATTATTTAATTCATCTTCCACCTCATCAATTACAATTAAATGGTCATAAAAAATTTTCGCCATAGCTCAAATTCTGTATATTATCAGAATAAAATAAAATAATTTGCTCATGCTTGTTCGGCAATAGCCGGCTTCTTTATTCTATTGTAATCCACCGGTCCAAGCGGCACTTGATTTTCCGGATCATCCACAAAAAATAAAATGACCGGTCCTTTTTTATAGCGCAGGCCGCCGAGTTCATTCATCACTTCCGGGGAGCCACCAAAGTGTTTACCCGTCCAGGCGGCCGGTCCGGAATCGGCAATGGCTGCCACCACTGCTCGACCATTATCAGTATTCACAATCATCACTTTACGGTATTTATACCACTCTCGCAAATAAGGCAAGCGTTTCTGCCAATCCGACAAATAAAGCGTTTGCACTACCGCATACCATTTTTCTTTTTCTACTAAATCGGGAGTCAATTGTGGCTTGGAATAGGAAAAGTATCCCCATGCCCCCCGACCTGGTGCCATACCTTCACTCAAAGGCTCGCTATGCTGATTTAAAGTATCGCCGGGAAAACGCCTTAAATGCTGCTCTGCTCCAATTTTGCCATAAGTGGTATTGAGATGCTCTCCTTCTAAAGTGGCTCTGGCGCGAATGCCAGTCAGTCGCTCCAAAAGAAGTCCGATGGACTTTTCTGTCTCGCGATCCAGCGGTTGAATTTTGTCAGGTAGGATTTTGGCCAGTTGATCCTGTAAAAATTGCTGCGGGTCTTCCGGCAAAACTACTCCCTCGCTGATTAATTTCTCAAAAACCGGAGGAGGAAGCTGTGGAGTTAAATTGCGAGCCGAAGGGCTTGATAAACTCAACGTACCAGCTAAAGCCCCGGCCGCCAGCATGCGAGCCGAATGATCACGAATTTTCCCTAAGGAGATGGCTTTGTCGGCTAAAAATTTCAGCGCGTGAGGATGTTTTTGGGCGAGTTGACGTTGCTCTGCTAAATGCTTAAGTTTTAATCTATCGCGTAAATTAGATTGAGCAGTTCTCATAAATTAACAGCACGATTAATTCTCGCTAAAGTTTTTTCTTTACCCAAAATTACCATTGATTCTACAATCGGCGGGGTCACTCTTTGGCCAGTTAAAGCCAGCCTTAAACTCATAAAAAAATCGCCGGTTTTAAATTTATTTTTCTCCACTATTTTTAGCAAAAAATCTTGTAATTTATCAAGCTGCCATTCACTTTCCTCCATCACCTTTAATGCTTCCTTTAAGTGCCCAAGAGCCAAATTGCCAAATTGCCCCTTTTCTATTTTTGGCTCTTCAAAAAAAAAACCCGCCAAATTCATATAATCTGATAATTTTTTAATCCTCTCACGAACCAGGGGGATTGTTTTTTCAATCAGCTCTTGAGGATATTTTTTGTCTAAGTATTCCCAAATTCTCAATTGTAAATTCTCAATTGTCAATTTCCTGATCCATTCCCCGTTAAGCCATTCCAGCTTCTTAACATCAAAAACCGGCGAAGCTAAATTGATATCTTTTAAATCAAATTCATTGATCATTTCCTCCAGAGTTAATATTTCGCGACCAGAAGGAGGTGACCAGCCTAACAAAGCCATAAAATTTAAAAGCGCTTCTCTTAAATATCCTTCTTGGCGAAATTCCAAAACAGATTTAGCACCGTGGCGCTTAGACAACTTGCTTTTGTCAACACCTAACAGAAGTGGCAAATGGACAAATTGCGGCAATTCCCAACCAAAAGCTTGGTATAACATAATATGTTTAGGGACGGAAGAAATCCATTCACCGCCGCGGATCACATGACTAATTTTCATTAAATGATCATCCACCACGTTGGCCAAATGATAAGTGGGGAAACCATCGGATTTTAAAATGACAAAATCTTCCTGGGTGCTGTTATCAAATTCAATAGTTTTATTACCCGCCAGATCCACCCAACCAGTTTTTCCTTCTTTGTTGGTTTTAAATCTTATCGCTCCATTATCCTCATAAGCTATACCCTTTTTCACTAGCTCGTCTGCATACTGGCGATAAATCTCTTTTCTCTCTGATTGAATATAGGGGGCAAAAGAACCACCGATATCCGGCCCTTCATCATAATCTAGCCCCAACCAATGTAAAGTTTCATAAATTTTCGCGACTGATTCTGGTACCAACCTTTCCCGATCAGTATCTTCCAGCCTTAAAATAAACTTCCCTTTGTTTTTACGGGCAAACAAAAAATTGAAAAGAGCCGACCAGGTATTGCCAATATGGGGAATGCCGGTGGGCGAGGGTGCAGTCCGAACTCTAATTTCCATCCTAATTGAATTCTAGCATGTCACATCATATACTCAAAGTATGCAGACCTTAACAGAGACTGCTTATTGGTCCAGAAATGCCATCAAATACGGTATAGCCTTCGTGCTCTTTTTAATTCTGGCCCGGGTGGCCTGGCAGGTGGGCTTTGGGGTTTATCGCCATTTTTTTCCCGCCCCGCCGCCTAAACCGACTGTGCTTTATGGCAAATTGCCCGAGCTACGTTTCCCGGAAATTGCCACTACCCCTTTGACTTATACCCTGGAAACGCCGGAAGGTAACTTACCTCAAACCGCCACTATTATGACTGTCTATGTCCAACCCCGACCCCACTCCTCGCTGGTGGCTTTGGATGAAGCGCGTACCACGGCCCGCCGGTTGGGTTTTGACGGCACAGAAGAAGCTATCTCTCCCAATTTGTACCGGTTTAGTAAAAAAGACAGTCCGGCCAGACTAGAAATGAATATTATTACCGGCGCTTTTTCTTTAGGCTATGATCTAAATGCCGATCCCACACCCCTCACAAGTCGCGCGCCCAGCGGGGAAGTGGCGGCGGCCACCATTCGCTCCTTTTTATCCGGCGCCAATTTATATCCGGCAGACTTTACTAAAGGTAAAACCGTAGTTACTTTTTTGAAAAATAGTGATGGTAAATTAAGCGACGCTCTATCTCTGTCTGACGCCAATTTTGTCCGGGTGGATTTTTTCCGAGAAAATTATAATGAAATTCCCATCATCACCGGCTCTGGCAAACAAGGTAATATTTGGTTTTTGGTCAGTGGCAGTAGCCGCAATAATATTCTGACTGGCGTCTATCGTTATTTTAAAGTTAACCTTGACGATTCATCTACTTATCCCTTAAAGACTAGCCAAGAGGCTTGGGACGAGCTAAAAAACGGGTCGGGTAAAATTGCGAGCCCCGGGGCAATCGGCAACAATAATGTCGTTATTCGCCGGGTTTATCTGGCCTATTACGATGATGACCAGCCCCAGGATTTTTTCCAACCGGTTTTCGTTTTTGAAGGAGATAATGGCTTTTTAGCCTATGTACCGGCCGTGGCCAGCGGATATTACGGAAAGTAAACTGCTGCTAATGGTTCTTGCCACTGGTGAGTCCGGTAAACCCAATCAATTAAAGCTTTAGTATCACCAAATCTATCTTGCGACCCCAAAACCACGATCAAAACTGATCCGCCATCCCGCTTGACATAAGTCACCAGCGCTTCACCGCCCTCATCGGTTTTGCCGGTTTTTACTCCTATCACTCCCGGCACTGTACCGAGTAGTATATTTAAGTTGAACAAATCATGAAGTTGACCTGTCTGCGAGGTAACTAGTTCATGCCGGGTGGCCACAATTTGAGCTAGCACCGAATTAGCCATGGCAAAATTAGCTAATCTTGCCAAATCCTGGGCGCTTGATTGATGACCGGGCATAAAAATGCCGGTGGGATTTAAAAAATGAGTCTGGGCTAAATGTAAATCAACCGCTTTTTCATTCATAGCGGCGATAAAAGCCTCGCGGCCGCCGCTGAAATGGCTGGCCAAAACTTCCCCGGCATCATTAGCCGAAAAAATCAGTAACCCTTGCAGTAAATTTTCAATGGTCAATTGCTCACCCCATATTAAATTCATTTTTTGACCAGTCACCTTAATTTTGGGAACTGTTACCACTTCTTGTAAATTGTAATTATCCAAAGCTACTAAAGCCGTCATTATTTTAGTAGTAGAGGCAGGAGCTAAAGGTATGTCGCCGTTTTTATCGTATAACACCACTGCCGATAGAGGATCATAAATAAAGGCGGCTTGGGCGGAAATTTTAGGCACTGGTTCATTGTTGGCAATAGGAATTGCAGCTACCGGAACTTCTACATCTAACTTCCGCGGAAATTTTTCCAAAGGAGTTACCAAAACACTGGTGCTAGTTAAAAGCAATACCAAAAAAGCCAATGGAAAGATGGGCAGTTTCACTTAAACCTTCTTTAGTCTCACGTCTACCCGCTCCATGTCGCGAGGAAACAGAGAAGCCTCCCGAATGTTAGCCAGGTTTAAAATTCCTTGTGTGATTCGCTCCGATCCAAAAGAAAAGCCGCCTTCGGGCGGCATGCCAAAGCGAAAGGCCTGCAGATAGAGCTCGCTTTTGGCAATATCTACTCCACGACCTTTGGCTCGCTCTTCCAGTTCTGCCAAATTATTCACTCTTTGTCCGCCAGTCAGCCACTCTACTCCGCGGCCGATTAAATCAAAACTTAAAGTGTAACCGGGATCATCCGGATCCTCAAAAGTGTAAAAAGGCCGCTTGCTTAGAGGATAGTGACTGACAAAGACTAAATCAGATTGATGGACATCACTACTCCAACGGCAAATTTCCCGCTCGTCTTCCGGCGACAAATCGGGTTCATTGCGCGCGTCCCGGCCAGTTCTTTTGAAAATTATCTCTTGGGCTTCTCTTAATTTAACTCGCGGAATATTTTTGGCTATTTGCGGCACTGTTACATTATAAAGTTTTAAAATATCCGCGCAGTCTTTCTCCACCCGGCTAAAAATTGATTTAATGAGATATTCTGCCATCTCCATTAATTCCTCCCAGGAATCAATAAAACCAAATTCTGCGTCCAGTGTGGTCACTTCAGTTAAATGGCGGGTAGTCACCGAAGGTTCGGCCCGCAAAGTTTTATTGACGGCAAAGACCCGCTCATAAACCCCCACTAAAATTTGTTTGTAAAATTGAGGGCTCTGGGACAAAAAGGCCTTATGACCAAAGTAATCTACGGCAAAAACTTCGGCTCCGCCTTCAGCGGTTTGGGGAATAATCACCGGCGCCTGAAATTCGGTGAAATCTTTTTTCTGTAAAGATACCCGAAATTCATCAATCACTGCTTCCTGCACTTTAAAAATAGGCGCAATTTGGGAGTGACGCAAAGAAAGTGCACGCCAATCTAAAAGAGTTGGCAACTCTAAGTTAAGCTCAGGCCCACCCATATCAAAAGGTAATTCTGTAGCTTTAGCTAAAATTTTAACAACGCTTGCGGCAATTTCTATCTCGCCACTGGAAATTTGTTTATTTTCACTACCAGCCGGTCTTTTCTTTACCTCACCAGTCACTTCTACTACATCCTGTTGAGAAAGATGTATATTGGAGGCGGTCACTACTTGAACTATGCCTGACCTGTCTTTTAAATCAAAAAATTTAATCTTACCGTGATCGCGAGTGGTGACTACCCAACCTGCCAGCCTTACCTCTTGGCCTATTTTACCTATAACCTGATTCGTCAAAGTTCGCTGCATTAACTAAATATACTTCAAAACACTCCCTCTTGACAACTTTTTTCAGGCTGACCTATAATTGTGACGTACTGCTTAAACCAATTCGCCGATAGGGGCGGATTTTTTTCGGCCACGAAGCGGAATTATGGGTAAGTCTAAAGAGTACGATCATTACGATAGAATCGTCACAGACCAGGAAGCTAAAAACCACGCGATAGAGAGTAGTCTGGAAACTTTGCAGGAAGTATGGCGGGCAGCAGGAGTACCTGAAGAAGATATTAGTAGATTAACGGAGATATATCGTGCTCCCAAACCACGGGAGGTCTTAAAATCAATGCTGCAAGTAGCCGATGACTTAACTAGAAGTCAAATTAAAGCACGCAGTCATGACCAATTATTTGACTTGGATATCCCGCAGTTTTAGTTGTAATCTTTTATTTCCACTCCAAGTATCAATTCCCACGGTATAGGCAATATCTACTTTTTTATCAGGAGATAGTTTTCCACACATTTCTCCCATCCCAAATCCAATCGCTTCCATAGGTTGTTGGGCTGTTAGACTATTAGGCTCTTGGGAAATGGTAAGTTTAAGATGTTGACGATCACCTCCTACTAAACGAGCATCATCTACCATCACGCCGCAGGTAGCAAATACTGGCTCGGGATTGCCGATACCAAAGGGAGCAAACTTCATAACTTCCCTTGTTAATTTTTCATTTACAGATTCCAGAGGAATCTCGCAATCTATTTTTAATTTAGGTAGAGAAATTTCCTCCGTTAAAATATTCACCGTCTCTTTCTGTAAAACTTCTGCCAATAAACTAATGCTTTCTGTTTTAACTGTAAAACCAGCCGCCATCGGATGCCCCCCGCCTTCCACTAAAAATTCCCGGCCCTTTTCTAATAATTCCACAATATTAAAACCGGTAATGGAGCGGGCCGAACCGCGCGATAACTCTGCACCTTTAGCAATGACCATAGCCGGACGATTAAATTGCTCAACTAATCTCGAAGCTACCAGACCCACTATTCCTTCATGATAAGTTTCATGAGCCACAAAAATTAACTTTTGGCCATCAACTTGAGTTTGAGCATGCGTCCAAGCTTCTACTACCATTTGTTGTCTTTGAATATTAGTTTGATTAAGACGCTGGGCAAGTAACCTTGCTTGAGCACTGTTTTTAGTACACAGCAGACGCAACGAATCCAGAGCGTTTTCCAGCCGACCCATGGCGTTAAGCCTGGGCGCCAGAATAAAACCGATATCATAAGTACCTAAATCCTTTTGCGGCCGGCCTGCTACTTCAAAAAGAGCCATAATTCCTAATCTTTTAGTTCTCTGCAACACCGGCAGGCCATGATAGACCAAAGAGCGGGCCACACCAACCAACGGGATCATGTCAGCTATCGTGGCCAGAGCCGCCAATCCTAACCAATCATCAGCAATTTTCAATTTTAAATTTTCAATTTTCAATTCCCGCGCCAGCAGATAAGCAACTCCTGCACCTGAAATAGAAACAGTGTGTAGAATAGAATAGGCCTTCGGCTTAGTCTGGCGCGGCAAGTGATGATCGGTAATAATAACGTCAATTCCAAGTTCCTTGGCGGTATCTACTTTTTCATGGGCCACAATACCGTTATCAACGGTAATAATTAAACCAACTGTTGGATCTTCCTCTTTTAATTGCTTCATCCGGGCAATATTTAATCCATAACCTTCGGTCCGGCGCTCTGGAATAAAAGGTAAGGCGTTGACGCCGCTGTAATAAAGCGCTTCCCAAAGAATAGCTGCCCCGCAAATTCCATCAGCATCATAATCCCCCCACACGATTACTTTCTCTTTACTCTTTTTAGCCTGTTTAATTCGCTCTACTGTTTTTTTCAACTGAATAGGATCAATTCCAAACTTCTCTGCAGTTAGCTTATCTGGATGAATCGGCTGAAAAAATTCCTCCTTCTGGCTGGCGGTTTTTATTCCCCGATTCTCCAACAGAATTTTAATTATTTCTTCAACTTTTAATTTTGCACTTTGACCTTTTAACTTATTTAATATCTCCCACTTTTTCGCCATTTTGTCTCCTTCAATGTATAATAACATAGAGATGAAATCTAACTTACCTTCTTTTGTCATTGATATTATCCAGAAATTCCAAAAGGCTAACCTTGAAATTTATATTGTGGGTGGAGCAGTCCGTGATTTACTAACCAAACGAGAAGTCAAAGATTGGGATTTAACGACCAATGCCACGCCAGAAAAAATTCTAGAACTTTTCCCCCATGCTTTTTACGATAATAAATTTGGGACTGTCGGCATTCCTCTTACCCAAGAGCCTAAAAACCCAATAGCCAAACAGCCTATTATTGAAGTAACTACTTTTAGAAGCGAGGAGGCTTATTCTGACCGCCGCCATCCGGATAAAGTTATTTGGGGAAAAACTCTCGCGGAAGATTTAACCCGCCGCGACTTCACCATCAACTCCATTGCCTTATCACCCATAACCCATAACTCCGAACCCATAACTATTATAGACCCTTTCCATGGCCAAAAAGATTTGAAAAATAAAATTATTCGGGCTGTGGGTAATCCCCAGGAAAGATTTTCCGAAGATAGCTTACGGATGATGCGAGCAGTTAGGATTGCGGCCGAACTGGGTTTTACCATTGAGGAGAAAACTTTTCAAGCTATTAAAAATAATGTGCCGCTAATTCATAAAATCTCGGCTGAAAGAATTAGAGATGAATTATTTAAATTACTAGCTAGTTCTTTTCCGTACGAAGGAGTAGTTATGTTAAGAACCACTGGATTAATGGCTGAAATTTTGCCAGAGGTAGAAAAAGGCTTTGGCGTACCGCAAAAAAGCCCAGGCCGGCATCATGTGGTAGATGTAGGCACACATCTTCTTTATTCACTACGTTATTGTCCCTCTAAAGATTCATTGGTACGTCTGGCTGCCTTATTACATGACGTAGGCAAACCGCAAACTTTTAGAAAAGATAGCAAAACAGAACTTATTACTTTTTATAATCATGAAGTGGTGGGCGGCCATATTGTCAAAACCATTGCCGACCGATTGAAATTATCCAATAAAGATAAAGATAAATTATTCTTACTGGTGCGCTGGCATTTGTTTACCGTGGACGAACGTCAAACTGATTCAGCTATCAAACGTTTCATTAGAAATGTCGGTCCGGAAAATTTATTAGACATTTTGGCTGTCAGAACCGGCGACCGGCTGGGTGGAGGCGCCACTGAAACTTCCTGGCGTCTGGATTTATTTAAAAAACGTTTAATAGAAGTCCAAAAACAACCGTTTTCTATTAAAGACTTAAAAATTAATGGCAATGATGTGATGCGCGAACTTAAAATCCCTTCTGGTCCGCAAGTCGGCAAAATTTTAAATCAACTCTTTGCCGAAGTTGACTCCGGTGCCTTAAAAAACACCAAAGAAGAATTAATGAAAAGTGTAAAGGAGTTAATTTGACATCACAGAATAGTCATTTTATACTGTAAATCACTAATGGAAATTGATCGGCCGCTTCCCCCGGAAATGCGCAGGCTAATAGAATTATTTGGCCTGGACATTTTTGAAGATTTACAAAACCTTAAAAAGAATATTGAATTTGTAGAAGCAAATCATACTAGCCTATTAGCAGAGTATCCTGAAAAATGGGTGGTAATTTATCAGCAAGAGGTGATTGGAGCAGGGTCAGATATTTCTCAAACCATAGAGCTAGTTAAAAGCAAAAACATTTCACCAGGAAAAACCTACATTAGATTCCTCACTAAACAGCCAATCACTCTGATCTTACCTTCTCTTAATTAATAATTTGATATCTTCCCAAGTAACAAGTAGGGGGACTGCGATGAAGGGAGAAGAATAAGTGCCGGTGATGGTACCAATCAACAGAGCAATATTAAACCAGAAAATGGTTTTACCACCCAATAAAACCAGTGCTACCAGCACAAAAATAATCGTTAGAGAATTATTTAGCGACCGCACCATGGTTTGCGATACTGCCAGATTGGCCAAATCATAAATATTTCCTCCGACTTTTCTTTTCAGCTCCCGAATCCGATCAAAAACCACGATAGTGTCATAAACCGAAAAAGCCCGGGTAGTCAAAAGAGCTGTCACAAATAAAGTATCAGTAGGGGCATTGGAAAAATGCCCCATTAGAGAAAATGCCCCAATTAAAATAAAAGTGTCATGAAGTGTTGCCAAAATTGCCGAAATACCGAATTGGAAACTTTTAAATTGCCAGCCAATCCACAGTAAAATACCCAATTCCACAATTATTAGGGCCGTCAGGGTTTTCATAAAAATTTCTTTGGAAAAAGTGGGGCCGACACTTTCAAAACGGGTGATTACGGCGTCTTCTCTTTGGGCTTGCTCTTGAGTAATAGTAGAGGAAATTTTTTCTGTAAAATGACTACCATCACTCTTTTTTTGATACTCAATCACTGTACCACCAGTAAAATCAATAGAGAAATTCATTTTCCAGGCAATTAAAGAAAATATGCCGATGCCTAGTAGCAAGCCGGAAAAGGCAAAATAAATTAGTCTGTATTTAATCCAATCCATAGCTCTCCCTTCGGTAGAGAATACTACCAATAGTTACCAATAATACAAATTTCAAATATCCAATCATTGGTACTTATTGGTATTTATTTGAAATTTGTATTATTTCCTCCGTGCGAAAGTACGGAGGAGTGTTCTGGTAATTACGATGCCGGTAAATAAACTAAGTAATACTCCAATAGCCAAAGTGGCGGCAAAGCCGCGAATCGGCCCGGAAGTATGCAAAAACGACCAGTCTAAAGGATTAAAAAGAATAAAACTGGTCAATAAAATGACAAAGTTAGCATCCCGAATGGAATTCCAGGCCCGACCAAAAGCAACTTCAAGAGCTTGGCTAAATTCCAAACCTAATCTTTTTTCCTCCTTAAACCGCTCAAAAATTAAAATGTTACTGTCAACTGCCATCCCTACTGACAGTAAAAATCCGGCAATGCCCGGCAGGGTTAGTACAATGGGAACCAATTTAAATAAAGCCAAGACGAACACACCATACATAACCAGTGTCATCGCCGCAATAACACCAAGTCTGCCATAATATGCAATCATAAAGACAGCTACCGCTATAATTCCCACCAGACCTGCTCTAACTGACAAATTGACTGATTCTTGACCCAAAGTTGGCCCGACTGTTCTTTGCTCAATAATTTTTAAAGGTATGGGAAGAGAGCCAGAATTAAGTTGAATAACTAATCTTTTGACCTCATCCAAAGTAAAATCTCCGGTAATGACTGCCCGACCGCCGGTGATTTTGTCTGACACCACTGGGGCCGAAATAACTTGATTATCCAGTAAAATCGGCATCGCCTTGCCAATATTTCTGCCGGTTAACTCGCTAAATTTTTTGCCACCTTCGTCACTAAAAGTTAGCCCGACAATTGGTTTGCCGGTTTGCGAATCAAATTCCACCTGGGATCGCACTAAATCAGCACCTGTTAAATCTGTGGTGACTAGTTTTTCCTCTACCACCTCGGCAAAGACCAATTGGGCGGTTTGACCAATTAAATTGGCCGCTTCGGTCACGTCACTCACACCAGGCAAATCTACATTAATGCGAAAATTATTGTTTGTTTTAACTGCCTGTACCACCGGCTCTGACACTCCAAATAAATTAACTCGTCTTTCTACCGTACCGGCGGCCGCGGCTAGGGCATCATCACGATTTTCTATCTTGATTTTACTCATATCAGCTTCAAAAACTAAATGGCTGCCGCCGGCAATATCCAAACCAAATTTGGTATTTAAATCCCGCTCTATGGATAAACTGCCTAAGTGCCAGGAAATTCCCGGCAGATTAACTGAAAAACTACCAATCTTAAAGTTACGAGGCAGGACCACAAAGGTAGAAATCAAAAGGAAAATAATTATCAAAAGAAGCAATCGGGAAGGTTTCATACTATCCTACAAAGTTTTCTTCATCACCTAAAATCATTACCTTGCTGCGGGCTAACACCTCAAGTAAAAAAGGATCGCGGCGTTTTTTGCGAAATTCAAATTCTTCTTTCGTCATCGGCGTATAGTTAATTTCTTCATTTCTCTTCTTTTGTTCCTCCCGAATGAGTTGAACCAACTCCGGTAGTACCACATCACCTACCAAGAGTACATCAACTTCATCAGAATTTTTGCGAGGCAGCCATCTGGTAAAGCGGCCGGAGAACATGACATACGATAGTTTACCCAGTTTTTCTTTATTTTTACGAATCGCCCCCCCCAGTCCCGAAGTTTTAGTAACTAAAGCCATCAGTTCTGAAAAAAAGGGATAATCAGTGCGAATTGCATAATAAACCCGGTTGCCCCGACCTTCCCGCCGCAGCATTCCCACCTCTTCCATCCGGGCCAGTTCGCGCCTGATGGCATTGATTTCTTCTTCTGTCATCCGCACCAACTCCCGCACATGGTGCATTTGCTTAGGATTGCCGTAAAAAATTTCCAGTAATTTTATTCTGGATTGGGAAACAATGAAATCCGTCAGGCTTGCCATAGATTAGGGGCAGGTTAGTATGTGACTTTAGTACCGGTGGGTAGGACTTCTATCCAAATTTTTCCAGGAACAAAAGGAATTTCCTTGCCTGCCGTATCTACAAATTTGGTGCGGGAAGTCCGATCGGCTTTTTTCCAAGTTCCCCGAATAACATTGCCATTTTGAAAGATAATCGCCTCGCCCGAACCGGTTGTTTGATAAAGCAGGTGTTTATTTTTATCAACCGGCCCTTGTTCTTTAGTAAACATAATTACCACGTTGGCCGCTTGAATTTGTTCATTATTATTCAAATCGGTATGAGGCTTACCTCCATTTTCCCTCTTCCAAAGTCCTGTTGCAGCATCTAATATCCACACCACGTCATAATCAACTTGGTTTTGCCAGAAAGGAAAGGAAACTTTGGTCACCTGACCTACTGATGCCGCATCTTTGAACTTCCAGAGTACAAACTGGCTATCCCATGCTTTGCCTTTTTTATCTTTATTCCCAAATCCCCGCTCCTCTGCCTGTTTATAGGCAAGATCTGTTGACATCGTCATTGTGTGTTCTGTAGCAACCGGATGATCTAGGCGGTCATAATTTCTGGCAAATAGGGGAAAGCCTGAATCAAGACCGGTGTCAAAATCATTACCCCCTTTGACCCGCCAGCCAATATCCACCAGTTTTTCTATGGCTCGCGCCGCTTTGACTGTATCACCCGTTACGTTTAAATCATTTGCCCCGCCGACATGGGCAAAAATTGGTTTTTCTCCATATTCAGAAGCCCAATCAATATAATAAACCCGCACCGAACGAACTGGTGCGAGTAACACATCTTCAGCCGCGGCTCCGCAATAAAATATGGCTAGAAAACGGGTAATGCCTCCTTCTGCTACTGCTTCGTAAACTACATCAGCGCTGGTTATGCCAGATTGGGGCCTGGCTTCTGCATGATTTTCAATCATCACTGTCAAAGGTCGTCTTTTCTCCCAAATTTCCCGTTCAGCTTTAGTGAACTTCTCACCATTTAAAGGACAAGTCTCGGTTTTAGGAGCGGTTTTGTCAATCGCTACTCGCTTTTGTTCCGCCTCTTTGGAAGTAGAGCCGCCAGGTTTTAAGACATAAGCAAATACCAGCCAGGACAAACCGGCCGCCAATAAAAATAATCCTAATAGCGTGGCGCCAATTCTTAAATTCTGTGATGTAATGAAACTCTTCATTTTTTACTAATTACTAAGCTCTAACCTCTAAATTACTATCTCTTAGCTAACTGTATCACATGCGCCTCCTCTTTGGAAAGCTCTGTTTTGCCTACTCCGCGGACGACGTCTTTGACATAAATTCTGGTTGTCTCCCTGGCATGTAATCCAGTAATAACTACTCCCGACTCTTCTTCATTTAATAAACATAAAGCAAAAGATTGGTTGCCGCCCGCATCCCGAAAAGGATTAAAACGAACCAAACCAATTTTTTGAATGTGCTTTAAATCTTTTTTCCTA
Source organism: Candidatus Microgenomates bacterium (assembly GCA_016204995.1). Lineage (GTDB taxonomy): Bacteria > Patescibacteriota > Microgenomatia > UBA8517 > JACQJR01 > JACQJR01. The sequence goes on from JACQJR010000001.1 coordinate 339,464, forward strand.
ATCTGAATTAGGGCTTCATCTAATTTAACTACCTCTTCTGATGTCTTATTTAAATTAGTAAGTAATCCTTCCAGTAATTTGCGAATATCACCGTTTTTGGCTTTGCCAAAAAAGCGGCGAAATTGAGTTTCGCGGTAAACTGTCCAGCCAGTTAAGGCGGCCAGCCAAACTGCCAGTAGCCCGGGCAGCCACCAATTAACATTACTCGCCAACATTTAAACTCATTCATTCTAAAGAAAGGCTAGACCAGTTGTCAATAAACTATTTTTAGGTTAATATCCAATTATGGCTAGAAAAACCCGCAAAGAGAAAGAAAGAGCCCAACTCCATCACCAACAAATTAGCGCACGGCCAGGCGTAACCTTCAGCTTTGTCAAGGGGGAATTTACCACAACAGCTTCATCTATTAATCTCCCAGTTTCCAAGATAAAAAGTAATGAAAATACTTACCAATCTTTAATTTCAGGTTCAATCCGGCAAGACTTAAATAAAACTTTTTTATTAGCTTCATTTATCTTCTTAATTGAGGCTATGTTATACTGGCTCTGGAAGTAAATTTCCTGTCCCAACAGGAAAGGAGGTGACTTAAGAGATATGGCAATGTATTGTGTTAAATGTCGTGCTAGCCGCGAAGGCAAAGATTTGCAAAAGGTAACCATGAAGAATGGTAAACCAGCCACTAAAGGCAAATGCGAAGTGTGCGGCACCACGATGTTTAAGATTGGTGGCTAATACCACTGACTTTTGAATTTCAAGAAATTACTCCAAGTCTTTTTGGGGTAATTTCTTTTGTCCTCTAAACTCCTTTTGGGGATTGACAATTAATTTATAGCGAGCAAAATTTATTAAAGATGCATCTCCTGGCTGCTTTTATTTTGTTGGTTGGTTTGGTCACAGGACTAAATTTAGTTCGCGAAAAACCGCTTCCCAATCCCGATATTAAGGTTCTCCCAGCTTCTACCAGTGATTGCCGCAATGCCGATTTTAACGGAGACAACCAAGTTAACATTTATGACACAATTTTAATTGGCCAAAATTTTAATAAAACAGTTCCGCCGGCCGAGGAAAAATATGATCTTAGCCACAATGGTATCATCGATCAGGCGGATCTGGAGCTAGTCAAAACCTGTTTTGGTCAAAATTTGGCCGAACCGACCGCTCCTCCCTCTCCTACTCCTCAACCACCTGACAAACCTGAACCTACGATAGGAATTGGCACTCCCACACCCATAGCTACGCCCATTAGATTTCCTACCCCGACTCCCATCCCTCTTCCCACCGAACCACCCCTACATACGCCGGGCTTATCACCAGCACCGATAACTCAAGCAAGATATTTTAAATACACATCTAAAGGCGACTCCAATGGAAGTTTTATAGTAAAAATGATAGATCAAACCACTATTCAACAAGCGCTTAAAGACATTAGTGAACAACGTCTAATAGTAGGTGGCATTGTAAATGCAGGCAATGGAGGATTTAATTCGCCCTGGAGCTGGCATCTTGATCCCAGCACGATAGTGTTGGGTGAAAGTTTCGTGGAAGCCTGTGACGCCCAGCCATCTTACGTAGAAGCCCATCTGACAGACTGGCTGGGAAAAATGTATTGTCCCTGGAATGCGAGAATCAGCTCTGAAGTATCACCTTCGGTAACAAACTCCACTCCTGCATCATTTTCGCCTTCACATCTAACTCGTCAAGAAAGTAAACCTCAAACCAGCGGTTTATTTAATACAGTTAATAACTTCCTGAAAAAACTCTTCGGCCTCTAACTTTCCATAATTATCGTCACGGGGCCGTCAAGGGTAGCGGAAATTTCCATATACTCTCCAAACTTACCTGTTTGAACTTTAACTCCTAAATTTTTTAGCTCCTCAACTAATTTTTCGTAGATTGGCTGGGCTACTTCTGGTCGGGCAGCCTGGATAAAACTAGGGCGGTTGCCACCAGAAGTATCAGCATACAAAGTAAATTGGGAAACTGCCAGCATTTCACCATTAACGTCACTTACTGTTAAATTCATTTTGCCTGCCCCATCAGCCATCACCCGTAATTTAGCCAGCTTTTCTGCCAACACTTTAGCTTGATCTGAAATATCGCCTTCTTTTACTCCCACCAAAACAAATAAACCTTTTCCGATAGAAGAAATCGTTTGATTATCTACCGCGACTTTCGCTTGCGACACTCTTTGGATGATAAGCTTCATGAAGTTAGAATCTAGCGATAGCTACTTTAACCAAAGTCCAAAAAAGGTTATAAAATCCTCCCACCCAAAAAATGGTATTAAGAGTCACGCCGGCAATAGCCAGTAAATACGCTCTTTTACCGCGTACACCCAATAGCCAGATTAACGGCGCTCCCACCATGGCCGGTCCGGAAATAATATAGGCAATCAAAATGGCTAAGGATTTGCCCACCTTGGCGCTTAATTTTTCCAGTTTCACAATAGTCCACTTTTTAGTTTGTTTTTTAACCCAGGAAGAAAATTCCTTTTCCATTCCTAACAGATGAAGAAAAATTATATTGAAAGTGGAAGTTAATACTATCATCACCACTATAGCCTTCACCACCCCCATATGCACTAGAATGACATTGGCTATCACTGTCAAAATAAAATCCATTAGCGGCCAAAAGCTAATTAAGAGGGTTCGTCTGACAAAAATGTCCATTATATTTCTTTATTCTAGCAGATTTTCCGACTTTGGGCGATACTGCAAAGCCTCGGCCAGATGAGTAGTTAAAATTTCTTTGGAAGCGGCTAAATCAGCAATAGTCCGGGCTACTTTAATCACCTTGTAATAGGAACGGGCCGACAGATTAAGTTGGGCCGTGGCCGCCGTCAGTAATTTCTGAACTTGTGCATCCAGGCCGCAAAACTGACGCACCATTTTGGTAGTCATTTCGCTGTTTGAGTTGATCTTGGCTTTTTTAAATCGCGCTTGCTGCAAGTTGCGAGCTTTTTGCACCCGGGCTTGAATCATTTTAGAACTTTCGGCGTTTTTGCTTTTACCTACCAGTTTTTCCACCGCCACCTCCGGCACCTCCACATGAATATCAATTCTATCTAAAATAGGCCCGGAAATTCGCTTTTGATAGCGGGAAATTAAGCCGGGCATACATTTACAGGGACGGCTGGGCGAGCCATAGTAGCCGCAGGGACAGGGATTGGCCGCAGCAATTAACATAAATTGAGCGGGGTATGCTACGCTGCCGCTAACGCGGGAAATAGAAACGATCCCATCTTCCAAAGGTTGCCTTAAAGCCTCAAGAACGTGTCGGGGAAATTCGGGAAATTCATCCAAGAAAAGCACTCCCCTGTGAGCCAGTGAAATTTCTCCTGGCATCGGTTTGGTACCGCCACCAATTAAACCATTTCGGCTAGTGGTATGATGAGGACTGCGAAAAGGCCGATGACGCACTACTGACTGGCCCGGTGATAAATTGCCGGTAATGGAATAAATTTTCGTCACCTCCATGGCTTCATCTTCTGTTAAATGGGGCAAAATGCCGGCGAACGATCTAGCCAGCATGGTTTTACCTGCCCCCGGCACTCCTTTCATAAAAACATTATGACCGCCGGCAGCGGCTATTTCCAAGGCCCGTTTGACCGATTCCTGACCCTGAACTTCACTAAAATCAAATTCACCTGCGCTGACCCCATTTAATAATTTCCTAAAAGGGATGGTTTTAGTCGGAATAAGAGTAGTCAGGCCGGTTAGGTGGCGAAAAAGGGACAGTAAATTTTCTACCCCGTAAACTTTAATGCCGGCTATCACCGCAGCTTCACTCGCGTTAACCTGCGGCAGGAAAATATTTTTAAATTTCAATTCCTTGGCCAAAAGCGCCATTGGTAAAATCCCAGCTGTATGGCGCAATGATCCATCCAGAGAAAGTTCGCCTAAGAATAATGAGTCGCTAAACTTAGTCACATTTAGTTGACCCTCGGCGGCCAAAAGCCCAATGGCAATCGGCAAATCAAAAGCCGGCCCTTCTTTGGGTAAATCGGCAGGGGCTAAATTAACGGTAATTTTTCTAGGAGGAAAGTCTGCACCGGAGTTTTTGATGGCCGCCCGCACCCGCTCTTTGGCCTCTTCCACCGCCTTATCCGGTAAACCCACAATGGTGAATGACGGCAAGCCGCCGGCCGCCACATCCACCTCCACCTCAATAGGCACCCCGGACAACCCGGTGGTTGCCCCGGAAAACACTTTAGCCAGCATTGCTTATCACTTTCTCACCTTCTCGTACCAATCCAATAGCACTTTTGACACCAGATCTTTAGCCCCTAGGCCAACCACCAATCCTAAAGCCAAAGCTGTGGCCCAGGAAAGCGTCTGAAAGACCGCGCCGGTCAAAGCTTCGGCCACTTTAAGTTGTGATAAAGCAGTAAAGAAAGCTACAATCAAGACTACCCAGTAAGCTAGTCTGCCGACAGGTTTTGCCGCTTCGTGATCTACGCTGGCTAGAGCTCCTCTGACTAAACCGTCAGCCAAACGGGCCACGAAAAATCCGGCTGCCAAAACCAGAGCTGCGGCAAAGACGTTGGGTACGTAGCCCAAAATCTCCATTAAAACATTGACTACCGGCGTCAGGCCTAGGACATTGACGGCAGCGATAAAACCGATTAAAACAATCACCCAACGTACAAACTCACCGATAATCTGGCTCAAGGTCATTTTGATATCAGCCCGTTTTAAGAAAGCGGCCACTCCGGCCGCCTGCGACAATTGTTCCATTTGAGCCGCTTTGAGTAACTCCACAATCAATCTCTTGGCCCAATGAGCCGCTACCAGCATGACTCCAAAAATGATAATTGAACCGAGAACCGTGACCAAAACTGTCAGAACTCCTGGCCCCACCTGCTCCCAAGCCGAAAGAAGCGATTCCTGCCAAATTTGAAGCAAATTCATCCTAATTTCTCACCCCCCTCCTTGTTCGTTCATCCAACCTCATTGTGAAAACTTTTGTCTCTATTTGTCAAGTGGGGAAGAAAGAATTTGTGCTTTGGAGGTTGGTAAGCCAGGTTCTGTTTCCCTGCCTGCGCAGGCAGGTAGACAATCATCTTTCTAACGCCCTCATCCTCGGTCCTCGGGAAAGCATCCTAATAACGGACCAGTCGGAGGTTGCAGCGGGGAGGATTACCTCTTTTCACTCTCTTTCTCCAACCTTTCGGTTAGAAATGAGTCGTAGTCTCTGTGGCTCTAACTAGGTACATTCATGTAACTGAACGTACTGCCGGCTTGCGCCGACCACCCTGCTTTCAGCTGCCTGGACTTTCCTCTACATTCATGTAACTGAACGTAGCGATTGTCCTGCCTCCAAAGCAGGATTATTATACCATTTTTAGCCTAGCAATTTCCAGTCTTTGGCAAATTCAAAAAAGGTCTCCTTAAACACCAACAAGAGAGGCACGGCCAAAGTTGCTCCCATAATTCCCCCCAGTTCTGCTCCCACTGCTAAAGCTATCAGCGTGGCTAAAGGCGGCAAACCGACTGATTTTTGCATCACCTTGGGGGCGATAAAACTGTTTTCCAACTGCTGTACTAAAAAATAAAGGGCGGCCACTGAAAAACCCATCACTGGCGAAATGGTAAAGCCGACAATTACAGCCGGAACAGCAGACACAATCGGGCCGACAGTAGGCACAATCTCCAGAAGGCCCGCTAAAAGAGCCAAGGGCAAGGCAAAATGCATGCCTAGAAGCCTTAAACCAATGTAGGTAATCAGGCCGATAATCGTCATCAAAATTAATTCTCCCCTGACCCAACTACCCAATCTTTTCTCTGTTCGGCCAATGAATAGTTTAACCCTCTCTTCGTTACGGCCAAATAAGTGCAGTAGACGAGTATCCAGACTGCCGCGCTCCAAAAGGATATAAAAACTCAAGACCAAGACGATAAAAACCGACACAATGTTGCTAAAAAGCGAAACCGTAAATTGCAAAACATTAGCCGGCAGTTTGCCAATGTTGGCTAATTGTTCTGATAATACTTTCTGGTCTATGCCCGCGCCGCCCAGAGTGGTTAGATAGTCTGGTAAACGAGCCGCCAGCAGTGATGTTTGATCTACCAGGGGTGGAATCAAACTGGCCGCCACTCCCAAAATAGACCCAATTAGCAAAAGGTAGACTAATAAAATGGCTAAAGCTCGTGGCAATCTTAATCTGGTTAATTGATTAACTAAAGGATTAAGAGCGGTCGCCAGTAAAAAGGCAATAAATAGCGCCAAAGCTACACTCTTGATTTGCCACACCACCCATAAACCAATCAGAAAAAAGACGGTAAAGATAATGGTGCGATGAGAGATTTCAATAGTTTTCATATAGTATTATTGTACCATTTTTCTACCTTTTCCACCATTCTTTGCTCCACGTTAGACTCACTAATGTCAAACCAGACAATTTCTTTCTCTCTCTTAAACCAGGTCATTTGCCGTCTGGCATATTGCCATTCACCATTTTTAATTTTTGCAATGACTGCCTCGCGGCTCATTTTTTTCTCAAAATACGGCCGCCACTCTCTATACCCCAAAGCGCTCATCGCCTGATCTTCCCATCTGACACCATTTGCTAGCAATTTTATTACTTCTTTTTCCAAACCTTCCTTAATCCATTGATCAACTCTGCTGTTAATACGCACCTTGAGTATCTCCGGTTTGGCCATCAAACCTATCATTATTACATCTAAATTATCCCATTCCGAATTAATCTTTTTTGGTAAATCCGACTGGGCAATCTCAATTTTACGCAACAGGCGAACTTTGTTTTTTCTATCTGAAGAATTCAAACGACCAACCACCTCTGGGTCCAGATGAAATAAAATATCAAGCAGTTCTACGGTGGATTTATTCTCGTAAGCTTGACGTAGCTCGCGATTAGGCGGAACACCCAAAGTGTCAATGCCGCTCGTTACTGCTTTAATATATAAACCAGTTCCACCAACTAAAATAGGTAGTTTGTCTTTTTGCCAAATGCCCGTGATCACTTGATGAGCAAGCTCATGATAACCAGCCACTGAAAAATTTTCCCTTGGACTGACAACGTCTAATAACCACACTGGAATATTATTCCAGAAATAGCATCCAATTCTTCTATTCCTAAATTTGAAATTTGAAATTTGAAATTTGAAATTGACTGGTAAATCCTTACCAGTCGCTATATCCATACCCCTATAAACCTGCCGAGAATCAGCCGAGACTATTTCGCCATTAAATTGTTGAGCTAGTTTTACCCCGACTTGAGTTTTACCAGTAGCTGTCGGCCCGCAGATTATTAGTAGCTTCTTCATGGTATAATTAAAGCATAGCCAGGCTTAAAGAACAAAAAGTACTGTATGAATAATTATTTAGGCTTTGATCCTCTTGTTTTTCTAGGGATATCTAACATAAAGGCTGAAGATAAAGAAAATTTAAACCACGAAATTTTTAATAGCTTATCCCAATATTTAGTAATTCGCCTAGCAGAATTGCTGCCCACCCAAGAATTGGAAAAAACCAATGATATTACCGAATTATTTGCTTTGGCAGAAAAAACTATTCCCGATTTTAAAGATAAAATAAAATCTTTTCTGACGGACTTTAAGCAGGAATTTAACAGTAAAAAAAATTAAAATATGGAAGATAGCGGCCTGGAAGTACCAACACAAGAACAAGGCATTGAGACTCCATCTGGGGTAGAAAATCATGCGAATATTGCTGACAGTGTTACAGAACAACGCTTCCAAAAACTATCAGATGATAAAAAGGAAAATGTTAAAAAAATTATTGGCGGCGGAAGACTTGTCAGGCTCTTAGCTATCGCCACCCTGTTGGTTTCGATCGGCTGCGGCAATGTTGAGAAACCCACTCTTAATTATCCTCCAGTTGTAACACCTGTTATCCGATCAGAAATTCCACCTGTGGCTACTCCTACACCTGAAAAACCACCATTGCCGCCGGATATTATTCCCGAGAACGAACTTGCGCAAAAATACAATACCAGAGTTTGGAATACTCCGGATATCAAGTTGCACATCAGACGAGAAGCCGTTAACAATGAACCACAGCTCCAGGATCTGGCGGCGGGAAAATTTGGAGGAGGACTGGACATAGTCTTACTTGATGGACCCTTTATACATAGTTCATTTTTGAGCCCCGAACAACGAGCTAATCTGCCCGGATTGGTAACCATCCTTGAACCTAAAGAAAAAATGGTTGAAGAAGAAAGAAGGAATAACTTTGAAAAAAATAAACCGGATGTTATACGAGCTATACAAACAGAAACTGAGGCACTTGAAAACAAGTTAAAAAATGGCAAAATTGATCAGGATTACTTTAACGTCCAAAAGGAATTGCTGAAGGAACAATTCAAACCTTATTTGGAAGGACCCACGACATATGACTTAATAGGAAATAGATATGCGGGTATGTATTTGGTTAATATGGAATATAAACAAGATCCTCTTGCCAGCCTTTTGAAAGTTGAGACCGCGCAACAGAAGCCTGTTTTGAAAGTATATATTCTACTAGCGGTGGGTAAATCAGTTATTAACGAAAAAACTATTCAGAGTGGACAAGTAAGAGCTAGTGTAAGCAGCGGTTTTGGAGTTTCACAGCTTAGAGTTGAACAATCATATCCTAATCCAGGTAAGTATATTATATCAACAGGATTGGAAGGCGATCAGTATCCGGTGGGTGCACAGAGTCAAGGCTTTACCCTGCGACATGAATTTGCCCATAGAGTAGCGGATCATCCGCAAACAGACTGGGTAGCTCTGGAAAAAATCAAACAGGCCTATGATGCTTATCAAAAAGGAGACGACAGTGGTTATTATTTTGTCTTTGAAACCCCGGAAGGAAATGTAACTACCGCCGTTCACCAACCCATACAAAATCCAGCAATCTGAAATCAAATAGCGTATAATACAAACATGACTGAGGCTCAAGAACAACTAAACCTACAAGCACAAATCATTGAACGGGTAAAACAGCTGGTGGAAGAAAGTAAGCTGGCAGGCTATTCAGTAGATTTTTCTCACTTTTCCCCTCAAGACCCAGAAATAGCTTTTAGAATTTTAGGGCCAATTCAAAATATGAGATTAATATTATCTGATAGAGATGACGGCAGTGTTCAATTACAAATACATAATCAATATCCTACTAAAGAAGTGCAAGTTATCTATTTAGAACTTCCATCAAAAGGGCCACAATCCTTCACTGAATACAAGGTAGTCTATAACCAGAGAAACGAAAGTATGTATACCACACCCACTCCAATTTCCGCTGGCGTCAGAGAAGAAACTTTACAAACCTTTAACGATCTTTTGGATCGGATAAAATCTTAATCAAAAAGAGATACTAATCGTTTTAATTCTTTCCTGGCTGCTTCAACTATCAAAGGTGTTTGCAATTTATCAGCATCAAGCATATACCGATCCACCATTAAAGCTGGCACTGCTCTTTCTAAAAGAGCTAAATCAATTAAATGTTTTCCACCGTGATGTTTTTTAACTTCTGCCAGATTATAAATTTTAGATAGCCACTTTTGTCTTTCTGCTTCCAGCATTTCCGATGTTAAATTTTCTACCCCTCCCATCCCCAACATCCGCCAGTGATAGCCAAAAACGGCATCATAAAAAGGATTTTTCCAACCCCAAAATAAATTGGAAAAAAGGACCGCTTCTCCGCTGGCAGTCACAATTAAATCCCCTGGTTGAAAATGGCCATGGACAAATTCCAGATCATCCACTGTCGTATTATCTTCTATAATCTTAATCGCCTTTTCGGTCAACTCTTTATCTGTCGACAAACCTAAGTGATCTCTTTTAACTTCTTCTGCTACTGCCGCCTGCCAGTTGGAAACGCGCTCACGGTAATTATATTCCTGTGGTTTAGCAACCCAGGGAAAATTCCGGCAATTTGCTCTGTATTCCTCATATAAATTAAAAAATTGGTCAAGATCTTTGGCTGGCTGACCTTTAACCTCCTCCATAATTATGGCTTCGTATTGTCTTATTTCATTCCAGGGCAAGTGGGCATAAATGTGCGGTGGACGGATAATTTTACTTTTGTTTTGACGGCTAAATTCGGTAATCATCGTTGCTTCGGAAGTTGGCGGTTTTGTCCCCTGGATTTTTAAAATGGCGCGAGTTTCTTTCCCATCCTGTAATAAAATACCCGGTAAATGGACGGCTCCCACTTTACCAGTCTTCCACCAGGCGCTTTGGCGCAAAAATTCTCTTTCGGGCAGAAAACTAGTTTTTGCCGCAATATCATCCACTAATTGCCAAATTCTGGGAGCAAGATCCACACCTTCTGTTCTCATAGTAGTAACATCGTTTGCCGAATATGCCTTAGCCACGAGGTAATTATACTACTTCTTGATAATTCGCTTGAGGGTTTTACCGGGGATAAAACGGGGAAGACGATGGGCGGGGACATGTTTTTCTACACCAGTCTTAGGCACAATTACTTTCTTGGCCTTCATCTGAATGACGTGGAAAGTACCAAAGCCGGATAAAACTACCCGCTCACCTTTTTGCAGCTGCCGCAGAATCTCTGCCAAAAAGACGCCTACAGCTTCTTCGGCCGCTTTCTTAGTCATATGACCTTTGCGGGCTACAATATCAATCATCTGTCTTTTAGTCATCGTAGATGAGATTAATACAAACTTTCCGCCTTGTCAAGCTAAAGAGTCCTACTCTGTGGTGGAATTTGGGTAAACTAAATAAAATAACGGCTTACTATGCCATAATCCTAGTAAATGTGGGTCATACGTCACCACATTTTTATCCCAAGGTAAAATTTTCAGCTTGCCAGAACTAAGATCAATAATCACAAAATTTTTCTGATAATCTATACCATAGATTTTATTATTATCTAACCAACTTATCCATGGAATAGATATTTTCTTATTTAGAGTAATTCTTTGTTCTATTTGTTTTGTTTCTAAAGAAATAGTTAAAAAATCCTCATCAGTTAAAATACCAACCATCTTTTCTGTAGAATTGAGTATCAAAGTACCATCCTTAATAGTTTTTAGATCAAAAACTATTTCCTTTTCTCCGGTTGTGATATTTTGCAGATAAAGCGTATCGTATATTTTTTCATCACTCTTAAAACCTCCTTCAAAACCAGGCACTGTTGAAGCCAGCAAGATAGCATTTTTCTCCTTGATAGATCCAATGTAGCGTGAGTCTGGAGAACAACCTGCTCCAGTTTTGGCAATCTTTTTAGCTATGCTATTTTTATAAACAACAATTTCCCCATAGCCACCACAACCATCTCCGCCAAAAGAGGCAATTACGTCTCCAGCAGAAGACTTGAAAAGATAGTCCAAGTTGCCATAATATACTGGCTGATGTGGTCCGATAACTCGCACAGAATTGTCTTTTAAATTGACATCCTTAATGATTAATTTTTCCTCCATCCCCGAGGAGTTGTTATCCGCAGGCAAGGAAAGTGCCGGGGGTTTTTCTGTTACATAAAGATGGTCTGCTGCATCTGAAAGACTGAAATTATATATCGTTTCTCCTGTGTTTTCAGAAAATATTTCCTCCGACTTTTGGGAGGATAGGGAATACTTAACAATTTTATCCCTACTACCGATATAAATATTATCTTTCTTATCCATGATAGGAGTTAAATCTCCGAAATAATCATTTGTAGTAATTGAAAAAGAAGTTAGTTTGACCAACTGGCCATTTTCCTCAAGACTAAATACAGCTAATTCATGGATAGGAATTGGCTCTACAAACTCACTTTCATCAATTCTCTGTAGAGAATAATGAGCAAATTGAGGTTTTAGCACAACTTTTACCAAAAAAAGTAATACTAATCCTAGAATTAAACTAGCTACTAAAGTAAATTTCAGGGTATCTTGATTCTTTTCTATTGTTTTGTTTTCTTCCAATAAAGGCTCTTCACCTACTGCTACATTATTTTCCCCTTCCTTTTTATGAAATTTAAATGTAATTAAATACGCCACTGTCCCGGGAATAATGGCAAATAAAGCAAAAAATAATAATAAGGAAAGTAAAATATTATCCATTAGCCAGGCTGCTTTGGCATGGGAAATTTGTGAGAAAATACCGACAAATAACAGATAGTCTAATAAAACCATTCCTATAAATGCAGCCAGGAAAATTAAAGTCTTTCTGGAAAAAAATAATTGTTTCATAATTAAAACTTTAGCAAAAAGATTCCCATAATGTCATTCCTATGAACAAAATTATCTTTAATATTGATCACGTCTTGCCTATTATCCCCAATAATAAAATATTTATAATTTTCTACCTTTACCCAATCCCCAGGTGTATAAGACACAGTTTTGGTATTAGCTGGCAAATATTCTTCCAGCAACCGATACTTTTGATCATTATCGTCAAGATAAACATTGCCTTTAGTAATTCTAATTGATTCTAAAGGTAAACCGATTACACGACCGATATGCAAACCTTGGTCGTTTTCTTTCTTATAAAGAACAACGTCTGCTCTACTAGGATTAATCGCAGCCAAGGAGCGGCGAAAGATAACTAACTGGCCATTTTTTAAAGTGGGCTCCATGGATTGACCAGCAACTTTTTTAAGATCGAGAAATGTGGAAGTAAAAACTATTAAAACTACTAAGATTAAAACATGAATTAGATATTTCATCTAATTTTAAGTATAGCATCTATTATTGTCTAAAATGTTTCTTGGCTACTTCTAAAAAGATGAGAGGCAGGTCTTGGCCATAATTTTTATTAGAAAATACATGGATTAAACCATCTAAGGTAGCTAGAACATGAGCATAGGTATCTATTCTATCTGTTAATAATTCATTTCCCATCAAAGTAAAATCACAAGCAGTCAGATTAGCCATAAAATATCGCGGCCATATGTTAACCAAAGACCCTTGATAATTATTGTCTATCAAGCGCCAATAGGGAAGTTTCCGCAAATTTGTCAAAAAATTTTGATAGGGAAAAGGCGCTGAATAAGAAGAGTGATTGTTTTTTAGCGGAACTTCTATAACTTCTCCATTTAAGTAATCAGGATGAATAACTTGGGTAGCCAGATTGGCTTTTTGGGCCAAGCGGTGCAATTTTTCCGCGTCTTGGACAATGGTACCTATTCTCTGGGGAATTGTTTTGTCATCCTCACTGGCAATCCTTTGGCGGGCTAATTCTAACATCGGTGGGGAAAACCGCTCTAGAAATTGGCTAGAAAGAGGTACTTCTACGGTAAATTCAGCACCTGTTTCATTTTCATTCGGATTACTGTCGCTCCCATAAATAATGTCCAGTTTTCTAATGCCTTCTCTAGTTTTCTTTAAAACAAATTGATTAAGTGAATGCTTCCGCAAAGCAGAACCAGAAGCAATTATTTCCCGTCTAACCTCTTTCGTACTCATAAAAATTGAGGCAGATGATTACTTAGCTTTAGTGGTAGCTTCAGATCGGAGTTCTCGAATGACAGTGACTTTAATTTGGCCGGCATAGGAAACTTCATTTTCCAACTTTTTAGCAATATCATGGGCCAGGATAGTAGTTTTAGCATCATCCACCTCTTCCGGTTTAACCAAAACTCTGACTTCCCGGCCGGCTTGGAAAGCATAACCCTGTTCCACTCCCGGGAAACTTTTAACAATTTCCTCAATATGACCCATGTGCTTGGCATAATCTTCAAAAGGCTCGTAGCGGGCGCCAGGCCGGGAACCGGAGATGGCATCGGAAATCCAAACTACTACTGATTCAATGGAAGAAAAAGGTATGTCTTCATGATGTTCGGCAATGGCATTAACTACTTTTTCCGGCAATCTGAATTTTTTAGCTACATTGACTCCCAAATCAATATGATTGCCCTCTTCTTCTGATATTACTTTACCCACGTCGCACAATAAACAAGCCGTTCTAACAATATCTAAATCTGCTCCTACTTCATGAGCCAGTTGCATACCAATTTTAGTTTGTTCAATTTGATGGAAAGCTAAATTTTGACCGTAAGAAGTTCTAAAGCGGTAACGGCCAATTAACCGTAAAAGATCTAAAGGTAAATTGAAAAGTTCTACTTCATGAGCAATCTTAGTCCCTTCTTCTAATAAAATCTCCTCCATTTGTTTCTTGGTTTGGGCCACTGCTTCTTCAATTTTTTCAGGCTGAATCCGGCCGTCGCGGATTAATTTTTCCAAAGCTCTACGGGCAATTTCCCGTCTAATGGAGTCAAAAGAAGAAATTCTAATGTCATTAGTCTCATCAATTTCAATCTCACAACCCGTAGCCTGTTCAAAAGCCCGGATATTTCTGCCCTCCCGGCCAATAATCCGCCCCTTAATTTCCTCATCAGGCACTCTGACACTGGAAACAGTGTATTCAGCTACGTATGAGGTAGCCCCATGCTCCATGGCATCAATTAAAATTTCTTGAGCTTCTTGGCTGGCCTTTAGTTTGACTTCTTCTTCAGCCGCCCGGATTCTCTTGGCTACCTCTACAGAAAGATCTTTTTCTACCTCGGAAAGGAGTTCTTTTTTAGCTTCATCGCGGGTTAAACCTGCAATTTTTTCCAGTTTGGCTAAATAATCATCACGATTGGTCTTAGGCATAGGTTTGGGAAAATAGAAGTGGAGTAATCAACAGAGATTACACACCCATTTACAGAGTGTGGAGGCAAAATAAGCTCTTCTGACGAAAATTCTCGTACTTCATAATTCTCCTAAATAAATTATAGCACATTAACTAATTAATCACTAATCTTTAAGATATTTCTTAATCACCGACCAGTTAAAACCTCGGAAGGCTAAAAAGGCGATGGTTTTCTTTTTGCGAGTTTCCGGCTCCAGTTTACTCCAGCTTTTTTTCTTTTTTTCCATTAACCGCCAGACTAATTCTTCTTCATTTAAATCTGCCTCTCCCACTATTTGCCGGGCCAGTTCTTTATCTACTCCCTTTTTTAATAGTTCCAAGACTAATAATTTGGGGGCTTTGGGGCGAAAGGTGGTTCTTTGTTCAATCCACCAACGGCAAAAATTTTCATCATTAATCAACTGGGCTTTTTTAAGTTCGGAGAGGGCTACTTCACTATCTTTTTCCTCAATTTTTTTGCGGATTAGCCAACGTTTAACTTCAAATTCAGTCCGAGGACGGATGGTGCTAAATTTAATGAGGCGGTCCAAAACTTCCATGAGAAGTTAAATTCTAAGCATCAAATCCGAAATCCCTACCTGCCTTGCCTGCGCAAGCAGGGCAGGTAGACCAAACAATATCAAATGTCCAAAATCTTAATGTTTAAAAAATTTAAATGTTTATATTTATAATTTGTTTCGTGCTTCGAAATTCGTGCTTCGGATTTACTGAGATTTTTCCTCTCCGTTTCCTTCAGTTTCTACTTCACCAATTTTATTGGGCATTTTTTTACTTTCACTGGCAGCTTTTCTGACTTTTTCTTCCACTTCTTTGGCTACTTTAGGATGTTCTTCCAAAAAAGCTTTAGCTGCTTCCCGGCCTTGAGCGATCACTTGAGTGCCTGACTTATAAAATGAACCTTGTTTGGAAATCACGCCAAGTTCTACTGCGACATCCAATAAACCACCCATCTTTGAAATACCACCTTTATTCATAATGTCAAATTCCGCCACGCGGAAAGGAGGGGCTACTTTATTTTTAACCACTCTGGCCCGATGACGGGAACCAATCACTAATTCCCCTTCTTTAATAGTATCTATTTTCCGGCAATCAATCCGCACTGATGCATAAAACTTTAAAGCCAAACCGCCCGGGGTTGTTTCCGGATTGCCAAACATCACCCCAATTTTTTGCCGTAATTGATTAGTAAAAATGACAATTGTTTTGGATTTGGAAATAGCGCCAGTTAGTTTCCTTAAAGCTTGTGACATCAGTCTGGCTTGAACGCCAATCATAGCATCTCCCATTTCTCCCTCCAGTTCCGCCCGAGGAACCAGGGCGGCGACTGAATCAATTACTACTACATCCAGAGCGCCGGAGCGCACCAAAGTTTCCACAATTTCTAAAGCCTGCTCGCCTGTATCCGGCTGGGAAATTAGTAAATCATCTAAATTAACACCAATCGCTTCAGCGCGGGAAGGATCAAGGGCGTGTTCAGCGTCAATAAAAGCCACCGAACCACCCATTTTCTGGGCTTCGGCAATAACATGCAAAGCCAAAGTGGTTTTACCGGAGGCCTCTGGTCCATAAATTTCAATAATTCTGCCCCTGGGCAAACCACCCACACCTAAAGCCAAATCCAGAGCGATGGAACCAGTAAGAATGACATCAATTTTTAGCCTGGAAGATTCGTCGCCTAATTTCATGATGGAGCCCCGGCCCCATTGTTTTTCAATCTGCTCAATGGCCAATTTGATGGCGTCAAATTTAGTTGGTTGTGCCGTTGCCATACTTTTCTTGTACAACTATTTCGGGTATAATTCAAGTAGGGATTTCGGGGGATAGCTCAGATAGCCAGAGCACTCGCATGGGGTGCGAGAGGTCGCCGGGGCGGAATCGGCTCCCCCGACTGATAGAATTCCTGCCTATGCGTTGTAGTTATTACCAAAAGTTGGTATATAGAAGTAAAGGACGCCTTAATGAATCTAAAAAGTTTGGCTGGAGAACCTACTGTTCGGCTAATTGTCAATCCCAAGCTCGAAGCAAACAACAAATATTAAAATGCTCCAATGCCAATTGCGGCCAACTATTTAACAGAAGTCTTAGCGCCATTAAATCTGAGTTGGCTTATTGCTCACAAAGGTGCTCCGCAATCATCAATAACTCTAAATTTCCCAAAAGAAAAGCCTTAATCAAAATTTGCCAATATTGCGGCAAAGATTTTAGTGGGTTGGAAAAATATTGTTCCATGATCTGTAAAAATAAAAGTCAGACTATTAATAAACAGGAAATTATTACACAAATTAAAGAATTCTATTTAAAAAATGGGCGCGTGCCGTTTAAAAACGAATTTAACCACTATAGTGCAGCCCGAAGGCGTTTTGGTACTTGGAATAATGCCATAATAAATGCAAATTTTGATCCAAATCCAGTTAAATTTTCCAAAAAACATCTAGCCAAGGATGGGCATAAATGTGACTCTTTAGCAGAAAAAATAATTGATGACTGGCTTTTTAAGAAAAAAATATCTCATATGAGAAATACTCCTTATGGTAAAAATAATATGAACGCTGATTTTGAAATAAATGGGGTTTTAATTGAGTTCTTTGGATTAAGCGGAGAATTAAAAGAATACGACAGATTAGTTAGGAAAAAGAAAAAGCTTTGGAAAAACAATAAACTAAAGGCCATTGCCATTTACCCCCAAGATTTGTTTCCCCAAAATAGGCTTGGGATTATCCTTAGAGAATTTCTATAGTGAATATTCTATTCCGCTTTTATTTTTTAGTCTTTTTGAATATTAGCCCCACTCCTATTACTAAAAATACTAAAAACGTTACACTATCTGTTAAGAGATGTCCACGTTCTCCCCCTTCACCCCAAATAATCTCCATTACTACGTCGTTAAGATAATAACCTGCTACTATTCCTAACGCAAACATGCTTAATTTTAACTTTTTTTCTGCATCCATTTATAAACACCTCCTATCATCATCCTAATTCTAAACTACTAAAAAAGCAAGACATTCTTTATTAACCATTTTATTTAATATAGATTAGAGAACCGAAACGACCAGTTGGACCTTCTTTTCTTTCTGAAAAAAACTCACTTGAGTTATCATAAGTACAAACTCCGGAAATTTCAATATTTTTCTCTTTAACCCCTGTTTCAATTAATTGAAACTTATTGGCAAGGGGTAAATCTAGGCGAGCATGACTATCTCGTTCATTTGAAAAGAGTTTGTCTGCATATTTAAATTTGTATTTAAATTGTTCTATGACTGGCGTATCTACTTCATAGCAACAAGAACCAATCGCCGGCCCCATACCCACTAATAAATCAGCCGGATTGCTACCAAAATGATCTTGCATATGATTAACTGTAATTCTGGTAATTTCTTGCACCGTTCCCTTCCAACCGGCATGGACTAAACCCACTATTTTTTTCTTTTGATCAATTAAAAAAATGGGGACGCAATCTGCTGTTCTAATGAAAAGGGGAGTATTTTTATCTGCAGTTATTAAAGCATCTGTTTTTAAAATTAAATCGCCGCGATCAACACTTCCGACAATTGCCACATGATTACCATGCACTTGCTCGGCATCTACTACACCACTATCTGCTATATCAATTTGAGCCAAGGGCTCATCGTCCTCTGGACGAGATTGCCCTATGGACGAAAAGAATTTTTTTCTGTTTTCTTTAAGACGAATATCGCCATCGGCTTTTATAGAGACGGCATAACCAACCCAAGAAATTGGCTCAAAAATTTTAAATTTAAGAGGAGACATTAACGTTTTGGGCTTTGTTTTTGACGTCGCGCTTTGCCACCGGTACCCACTTTGCGACGTTCGCGAATCCTAGGATCACGTTTCAAAAGGCCTGCTTTTTTTAATTTAGGCCTAAAATTTTCTACATCTTGCAAGGATAGCGCTCGCGCTATGCCGTGAACGACAGCTTCCAATTGAGAATTCTTACCACTGCCTACAACTTTCGCAGTAAACCAATATTTATCTCCTCCATCTATTACCGACAATGGCTTGGCTAAAAGGATTTTTGCCAAACTTCCCGGAAAATATTTTTCCGCCGGCTGTCCATTCACCAAGCTTTCCCCTTGACCAATATATAATCTAACCCGAGCTACCGCCTCTTTTCTACGACCGACTGCTGCTTGATAATCTTTATTTTGAATTTTAGCCATTTTAGTTTGTTTCGGATTTCGTGCTTCGTGCTTCGAATTTATTCGTATAAGGATGTTCTTTGCTAGCAAATACTTTAAGTCTAGCCATTCTAATTCCTTTCAAGCGATTATCAGGTAGCATGCCGGAAACTGCATGTTCAATAATTCTTTCTGGGTGAGTTTGTTTTAACTCGCTAAATTTGGTCTTATGTAAACCTGATGGGTAACCAGAATAACGGGTGTAAGTTTTTTGCTCTGCCTTTTTACCAGTTAATAATACTTCCTTGGCTTCTGTGACTACCACATAATCTCCGCTATCTAAATGAGGCACATAAGTCTTTTTATGTTTGCCTATTAATAAACGGGCTATTTCTGTAGCCATTCGGCCTAATACCTGACCGCGAGCTGTAATTAAATGCCATTCCTTTTTAATTTCCTTGGCTTTTGGTTGGTAGGTAATATTCATTTAACATCCTCCTTCTTGATGCTTTTCTTGGGTTTAGACTGTTCTACTTGTCTATCTCTACTCCAAGTCAATTTTACCATCATGGCTTTGTCTCCTTGCCTAACTCCCAATCTAGCCATTTTAGTAAAACCACTATTTAATCCCTTAAAACGAGCACTAGTTTCTTTTAAAAGTTTATCTATTGCTACTTTGTCTTGAGCTAACTCTTTTTCCAACTGCACCCGGCTGACCAAGGTATCTTTTTTAGCTTTAGTTACCAAAGTATCTAACCAACCTTTGATAGATTTAGCTTTAGGTAAAGTAGTTTCCAACTGGTCGTTTTTAATAAAAGAGGTAGCCAAAGAACGAAAAAGGACCTGCCTTGCCCCTTTATCCCTGGAGAACTTTCTGCCAAAAACACGCTTTTTCATAATTAAGGAAATTGTATGCCATGTTCACCTAAAGCTGCCGAAATGACTTTGATTGATTTTTCTCCCAGGTTGCGCACCCGTGCCAACTCTTGCGGATTTGCCGAAACCAACTGTCCCACATTTTCGTATCCGCCACGCACTAGAGCGTTGGCGATCCGAGCTGGCAAATTTAGTTCTTCTACTGATAAATTAGCCAAAGTTGGAGCAATTTTGGGCTTTTCCACTACTTCCTCGTCATTCTTAACTTGGGGAGATACTATTTGATTAAAATAAGTTGCTAAAATTTCCGCTGACTTTTTAATAGCCTCGCCTGGCGTGATCGTGCCATCGGTCCACAGCTCTAAAATTAATTTATCGTAATTGGTTAACCGTCCTACCCGCGTCGCTTCCACCCGATAATTGACCCGGGTAATCGGAGAAAAAATCGCATCCACCGGAATAACCCCTAAAGTAGCGAGATGACGATCTTCGGCCGGGGAAAAACCAATGCCACTTTCCACTTGAAACTCGGCCGAGAGTTTACTATCGCGGCTGGCTAAGGTGGCTAACACCAAATCAGGATTGGCGATTTTGATTGTCTCCGGTCTCTTAATATCAGCGGCCTTAACTTCGCCTGGCCCTTTTTTCTCTAAAGTCAATTTGGCTGGTCCTGTGCCTGTATAATTAATCCTCATCTTTTTTAAATTTAGTAAAAACTCAATGACATCTTCTTTAAGGCCGGGAATAGTAGAAAAAGGATGTTTAACTTTATCAATTTTAACCGAGGTAATAGCGCTGCCCGCTAGACTGGTTAAAAGCACCCGACGAAGAGCGGTGCCCAAAGTTGAGCCATAACCTTGTTCTAATGGTTCAATGGCAAACCGACCATAGTCCGGTCTTTCCTCGTCTTTTTTAATAGTAAAAAGCAAATCCATGAAAAAAACCCTTACGGGTTAACAGTAATTGTATAACACCTGGTTAAAATAATCAAGCATCACCTAGAGAAATACTCAATTATGGTTTGTTCCTCAATCGGCTCTACTACGTCTTCTCTAACAGGCAAACGCACTACTTTACCAATAGTTGCCTGCCGGGCCAGCCAACTCGGCAAAGCCTGATTCTCATCATTGATGGTGACTGCCACATGGGGAATTTTTTGCGCTTTGGGGGTCAAACTAATCACATCATCCGGACACACCTGGTAAGAAGGAATGGTCACTCTTTTGTTATTAACAAAGACGTGGCCGTGGCTAACCAGCTGACGGGCCAAATTTCTAGTTTTAGCCAAATTCAAACGATAAACGACATTGTCTAACCTTCGCTCTAACAGGGAGAGCAAAATTTCTCCGCTATTGCCTCGCAAACGAGTAGCCCGTTCTACGTAATTTTCAAATTGTCTGCCTAAAACTCCATAAATTCTTTTCACTTTTTGGGTCTCCCGTAATTGCCGGCCATACTCGCCCATTTTGCGACTTCCTTTTGGACCATGCATACCCGGCGGCACACCCAAACGAGTCAATTTGGCTCCCTTGCCAAACAAATCCACGCCTTCTCGACGAGACAATCTGTCTTTTGGTCCAGTATAGCGTGCCATAATTAGGCCCTTCTCCTTTTCTTGGGACGAACACCATTATGAGGAATTGGCGTAGTATCGGCAATCAAAGACATGGAAAGTCCTGATGCACGAATGGCACGAAGCGCGGCATCACGACCAGGCCCGGGACCTTGCACAAAAATAGCTACTTCCCGCATCCCTTGATCGCGAGCCTGACGGGCCACTTTTTCCACTGCGCTCGTTGCAGCATAAGGAGTAGACTTGCGGGTTCCCTTAAAACCGGCCTTACCAGCGCTACCGCCAATTAACACGTTACCATTTTCATCTGTCAAAGATACCAGAGTGTTATTAAAAGTGGCTTTGATATAAATATTGCCTCTTTCTGGAAAAATCGCTGTTTTTTTCTTTTTAGCCTCTTTTGCCATTATTACTTTTTAACCTCCTCTTTACCTTTAGCTGTAGTTTGCTTAGCTAACATTTCTTTCTTAAAGGCGCCGACAGTCTTTCTCTTGCCACGTTTGGTCCTGGCATTGCTCCTAGTTCTTTGGCCCCTTGCTGGTAAACCTTTTTGGTGTCGGGTGCCCCGATAAGTTCCAATGGTAATTAAACGACTAATGTCTTCGCGCTCTTTTCGACGCAAGTCTCCTTCAATCGTCATCTCTTCCAATTTTTTGGTAATGGAATTAATATCTTCATCGCTTAAATCTTTTACTCTTTTTTCAGCCGGTACCCGGACGTCAGACAAGACCTTTTTACTCAAGGGCCAACCTACCCCATAAAGTAGAGTTAGGGCATAATCAATTCGGACATTTCCCGGTAATTCTAAACCTGCAATTCTGGCCATAGCCCTCCTTTCAGTCGAGAATAAGTACCAATACTACAAATATCAAATTCCAAATGTTTTAATGATTGGTATTTATTGGTATTATTTGACATTGGTATTATTTAGCCTTGGCGCTGCTTGTGTTTCGGATTAATACAAATCACGTAAAGAGTACCCCGCCGTTTAACGAGTTTACAATTTTTACACCTGGTTTTAACTGATGCTTGTACTTGCATAGCTCTCCTTTCAGTCGAGAATAAATACCAATAATACCAATTTCAAATGTCCAATATTGGTATTTATTGGTACTTATTTGACATTGGTGTTATTTATATCTATATATTATTCTTCCTCTTGCTTTATCATATGGCGTCATTTCTAGTCGTACTTTATCGCCTGGTAAAATACGAATAAAGTTGCGACGCATTCTGCCGGCCACACTAGCTAATACCCTTGAACCATCCTCTAAATCTATTCTAAAAAGAGTATTGGGTAGGGCTTCCACAATCGTCCCGTCAACCTCAAATGTTCCTTGATGCATCAAATTTTGTCAGAATAACCGGTCCGCTATCTAAAATAGCCACAGTCTCTTCAAACAGTCCTCCCATTTTACCATCTTTCGTGCCCACTGTCCAGCCATCAGAACCTATAATAAGATCTGCTTTGCCTTGAGTATAAATTACTTCTATTGCTATCACCATGCCCGGCTTTAAAAGGGGAGTTTCTTCAATTTCGCCGCTCAAAAGACAAGGCACCATCGGATCCTCATGCAGACTTTTACCCACTCCATGACCACAAAATTCATGCACTGGGCTGTATCCCGCTTTCTCCAAATTTTGCTGAATAGCCCTGGAAATATGACCCACGCGATTCCCTACTCGCGCTTGTTTAATAGCCAGTTCCAACGTCTTTTTGCCAGTATTAATAAAACGTTCCACTTCCAGATCCACCGGAGGAACTGCCACACTAATAGCGGCATCACTGTTAAACCCCCGGTAAAAAATACCGACATCAATACTGATTTTATCGCCCGGCTCTACTACTTGCTCACCAGGAATTCCATGTAACAAACCGTCATTTTTGTTAATACAGGTGGCCCACTTATAATCTCGTACCCGCCTAAATGCCGGCGTACCTCCTTCTTTTTCTATTTCGGCCGTTGCTATTTTGTCCAATTCGGCAAAGGTTACGCCGGACCTGACCTGCTCCACTACTTTCTGTCTGACTTTGGCGAGTTTCTGACCCGCCTCCTTCATAATGGCAATTTCGGTGGGAGTTTTAATATTAATCATGAAATTAGTTGAAGCTGACGCAGCTGGGCCAGAATATCTTGGGCAATTATTTCAATCGTCGGCTCGCCGTCAATCTCCAATAATTTATTTTGCGCCCGATAAAAATCCAGAACCGGCGCAGTTTGGTCATGGTAAATTTTAAGCCTGCCCGTAATAATCTCTTCTGTATCATCTCCGCGCTTGCGCAGTAACAATCTTTTAATATTCTCGCTATCGCGAACTCTTAAATAAACTACCAAATCAGGAGTAAAGGGTAAATTTTGAGCTTGATAGAGAGTCCGCGGCACTCCATCAATCACAAAACCCTTTGTGTATTCCTCTTTAACTAATTCCTCACCTAACAGCTTAAGCGTTAAATCATCGGGAACCAACTGGCCGCTTTGCACGACTGCTTTTACTTGTTCATTGGCTTCGCTTAATCTGCGCAGTAAATCCCCCATTTCAAGATGAGGCAAGTGCAAATAATCAGCCAACAACTGGGCCTGGGTAGATTTACCCGACCCCACCGGCCCCATAAAAACAAATTTATGATTCATATTTTGGAAATTTTAAGCCGTGGCAAAACCTCTGACATGGAGGATTTCATTTCTTTCTATTGGACGGATATCTGAATTAGTTAAAGTTAAAACAGCCACGGTTTTGCCTTTGGCTGTTATAAATTCTACCTCTACTGCCTTAGTTGGATAAACATGAACCACAGTTCCAACATCCCCTTTCTTGAGGCCATGTTTTTCAATATTATGATTCAGAACCGCTGTATCTAATTCCTCAAACATATGCTTTTATTATACAGGATATACAGTCACAAATCTAAGTCTGGTCTGCCCTTTTTCTACAATCCATATTGTTCTTACCTTAACCGTTTTCCCAACAGGAGCATTTATTTCTCCATCAATAACATATTTTACGCCGTATTCTGACATAATTTCTTCTTTTACTGCCTCAACCCTTGCAATTTTGCGCAGGGTCTGTTCTAAAAGATCAACTTTTGTTTTAGTAAAACCAACCTTGTGGAAAAATTTGGCCTTGAACCTGCCAGTAGAATGTGTTTCCGAAAGCACATAATTTAAGAGCTTCTCTTTAGAGATTAAAACGTCCTCACATCGTGGAAGATGCATTGATATCTATTATTATACTATCAATTTAGCTTCGCAAAAGCACCTCTT
Organism: Candidatus Microgenomates bacterium; assembly: GCA_016204995.1. Classification (GTDB taxonomy): domain Bacteria; phylum Patescibacteriota; class Microgenomatia; order UBA8517; family JACQJR01; genus JACQJR01. Next base: position 363,912 of record JACQJR010000001.1, read on the forward strand.
GCGTGCCTATCAAATCACTAGTGTAGTTTAGTTTTTGATATGGTATAATTTAATCATTAGAGGCAATCTAGCCCCACGCGTTTTATGCGGTCGGGGCTTTTTTTATGGAAAAATTAATTGCTTATTGCCTTTAAATACTTTTGCTTTCTAGCATTTTATTATGCTGATAAATATGGAATATATTAATGTTAATAAATCTATAAGAATAACTAGGACTTTAAGTTATAAAGAAGCGCTAGAAATAGGCGTAAAGAGGTTTTTACTAGAAAGATTTTATTCTATAATCTATTTAGGTTTTCTGCTAATTTTAGTTTATATTGGAATATCGCTTGATATACCTATGGTAATTTTGGCATTATTATTTATTGGCGAGCACAAAACTAGCAAAATTGGGCAAAATTAGGAATATTTTTGCAGTAGCTGTTTTAATTTATCAAGCAGTGGTTGGCGCCATTCAGCTTCCAATTGGGTTTTGATCAACTCAACAATTTCTCGGTCATTTTCAGGTAGTTTCCTACTTTCTAAGGTTTTGACTAGTGAGAGAATTTCATAGTCTTCCTCGTTAGGTAAAACATATCCCTTTTCTTCTTGTTTAGTTATACTGTATTTATCTCTAATTGCTACTTTTCTTTCTTTTAAGAGTTCTTGATATTCATTATCTTTTTCCAAAGTATTTCTTAATTCTTCACCCTTCAATCCCTGACTTAAATAATAATCTTCTATTTGCTGGAGTGATTTGGTCATTACTTTCATAGTATATCAGACATAGTAATTGTTCCGCAAAAAGAGTAAAATGGCAGAGAAAAATTAGTTTTATGGGAACTCAAGATCTATTATCCCTTTTCAAAATTAATATTTTAAGAAACATCAAAATTTGGTTCCTAGTAACTATTTGTTTTATTGTATTGGTTAGTTACTCAAGGAACTTGCCTCAAGATTTCAAAGATTTTCTTTTAGATCCCTTTAATATCGTTATCTTACCACTTTCCATAATAACGGTAATATTATTACAAGGCATATTTAAAATTTTTGTAAATTTAAGCAAAGGGGGGAATAAATATAGTTTTACTTTGAGAAGTTGGAACGAAGATTGGATATACAATGGGAAAACTAAAATCTTGTTAGACCCTGTAAGATTAAAAATAAATTCTTCGCGTGCAGGATGCCTTCTAGAGAAATACTTATGGAATAATTTCTCAATGAATTTCCAAATGAAATTTTTATATCACGAGCAAAACGAGCAAAATTTAGGAATTATCTTCCGGGCGGTAGATTTGGAAAATTATTTTATGCTAGAGATTATAAGAAAAACATCAGCAATATGCGTCAAACCACATGTTAGATACCTAGGAATGTGGGAAATAATGAGTCAGGACGTTATTGGAGAGGTAGACCCATCTCAAGAGTGGCTTAAAATCTATGTAACAGTAAATCGTACAGAAGTTAAGATATCAATAAAGGGAGTTGGGGAATATGAATGGTTTTTACCTACCCATGTTGACATAAATCATATAGAGGATGGACCCAGAAAAAATAATTCTAATGAATTTGATGAAAAGGAGGTGGCTGCAAAAATAACTCTTTTACCAAAGATTGAATTTAGAAAATCTTTTGGCATGGTTGGATTTAGGGCACATTTAAATCAAGGAGCAGAGATTAAAAATTTGAATATTAGCAAAATTTAGTAAATTTTATCTTAGGGTTTCTGGAATTAGTAGGAATTACATAACTAATTACGTAGCACTATTTAGCTGCTTTTCTTGCCCACATATCCTTCATAACGATGCATGGCAATTTGAGCTTCCAGTTGTTTAGTCAGTTCAATAATGACCGAAACCACGATTAAAATGCTGGTTCCTCCCAAAGCTACCGTGGTCAAACCAGTCGCCCTTTGTACTAGAAATGGCAAAATAGCGACCAACGCCAAAAAGACCGCTCCCACCGAGGTAACCTTATATAATACTGAATTGAGGTAAGAGATGGTGGCCGAACCAGGCCGGACCCCCGGAATAAAACCGCCGTATTTAGCTAAATCTTCTCCTACCCGTTTGGGATTAAAAACCACGGCCGCGTAGAAAAAGGAAAAACCAACCACTAATAAGAAATAAGAGACGTTGTACATCAAGCCATCGGGAGAAAAAGCAGCCGCTAAATTCTGCGCCCACAATCCCAGTTGATTATCCAAGGCGCTGCCTAAAAATTGGCCAATCATGGTAGGAAACAACACTAGAGAGATAGCAAAAATAATGGGGATGACTCCGGCCTGATTAACTTTCACCGGCAAATACGTTTGGGGACTGGCCATAGTTCCACCACGCAATCGCCTGGCGTATTGAATGGGGACGCGGCGGGCCGCTTCATTCATCACCACCACTGCCACTACTACCAATAAAGTTAAGGCCGCAAAAATTAGTAAAGGAAAAATATTAGTCGCCTGTAAAACCGAGGTGGTCTGAGAAAAAATGACCGGAAAACGGCCGACAATGCCGGCAAAAATCAAAAGGGATATACCATTGCCAATGCCGTATTCGGAAATTAACTCGCCAATCCACATTACGATAATGGTTCCTGCTGTCATGGTAATACAAAGTGCGATGATCCCCACGGGGGTTAATACATCAACAATCCCTTGCGATTTAAGTAAAAAATACATACCGAAGGCTTGCATGGCCGCCAGCGGCACAGTCAAAAAGCGGGTGTAGCGATTAATCTGGGCTCGGCCGCTTTCTCCTTCTTTAGACAATTCTTCTAATTTAGGAATCATAAAAGTAGCCATTTGCAAAATAATGGAAGCATTAATATAGGGATTAAGGCCCAAAGCCATGATGGAAAAGTTAGCCAGAGTGCCTCCGGAAAAAATATCAAGAAGTGACAATAAGGGGCTATTATTAAATAAATTGCGTAAAGCCGCCAGATCTACTCCGCCGGCCGGAATATGGGCGATAAAACGGAAGACGACCAGCATCAAGACTGTAAAAATAATTTTGCGGCGGATGGCCGGATAGTGAAAGGCGCGAACTATAATATCCAAAATCTTCATCTTTTAGGGGTGATTACTTCTCTCTCTTTTATTTTAACTCTTTTCTCCTTGGGATGGGGCTTTAATTTACCTTTACCGCGCATCATGGGCAGTCTCTTAATCAAAGATTTCTTCATCTTGGTGCCGAAAAAATAAATGGAGATTTTACCACGTGACTTCTGTCCTTTTTGACCGCGGCCGACCGTATGGCTGCCTTTACCAGAACCCATGCCCCGACCGACTCGCTTTTTGCCGCGCGTTACTAATTTTGGTAATTTATGCGGTTGCAACATGTTTATTTTGCACCTCTCTTTTATTTCTCACGAGTTTGGCTATATTTTCTAGAGCCTTCATGATGGCATAAACGTTGGAAATTTTATTATTAGTTCCCAGTATCTTGCCGACTACGTCGCGGATTCCGGCCACTTTAAAAACCACCCTTAAAGGACCGCCGGCAATAATACCAGAACCGGCTGGTGCCGGTTTAATCAAAACTTTGGCTGCTCCTAATTTCACCATTTCTGAACAAGGTACAGTAGTCCCCACTAAAGGAACTTTAATGGCATGTTTTTTGGCGGACTCGGTAGCTTTTCTAATGGCATTAACCACGTCAGGTGCTTTACCCAAACCTAAACCAACTTTTCCTTTGCCATCTCCGGCCACGACCAGCGCCGCAAAGCGCATCTGATTGCCTCCAGCAGTCTTCTTTGACACCCGGTTGATTTGAATAACTACTTCTTCAAATTCCCGCGCTACTTGTGAATAGTTATTATTCATTAAAACTTCAATCCTCCTTCCCGGGCCCCTCGGGCCAGTTCCGCAATACGGCCATGAAACTGGTAAGGTCCCCGATCAAAAACCACTTTAGTTATTTTTTGTTCTTTGGCCTTCTGGCCTAGCAGTTTACCAACCTCGTAAGCCGTCTCTTTTTTGTTTATGCTTTCTTTTGATTTTAATTCTTTAGAGGAAGCCGCCGCTAAAGTCTCGCCTTTAGCATCATCAATTATTTGCGCCCAAATATGACGATTAGATCTAAAAACCGATAAACGTGGTAAGTTACGTCCTAATTTAGCACGAGTTTTGACTGCTCTGGTAATTTTAGCTTGGATCATAAAAGTTATGCCGCACCCCCTGCCGCACCTTTAGCCGCTTTGCCGGCTTTCTTTCTGACAATTTCTCCTTCATAACGGATTCCTTTACCTTTATAAGAGTCTGGTGGGCGAACATCGCGAATTTTAGCTGCTACCTGTCCCACCAAATATTTATTGACTCCGGCCACTTTAATTTTACTTTGTGCAACAGCGAAACTAATGCCTTCTGGCGCGACAATCTCTACCGGATGAGAAAAGCCCAGAGAAAGCGTTAATTTTTTGCCGTCTGTCGCCGCCCGATAGCCGGTGCCGACAATTTCCAGATTTTTCTCCCAGCCACTATTTACTCCATAAACAGCATTGGCAATTTCTGATCGGATGCGACCAAAATTGATCATATCTTCACCCTCTGTCTTAACGGTAGCTATATTATCAGTTAATGACAATTCTACGCCGGACGTCATACTCACTTTTTCTTCCCCTTTAGGACCAACCACAGTTACCACAGAACCCGCTATATCTAGCTTTACCCCCTCGGGAATTAAAATTGGTTTTTTACCGATTTTAGACATAATTATTATAATAGTGAGCCTAGTCGAACTACCAGATTTCGGCCAAGACCTCCCCTCCAATATTTTTTTCGCGAGCCTGACGGCTAGTGATAACACCGAGAGGCGTGGACATAATAAACATACTAAATTTACCCTTGGATGTTTTAAGCTCGTGAACCGCTTTATAAACCCGCAGGCCTGGTTTAGAAATCAACTTCAGGCCGGCAATCCGGCCAGCTCCCAAAGTTAACACCAGCTTGTTATCCTGTTTTTTAGCCTCAATCAGATAACCGCTAGCAACCAGAGCCTTGCTAATACTTTCCTTAAAACGAGAATAAGGCACTGTCGCCGAATCATGACCAGCCAGCGCTGCGTTTTTAATTCTGATAAAAAAATTACTTATTTGATCCATAATTTTTTACCAAGAGGCTTTTCTCACCCCTGGTATTTCACCTTTCAAAGCCGCCTCCCTAAAACATAATCTGCATAAACCAAAAAGTCTGATATAAGCTCGGGCCCGACCACAGATGGCACAGCGATTATGATATCGCACTTTATACTTCAGTTTCTTTTTCTCACGCACCATTTTTGATGTCTTCGCCACCTTATTTACCACCTTTCTCAAACGGCATGCCTAATTCTTCTAGTAATCTTTTAGCTTGAGTCTCGCTTTTGGCACTAGTCACAATTGTAATACCTAAACCCCGGCCGCGACTAACTTTAGCTAAATCAATCTCCGGGAAAATAGTATGTTCAGTTATACCTAACGTGTAATTACCCGCTTTATCAAAAGAGGCGGTTTTGACTCCCCGAAAGTCCCGAATACGAGGAAGAACAATTTTAAAAAGTTTCTCCAAAAATGACCACATATATTTACCTCGCAAAGTTACCCGCAAACCAACTGGCTGACCTCGCCTAATACCAAAGCCGGAAATATCCCGGCTAGCCGGGCGAACTTGCCCTTTTTGGCCGGTAATCGCTGCCAGCTCTGCTTGCACTTGCTCCAAGACACTTGCAGTTTTAGCAGCCTCGCCAATACCCATATCTAGGACTACCTTGGTAATTTGCGGTACTGCCATCACACTTTTAACTCCTATTTCTTTTTGGAGCTTAGGCCGAATTTCATCTTTATATAATGTTTGTAAATTCATATCTATTTAGCTTTCTTTCTTTCTTCTATGCCTTTACCGCATTTTCTGCACATCCGTATCTTGCTACCATCTTTCAAAACTTGCGTGCCAATTCTGGTCGGTTTATGACAAGTCGGGCAAATAAGGGCGATATTAGAAACTGGAAGAGGCCGGGAAAATTCTATAATACCTCCTGGTTTACCGCCTGGCATACCTTTACGATGTCTTTTATAGACATTAACGCCCGCGACTAAAAGACGGCTTCTGGTAGGAAAAATCTTCTCCACTGTTCCTTTTTGGCCCTTATCTTTACCAGCCATGACTAATATTTCATCTCCGACTTTGAATCTCATATGACCTCCTTTGCCAGTGATACTATCTTAGCAAATCCTGCTTCACGTACTTCCCTGGCAATTGGACCGAAGATCCGGCTGCCGCGAGGTACACCCTGTTTATCAACTACCACTGCCGCATTCTCGTCAAAACGAACTGATGAACCATCTACCCGCTTCCTTTCTTTTTTGGTCCTGACAATAACTGCATCTACCAGTTCTTGATCCTTTACTATTCCGTTCGGATCAGCTCCCCGCACTACACATTTGATAACCATTCCTGAATAGGCAAAACGCTTTCTAGAATAGTGTGGAATACCTATTAATTTCAAAAGATGAGCTCCTGAATTATCAGCCGGTTTTAACATAGAAAGTAGCTGTACCATATTATTTAATAACCTCCATTATTTTCCAACTAATTGTGCGTGATATCGGCCTAGTTTGTACTAAAATTACCTTATTACCAATTTTGGCATCTATTAAATTTTGAGCGTGATAGTTTTTTTGGCGGCGCAGACGCTTACCATATAAAGGATGGGTCACCCACCGCGAGACCTTTACCGTGGCAGCTTTTTCCATTTTATTACTAATTACTACTCCTTGAACTTTCTTCATGATTTTTTGACCTCCAATTGTAAATTACGCAAGACCGTTAAAATCACCGCAATTTGCCGGCGCAAATTACGCCCAGCGTGCACATTTTTAATCTTGCCAGTTTTAATATCCAGTTTAGTTTTAATAAACTCCTGTCTCTTTTTAGACAACAAGTCACCCAGTTCTTTAATTGATTTATTTTTTAATGCTAATAATTCTTGCTTTTTCATATTTCTAAGATCTAATTTCTAATATCTAAGATCTAACTACTATCTTGCAGGCCACTGGTAATTTGGCAGCTGCTAGCCTTAAAGCCTCATGAGCTATTTCGCTACTTACTCCCGCTACTTCAAATAACATCCGGCCAGGCTTAATTACTACGACATAACCGGTAATTTCACCTTTGCCTCCGCCCATCCGGACCCCGGCTGATTTTCCCGTAATTGGCTTATCAGGAAAAACCCTGGTCCAAATTTTACCACCCCGGCGCGTAGAATGAGCAATTGCTCGTCTGGCGGCTTCAATTTGGGCGGCGCTGACCCAACCAACTGAAAGAGATTTCAAGCCATATTCACCAAAGGCGATATTTGCTCCTCTGGTAGCAATACCTTTCATACTTCCCCTAAATTGCTTGCGATATTTTTGTCTTTTTGGCTGTAACACAGCATCTGGAAGGACACCTACGGTTTCCCTCCAACTCCTTTCCCTTTTTTGTGAATCCAAACTTTTATTCCGACATACCCTCTTTTTAAGAGAGCCGTAGCTTGGGCATAATCAATATCAGCCCGTAAAGTTTGAGTCGGCACCGACCCAGTGTGAAATTTAGCTTTACGAGCAATCTCTGATCCTTCAATCCGGCCGGCAAATAAAATTTTAATACCCGCCGCTCCAGCTGACATTACTCTTTCCATCGCCCGAGTGGCCACCCGCCGATGCGGCAAGCGTCGTTCCAGTTCAGTAGCAATTCTATTGGCAACCAGTCTGGCTGATAATTCCGGCTCCCTTACCTCTTCTATTGCTAAATCTAATTTCATAGGAATATCTGGCAAATCTTTACGGATAAATTCCCGTAGCTCTTCCACCCCTGTTCCGCCTCGGCCAATTACCATACCAGGTCTGGTCACTAAAATTCTGATAGTCATGGCCTTGGGTAGCCGTTCAATAATGACGTTTGTAAGCCCAGCGTTTTTTAATTTTTCTGTTAGTATCTCTCTTAGCCTCAAATCTGCCAAAAGATATTGACTAAAAAGACGCTTATCCGCAAACCATTTCGCCTTCCAATCGGAAAACGTCCCTGTGCGAAATGCGACTGGATTAACCTTTTGTCCCATCTTTAACTCCTTTCACTTCTTCTTTAGTCTCAAGTACCACTCTAATATGGCTGGTTCTTTTCAAAATCGGCTTGACTCTGCCTGATGTACCAGCCCGAAATCTTTTAATTCTCGGCCCTTCGCCAATTTGGATCTCGCGAATTTCTAAACTATCTGGATTTATCCCTTTATTGTTTTTGGCATTGGCTATCGCCTGTTTGATAACTTTACTTAAAGGAGAAGCCGCCTTTTTATGCACAAATTCCAGTTGGGTAATTAAAAGAGCGGGGTTTTTGATCTTTTTAGCCAGGTAAGCCACATCCCGTAATTTTTGCGGGCTCATTCTAATATATTTTTGTTCAGCTTTTATAATCATAAAATCTAAGGTATCTAGGCTGTTAGGCTCTTAGGCTATTAGGTAAAACCCAATACCCCAGTGGCCCAGGAACCCAATAGCCCTCTACGTTTTTTCTAATATTCTCTTAACAACTGCTCCGTGTCCACGAAACAGGCGAGTGGGAGCAAATTCTCCCAAGCGATGTCCCACCATGTCTTCGGTCACAAACACCTCTACAAAATTTTTACCAGTATGCACCAAAAACCTCTGTCCCACAAAATCTGGCGAAATCTGACTCCACCTGGACCAGGTTTTAATAGGTGATTTCTGACCGCTCTCTTTTTGAGCCATCACCTTTTTGACTAACATTTCATCAATTGCTGGACCTTTTTTACTAGAACGACTCATGATAACCTAGATCTTCTCCTTCCAATAATATACTTATCTGAATATTTATGTCGTTTTCTGGTTTTAACTCCTCTGGCCGGCTTACCCCAAGGTGTTTTAGGCGGCATACCTTCACCCGATCTACCTTCTCCACCTCCGTGGGGATGGGCAGTCGGATACATGGCAACCCCTCTAACTGTCGGTCTAATTCCCATATGGCGGCTGCGGCCGGCCTTGCCAATTATTTCAGTTTTATGCTCCAGCCTGCTTACTTGACCAATGGTAGCAAAACAGCGACCATCAATTTTTCTGATTTCTCCTGATGGCAACTTGATAGTTATCATACTATCTTCTTTACCTTGCACTGTGGCTAAAGTACCTGCGCTCCTGACAATTTGACCACCTTTACCAAAAGTTAGCTCAATATTGTGGATATTGGTTCCAACTGGAATTTTAGACAGCGGCAAAGCATTACCCACCTTCAAAGAGGCATCTTTTGAAGCCATAATGGTTTGACCAACTGCCAAACCTGCGGGCGCTAAAATATAGCGTCTCTCGCCGTCGGTGTAAACCACTAACGCTACATCAGCAGTTCTATTTGGATCATATTCAATCGCCTCCACCCGACCAACAATATCTAGCTTATCGCGTTTAAAGTCAATTTCCCGCAAAAAGCGTTTATGTCTGCCACCCTGATGCCGGACCGAAATCCTACCATTAGAGCTGCGGCCAGAGTTTTTAGCTAAAATTCTTTTTAATTTCATTTTTTAATCCTGCCCGTCTTTTTGGACTTTTTCTCGCTAGGGAATAAATCAATGGTCTGACCTTTTTTAAGGTAAACTATGGCCTTAACTCGATCTGATAATTTCTGAAAATTCCTACGATTTCGTACCCGTTTAGTCTTACCAGCGAGTTTTATAGTTCTTACTTTGACCACCTCTACTCCAAAAGTCTCTTCCACAGTTTGGCTAATCTGATGCTTGTTAGCCGCCCAATCTACTTCAAAAGTAAAGGCGTTTAGATTTTCAACAATTTTAGTTGATTTTTCCGTTAATATTGGTTTGATTAAAACGTTCATTTATTCTCCTTTTGACCCAAGAAAGTTTTTTTCAAAAGTTCTACCCCCGCTTCAGTGATAACCACTTTAGGATAGATAATTAGCTGATAAGCATTAATTTGGGAAGCTGGCATCAGTTCTACGCTTGCTATATTCCCCAAACCTCTCGCTAATTTTTCTTCGCCGCCATGCAAAACTAAAACTTTAGTTTTAGTTAAACCTAATTTATCTAACCATTTTTGCGCGGTTTTAGTTTTTCCCTCCAAGGCCGTTGCTTTAACCACTATTAAGTCTTTACTTGCCAGTTTTTCTGACAAGGCGACAGTTGTGGCTTGACGAGCCAGCCTCTTAGATAAACTCAACTGACGTTTTAGACCAGTTGGGCCATGAGCAATGCCGCCGCCGACAAAAATAGGGGCTTTTTTCATGCCATGTCTGGCCCGGCCAGTTCCCTTTTGACGAAACATTTTAGCCGTGGTGCCAACTATTTCAGCTCTGGTTTTCACCTTATGGGTACCCTTGTGTTGTCTATCCTGATAAACATAGAAAGCCTGGGCCAGTAATTTATCATTTGGTTTCTGGCCAAATAACTCGTCAGGCAAAGACAATTTGGCAGCAGTTTTTCCTGTAGTTGGCCCCGATTTAATCGGGGTTGGTTGTATAATTATCTGTTTCATAATTACTCTTCTTTCTTTTCCTCCTTCGGCTCGCCGGAGTCTGCGGCGGAGGCGGCTTCAGCTTGTTCTGCTTCTACTTCTACTTCCATTGGCGGTAATTCCTCTGGTTTAATATCTTGGCCACGGACTACAAGGGGAGAAAAATCTTTAATTTGACCAATTTTGGTAATGGTCACCAAACTATCTTTATTGCCTGGTACCGGACCGGATAATAACACTTCACCGTTATCTTTCACCGATAAGACTACCAAATTACGGATTGTGACGCGGTCGCTACCCATTCTACCAGCCATTCGCTTACCCTTATAAACCCGGCCAGGAGTGGTAGTTTGGCCGATGGATCCGGGGGCGCGTTCTCGATCTGATTGGCCGTGGGTGCGAGGACCACCGGCAAAATGATAGCGTCTGACCACACCGGCGAAGCCTTTACCTTTGGAAATACCAATTACTTTAACTAAATCACCAGGGCTAATCACATCCGAAGCTTTAACTTCATCTCCCACTTTTAAATCTTCGGCAGGCTGTTTGATTTCCCTTAAAAAGCGAGGAGCAACTTTTTCGCCTTTTGTTGCTCCTTTAAGATGCCCTAAAACTGCCTTTGAGATATTTTTAATTTTTCGCTCTCCTAAGCCTAATTGAACTGCCTCATAACCATCTCTATCGTGAGCTTTAATTTGGGTAACCACCAGAGGACCAGCCTGAATTAAAGTAGTCGGGATCCGCCGACCATCTTCACTCCAAGCCTGTGACATACCCTTTTTGATTCCTAAAATAGCATTAATCATACTTGTTTGTTTTTCCTGTTAGGGAAAAGAGATGGAGAAAAACCGTAGGTTTGTCTCCAAGCACAAAAATGGGTGCTCGCCGCACCCTAAATGTGGAGTGTCAGACCGAACACACTTTTCAGGAAGTAACGAACTCTTCCATTAACAATAAGTATATCAAAAAGAAGCTAATATGGCAAGCTCCGATTTAATCGGAGTAAGCTCAATATTCGCTCAAGGATTCTTTCGCCAGATCTGCCAGATTATTGACTGCGGGCAGATGCTTCTGGAAAGAAATTAAACCTTTCTTTTCCAGCTTTGATAATTCAAGGCTGGTAGTTTCCCGAGTCACTCCTGCCAGACTGGCGATATCTTGATGGGTGAGCGGCAACTGAATCACTACCTTATTGCCTTCTTTTTGCCCGAACTTTTCCGCGCAGATTAAAATCATGGAGGCAACTTTAGCGTAAGCATCTCCAAAGGCCAGATATTCCATTCGCCGCAGAGCAAATCTAAACCGATCATTAACTTGTTGACTGACTATTCTAAATACTGCTGTATTTTGATAAGCAAAGTCTATGAATTGTTTTTTATCCGCCCGTTTGAGTTCCACAGGCGTTAAAGCTTCGCTGTAATAAAGACTGGGCCCTCCCCCGGCCAAGACCAGAGCGGCCGGAAAGACATCACCTGCTTGGTAAATTAATAAGGTCAATTCTTTGCCTTCTGCGGAAAGTGAATAAAGCCTCACATAACCTTTTTCCAGTAAATAAATACCGGCGGGGGGGTCGCCAGCGCGAAGAATGGTTTCTCCTTTTTTGTAGGTTATTTTTCTGAACTGGCTAAAAAAATTCTCTAGCGCGGAAGGGACTATATTACTCACTTAAAAACATTGTACCACTTGTTAGTTATCTTACACAAATTTGGTAGTCAGTCTTACTGCATCCGCCAAAAATCCGAAATAAAATTTTAGTAAGTATGGGGAAAAGATTGTTAGACTTAATCGGTAGCTTGATTGCCTTCTTTAATGCGCCGACTGGTTAAAAATTAATTGGCTATGGAACGCCGCGTGGTACCGCAAGTGTCGCGAGGACCTTAAATTAGGCTACATTTTGATCTCTATTGATACTCCGGCCGGCAAATCTAAATTGGATAACGAATCAATGGTACGGGAAGTAGGATTCATAATATCTACAATCCTTTTATGGGTTAAAATTTCAAAATGATCTTGGGCGTCTTTATCCACATGAGGCGAAGCATTAACAGTGATTAATTTGCGACGAGTTGGTAAAGGGGTGGGACCGGACACACTAGCACCCGTGGAAAGAGCCGCCTCCACGATTTTGGCGGCTGCCTCATCAATGACCCGATGGTCAAAGGATTTAAGTTTAACTCTAATTCTTGACGCTGGCATATTTACTCCAATTCAAAGTGCAAAATGCAAAATTAAAAATTCCGATAGTAGAAATTATAACCTAGAAATTAAGTGAAGTCAAAGTTAAGCAGTTACACTGGAGATGACGCCGGCGCCGACGGTTCTGCCGCCCTCACGAATGGCAAAACGCAGACCTTCTTCTAAGGCTACCGGCTGAATCAATTTCACTTTTAATTTGGCGTTATCCCCAGGCATGACCATTTCTACGCCTTCCGGCAAAACAACATCTCCGGTCACATCAGTGGTTCTAATATAGAATTGGGGTTTGTAACCTGGGAAAAATGGGGTATGACGACCACCCTCCTCTTTGGTTAAAATGTAAGCCTCTGCTTCAAATTCTGTATGAGGAGTAACGCTGCCTGGTTTAGCCAACACCTGACCACGTTCTACATCATCTTTTTCAATACCGCGAATCAAAATCCCGACGTTGTCTCCAGCTTGACCTTCATCAAGAGTTTTTCTAAACATTTCAACACCAGTCACGACAGTTTTCTTGGTATCTTTAGTTAAACCGACAATTTCCACCTCTTCTCCCACCTTAATTTTGCCGCGCTCTACCCGGCCAGTCACTACTGTACCACGGCCTTTGATAGCAAAAACGTCTTCTACCGGCATCAAAAATGGTTTATCTATCTCCCGCTCGGGCGTTGGAATAAACTCATCCACTGCCTTCATCAGTTCCAAAATTTGTTTCTCTGCTTCCGAGTCGCCCTCGTAGGCTTTCAAAGCTGAACCACGAATGATCGGAGTATCTTTACCTGGATATTGATATTTGTTCAAAAGTTCCCGAACTTCTTCTTCCACTAAGTCTACTAAACCCGGATCATCAACCATATCAACTTTGTTCAAGAAAACTACTAAAGCTGGGACGTTGACTTGACGAGCCAGTAAGACGTGCTCGCGGGTTTGGGGCATCGGTCCATCAGCAGCGGAAACTACTAAAATAGCTCCATCCATTTGAGCGGCGCCGGTGATCATGTTTTTGACGTAGTCAGCGTGTCCCGGAGCATCAATATGAGCATAATGACGTTTATCCGTTTCATACTCCATGTGGGTAATGTTGATGGTCACTCCGCGTTGTTTTTCTTCCGGGGCATTATCAATATCATCAAAAGCAGCCGATTTAGTAGGATTACCAGGTTGTTTGGCTAAAACGCGGGTAATAGCTGCAGTTAAAGTAGTTTTACCATGATCCACGTGACCAATAGTACCTACATTAATGTGAGGTTTAGTTCTCTCGTATTTCTTTTTTGCTTCTTCTGCCATATTAAAAAGGGCCTCTGCCCTCTATATCAAGTATTATATGAAATATGAGCCTAATCTGTCAATAGTTAACTTTTCTTAGCGCTAATTATTTTCTCGGCAATGTTATTGGGCACTTCTTCATAATGAGATGGTTCAACATAGGGATTGGCCCGGCCTTGAGTCAGCGAACGCAAAGTAGTAGTGTAGCCGGAAATTTCAGCTAGTGGCACTCGAGCCAGCACAATGGTAGAATTACCCCGTTTTTCCGTCCCTAAAATTTGGGCCCGGCGGGAAGATAAATCACCAATCACATCACCCATAAATTCTTCCGGCGTAGTCACTTCTACTTTCATAATTGGTTCCAAGAGTACTAAACCGGCTTTGCGGGCCGCATCCTGTACTGCCATAGAGCCGGCAATTTTAAAAGCAATTTCCGAAGAGTCAACATCATGATAAGTTCCGTCAAAGACCGTCACTGACAAATCAACTACCGGGTAGCCTGCTAAAATGCCATTAGATAAAGCTTCAACCACTCCTTTTTCAATTGGCGGAATAAATTCATTAGGAATGGCACCGCCTTTGATTTTATTAATAAACTCAAAACCTTCTCCCCGGCCTTTAGGTTCCACTTTTAAGAAACAATGACCATATTGTCCATGGCCGCCGGTTTGGCGAATGTATTTACCTTCGCCTTCAGCCAAGCCCTTGATAGTCTCCTTATAAGCCACTTCCGGAGAACCAGTGGTCGCCTCCACCCCAAATTCCCGGCGCATCCGATCCACTAGAATTTCCAAATGCAGCTCACCCATACCGGAAATAATCGTCTGGCCAGTTTCCGGATTGGAACGAATTCTAAAAGTGGGGTCTTCCTCTGACAATTTGCCCAAGGCTTCACCTAATTTTTCCTGGTCGCTTCTGGTTTTAGGCTCAATAGCCAAGGAAATAACTGGATCGGGGAAAGCAATTGATTCTAAAACTAAAGGATAACTGCTATCTGCCACTGTATCCCCAGTAACGGTTTCCCGTAAACCGACTGCCGCGACAATTTCTCCCGAGTAGGCTTCGCTGACCAACTCCCTTTGATCGGCATGCATCAACACTAAGCGGCTAGTTCTTTCCCGTCTGTTTTTAGTGGTGTTGTAAGTCTCCTGGCCGGCTTTTAAAACACCGGAATAAATTCTTAACCATACTAACCTACCCACATGAGGATCGGTTTGCACTTTAAAGGCTAAGGCTGATAAAGGCTCATCATTACCCGGTTTTCTTTCTTCGGTATTACCATTCCATTGACCCGTCACCGGCGGCAAATCAATCGGCGAAGGCAAATATTCTACGACCGCATCCAGTAATGGCTGAACTCCTTTATTGCGCAAAGATGAACCGCAAAAGGTCGGAAAGAGTTCGGATTTAATGGTGGCCCGGCGCAAAGCAGACTTTAACTCGTGAGTATCCGGCTCTACTCCCCCCACATACTTTTCCAAAATGCCCTGGTCGGTTTCGGCAATGGCCTCAATAGTTTGAGCCCTGTATTTTTCCATTTGCGCGACTAATTCTTCCGGCACCTCGGTCTCTGTATAAACTGCGCCTGTATCAACTTGTCCTGAGACAGCCGAAGGATCACCTTCCCAAATATAGGCTTTGCGATCTAAAACTGACACAATGCCCCGGAAACTTTGTTCACTGCCAATGGGAAAGGTTAAAACTACAGGTTTTGCGCCTAATCTCTCGCGAACGGCAGCTAACGTCCCATCAAAGTTAGCTCCTAATTTATCCATTTTATTGACAAAAATAATTCTTGGGACATGATATTTATCAGCCTGGCGCCAGACTGTTTCAGTTTGCGATTGAACCATTTCTTCCGCATCTAACACCGTAATGCCGCCGTCCAAAACGCGTAAAGATCGCTCCACTTCAGCCGTAAAATCCACATGGCCCGGAGTATCAATGATGTTAATCCGGTAATTACCATGCTCAACGGAAGAGTCTTGTTTTAATTCCCAAAAAGCGGTGATGGCTGCCGACACAATGGTGATACCCCGTTCCCGTTCCTGGGCCATCCAATCGGTAACAGTGGTACCCTCATCAACCGATCCCAACTTATAAGTCCGGCCGGTGTAAAAAAGAATTCTTTCGGTAGTGGTAGTTTTACCCGCGTCAATATGAGCAATAATACCGATGTTGCGGATTTTATCCAAAGCCACTTCGCGATTTTTGGTGACTACTTGTGATAGTGATGCTTTTTGCCCGGCCATAAATCAATTGTACACAAAAAAGAAGCGTTATTGTCGCTTCCGTAGCTAATTTTAACCTAAAATTTGAATTTAAGCAACCTATGAATAAATTATAATAATTAAGAGGCGTACTTTTGCTTAAGGATTTTGGTTCTCTTTATCGTTTTCTTTGTTGCCCGTCTGTCTCACTTCATTTTCATTATATCCATGTTCTTTACCCCACTTAATCCAATCAGCCGCCATCGCTTTCAAACGCCCTCTATGTTCTGGAAGAATAGGATCAACTCCAGTAATGGTGTATAAAGCCTCAAACCAGTGATCCGGCTTTTGCGCAAGTTTCTCTAAAATTAAAGGAACAATTGGCATTCCCATCTCAATAATTTGCTGGTAGGCTGGATGTTCCACCATCACGCTAATATCCATGTGATGTGGTCTTTCTCGCACCCAGAGATCAGCCAGTTGATTAAATTTATCTCTAGTAGCCCTACCTTCAATTACCTCATCAGTAAATTTTGTCAAAGCCTGTCTATCTTCGTTTGATATGTATGGAATCCATAGGTATTGTTCAAGTTGACTTGCTCTTTCTTCACCATTGAAGTTTGAACCTTGTTCTTTTTTCATTTGGAGTTAGTTTACCACCCTAAACTCGCTTGTCAAGCAATATCACCAAGGAGTGATCATTTACCATTTAAAGTGGGCAAAGGCCCGATTGGCTTCGGCCACGCGTTCCATATCTTTTTTCTTACCGATGGCTCCACCCAACCCGCGACTGGCATCAATAATTTCTGCCGCTAGTTTCTCGGCAAAGGTGTGATAATCTTTATTGGAACGAGCGCGGGCGGCCATAATTAGCCAGCGGATGGCCAGAGATTCGCGCCTGGGACCCCGAACTTGCATGGGTACTTGATAAGCAGCGCCTCCCACCCGGCGAGGCCTAACCTCCATCAAAGGCTTAACTTGGTCAATTGCCGACAGAAAAATCGGTAAAGCTTCTTCGCCTGAATCTTGGCCAATTTTTTCCAAAGCCTCGTAAACTTCCGCTTGGGCCACTGATTTTTTACCATCCAGCATGACTCCGTTAATAAATTTGGTCAATAGAACGTTATTAAAAACCGGATCGGGAGCAACAATTCTAGTAGGGGTTTGTCCGCGTCTGGCCATAAAAATTAAGCTGCGGCTGGGGCCGGTGCGGCCGGTCGGGGCGCAACCCCTCCTCCTTCGCGACGTGTGCCATAGCGAGACCGGCCGGTTTTGCGGCCGACCACGCCGGTAGTATCATATTTGCCGCGCACCACATGATATTTAACGCCTGGCAAATCTTTGACCCGACCACCCCGAACCATGACGTTTGAATGTTCTGCCAGTTCATGTCCTTCACCAGGAATATAGGCGGTAATTTCCTGCTTATTAGACAATCTAATTCTGGCCACTTTGCGCAAAGCCGAGTTAGGTTTTCTGGGAGTCATCGTGCGGACAGATAGCACCACCCCTCGTTTAAAAGGACTGGCTAGCTCACTAAATTTGCGGGTTCTGGTATTGAACCAACGGCGCAATGACGCGCTGCGGAATTTACTCACAGATTTCTTTCTCCCATGTTTGACTAATTGATTAATTGTTGGCATAGCTCTCCCTTCGGTCGAGAATAATACCAATATTACAAATTTCAAATTTCAAATGTTTTATCATTGGTATTTATTGGTATTTATTTGATATTGGTACTTATTTTACCATGTTTTCAGCTTTGGGGCAATGGGGCTTGGGGTAAATGCGCCCTTTCAGCGGTAACAGGAATCAGCCTACCGATAATCACATTTTCTTTTAAGCCCACCAGTTTATCTTCCTTACCCAAAAGGGCCGCTTCGGTCAAGATGTTGGTAGTTTCCTGGAACGAAGCTGCCGACAGCCAAGACTCGGTGTAAAGCGAAGCTTTAGTCACCCCTAAAATGACCACTTGGGCCGTAGCCGGTTCTCCACCGGCGGCCAAGACCCGTTCATTTTCCTCCACAAAAGTGACTCGGGAAACGAGCTCTCTAGGCAGTAAAGTAGTATCGCCGGAATTAATAATCTGCACCTTATCGCTCATCTTGCGCAAAATTACCTCAAAATGCTTGTCATTAATCGGAATACCTTGCGACTCATAAACTGCCTGAATTTCAAAAATTAAATATTCTTGGGCAGAGCGCAAACCACGAATAGCCAACACCTGTTTAATATCCAAGAGTCCTACCGCCAGTTGCTTGCCGGCCGCGATTAAATCGCCGTCTTCTACAGCCAGCTGAATAGTTTTAGGCACCACATATTCCCGTTCCTCCGGTGGTTTCACATCGGTGCTTTTAACCCGGACTTTCCAGGAATCCTCCGACTCAACTACCTCTACCAAACCTGCAATCTCTGCTAGAGGCGAAATAATCTTGGGCATTCTGGCTTCAAACAATTCCTCTACCCGAGGTAAGCCTTGAGTGACGTCCAGACCGACGATACCGCCCGAATGCTTCACCCGCATAGTAAGTTGCGTACCCGGTTCGCCGATGGATTGAGCGGCAATGACGCCCACCGGTACTCCCAATTCCACTCGCTTTTTGGTAGCCATATCCCAACCATAGCAGGCGGCGCAAAGTCCATAGCGAGAGGCACAAGCCAAAGGTGAACGAATTAACACTTCAGGAATTTCCATCTCAAAAATTTTCTGGGTAATTTCTTCACTCATTTCCTCACCGGCCCGAACGATGGTTTCCTTACCAACTATGACATCGCTGGCGGCTGTTCTACCCAGTAAACGGGCACTAAAGGCCCGAGTTCGTTCAGATCTTTTGACTAACACCCCTTCGGCAGTACCACAATCCTCAATTCTGATAATCACATCATGAGCCACATCTACCAGGCGGCGTGTCAAATAACCGGCATCGGCTGTTTTTAAGGCTTGGTCTGTTAAACCTTTGCGCGAACCGCGGGCGGTAGAAACGTATTCAAAAATAGACAAACCTTCCTTAAAGTTGGATTTGGTCGGCAATTCCACCACCCGGCCCATCGGATCTACCACCAAACCGCGCATGGCGGCAATTTGCTTAATCTGCTCCCGAGAAGCCCGACCGACTCCGGCGTCAATAATTAGCTTGATAGGATTGTCCGCCTCAAATTTTTCCCAGGTCCGGTCAGCCAACTCTTCGGTAGTTTCAATCCAGACTTCCTGGGCCAGTCTCTTTTTCTCTTCTTCGGTAATAAGGCCGCTCCTGAAATTTTCTTCAATCTCTGCGACCTGCCCGTTAGCAGTTTCTATCCGCTCATTTTTCCCTTCTAAGGTGACGGCATCAGCCACGGAGAAAGACAAGCCGGACACAGTCCCGGCAGAAAAACCAATGTTTTTAATGGTGTCAATCATTTCTACTACTTCTGCTTTGGAACCGCGGGCAAAAGCGGTATTAAAAATGCCTTTGAGTCTTGCGGCCGTCACCGATTCGTTGACATAATTCATCCAGGAAGGCAACAGCTCATTGAAAAGTAAGCGGCCGACAGTGGTGGTTAATTTTTCTCCCTCATGGAAAATCTCTATTTCCTGCCTCAAACCCAGTTGTCCCCGTTGGTATAAATAAATGACAGTTTCGGCATCGCCAGTAATTTCCCGCTTGGAAAGACGAGGATCGGTGGAAGTTAAGTAGTAAACTCCCAAAGTCATTTCCCGACTAGCCGGGATCGTAATCGGGGCGCCGTCAGAGGGTTTGAGTAAATTGTGTTCCGGCAACATCAGATCGCGAGCCTCTGCTTTGGCCCGTTCTGACAAAGGCACGTGGACGGCCATTTGATCACCGTCAAAGTCAGCGTTGTAGCCGGCGCAGACGCAGGGATGCAGCCGGATAGCATTACCTTCAATTAACACCGGATAAAAAGCCTGGATACCCAGTTTGTGCAAAGTGGGAGCGCGGTTAAGTAAAACCGGATGATCAGAAGTAATTCCCTCTAAAATATCAAACACTTCCGGCACCCGTTTTTCCACCATGCTCTTGGCGCTTTTAACATTGGGGGCAATGCCTTGAGCAATCATTTCCCGCAGCACAAATGGCTTAAACAACTCCAAAGCCATTTCTTTAGGCAAACCGCATTGGTTAAGAGATAATTCCGGACCGACTACAATGACAGACCTGCCCGAATAATCTACTCTTTTACCCAATAAATTCTGTCTAAATCTGCCCTGCTTACCGCGCAGCATATCAGATAGCGATCTTAAAGGTTGGCGCGTCCTACCCCGGCGCATCACCTGTCTTTGGCTGGCATCAATTAAAGAGTCTACTGCCTCTTGCAACATTCGTTTTTCATTCCTCAAAATAATTTCTGGCGCGCCCAATTCTAATAAATGACGCAATCGATTATTGCGATTGATGATGCGGCGATATAAATCGTTTAAGTCGCTCGTCGCAAAACGGCCGCCGGATAGCTGCACCATCGGCCGCAGATCTGGCGGTAAAACCGGCAAAATTTTACAAATCAGCCAAGCAGGCGACACACCGGATTTTCTCATTCCCTCTATTAATCTCAATCTTTGGGCAAGCTTAATCGCCCGGCTGCCGCTGACTTCGCCGATTTGTTTACGGACCGCAGCAGCTGTCTCCTCCAAATTCAATTCGGAAAGAAGGCTATTAATCGCTTCGGCGCCCATTTTAGCCACAAAGAAATCGTTAGCGTCATGTTCTGCCAGTTCCTGATACTCTTCTTCCGACAAAAACGTCCGGGGAGTAATATCGCCCACCACGGCAATTAATTTTTCAAATAATTCGCGGGTTCTATTAATAGTTTCAGCTGCCTGCTCGGTCTGGGCTGTCTTTCTTTTGCGCTTTTCCAGTTCCAGTTCCTCCAAGGCTAAAGCCTGCTGTTCAGAACCGCTAATTTCCTTTTTCTTTTCCGATATTAAATGATCAAATTCACGATCTAAGGCAGCCAACCGCTCTTTAAGCTGCACCTGCTGCTCCTTTTCCAAACTCTCTCGCTCTTTGGCTAAACCAACCAATACCCCTTTTCTCTTTTCCTCGTCTACCGAGATGACTACATAGCGGGCCAGATAAATTACCTGTTCTATTCCTTTGGAAGGTAAATCCAGTAACACTGACAGACGGGAAGGCGAGCCTTTGAAGAACCAAACATGAGCGGCAGGACAAGACAGGTTAATATGTCCCATTCTCTCCCGGCGGACCCGAGATTGAGTAACCTCCACACCGCATTTGTCGCAAACTACCCCTTTATAGCGAATTCGTTTGTATTTGCCGCAGTAACATTCCCAATCACGGGTCGGACCAAAAATTCGTTCATCAAATAAACCGTTTTTCTCCGGCTTCAGCGTCCGGTAATTAATTGTCTCTGGTTTGGTAATCTCGCCATGCGACCAGCTCTTAATATCATCGCCCGAGGCCACTTTAATAACCAGCGATGAAAAATCAGCTAAATCTCTAGTATCCATATTTTAAGATTTAATCTCCACCTCCATCGGAGATTCGGCCGCAGTTAGCTCGCCTTCTTCTGCTTCCAGACTGGCACCGGCTGCCTCGGCCAGCTCGCGGGCTGCTCTGGCGGTAGTTTCCCCACTCTCTGGTTCTGTTTGGGTAGCAATAACTGCTCCTTTAGGTTCTACCGACAAGTTCAAGGCATTTAATTCCCGCATCAATACTTTGAAAGAATCAGGAATGGTGGATTCCGGAATGTCGGTCCCTTTGACAATCGCTTCAAAAGCCCGAGCCCGACCGACAACGTCGTCCGACTTAATGGTTAGCATCTCCTGCAGGGTGTGACCGGCCCGATGCGCTTCCAGGGCCCACACTTCCATTTCTCCCAAGCGCTGACCACCCATTTGGGCTTTGCCGCCTAAAGGCTGCTGCGTCACCAAAGAATAAGGACCGGTGGAACGGGCATGCATTTTATCCTCCACCATGTGAATTAATTTCATGATGTAAGCCACTCCCACCATGGTTTCCTGCTCAAACGGCTCGCCGGTTTTGCCATTAATCAGCCTGGTTTTGCCAGAGACTGGTAATCTCGCTTCTTTTAGTTTTTCGCTAATCAGCTCAAAGGGCACTTTTTCAAAAACCGGAATACCACCATGCTCGCCTTTTTTATCTAATGCCCAGCCTAAATGCGCCTCTAACAGTTGCCCTAAATTCATCCGGGCCAGGACTGACAAAGGGGAAATAATAATATCAATCGGGGTGCCATCAGGCAGATAAGGCATGTCGGCGGCCGGCACAATTTTAGAAATAACTCCCTTATTGCCGTGACGGCCGGCCAATTTATCTCCGGCGGTGACTTTTCTAATTTGAGCTACCCGTACTACCACTTTTTTCAACGTCCCTGGCTCCAATTCATCTCCTTTTTCTCTGTCTAAAATGGAAACGCCAATGACAATACCACGCTCACCATGAGGCATTCGCAGCGAAGTATCGCGCACTTCCCGGGCTTTCTCGCCGAAAATGGCCCGCAACAGTCTCTCTTCAGAAGTCAGTTCTGTTTCGCCTTTAGGCTGAATTTTACCGACCAAAATATCATTTGGCCCTACTTCAGAACCCACCACCACAATGCCATCTTCATCCATTAAACCTAGATCAGTCTCGGGCACATTAGGAATATCTTTGGTTAATTCTTCCGGACCCAGCTTAGTTTCCACCACTTCCGCTTCATATTCCTCAATATGAATGGAGGTCAAAACATCTTCTTTCACTAACCTATCAGAAACTACTAAAGCGTCTTCATAACCTAAACCTTCAAAAGAACAATAGGCAATCAACATATTTTGACCCAAGGCGATCTCGCCGTTATCCGTAGCCGGACCATCAGCCAGGAAATCACCGCGCTTGACCTGATCGCCCACCGAAACCCGCGGCTTTTGGTGATAACAGGTGGATTGGGAAGTCCGCTTAAAGACAGTTAAATAATGAATTTCGCGCTTTTCGTCAATTTCCAGATGATCGCTTGTAATCTTTTCTTTGACTTTTTCCTCCAGTTGAATTTCAATTCTTTGGGCATCAACGTAAGACACCCGACCGGCGTTTTGGGCTAGAATCACCCAATTTTGCGATCTGGCTACCATTTCTTCCATGCCGGTACCGACAATCGCCGCCGCTGGTTTGATCAAAGGCACAGCTTGACACTGCATGTGAGTACCCATAAGAGCACGGTTCGCCTCATCGTGAGCCAAAAAGGGAATTAGGGAAGCGCTGGTACCGACTACTTGCCCCGGCGTCATATCCATAAAATCAATCAGTTCGGCCGGACCTTCCAAGAATTGACCTTGATAGCGCATCGGCACCCAGTCATCTTCAATTAGGCCAGATTCAGAAACTAATACACCGGCATGAGTCAAGTGATACTCTTCTTCATCATCAGCCGATAAATAAACAATTTCATCCGTTACTCTGGGCCTGATTTCACCGCGGATTTTGTCTTTGACCACCCGACGATAGGGTGCTTCTAAAAAGCCATATTCATTAACTCGGGTATATAAGGCCATATAAGTTACCAAGCCGATGTTGGGGCCTTCCGGCGATCTGATCGGATCAATCCGACCGTATTGAGAAGAATTGATATCGCGAATAGGAAAGCTCGCTCGCTCGCGGGAAATGCCGCCGGGACCAGTGACAGTTAAACGGCGTAGATTGTCAATTTCCGAAAGTGGATTGGTTTGATCTAAAATGGAAGATTGCGGGTTGGAGCGGAAAAATTCGTTTAAGGAAGCAATCACCGGCCGGGCGTTGACAAAAAATGAGGGGGCAACTAAATCATCGGTGGAAGTTAAGCTCATTTTCTCTTTTACTGATCGTTCCAGCCTTAACAGCCCCATGCGAAAACCATAAGTGGCCACTAATTCTCCCACCCGGCGGACCCGACGATTGGCCAGATGATCAATATCGTCAATTCTACCCTCGTTATTTTGTAAACCAATTAAATAGCGAATCGTCCCAACAATATCTTCTTTTTGTAAAATCCAGTTCTCTTTAACATTTTCCAGACCAAGACCTAACCGCTTATTAATTTTATAGCGGCCAACCTTGGATAAATCATAGCGACGATAGCTAAAAAACAAATTAGTAAAGAAATTCTTGGCTGTGTCTA
Organism: Candidatus Microgenomates bacterium; assembly: GCA_016204995.1. GTDB lineage: Bacteria > Patescibacteriota > Microgenomatia > UBA8517 > JACQJR01 > JACQJR01. The sequence goes on from JACQJR010000001.1 coordinate 388,157, forward strand.
AAACCACCGGCTCGCCCGGCCGCATTCGGCGGTAAATTTCCAATAGAGCCTCGTCGGCGCTTTTGGTATTATCTTTATCCAAAGTAGCCTGAATATAACGATGTTTATCATCTCTATCAATATCGGCAAAAAGGTTTAAAATTTCTGCCTCCGTAGCAATTCCCAAGGCCCGCAGTAAAATCGTTACCATGATGCGGCGGCGGCGATCAATTCTGGCCATAATCACGTCATTTTTACCTACTTCAAATTCCAGCCAGGAACCGCGCACCGGCCTAATTTCCGCCCGATGCAAGAAACGTGCGCTGACTGGATCCTGATCTCGGGAAAAATAAACTCCGGGAGAACGGACAATTTGATTAACAACTACTCGCTCAATGCCGTTAATAATAAACGTCCCCTTATCGGTCATTTGGGGAATATCGCCCAAAAAGACATCCTGGGTGGTGGATTTCTCGGTCTTTTTGTTGAAAAGTTTGGCTTCTACTTTAAGGGGAGAACTATAAGTGAGTCCTTTTTCTTGGGCTTTTAAGGGAGTAATAGTTGGTTTGCCCAAGTAATACTCGCCTAGGCTCAAGGCCCAATTTTTACCGGTAAAGTCTTCTACGGGGGAAATTTCAGAGAGAGCCTCGGCAATTCCTTCCGCCAAAAAGCGCTCCCACGATTCTTTTTGGACGGCTACCAAGTCTAAGGGCGGCAGTTTAAATTGCCCCTGTCTCTGCGCTAGTATTTGACGCTTTGACGGCATCGGGATTTTTCTTTGTATACGCAAAAAGTCCCGTTTCTCACGGGACAAAATAATTTTGCGTACCTGACTACGCCTGGAATTGTTTATATCACAGCTAGCCGACAGTTGTCAATACCCAGCTGACTAGAGGGAAACTTTAACGGCGGCGCGGTTTTCCTCTTCCGTCTGGAAGAATTCCTGGCGACGGAAGCCAAAGATAGAAGCTAACAGATTATAAGGGAAACTTTCAATTTTAATATTCAGCTCCCGCACATTGGCGTTATAAAAACGTCTGGCGGCTTCAATTTTATTTTCCGTATCAGTTAAATCACTTTGCAGTTTGGCAAAATTTTCCGAAGCTCGTAGTTGAGGATAGTTCTCTGCTACTGCAAAAAGAGATTTCAAAGCGCCGGCCAGCATATTGTTAGCCTCGGCAGCAGCAGCCGGATTTTGAGCGCTCATCACGGCGGTACGGGCCACAGTGACATCGGTAAAAACTTTCTTTTCATGCTTGGCATAACCTTTGACTACTTCCACCAAATTGGGAATTAAATCAGCCCGGCGCTTCAGCTGAACATCAATATCGGCCCAGGCATTTTTAGTCTGATTGACTAAGGAAACAAAACTATTGTAGGCAAATATCACCCACAAGAAGATGACACCCACTAATCCTAAGATGATATAAGTTAAATTCATGATTTAATTGTCCTTTAAAATCACCTGTTTGTCAATCTTTACCAACTGCCGCCGCCTCCACCACCAAAACCGCCGCCGGAAAAACCTCCGCCTCCGGCGAAGCCCGATCTGGGACTAGCCATAATGGCCGAAGACATAGAACTGGAAAAATTACTAATATTGGAACTAAAGATGACCGGATTAAAGCGGCCTGTACCATAATACCAGGCCGGTTGAGTAGGTTTGATGCCCATCTCTTCAAAAACTTTGGCAAATTTTTCAGTTAAGCCAAAAACAATGGCATAAGGCAATACTTCGTTAAAAATATTTTCCCTCTCCATAAATTGCTGTTTATATTTTTCGGCCTTTTCAATAAACATTCTAAAGCCAAGTACTCTTCTAAATAATTGATAACCCGCCGTGGTTCTTCTAGGGAAAGAGCGGGAGAAAATCATTAGGATAATCCCTATAAAAAATATACCCAGGATAAAGCCGGGCCAATACCCGCCTTCTTCAAAGGCGGCGGCGCTGGGAGCAAGAATCACGCCTAAAAAGAAAAGTATGGATCCAAAACCAGTGTATTTATTTCTTAATTTTTCGGGATTGGTGGGAAAATATTTTTTATCTATCATATCTTTGTATAAAGCATCCTTAACCAAAACCAAATCTTTATAAAATTTATTTTGTAAGTCGGATAATAAAATTTCCTCTTTTTCTTTAAATAAACTCTGTAAAAGTATTTTTTCGTAATTAACCAAGCCGGTAATTTCCTTTTTAGTCCGAGTCAAAGTGTAATCTCCGCGACTTAACAATCCTTTTTTCGGCTCTTCCGTAATGGTTAAAAATCCACGGGCCGCCAAATCCACAATGGTAGCCGTTACATCCAGACTATCTGCCTTCTCATCCACTAGAGTACCGACTTGAGCCGGTTTTAATTTTTCCGGCGGAAAATATTCCGCGACCAGTGGCAAATTTTTACCCACTTCCCGGCCATGGTAAAACCAATAGGCAAAAATTGTCCCGCCGCCCAACAGAAAAAATACCCCGGCCACAATCAACATTGTTAAAACTGCTTTACCCTGCTCTGGATTATAATTTTGGGAAGAGATTTTAGGACTTTGGGTTAAGGTAGTAATTGGTATGCTTCCCTTTTTATATCCGACTACAACTGTTAATCCCCAACTAGGCAGCAAGGGGTTGCGCGCCTGAAAAGAAGCTTGGCTAGCAGATAACAAATTACTGCGACACTTGTTGTTTACCCCAAATCGTCCTTCAAAACAGGTAATACCGGTAATGGCATTTTGCGGTAAAGTGACTTGAGCCGAAGCCTTATTAATAAAAACCGGCCACTGATCACCAGTCACATCCCAATACAACTCATCATGATCGCTAAAACTTCTTAAAGCACCCCTGACCAAATATTGAATTTGATAACTAACTTTACCAGAAACCGTTTGGCGGGGATCACCAATTTTAATATGTAAAAAGTCGCCACTCGTAGAAGACTCATAAATCGCCGGAACGTTATTTTGTAAAACACCTAACAGAAGAATATCTATGTAATAATTCTGGCTATTACCCAGTTGGTAAATATAAGGAATATCGCGGAAGATACCGTGTTTATCAAGCTCGCCAAAATCCGCATCAATCGTTTCTAAAACTTGTACTTTGCCATCAGATTGAATATTGATCTCGCTTTTAAAATTATCAATCACCCAATTTTCCGCAGCCTGTGCCTGCCGAACAAAAAGAAGAAAAAATAAGCTAGTAAATAATAGAACTAAATGCTTTATCACTCCTATATTATATAGCAGGGGAAGTAGCAGCAGGCCTAGAGGTTGGTTTTAAGATGGGGGTGGTGGTGGCATATGGCGAAGCCAGAGGCAAAACAGACGGCAAAGGCATTTCCTGTTGCAAAGATTTGATCCTAACTGCTTGCGAAATTATGCCAATAATTAAGGAAAAGAAAAGAATGGCTAAAATCCAGCCGAGCACTGCGATAATCCACACCCACATCAAGCTGGCTCCTTTTTCATTTTCCAGCCCCTGACTGGCTTGCTTATATAAAGTGACTGAATAGGCAAGAGCATACCAACCCAATAAAATATTAACTAACATAGATAAAACAGGCGCTATTCTATTTAAAATTAGGACTATGCCTACTGTGACTAAAAATATAATCAGCACTCTGATTAAAATTTCTCCGCCATGTTTTTCAAATATTAATAAACTTCTCCTTAAAGCGCCTGTCCAGCGCTGATTATTAAGCACTACTTCATAAGCTGCAAAATAAAATAGGAACATAAAAAGTATTGCCGGCAAAATTAATAAAAATAATCCGCCTAAATTAATAAATAATAATAAAAGATTGACTAGAAAAAGAGGAATAACCAGCCGGAAACTTTTACTAATAGCACTAACTAAAGCTAATTCCCCCTTACTGTCTACCGTCAAGATGGAAGCTATCTGAAAGACAGCCGTAATAACCATGAAATATATTACTAAGGAAATTATTAAAACAGGCCAAATGGGGGGCATCATGGAAATACCTGATAAACCGCCTTCTTTTAAGTTGGCTAAAGATAAACCTAGGGTGTCGATAAAAATGATTATGAAGGGGATTAGCACAATGAAAGTTACTATCAAACTGATAATAGTTAGAATGAAAAGCTTTAAGGAGCTTTTGGCAAAAACATCCCAGGATTCTGTAAACAAGGCACCGATGGAAGGCAATGAGGAAACGGCTGATTTAGAACTATCCATTTTCTAATTAAAAACTTACAACAAGTATTTGTCAATGTTCTGTTGATGTTCTTCGGAGTTGGCCGCATAGTGGATTTGGCCGGTATTATCATGCAGATAGAACCAATAAGGAGAATCTTGGGGACTCGCTGCAGCTTTAATTGAGGACAGTCCAGGACTGGCAATTGGTCCGGGCGGCAAACCGCGATGTAAATAAGTATTGTAAGGAGAATTTATTTTTTTATCCGCCACTGTGGCTGGTTCCCACCAGGAACAATTTTCGTCCAGATGACGACCAGCCTTTGGCTGGGAGATTTGACCTGCCTGCGCAGGCAGGCATTTGAGATTGACAACTGCGTACTGCAGTGTCGCATCAGCTTGCAAAGGCCAACCAGCCTTTATTCTTTTCAGTAAAATACCGGCGACAATCGGCCGCTCCTCATCGGTTCTGGTTTCCCGCTCTATGATGGAAGCCAAGGTTACTAATTTTTCCAAAGTTAAATCTTGTTGCTTGGCTTGGGAAATTATGTCTGCGGAAACTTTTTTATCAAAAGTATCACGCAGTTTTTTCACCACTGCCCCGGCAGTAGCATTTCTGCTCAACAAATAAGTATCGGGGAAAAGGAAACCTTCCATGCCTTGCGACTCTTTCATAAATTCTTTCAAAAAAATCTGCTGTTTTTCTGAAGTTAACTCCAAAGCAGTCGCTATTTTTTGGGCGATTTCTTCCCGGCGAAAACCTTCCGGAATAGTCACCCATAGAGCCACTGGCCCACGAATTAACTCTGCTACTAATTGAGGTAATGGTAAATTTTTAGTAATTCTAAAATCGCCGGCCGGGATTTTTTTAGTCCGATCGGCAATGGAAACGTAAACTTTAAAAGCCAAAGAAGAACGAATAAAACCTTGTTTTTCTAACTCATCACCGATTTGAGAAGCGCTTTCGCCTTTGATAATCACAAAGGGATAGTAAATTTTATCAGTGGAAGGAGCAATGGTAGCATCTCGCCACCACCACATCACGAGTAGGGGCAAGGCAATGATTATCAGAAGAAATGTAACAAGACGTTTCATATTTCCGACAACAGTGCCCGACGATATTTTTTGGCTTTACTATCAAACAGAAAAACACGGCCGCAACTACAAGTAACTTTTTCCCAACCCTTGACTTTGCTTTTTTGAGGTTTATGAGGATTTAAATCCCGGCCGCAGCCGACACAGCGGCCCTGGGAGATGAGCCAAGCTTGAACAGGAGAAATTAATTGCTTAATCACCATGTGTCTCTAGATATGATTGTAGCATAACGGCGGCGGCAAATGCATCTTCCATGCTTTTTCGCCTGACCCTGGCCATGCCAGAAGCAATAGCTAACTTTTGAGCATCGTAAGTGGTTAAGGTTTCATCCCACAAAATCACCTTTATGCCTTGATGTTTTAGTTTATCAGCTACCTGTTTTATTATCTTTTCCATCTCTCCGCTTGGCAGGCCGATTACCACCTCCAATGCTTGTTCTCTTCTGGTTAAATCCGTGATTTTTTGGATCAATTTAGCTAAATTACTTTCTTTGATCACCACCAGCGGCTCGGCCAAAATTCCTACGCCCCGGGCCACTCCGGTTTTAATTTTGCCAATATCTAATCCCAGTCTAATCATATACTTGCCCCCGACTGCATCGGGGCTAACTCCGCTTTCACTATTAGCCGCCGCAAATAAGTTCCCGGCGGCACGCAGGTAATTAAAGTCAGGTGGGGTTTATCGTTAGGTTGGGCCAGCACCGAGATTTCGGTCGGCGCCACCTCAAACATCTCTGAAATGACAAAACGATAAGTGATGCCATCATAGCTAACTATTATTTCATCTCCTTTCGCCAAAGTTGGCAGGGTAGAAAAAATAGATAAATAATTGGTAGGGCTAAAAAACTGCGGCAAAGTAGAATGGCCAAAAATGACAGCATTACCCACTCGGCCTGGTATGGCCGTCCCCTTATAATGAATTAAATTTTTACTTAAGTCTTCGCCGGCAATTTCCACTGTCGCCTGGCTAATTTTTAATTTAGGAATTGATAAAGTATAGTATTTAATTTGAGAATTAGCTTCTGGCCGGTCGGGGAAATCCAAGCTGCCTACAAACCAATTGGAAGCCCGAGTTAAATCTACGGGGCTATATTTTTGGCTATTGCTGTCTCCTACCGGAGATAAAAATTTAGAATCACTATCGCCCCGACTAAAGTTAGGGGCAGTAAACAATTCGTATGAAATAATAGGGAAAACGGCGCTGGTTAACACCAAGCCTCCCCCGATAATTAAAAAAATAGCCAATAACCGAAGCCAAAACATCATTGTTCGGCAACCACCTTAATGGTAATGTTGTCGCTTTTTTGAGGCAGAAAATCGGACAGAAATGGCAAACGGGGAGAAAATTTAATGGAAGTACGAGAATAGCCTGGTAAAGCAGCCAGTTTTGTCTTAACCTCCGATTGGCTTTTACCAGCCAGTTGCGAAACCAGCTGTCTTTGATTAATCTGCGGCAGTAAATTAGCTTGCGCTGTCACATTAATAGTCAGCACCTTATTTTTTTCTTTTTTCTCACCTGTCTGGCTAATGGAACTAAAACTAGCTGCTATATCACCCTCTTCTAAATTAAACTTCTCTGGCACTTTGGGACGCAAAACAGTTAATAGCTGGCTGTTTAACTGATCATGCGGTATGGTTACTGCTATTCCTTCCGCTTCTAGGTTTAACTTCAAGGTTTGTGCTTCCTCACCGACATTATGAGAAAATGAACGTCGCACAATGTTCATTTGGATTGATTCATTAATGACTGTTTCATCGCCACTAACCTTCTGTCTAATATCTGTCTTAAATTTGTCGGTCAGTTCTGCCAACAGGTCTGTTTCCAGTTTTTGTCTATCTTCTTTGGCCACAGCCGGTACTTCTCGCGAGCTGCCGCCGGTAAAAACATTATCGTTTTTGGCAGCAAAACTATTGGTGGAAAAATTAGTGATCGCAAAACTATTGCCAGAGGCTAAATTGTATTGGGTACCAATATCAGCCGCACTAATTACGGCTTTGGCTTGGCCTAGCACAATGTTGGGCAAAATGCCAGAGGCGGAGGCCACCGTCACCTGACTATCAAGACTGAACTTTAAACCGTTAGGACCAACTAAAATGGTATGAGCGGGAAAAGTTTTGGGCTGGGCGGTGTTATTGAAAATTATGACCTCTCCTTTGGCCCGATCTCCCACAGTTTTAGAACCGGTAGTGGAAGTAGTCTTTTCACCTTCCACGGTAGAAGAAATGGTCCGGCCGGCCACAATACCATCTCCGCTCCCACCAGTGGGATCAACCTGCAAAGTCAATTTTTCCTCAATTTTTTTAGGAGCAATATAAATAGTGAGCTGGGCCTTGGGTACAAAATACCACACTAAAGTAAAAACTAAAATCGTTAATCCCCCTAAAATTAACCATATCTTCAACTTGCCTAAAAACCCACTTTTAGCAGAAACCGCATTAAAGAGGGAATTTAGTTTGGAACCGGTCTCCGATCCTGATTTAATCGGGGCAGGCCCGCCTGCACCAACAGGCCTGTCTGCGCCAGCAGGCTCCACCACTTCCTCGTGGGTTTCCTGGAAACCGAAATCTTCTACTGGTGGTGTGACAGCAACTGGCAATTGCGGCTCTGGAGTCACTGAAGAAACCTTTTCCGTAGCAATTTCTTCCTCTACTACTGGTCTCCGGCCCTGGAAGGTCTCTGGCTCCGATTTAAGCGGGGCTGGTTCTGTCGCAGTGGTTAATTCCGGTTGAACCGGGGCTTCAGTGGAAGCAGCGACTGAAATAGCGGATAATAACTCGTCCGATGTCAATCTTTCAATCCTGGGAGTATGCAGGAAAAAGGCCGAAGGCCATTCCCAGTTAACTAAATTTTGCCGTGCCTCCTCCAACTCGTTATTATTTCTGTTGTATAAAACTAACCGCGCAGGCAGTGATTCTCCGACGCCAAAACGGGATAAGCCCTCGGTAATATCATCTGCCAGCGATATACTGCGGCTGACCAGATGGGAATTAACAATTTTACCCGATCTAACCAATAACACTTCCGCTTCCTCTTCTTCAATACCAACTAAAATGGCCGAAAGGGGTGAGCCTTCTTTGTTTTTCAAAAAATGAATAATCGCTTCCGGTACTACCACAAAGCCTTTAGGTTTAAGTTCTAATTTTTCGCACAAGAGACGCAGGTGGGCCAGTTTTTCAGGAACAATATTACCATCTTCTATCCAGAAATTAGGCAAGCCAAAAACTACTGATAAAATTTCCTCCGGCGGCTCATTCATACTACCTACTGCGGCTGATAAACTGTCATCAGCCGCCTGGACAAAAGATTCACTGTCCTGCCAAGCATCAGTCGTGCCGGCTGCCATTAATTCACCCTGACCGGATAGAGTACGCCACAAACCGGCCTGAATCCAATTTTTACCAATCACAAAGGAAACAAATACTTCTTGCGGAGTTTCTTTTTTACCAATAATTTCCGTAATGCTGGGCAATTTCATTTTGGCGAGTATCTCTATTTTACACCTTGGCGGGAAACTTGTTGATGCCGACTAAATTCTTCGTTAAACTGTTGTCTATCAATTTTCTGACCTTTAACCGCAAATAATTCTTCCAAAACTTCTAAAGGAAAACCATAAGTTTGATAAAGATCAAAAGCAATCTTGCCGTCAATTTGAGCAATTTTTTCAATCTCTGCCAAACCTCTCTCTAAAGTTTTACCAAATTTATCCAGCTCTTGGCGAATAACATCAGCTATCTCATCTTTTTTAGAAATATCTAACATATCGGTACCAGCGTATGTGTCAATAACACTACCACTGACTACTGCTAAATCTTGAGGTTTTTCCGTGGAACCGCAGATGCTATTAAATTTTACCGCCGCTCTTCTTAATAGTCTTCTTAAGACATAACCTTGCATTTTGTTGGAAGGTAGAATATCACTGGCAATAATAAAAGTAGCCGCTTTCATATGATCGGTAATGATCTCAAATTGCTCTGATACAGCGATATCTTGGTAACTTCTTCCACTAATATTTTCTATTGCAGTAATAATTTTACTAAATAAGTCTGTCTCAAATATATCAGGGTTATCATTTGTTGCCGCTGTCATTCTCTCTAAACCGCCGCCAAAATCCACGTTTTTTTGGGTAAGTTCTTGTAAAGTTCCGTCCGCTTGCTTTTGATATTGGATAAAAACCGAGTTGCCGATTTCTACAAATCTGCCGCAATCGCAATTAGGATGACATTTATCTCCAAATCTTGGATCATGTTCCACTTGAGTAAATTCATAAAATACTTCACTGTCCGGACCGCCGATTTCGCCGGCTGGCATTTGCTCCGGTGTGCCCGAACGAGACCACCAGTTTTTTTCTACGCCGTAGGCGAAAATATGATCCTCGGGGACGCCTAAACTTTTCCAGATTTCATAAGACTCATTATCTTTTGGTACTCCACTATTGCCACCTGTCCCGAGCGAAGCCGAGGGATCAAAAATACTGACATACAATTTTTCGTGAGATAGCTTTAACTCTTCTGTTAAAAATTGCCAAAACCAGGGAAGTTGTTCTTTTTTAAAATAATCTCCCAAAGACCAATTACCTAACATTTCAAAAAAAGTAGTATGGCGATTATCACCTACTTCTTCTATATCCTGTGCTCTAAAACATTTTTGGGAATTAACTAGTCTTTTTCCTTGCGGATGCGGCTTACCCAATAGATAGGGAACTAAAGGCTGCATGCCAGCACTGGTAAATAAAGTGGAAGGGTCATTTTCCGGAACAAGAGATGCACTAGGGATTTCCTGATGCCCATATCTCACAAAAAATTCAATATATTTTCTCCGCACCTCTTCTGAAGTCATGAAGATAGTATACTTGAGGCTACTCTTTAACTCAAGAGACGTATACCAGTATTATCATTAATTAATACGCAATATACTATTTAATTCCGGTTGCAGATGGGGATTATTTTTCAGCTCACACCACCATTTCAATTCACTACCTTGTGGTACGTAAACTTTTAATAAAGGGGTTATAGAAATTTTATAGTTTTTATCGAAATCTAAACCATAAGATTTAATAATATTTTGCGCTTCCTCTTCACTAATAGATTTATATCCAACCAATAATACACCTTCTTGATATTGATGGCTTTTTCCAATCTCTTTTTGTTTTTGTTTTATACATTGAGACAATTCATTAGGTATGGGAGAAGAAAATGGTTGAGAAGAAAAAAAGTTAATTTTTTGCGAAATAAGATAACCACCTATAACTAAAGCTACTACAATAAATATTATTATTGGCACAAAGCCTTTTTGGGGAGAATTTACCGTCATACTTAACTATTAATTCCCCCCCCAACATGTCAAGTGCCAATCATGGAAAATAATGATATAATGAATAACTATGACCAAGTCAACACGATTAACCAAGGCATATAGAAGGTACCGAAAAGAACGTGTTGGCACCAAAGTCGTGTTGGGATTTTTGCGCCTTTTTATGCCTGAAATGATTTTTAGAACCACCAGACTGGAAGGAGAAAAGGTCAGTCGCCGAACGGTTTCCTCTCTATTCAAATAATCTGGCGAGTTAATGGCAAAAGCTACCACCAAACCAAAAGGGGCCACTTCTTATAAAGAAACTGCTTTTGGCATTATTCCCCATTCAAAACTTATCAAACTAGAATTGGAAGGCATTAAAAGAGGACTGGAATATATTTATGGAATTATTCAGAGAAGAAAAGCTACTAACGTTACACCAAATTTAATCTGCAAGCTCCATCTAATTTCCTTCGGTTGGATTTTCCCTACCTGGGCAGGAAAGTATAGAAAAATTCAAGTAACCTTTTCCGGAAAAGAAACACCATCTTATTATCAGTTACCAGAACTCATTACAAATCTTTGCCAGGATTTAGAGGAACGATTAAAACATTTACCAGAACCCCTTAATGATGCTTTCATTATTGAAGTGGTAAAACTTTTAGCCTGGTTTCAACATCAATTTGTCTTCATTCATCCGTTTCAAGACTACAACGGCAGAACCGCCAGAATGTTAACAAGCTTCATCCTATTAAAACTTAATTTACCTCCAATTGAGCTTAAAGCAGAAACAGGTCTGGACAGAAAAAAATACCTCAAGGCTATGCAAAAAGCTGATGGGGGAAACTACTCGCTGCTTGAAACGCTTATTAAGCGTGCTCTATCAGAATCATTAGAAAAAGTGAGGGGATAATCTTCTTGTCATGGCGAGGAGCGAAGAGACGAAAGAATCTAATTATTGAGTGAATTTAAAGGTGGAGAGGATTTTAAATAGTTCATCTTCAATAGATTGATTTGGCCCTTCATATCTAAGGTAAAATATGAATTCATCGCCGTCCTTTTCAATCATATTAGACATGAAGTCTTGGTGACCGTCATTAATACGGGCCATCTCATCTTCTGTGTTGTTTACCAACTTTTTATATTCTTCATCTGATATTTTGGTTATTTTGTTAATTTTCAATTGATTATTTGATAATACTACCTTTATCTCTCCTGTAATGACATTAATACCATGGCCCCCCATGAATTTTTCTATAATTAATGTAGGCTTCTCGGGTATTCCTGCATTACTAATAACTACCATACTGCCCCCTCCTGTAGTATCCGCTAAGGAATAAGTTAAAGGATATTGAATTGAAAATTTATACCTTGAATTGGTATACGTTTTCCAGCTAGCAGTTTCATCTAAAGAGGTAGGAGAAGGTAAAACCGTGTTCATAGATTCGCGGGGAGTTAGAGTTATGGATTGTTTACCCAGAAAGTATGCTCCGCCACCAATAGCTAAAATTACCACTATTATTAAAATTAGTATTGGAGTAAAACCGCCCTGTTTGGAGTTTACGACCATATTTAATTTTTAATCCCCCCCCAGCATGTCAATAGGCAAAAGGTGTATAATAAAATATATGCAAAAAGTTCATGCTGTTGTCTGGCAAGAAGATAGTTGGTGGGTAGCCAAAGCTCTGGAGGTAGAAGTGGCTAGTCAGGGCAAAAGCGAAAAATCAGCTCTGGCTAATTTAAAAGAAGCACTAGAGCTATATTTTGAAGATCAAACGAAAGTAGAATTAACTCCAGTTCACTCACCGAAACTTCAGGATATGGCTATTCAAACAAATGCCTAAACTTTACTCTGCTAGGGAAATCATTAAAACACTAAATAGGGCAGGTTTTACTATTGTCAGCCAAAGAGGCAGTCATATTAAATTATTTAAAAGAGAAAGGGATAAATCTTTTACTGCTATTGTGCCCAATCACAAACAAGTTGCCATCGGTACTTTTAACAGCATCTTGAAACAAGCCGGCATGACCAGAGAAGAATTTGAAAAGTGGATTAGATAAAAATTAAGCCAGGGGTTTACCTTGGCGGTGAAAGACCCGGCGGCCGCGTTCTTGCAGAGCCGTAATATGCTCCAAAGAATCTTTTTGGGTGTGAACTACCACGTCATCAGTTTGATATTGGGCAGTACTAGTCACAGAATTTTCATATTCTGATGTAGAATTTTTACCGCTTTTTAAGACATGCTCTAATAACCCCCAGGCGGACAGAGTAGAAGTTTGGGCAGATTGCGAAATAGTATGGTTAATTTTTTTGACCGTGCCTCTGACATCTTTTAAGATAAAAATGACTTGTACTCCCACAAATACCAACAGGGCTGTTAAAATTAAGACCACCGCTCCCAATAATAATTGAACGCCAGCAATTTCCATTATGGTATGGCTACTTCTTTTCTGGTAGCCTTGCCGCTTCTGGATAAAGCTTCAATAGTCAAAGTGGTGCCGGTTTGGGCGGTTAAGTTAAATTGAAAACTGCCATTATCTTCTACCAACACCACCTCGTTATTAATCACAACGCGGCTATCAGCGTTAGTGGTGCCTTTAATTAAAACTGAATCACCTTTTCGTTCCATACCTACGGTCAATGGCGGCGGAACGGCATATACTAAATACTGTTTAGTCAGATAAAAAACTAACAGCCCAATAGTAAACACTGCTACTGCCGCTATGGTTAGTCGGGGAGTCCAGATAGCCCGTGGAACTACTGTCTCCACTTTTTCCTCTTCTGCAAAATCACGACGCAGAAGTGCCAAAGCCAATTCCTCGCTCACTCCTACTGCCCCGGCAATGTTTCTGACAAAGCCGCGCGCGACAGCAAAATTTGGCACCATTTGCCACTCGCCCTTTTCAATCGCCAGAATATAACGTGGTTTAATTTTGGTGGCGAAAGACAAGCGATCAATAGACACCCGATGTTTTTTTCTGGCTTCTTGAATAATTTCTCCCAAAGTCTTCATATAGGTCAATTTCCCGATAGAAATTCTTCAGCATTTTTGACTAACACTTCGCGAGGCTTAGCTCCTTCGGCCGGCCCGACCACTCCTGACCCTTCCAGTTGATCTAAAATTCTGGCGGCCCGGGCATAGCCGATAGATAATCTTCTTTGTAAGAGCGAAGCCGAAGCCCGATCGTATTGGCAAATAATGCGCACTGCCTGATCAAATAAATCATCTCGTTCTTCTACCCCGCCATCTCCCCCCACACCGCTTGTCACATATTTAGTCGGCATGGTTACCACCTCTTCCGTATATTGCGGCGTCACTCCATTACGCTTTAAGAAATCAATCACCCGATTAATCTCCGCATCTGACACGAATGACCCTTGAATCCGAGTGGGTTTGGCTTGCTCCGGAGGAATAAACAACATATCGCCCCGACCCAATAATTTCTCGGCCCCAGGCACATCTAAAATCACCCGCGAATCAACTTGAGACGCTACGGCAAAAGCGGCTCGGGCCGGGATGTTGGCTTTAATTAAACCAGTAATAATATCAACTGATGGCCTTTGAGTAGCAATCAACATGTGAATGCCGGTCGCGCGGGACATTTGGGCAATTCTGGTGACTGTTTCCTCCACTTCGGCTGGGGCAAATAACATAATATCCGCTAGCTCGTCAATGAACAAAACTATGTAAGGCAAGGCTTGAAAGCCGGACAATTCGTTAAAACTTTCAATGTTGCGGGCCCCTACCTGGGCAAACAGTTTATAGCGGCGGTCCATTTCCGCCATGGTCCATTTTAAGGCAGACAAAACTTTTTCCGGTTCCACAATCACTGGACTTAATAAATGGGGAATGCCGTTGTAGCCGGTCAATTCCACCCGTTTAGGATCCACCATAATAAATTTCACTTCATCCGGCGAAGCCCTAAATAGAATTGAACAGATAAAAGAGTTAATGGCGACAGACTTGCCGCTGCCGGTTTGGCCGGCAATTAACATGTGGGGCATCCTAGCTAGATCTGTCACAATCGGATTACCGGAAACATCCAAGCCCATAGACAACCCTAATTTGGATTTGAGATTACGCATATTTTCTGCTTCTAAAATTCGTTTTAAACCCACAAATTCCGGACTTCTATTGGGCAATTCTATGCCGATTAGGGAACGGCCGGGGATAGGCGCTTCAATTCTGATTTGTCCGGTAGGAGCAGCCAAAGCTAGGGCTAAATCCCGATCCAGAGCGGTAATGCGAGACAGCTTGGTTCCCAGTCCTACTTCCAAAGCATATTGAGTAACTGTCGGGCCTAAATTAACTTCTACTACTCTGGCAGTAATACCAAAAGATTCCAGAGTCCGTTCAATAATAGAAGCATGCTGTTTAATATCGCCCCGCTCGGCTTTGCCGCCGACGCTGTCAGATAAAAGCGATAAGGGCGGATATTGCCAGACCCGGGCTTGACCGGGGACATTACTGACTAAAGTTTGAGAAAGGGGTTGCTCTTTATTATTTTTGACCGGCGAAGACGGTTTATTCTGCTCGGCTCCGGAAACCCGCAAATTAGAACGCGTTGCCAGCTGCGGTCTCTTACCAAATAAAATCCCCTTCAAAAAATTAAAGGCAGATAAAATTCCGCCAATAATCTGATCGGTAGAGGTGTTGAAAAAGACCAAGATACCAACGATGGCACCGGCTAAAAATAGTAAAAAGGCGCCGGGGGCGGTAATTAATGAAGTAACGCCGGCAAAAGCATTTTGTCCGGCCAGGCCTGCTTGGGTCAAACTGATCGCACAGACAAAAAAAAGTAAAAATCCCACAAAAACATTAGGCGAGTTTAGAGGAGTTTTAAAACGGGAGAATAAAAAACCAGTAACGATCAATAAAAATGGCAATAAGAATGTGGCCCAACCCACCATTTGGAAAAGCAAATCATTTAAAAGGGCCAGCCACATCCCCTGGCGGGAAAAGGAGACAATTACTAAAACCGCCAAAATTAAAAAGGTAATTTGGGCGATAGAATAAACAGTCTGCTTCTTAATGCGGAGTTTAAAGGCTCGGACAGTCAACTTCCTTCTTCTGGACATTAAGCCTATTATAGCATCACTATACGAAGTTGCAATTCAAAATCTTGACAAGAAAACTATGGGTAGTAAACTACAAATATGCCACAAATAGAATCACCATTGCCTCATCTACCAGTAGAAATAATTACTATTGGCAAACGCCATGATGAAACGGAAATTCACCCTTGTATGCTTTGCAAAACTCCCACTCAAAAAGTCTATTTATCTCACGAGATGTGGACAAATTATAAAGCAATTAGAGCCGAGGAAATGCCGGCTTACAGGTGCGATGACTGCGGTGGACTGGAAACTTTTAACACTGAAGGTGTAATTGAATTTCTTACTCAAGCTATTGGTTTAATTAATCCCACTAAAGACCCGATAATACACGAACTTCTCCGTCAAGAGCTAACTGCTGCTCTTATAGCGTAAAAAACAAAGTCTGAAATACTTAGGTCGCGAAGCTATCTAACCTGGAAGGTTAAGAATCTAGACTTCTACTACTACCGGAATGACAATGGGGCGACGGGAGGTTTCTTCCCATAAAAACGGCTCGGTCATAGCCACAATTTGCTCGCGGACAAAATGAACGTCTTTTAATTTCATCTTTTGCAAGCGTTGGAAAATCAAATTTTTTAATTTATTGTTAATTGCTTCTTCTGATTTGCCAAACAGGAAACCGCGGGTAATCATATCAATATTTATTAATTGGCCACTGGCTGCTTCCCATTGAGCAATCACTGCCACAATTCCTTCCTGGGCTAAAGTTTTGCGGTCGCGCAAAATAACCGGCCCCACTTCACCTATCCCCATACTATCCACAAAAACTTCCCGCACCGGCACCTTACCAGCCACTTTCACCTGATGCTTGTCTATTACAATAGCATTATCCGCCTCTGGCAAAATTATTTGCTCTTTTCTATATTTCATCTCATTTGCCAATAGGCGGAATCTGTGCATATGGCGTAAAGTTCCGCCAATTGGGATAAGAGCGCGAGGACGAGTTAAGGCAATTAACAAAGCAATTTCTGAATGACTGGCATGACCAGACACATGCAAATCATCGGCAATTTCCGCATAGGTAACTGACACGCCGCTGGCGGTTAATAAATCAATTAAGGCATGAATGGCTAGCTCATTGCCGGGAATATAATCGGTGGAAAAAAGCACGTGGTCGCCGCTGGTCAGTTTAATATGAGGATTTAACCCTTGAGCAATTTTATCTAAAGATGAACCCATCTGGCCTTGAGCCCCGGCCACAATCAAAGTTAATTTTTGCCTCGGAATTTTATGTAATTGTCGTGGGTCAACCAAAGTACCAGAAGGAATTCGCAAATATCCTAGTCTTTGGGCCACCCGGGTAGTTTGCTCAAATGATCTTCCCACAAAGCCGACTTTACGGCCGTTTCTGACCGAAGCATCAATCGCCTGCTGCACCCGGGAAATATTGGAAGACATAGTGGTCATGATAAAACGGCCCTGAACGTGTCTAATCTCCCGATCAAACATATCATCCAGCGTACTTTCCGACGGAGTTACTCCTTCGTTTTCAATTCTCAAGCAATCTGAAAAAAGCAAATCCACTCCGGCATCGCCGGCCCGGGCAATGGCTGCCACATCGGAAATTTTGCCGTCAATCGGCGTCCAGTCAAATTTAAAATCACTGCCATGATAGACATTGCCGTAAGGAGTCCGGATAAAATAATGCCTGGAATCTGGAATAGAATGAGTAATGGGAATAGCCGTAATTTGAAAAGCTCCCAAAGTTAGCTGTTTATCAATCTCACGAAAATTAGCCCCGACGGCAAATTCTTTTAGTTTCTCGCTAGCCAGCCCTAAAGTTAATTTACTGCCGTAAATAGGAATTTGTGAACCGCCTTGCAGTTTAGGTAAAACATAAGGCAGGGCGCCAATGTGATCTTCGTGACCATGGGTTAAAACTATTCCCTTAATTCTTTTTTCCTTGCCCCGTAAAACCGAAATATCAGGAATTACTAAATCTACCCCAAACATTTCTTCCTGGGGAAAACCAAAGCCGCAATCTACAATTAAAATATCTCCCTCCGGCGCAATCTCATAAACGAACATGTTGGTCGTCACCCGACCAAAACCGCCCAAATTATAGATTTTTAACATCATGCTGGCAGATACTCCTTAATGTTACTTTCCGTAAGTTGCACTTGACTAGTTTTTCCCTCTACTATCAGTTTAGCTACTTTTCGCACAATTGCCTCAATGGTTCTTTCTAAAGTTCTCATCCCTGCATCATAACCTAATGGTCGCACAATTATCGGCCAGACGGAATCGGCAATTTGGACAGCTTGGGAATTAAGACCGGCTTCTGTTAAAGTCCGAGGCAATAAAAATTTACTGCCAATCACGATTTTTTCGCTATCGGTATAAGAGGGCATGGGAATTACTTCCAACCGATCAAGGACGGCTGTCGCGATATTATTAGTATTATTGGCTGTCGCAATAAATAGAGCTTCTGATAAATCAAATGGGTAATCAAGATAGCTATCAAAAAAAGCCACGTTTTGCTCCGGATCTAAAATTTCAACTAGTGCCCCCATAATAGAAGCCCGTGAGGTTTGTTCCACCCGATCAATCTCGTCCAACAGTATCACCGGATTTTTGGCACCACTCCGAATTAAAGCTTTCATAATTTGGCCTGGTTCTGCTACCATGTCAAAACGAGGCCGACCCCGTAGCATCGCCACCTCTCCTAAACCGCCAAAGGGAATTCTGACAAAATTTCTACCTAAGGCCTGGCTAATTGATTTGGCAATCGTGGTTTTACCAGTACCGACTAAACCGACGAAACATAAAATCGGCGCCCGCAGGGAATGATTACCTGCCTGCGCAGGCTTGTCTGCGCCAGCAGGCAGGTCTCCTTTTTCTTTTTTCAATTTCATCACGGCCATATATTCCAAGACGCGTTCTTTCAAATCGTTTAGACCATAATGATTACTATCTAAAATTTGTTTAGCGTGGGTTAAATCCAGGGTGTCTGGCGTTCTTTTCTCCCAGGGTAAAGTTGTAACTACATCAATATATTCATCAAGTCTTTCGCGTTCAGTAAAAGGCATTTCGGAAGAGCTAAAGCGGGAGAGGTAATTATTAATCAGGTCAGCTAAATCACCCGGCAAAGAAGCTTGTTTAACTTTCTCGGAAAGCTTAGTTAATTCATCCGTTGGGACAGGCATACAACTTAATTATCTCTCATCTCGTCGTGATCTGAAAGGTCGCACTCCACGTCTTTCCGGCATAAAACGCGAAATAGGAAAATGCGGCGCCCGGCTCATTCCTCCCGGACGGCGGCCGAAATTACGCGGCCCGCGACTGTCGTTCCGATCAGATCTGACTGGACCACCACGATCCCTCCGATCATCAGTTTTCGCGCCTTCACCATTTCTCATGGTTAAATTAATTCTACCCAACTCATCAATTTCCTTAACTTTGACAGTAACTTTTTGACCAATAGAAACTACTTCGTTGGGATCATTGACAAATGAATCGGACAAATCAGAAATGTGGACTAAACCGTCTTTACCTGGCAAAATCTCCACAAAGGCCCCGAATGGCTGAATCCGTTTCACTTCCCCTTCGTAAACCTCCCCCGGCTGAACTTTTTTGGTTAAACCCTCTATCACGCTTCTGGCTTTCAGGACTGATTCATCACTTACGCCGCTGATATTAACTGTGCCGTCATCTTCCACCTCAATTTGAGCCCCGCTATCGGCCATAATCTTGCGGATCATCCGACCGCCCGGACCAATCACTTCGCCAATTAATTCGGTAGGAATATGCAGCATCACAATCCGGGGAGCGTATTCCGACAGCTTCTCCCGCGGCGCAGCTAAATGCTCGGTAATTTTAGCTAAAATATGCATTCTGCCTACTTTGGCCTTCTCCAAAGCTTGTTCCAAAATAGCCACTGTCAACTCTAACGTTTTGACATCTAATTGAATAGCGGTAATACCTTCACTCGTGCCTGCTACCTTAAAATCCATATCGCCCGAGCCATCTTCAATACCGGCAATATCAGATAAAACTACAAAGTTGTCTTTATCTATTACCAAACCCATGGCAATACCGGCTACTGGCCGGGAAATTGGCACGCCGGCATCCATTAAGGCTAGCGTGGAACCGCAAGTAGAAGCCATAGAAGTGGAACCGTTGGAAGATAAAATTTCTGACACCACGTGAATTGCATAGGGAAACTTTTCTTCACTAGGCAAAACTGGCATGAGAGCTCTTTCTGCCAAGGCTCCATGGCCGATTTCGCGGCGGTTAGGACTGCCAATCCGACCAGTTTCGCCAGTGGCATAAGGCGGCATGGAATAATAATGCATATAGCGCTTGGTTTCTTCGCCTTCGGCCGACTCTATCTTTTGTTCTAAACTAGGAGCACCTAGCGTTGCTACTGACAAAGCTTGAGTTTGGCCACGGGTAAAAATGGCTGAACCATGAGTGCGGGGCAAAATACCAGTTTGAACGGTAATTTGACGAATTTCTTCTGGTTTACGACCATCTGGCCGAATACCTTTCAAAAGTTTATCTCTTAATCTTTTACGAACAATTTCTTCAAAAACGAAGGAGGCTTGTTGATCAGTGATGTGGAAATCTTCTTTAATGGCAGCCTTGATGGCAGCTGCTTCTTGCTCACTGGTACGGTTGGTAGCCCGGCCAATGGCCCATTCTTCAATCTGATCACCATATTTTTTATCAATTTCGGCACTTTCTTTAATCTTGGCTGAAGAGGTTGGTAATTGTTTAGCTCCTACTTTTTGGACAAATTCGTTAATTCCGGTTTGTATAACTTTAATTTCGCGTTGTGCAGCAGTGATGGCTCCAATGATCTTTTCCTCGCTGATCTCACGAGAGCCTGCTTCTAACATTAAAATTGATTCATCATGTCCAGTCACCACTAAATCAAGGTCGGAAAATTTCAATTCTGACTCTAAAGGATTAATAATAAAATCACCATTGATGGCGCCTACTCTAACTACCCCGACTGGCCCCTTCCAAGGGGTACCAGCTAAAGCTAGAGCTGCTGAAGCTGCTACCGCTGATAAAACTGCCGGATCATTTTCCGCGTCAACCGACAGGGTAGTTAAAACTACTTGGACTTCATCACGATAATCTTTAGGAAAGAGGGGACGAAGAGAGCGATCAATTAAACGACCGGACAGAATTGCCTCGTCACTTGGCCTACCTTCTCGTTTGACCCATTGGCTACCTTTGATCCGGCCACCGGCGTAAAGTCTTTCCACATAATCAACCGTCATCGGCATATAACCAGGATCATTAAGTAATGGTTTAACCACCACGGTCGCCAAAACTATTAAATCGCCATAGCGAGCCATGACCGCGCCGCTGGCAAAGCCGGCAATATCACCAGTTGAGAAAATTAATTTTCTGCCTGCGACTTCAAATTCGTGGGTAATCTTCTCACGAGTCATTTTTACTTGAGTAACTTTTTTTTGAGTTTCTTTTTTCATTCTTTCTTTGTCTAACATCTAAATTCTAATATCTAAAATCTAACTTATGGAAGCTTTTCCTCTTTTAATTGCGACATCAGTTTAGCGTATCTTGTTTTATCCCGTCTTTCTAAATAACTTAATAATCTTCTCCTTTTGGCTACCATTGATAAAAGACCGCGACGGGAATGATCATCTTTTTTATGAGTTTGCAAATGTTGAGCTAGTTTTTGAATTTGGACGGAAAGAAGTGCTATTTGTACTTCAGGACTGCCTGTATCTTTCTCTCCCTGACCAAATTTTTCAATGATTCTCTGCTTTTCTTGAGGCTCAAGTGCCATAACCTAAACGAGAAACAAAGTAAATCGAAATTCCCGAAGAACCTTGTTTTCAATCCTTTTCGTGAATTATATCACTAAATTTCTGCTTTAGCAAGCAGTAAATAATTACCTTAAAGATTAGGCTGTGTGTCGTTGTGAAGGATGACGTAATTTTTCCAGAGCTCTAGTTAAAGATTGTTCTACCTCATCCGGGGAAATGTTCATACTTTGGGCAATTACTTCTAATTCCTCGGGCCGACCGGTAAACAAACCAAAATATCTATGGATAATTAAATTTTCTCTCTCTGTTAAGATCCCAAGCACTTCTTTTACTTCATCCTTAATACCTTCAGGATATTTTTCATTGTATTTCGCTTTAATTTCCTCGTATGATAAGGAAGTATCAACTGCCTCTCCTACTTGTTTTGCCATCCTTACTCTTTGCCTTTCCTGTCGTTCTTCATCTTGTTTAGCTAAATAATCGGCAGGCCTATTAACTATCTCTTGAAAATCAGGATAATCCTCAAATATATTCATTAATAACTTATCTTCTGCCGTTAATTTAGTCTGTAAATCTATATATGCTTGAGGTGTACCCTCCGGCCAGCGCCCATCTTTTCTTCGTGTGTTTCTCTCTTCTTCGGTCATAGAAGCTTCCCAATTAAAGAATTCCTGCCATTCTTGAGGAACAAATTTTGGTTGTCTTTCTTCTGTCATTTGAGAATATTATAATACCGTTTCACTAAAAGTCAATCTCTATATTTAAGTTAGCTCTTCTTTTTTAATTCCAGATTGTCTAAGTATACTTTGCAAGGTGCCTGGTTTTAAATCTTTATTGTGATATGGCACTGTAACTCTTAAATCACTTTTTCTATATAATCTATGACTACCTTTTTGTCGGATAAATTGAAACCCTTCTTTTTCCAAGACTTTAATAATTTGTCTTGGTTTGACAGATTTCATAGACTAACTTGGATGGGGGAAACCACAATGGGTTTAGATTCACGGGGAATTTCTGTTCCTTTTAAATCTTCTACATAAAGTTCTGCCGCTTCTTTAATATTATCTAAAGCTTCTTCAAAAAAATCCCCTTCAGAAATACAACCTGGCAAAGCAGGAATTGACACTGAATATCCCCCACCCTTTTCAGGCTCAAAAACCGCTGTATAAGTTAAAACTTGAGCCATTTTCTTGACCATGATGAAGATATTATATCAAAAATAAGAAGGGAATCAAACCTCCGCTTTTTAAAAATTCTGAAATTGGGATTTGATTGCCTATGGCAATGCTGTGCCCTTGTAGACTTTGGGACCGAGCCATTCTTCCGGCGGATTTTCTTCCGCTGTGGCTACTTGCTGTTCGTTAATCACGCCACCCTTAATATGACCCTTCATTCGCATTAACTTGCCTGCCACTTCAAAAGTTTCCGGCCGGACGCGATTGGAGGTGAAATTAGCGGTTGCTCCCACTATTCCCATTAGTAGATTAGCCGCCATATCTTCATCTAACGGCAAATTATTATTGAGAATGTTAATAGCCATAATTTCACAAATAGAGGAAGTTTGCCGGTCAATCAGTTCTATCACCCGGCCGCGTCTGGCAAAAGCCGGAGTCGCCTGGACAGTAATAAATTGAGACACCGAATTTAAATCTTCCAATATTTGCTGATCTAATTGTACCTCGTTAATAATGCCCACCAGGATTACCACATCGGCGTTCATACCACCCATTTGACTGCGGACTTGTTCCGGCGTAGGAGAAGCAAGATCTGCTTTAGGAACAATTGTTAAACGAAATTCTCCATGATCAATGTCATAACTAACTTTTTCAATATTGGTGGCCGGATAACCAGCCAGACTAATAGTTAAATTGCTGCTACCCAGTTCGGTAGTTATTTTATCTACTCCCACCAGACG
The DNA here is from genome assembly GCA_016204995.1 of Candidatus Microgenomates bacterium. Taxonomy (GTDB): domain Bacteria; phylum Patescibacteriota; class Microgenomatia; order UBA8517; family JACQJR01; genus JACQJR01. The sequence continues at coordinate 411,442 of JACQJR010000001.1, forward strand.
ATTAAATTCTACCAGCATCGGAGAAGAACAGGAAATAGTCGTTTGTTTACCGTATTTATTTAAAGACAGAAAAAGAGATAGGCCGGCGGCCACTGTGTCAAAATCCGGCTCTTTCGGCAAAAGTATTAAAAAGTTTTTGCCTTGGGCAATAGCGTCTTGAAAATTTTTAGGTTCCATTTATATTAATTACCTTACGGACTCTAACACATCTCCAATCTGAAAGTCAACAGTACCTGCAAAAATAAGGCCGCATTCTTGACCTTTTTCCACTTTATCCACTGTTTTGTCTGCTTGTTTCATGGAACTTATCTTAACCTTACCGATAACTTCCCCTTTTCTACTTAAAGTTAAATTATCGCCGCGGGCAATTCGGCCTTCAGCGACACGAATTCCGGCAATTTTTTGATTCGCCCCAAAAGGAAATTGAGCAATAATTTCTGCCCTGCCTAAAATTTTAACTTCTTCTGCCACTTCTCCAGCCAAAGCTTTGGCTATCCAGTCAAAAATTTCATAAATAATGGCAAAAGAGAAAATTTTAACCTTGTCTTCTTCGGCTTGCTGGAGGACTTCTGGCGGGACTTTGACCCCGAAGGCAATAATGGTAGCGCCAAAAGAACTAGCCAGCGCTACATCGCCGGCAGTCACTTCACCAGTACCGCTAGATAAAACTACTACTTCGCTAGACAATCCTGCCATTAACGCTTCTAGTCTGCCGGCCGTATCAGCCTTGATAATTAAAGAGAGTTTTGCTCCTGCCTGCGCAGGCTTGTCTGCGCCAGCAGGCAGGCCTTCTTTAACTTCTTGTTGTTTAACGTTAGCTGATTCCACCTTCACCACCCCACCTTCGCCCGCAAGTTTTACCTGACTGCCGACTGTCGGTACTTTTTCCAACCCTAAAATTTGCCCGGCCTGTCCCGGCAACACTGACTCTAAATTTTGGCCTTGATCACCGATTAAAGCCTTAACTTTTCCCACTACTTCACCAGCTGTAATTTTATCGCCCAAATTAAGCTGTCCATTTCTGACAATGACAGTGGCTAAGGCTCCCTTCCGGCTGTCAAATTGCGATTCAATCACTGTAGCTTCTAAGACGGCTTCGCTGTCGCCTTTAATCTCGTGAATTTCACTTACCAAACTAATCATTTCTAGTAAATGAGAAATTCCCTGACCGGTTTTACTGGATACTTCCGTCACCACAATATCGCCGCCGCGACCCTCCAGAAGAATTCCTTCTTTTTCTAGTTCTTGTTTGACTCGCTCTGGTTGGGCAGTCGGTAAATCAACTTTAGTTAAAACAACGATAAAAGGCACCTGGGCGGCGCGGATAAATTGCAAAGACTCCCTAGTTTGCGGTTTAACCCCATCATCGGCTGCCACAATTAATAACACAATATCAGCCACATTGGCTCCCCGTGAACGCATTTGAGAAAAAGCGGCATGGCCGGGAGTATCTATAAAAGTGATGGGTTGAGAGTTATGAGTTATGAGGTAAGCGCCGATGTGCTGGGTAATACTGCCTGCTTCCCGAGAGGCTACGTTAGTTTTACGGATCGCGTCTAACAGGGAAGTTTTGCCATGATCAACATGGCCTAAAACGGCGACAATCGGTGAAAGTGATATATTCATAATTCAAATAATCGTAATACCCAGAAAACTCAGCTTGCCAGAACTTCAGAGAATCAGATAATCTGATAGGTAAATTAACTAGCTTGCTCATGTTCTGGCTCTACTGGTTTACTGATACTTTGATTTTCCGAGTTCTCCGAGTTGTCTGGTTCTTTGATAGGGCTCTCCGAGCCCTCAATATCAATATCAAAACCAGTTAGGATAGCGGCCAGTCTAACATTTTGCCCTTCCTTACCAATCGCTAGAGAAAGTTGATCAGTAGGCGCTTTGACGATCGCTTTTTTATTTTTAGGATCAAGCGAAACTGACAAATTCTGGGCTGGCGCGAGAGCCGACGTAATCAGCTGCGTCATTTCATCCGTCCAGGGAATAACATCAATTTTTTCTCCGCCTAATTCATTAATAACTGCCTGGACTCGCACGCCTTTTTGGCCAACACAAGAGCCGACCGGATCAACTCCGGAGGTGCTGGATTTAACAGCAATTTTAGTGCGGACCCCAGGTTCTCTGGCAATAGCATAAATTTCCACCGAACCGCCAGCAATTTCCGGAACTTCTCTGGCAAATAATTTTTTGACAAATTCAGGATCTGCCCGGGAAACGATTAAATCCTTGCCTTTAGCTCCTTCGCGAATTTCTTTTAATAAGAAAGTTAATCTTTGGGAAAGCTCTAGCCTTTCATTGGGAATTCGTTCACCGGCCGGAAAAAGGGCTTCAGTTTTACCTAAATCCACCCGGGCATTTTGGCCGTCAAAGCGCAAAATCACCCCGCTGACCAGTTGACCAATCCGACTCTCAAAACCAGCTAAAATGGCTTCCTTTTCTACCTCCCGGGTTTTTTGTCTGAAGATCTGTCGAAAAGTTTGAGCGGCAATTCTGGTAAAACCAGGAGGCGTCACTTCAGTCTTTTTTTTACCTTCAACTTTGAAAATTGAAACTTCACCGGTCAGAGAATTAATTTCTGCGGTAAATTCTTCTTCCTCGGCAACTTCCACGCCTTGTTCCCGCATTTCCCGGCGATAGGCCCCAATTAAGGCCAGCTTTAACTGATCCATTAAAACTTCCGGCGTTAAACCCCGCTCGGCAGCAAGAGCCGTTAGTGCTTGGGCAAATTCTGATCTTGGTAATTGCGGCATAATTTTATTTTCTACAAAAAGGGTGGGTCTAACTCCCCACCCAACCTCACTACATGGGTAGTATAAAGCGAAACTGACTAACAGTCAACCGGCCGGTTGATTTTTTAGTTATTGGCTCTGAGAACTTTCACCCTCTTCGCCTTCACTTTTTTCTTCTTCACTACCCATAGGTTGGCCTGGATGAGCTTCGTTGTGATGTCGCTCATGTTCTTCCTGGGTATCAAATTCCATACCGCAAATGTTACAAACAAATGGTTTATCAACCATATCTATCACCTCCCTCCATAGTTAAATTAAAACCATACAGTATGTGAATTGTTTAAGAGGCAAGAAAGAGAATAGTAAGTAGAAATTATGGCTTTAGAAAATCAGTGGCAATTTCAGTCATAGGCATATTATATGCTAAAATAAGTTTGATTATGTTAAAAGATCGTCCTTTAATCCGCAAAATTTATTTATACCTCTTTTCTTTTGTGGGATTACTTCTGATAGTAATCGGCTTGGTACGATTAGTAGATTTAGGATTAAAAGTTTATATTTTTAAAAAGGCGGACACATTTGTTTTTTATCCTACTACTCCTAGCCGCCTGGACAAAAATGGCAATACCGTGGATATAACTGAAGAGGAAAAAGCTAAATTTCAAAAAGAGCAAGAAGCAACTCAATTTCAGCAAACAGAGAGTAACCGCCAGAGAACTGCTTCAAATTCTATTGCCATGATCTTAATCGGCGCACCCTTATTTTTCTATCACTGGAGAACTATCGGTAAGGAAAATAGCTAGGGTATAAATTTAAAACTGCACGACAGGAACATCTATTGTATTGTCAGGTTTAGCATTTAAGGCCTGGTGGATTTTTTGATCAATTTTATCGCTAACTTTTGCCTCAAAATACCTTTCTCCGCATTGTTGGCACACCAGAGCTGGAACATCACGTAGAGCAAGAAGATCCTTACCCCAATATCGGGCAATATCTACTTTTTCTTTCTTTAATTTACCACCGCAAAAATAACAAATGTTTGTCATATTTCACCTCTTATACATTATTATAACATGAACTTATTAGTCGTTTGGTATATAGACTGTGACAATAACAGGTTTTTTAAATCTTAAACCAATGACTACATGAATTAATTTATTAGTTTTCGTCTTACCTGCTATCAGACGGCTTTCGCCTCGTGGATCATCCAATCTCTCTTTTATAACAGAACCTGAAAATATTGCTTCCTCTATCTCATTAACAGTCAACTTATCATTTATTCTTTCTTCATCTGCATGTTCTGAAAAAAGATAATCTTTTTTGCTGATTAAACCCTGTATCTTCTTAAAATCCATAGGCAAGAATCTATTTATTATAACTCTCAATTAATTGATAAAATGTCTATTATAATAATATTGTGGAGATGCCTGAAGGGTGAAATCGTATTGACACCTTATAATCCTTCTTCCGCCAATTCTTCAATTAATTCTTTTTGATCTCGGGTCAGTTTTTCAGGGATAGCCACATTCACCCGAACATACTCGTCGCCTCGTCCCCGGCCGCGCAGATGGGGGATACCACGCTCCTTTAATCTCATCATGGAGCCTGATTGAATACCAGGCCGGATCCGCAATTTCAAATCGCCATCAATTGTCGGCACTTTAATTTCCCCGCCCAGTACCGCCAGGCTAAAAGGAATTACTACTTCTACAATCACGTCGCTCCCTTCTCGTCTAAAAACCGGATCTGGCTGAACACCAATTGTGATATCAAAATCGGCAAAGGCCAAATGAGTTCCATCGTCTGCCCCGGCCGGGATTTTAATAGTCCGTTTTTTGCCCTCAATAGCAACAGTTTTTTCAACTCCTTTGGCCGCTTCCTTAAAACTAATCTCTAAATGATAATGGGGTTTTTGGGCGCGTCTGTCTCCAAAAGGCGAACCGCCACCGAAAAATTGTTCAAAAATTTCAAAGGGATCGCCAAAGTCTCCAAAAGGCGAACCGCCACCAGAAGTGGTATAAGTATAAGTAAAAGGACCATAACGGCCAGTGCGAGCCTGTCCACCGCCACCTCCGAAACCACCACCAAAAGGCCCGCCGCCTGGCATGCCACCGGGGGTAAAAGCGGCATGACCAAATTGGTCATAAGCGTTCTTTTTTTCCGGATTAGAAAGGACTTCGTAGGCCTCGCTGGCTTCTTTGAATTTTTGTTCAGCTTCGGCGGATTTATTGCGGTCTGGATGCCACTCTAGGGCTTGCTTGCGATAAGCGCGTTTTATTTCCTCACTTGAGGCATTTTTGGTAACTCCCAGAATATCATAGTAATCTCTTTTTGTAGCCATAATAATTCAATTACAAATGCTAAATGATAAATGCTAAATTAATTTTTCTTCGCATTGATAACAATTTTGCTAATTATAGCAATTATCTGCTGATTCTCATCTAAAACTGGCTCAAATCTAGTTTTTAAACTTAAATTATGGTCGGACAATAATGATAGCCAATAATGCGTTTCTTTTGCTTCTTTCTTAGAAATAGTAAACCTATGTATAAACTCTTTCTTAGATTCTGCTCCATCCGCCTCGCTGGCATTCGCACCTATTGAACCAGATGATCTTATAACTTGTCTTATCATTACTAAATTTTCTGGAGTATTGGGTACGAATTTAACTATTTGGAGAACACCTAAGACGAATTTATATATTCTATTATGTATATCTCTAGTTTTGATTTCATTGGCCATTTATCATTGGACATTTAGCATTAACTTACCACTTCTCCCTCTTCCACATTCTCTTTCTTTTTATCTTCTTTTTTTTCTTCCGCTTTCTCATCGGATCCGGCTTCACCGGAGGAGGCGGCTTCACCCTGTGGCTGAGCTTGTTGGTACATGGCACTTCCAACTTGCTGTAAAACTTCAGAAAGAGATTTGGTAGCCAGTTCCAACTGATCTTTGCCAGCATCTTCTTGGGCCAGCAGTTCTTTCACTTTCTTCACCTCGTCTTCTACTTTAGTTTTGACATCGGCCGACACTTTATCTCCCGCATCTTTTAAAGTTTTATCGGCAGTAAAAACCAACGCATCAGCATTGTTTCTGGCTTCAATCGTTTCCTTTTTGGCTGCATCTTCGCTGGCGTGCTTTTCTGCCTCTTCTTGCATCTTCTTGATTTCACTATCTGACAAACCCACCGCCCCGGTAATGGTAATTTTCTGTTCCCGGTTGGTCGCTTTATCGTGTGCTTTTACATTTAAGATGCCGTTCGCGTCCATATCAAAAGTTACTTCAATTTGGGGAATGCCGCGTGGTGCCGGCGGAATACCATCTAAAATAAACCTGCCTAAAGATTTGTTATCAACAGCTAATGGCCGCTCACCTTGAGTGACATTAATCTCCACTTGAGTTTGATTATCAGCCGCCGTGGAGAAAATTTGGCTTTTGCTGGTGGGCACCGTGGTATTTCGCGGAATCATGGGGGTAGCCACTCCGCCTAAAGTCTCAATAGATAAACTCAAAGGCGTCACATCCAGCAGTAAAATGTCTTTGACTTCACCTGATAACACCCCGCCTTGAATGGCCGCGCCGATTGCCACCACCTCATCCGGATTAACCCCCTTATGCGGCTCTTTGCCGAAAAATTCGTGGACTACTTCCTGAACTTTGGGCATTCTGGTCATTCCCCCTACTAACACCACCTCGTCTACTTTTTTGGAATCTACTTTGGCGTCTTTCAAACAAGCCGCGACTGGCTTCATCGTCTTCTCAATTAAATCACCCACCAAAGCTTCCAATTTGGCCCGAGATAATTTCATGGTCAAATGCAAAGGAGTGCCGTCTTTTTGAGTAATGTAGGGTTGGTTAATTTCAGTTTCGGTGGCGCTGGAAAGTTCAATCTTGGCTTTTTCGGCCGCATCTCGTAATCTTTGTAAGGCTTGAGGGTCTTGCCGCAAATCAGTACTGTATTCTTTCTTAAACTCATCGGCAATCCAATTCATAATCACCTGATCAAAATCGTCTCCGCCTAAATGGGTATCGCCGTTAGTAGCTTTAACTTCAAAAACACCTTCGCCCAATTCCAAAATAGAAATATCAAAAGTGCCGCCGCCCAAATCGTAAACGGCAATGGTGTGGGCATTTTTCTTATCAAGACCATAGGCCAAGGCCGCCGCGGTTGGTTCGTTAATAATCCGCTCCACTTTCAACCCGGCAATTTCCCCGGCCTGTTTAGTGGCAGTTCTTTGATTGTCGTCAAAATAAGCAGGAACCGTAATAACGGCCCGATCAACTGTTTCGCCTAAATAACTTTCCGCATCTTTTTTCAATTTTGTCAAAATGCGAGCAGAAATTTCCTGAGGAGAATAAGCTTTCCCTTCTACCACCACTTCAGCCAAACCATCTTTGCCGGCGCGAATCTCATAAGGCACCATTTTCTTGGTTTTTTCTACTTCGGGATCGCTAACTCTGTGGCCCATCAATCTTTTAATGGAATAAATGGTGCTCTTGGGGTTTAAAATCATTTGCCGTTTGGCCACATCACCTACCAAATTTTTAACCGGCTCAACAACGGATGGGGTAATATTGCGGCCAGTATCAGCCGCCGGAATCACCTTGGGCTGTCCGCCTTCCAAAACCGCGACGACCGAATTAGTCGTTCCTAAATCAATACCGATTATTTTACTCATGTAATTCCTCCTTTTTTCCAAAAACCTTCACTTTGGCTGGCCGAATGATAAAATCCTCATTTTTCATTTTCCAGCCTGGCTGAACTACTTCGCAAATGGTATTAACCTGATCGTCTTCTACCATCTGTACTGCTTCTTCCAAAAGCGGATTAAATTTATCTCCTACTTGGACTGCTATTACTTCTACTCCTAGATCCGCCAGAGCCGATTTAAAATCTTGAATGACTAATTCTAAACCGCTATCCTTTAAATGCTCCTGGGCCTTATTTAGCATATCAAAAACTGGCAAAATTCTCAAAACTATTTTGGCAGTTTCAATTTTTGACCAATCTGCCCGATCTGACTCAATCCTTTTTCTTAAATTATCATAATCGGCCAGAGCTCTGGCCAGTTGAATTTTTAACTCATTTTTTTTCTGCATACAATTAGAAATCCCTCATCGCTTCTGATAATAAACTGCCAAAATATCTGACGCGGGGTATGACATAAGAAAAAGGCAGGCGAGCCGGCCCTACTACCCCGACTGCACAATGTCGACCTTTATTACCAATGAGAAATTTGGTGGCCACAATCCCAATTGGCTCAAAATAGGGCCAGCCTAATTCTTCCCCGAACAGAATTGCTACCGGCTCTCCCGGTAATTTTTCAAAAAATAGTTCCTGTATTCTTTTAACTTCTTCCAAGATGGCTAAAACATGAGAGGTCACGTCAATATTATAAAATTCCGGCTTTTCTAAAATTTTAGCATAGCCGGCGTGCCAAATTGAATCGTCATCTTCTAGGGCGCCAATCGCTAAAGTACCAGTAGATTGGGCCAGAGCGCGAGTGGCTTCGCGCATCACATGATCCACGTCACGCTTTGAATCTTTAATTCGCTCCTTAGCTGAAACCTCTTCGGTGACTGACAGCTGTTTTTCATCCATTAACTGCTGGACATAGAAACGCAAACCGCGAGAGGTGGGAATGCGGCCGGCAGAGGAGAAGGTCTGTTTTAGAAAGCCAGAACGAGTCAAAGCTACCATTTCATTACGAATAGTAGCAGGCGATACACCTAAACTATATTTTTTCTCCAGAGTTTCTGAACCGACTGGTTCAGCCGCTTCAATATATTCTTCAATTAGCGCCTTTAAAATATGAGCTTGTCTGGGAGTTAATTCGTTCATATATTTACCCTGAGTAAAATCTAAGGGTTAGCACTATAATACCACGACTGCTAATCTTGTCAAGGGCCAACTTAACTTTAAAAGAGGCATAAAACGTGTAAGTGCGGATATATGTAAGTTTTCCTCAGGGTGTAAGGATAACCATAAAGATATTGTGAATATTAATCCAAAATTACATTAGATCTGAAAATAGGAGTTATCCTCCAGGGGGAAGAGGAATACCGTTTTCTTCCGTCGCTTCGCGAGGAACAGGTGGAGCTTCTCTTTTTAATATTTGGCCGACCCAGCGGGCTAAAATTTCCACCTCGCGAACTTTGAAAAAGACACTCATGGCAAAATAAACCAAAAAGCCGACAGTCATTACCAAGAGGGTTAAAAAGATTAAATTAATCGTATATCTGGTATCCAGCACAAATCTTTCAAAACCAGTCGGCAAGGACAAGCCTAAGTTGCCCAAGAAAGAAAGATTTTTATCCCAGACTGCCCGGTCCAAAATTTTCAGTAACAGATACATCACTAATCCTGACGCGGCAGCGGCAAAAATAATTCTCCCCACGCTCAAAAATAAATCACGTGTCAAAACTGCTACTTTTTTATTTAAAATCAGCATCAAAACCACCAGCTGCACCAAAGAGGCTAGGGAAAAAGCCAGGGCAATGCTCCATACTCCAAAACCCAGAGTTTTAATAAAGAAAAAGGCCAGTATTGCCTCAATTGACAAAGTCGCCAAAGAAGCCAGCATAGGAGTCTTGGTATTTTGCAGGGCGTAAAAAGAGCGAGTGACTAAATTTAAAACCGCTTGGGCGACTGTACCAATGGTAAAGGCGGATAGAGCTAGTCCAGTCTGGACAGTGGCATCCCAGCTAAAACGATCCGTCCCAAAAGCCAGACGGACAAGCGGAATGCGCAACACCAAAAATACTGTGGCCAGCGGCACCACAAAAAAGAGAATTTGGGAGATAGTAAAATGAAAAGTTTTGGCAAAAGTTTCCCGATCGTTTCTAGCTACATGAGCGCTCATTGTGGGAAGGGCCGCCTTGGCAAAGGAGTAACCGAATAAAGCCACCGGAAAAAGCTGGAGGGTGTTGGCAAAAGTTAAAAAGGTATAAGAAGCCACCGAAATCAGGGTGGACAAGAATAACTCCACCGACTTAGTAATTTGCACTACCAATAGTTCAATTATACGAGGAGCCGCCAGCTTAATTATTCTTCTGAAATCCGGATCTCTTAAATTAAAATAGGGTACAAATCTAAAACCTAAATTTTGGGCAAAGGGCACTTGAAAAGCAAAATGAACCCCGGCCCCAAATACCGCCCCGATCGCCGCCCCCCACACCCCTAAATGGCCCAGGAAAATGGCTCCGGCAATAATACCTAAATTATAAAAAAGCGGGGCAATGGCCGGCACTAAAAAGCGGCCGGTCGCCTCTTGAGTACTGCTGGCAAAAAAACTCAACAGAAAAAAGCCTTGTGCTAATAATAATAAACGGGTTAACCCTGCCATTGTTTCCTGCATGGCTGGGGGAAAACCGGGAGCTAAAATCTGGGCTAGGGGAAAAGCAAAAATGAAAATAGCCAGGGAAAATAATAAAAAGGCGAACAAAATCACAGTTTGCATTAAACTGGCTACGTACCAGGCGCGTTTAGCTTGGCCGCTGGAAAGAAGAGTAGTAAAAACCGGAATAAAAGCCGAAGCTAGCGATCCGGCCACCAAAATTTCAAAAATTGTTTCCGGTAGCCTAAAGGCGGCAAAATAAACAGATAACTCCTCTACCGAAAAATAGTCTACCAAGACCCGTTGTCTGACTAAACCTAAAACGCGGGAAACAGCAATCATGGCCATCACCAAAAAGGCCGCCGATAAAATACTGCCCTGTTTTCGGCTTAAAAAAGCTTTGCCTCTAATTAACCACCTTTGCATTGAGTTTTTCCCCTTGTTGGATTATACTGTAAGATATGCCACAGACAAAATCGGCAAAACGGGCTTTAAGAGCCAGCAAGGACCGGAGATTAAGAAATGCCAAAATTTCTGCCGGTTATAAAAAGGCCATTAAGCTGGCACGCGCCAAAAATACTCCCAGCCTAATAAGCACTGCATATCAAACATTGGATATGGCAGCTAAAATTGGCGTTATTCATTGGAAAAAAGCGGCCCGCCTAAAAAGCCAATTAGCCAAAGCTGGACAAAAGACTCCAAGTTCCACCACTCAACCAAAAGTCAAGAAATCTTCTAAGAATGTAAGTTTGAAAAGTATTTTTAACTAACTTTAGGTTCAATTTTACAAATTTTGATAAATTTTCGAACCTAAATCATTTTTCAAACTTACACTCGGAATACCGGTCCCGCCACCGTACCTGCTTGCTTGCCACCACGATGTCGCTTCTCAGGAACAAATCCATTGTCCAGGGGGCAAGAAGAAACCCAAAAGCAGGTGCTCGCGGGTTTTTTTATTTCCGGCTAACTGCCAATTCTGGGCCGATTTAGGAACGATGTTGGGGGTTTGGAGCGGGAGACGGGACTCGAACCCGCGACAGCCTGCTTGGAAGGCAGTCTGTTACGGCCTAGCTAGTCTCCGCACGGTCCTGGGGAGGAGGGTCCAGGCAGACGGTCACCGACCATGTCCACTGGACACTAACAATATGCACTATTGGGCTGAATCTGGCAAGGCTCTGCAAGGCATTCGGTAATTATTGACGGCAAGCTACTACCTGCCTGACGCGACTCTCTCGCGTCAGGCCGAACAACCAGTTATGCCTGTTCTTAGGAAACGGATCAGTTGTCAACCCCCCAATTCAAGGTCAAGAACGGCGGTATTCAGAATACCTGTCTTATAATGAGGTCGGCAGGCAGGGCCGCAAATCATGAGCAAGGAGGCAGAGCCACAGCTACATACATCATCAGAAGTAAGACCATCGAACCCCGCGGTCTCTAACATCCTGCGGGGCATACATCATAGCTTTCGAAGACCCAGGGCGTTAGAAGTCGCTCTATACTCTGTCCCGGTACTTGCCGGAGCCGCAAATTGCTATTTGTCGAAACAATTGGCTTCCAGTGACCTAGCTGAGCGCAGAGCAGCGCTCGGTACCATGCTGATTGTCACTGGGGTATGGGGCTTGGCTCTCCGTTTGAGGAATTTAAAGCCTTGAATAGGCAAACAAGTGCTTCAATAGCCACTGAAGTGAGTATACTACCCAGCAACACAATCGATATCTCTCGAAAATCCGGCAGGGCAGGTGACCCAGAGAGCTGGGAGGAATCCCGAGTTATCTCTAGGAACAATAATGCGCCCGAAGTAACCGCTCCACCTATCCAAATAATCAAAATACTCGTATTAGCGCCAAGAATTACGCAGGCAACCCGGAAGACCCCCAAGACGGATAATGTAAGAAACGAAACCAAGATAGGATTGTTGATGCCTGCGGGTGTTCCTGATCCCACTACGCTTCCTAACCCGAGGCTTGTCCACCCCAACATAATGTACACGAACCAAATCTCCGGGAACTTAGGGTGTCCCTTATCGCCATTCGAGCAGAACACAGGCAGAGCCCACCCGGAGAATCGATTTGGCCAAACCGCTGCTAGAGTTAACGCACCGATTCCGACCGCTAATGTTAAGTTGCCACTCCGCGCAATTACCTCAAGTAGCACTTCTCGCTCGCTGCATTCGTTTGTACCTCCGATCACGCCAAGGGCAGCGACGAGCAACAACATGAGGGCAACACGGCAGATCTGCTGCCCACGTAAAAGAATACCTAGCATGGCGTCCGTTTAGCTGTTCCTTCTAGGTCAAAATAGCTTCAGAGAAACGAGGACATGTTGGAAAGCATCGATCATGCTGCCGTCTTCAGCTAAATCGGTACTTGAGACGCCAGTAAGATTGGCCGTCAATACCAAGAACCTCCCTGTCCTTGGGAACGCCGCGTGGACGCTCTTTCCTAGAGCACCAGCTGTGAAGAAGTGTCCAGTTACGCCGCTGACCGTAACCTCTTTGCGGTTGGCAACGGTGGGATCATCTTCTGCAGGCAGTGTATACGAATCAGTCAACACAGCTTCAATGCATTTTGGGCCACCTGGTATCTGATCGCGCAAATTGGTAGTTGGAGGGCAAAGTCTAAAACCCTTCTGGTTCGGCTGCTCGATAGCAACCTTAATCCAGTCTTTGGGGTACTCAATCGAATATCCGCCTTGGTTGTCCGTAAAAGAAGTCCATGTTGGTTCTGTGAGCGGTTCGGACGGCAAGCTATAAGCGATGTAGCCGCCAGAGGGGTCTCTAAACATCAGGGAATTGGCCGTATCTCCCTGCTGCTCGACATCTTCTGTGGAAACAGGCTTCCACCGGGCAGACGGTACGGGAGAAGGACTTGATGATACTCTTTGTCCATGATTTTGGATCATCGTTCTATCGACCGCTCGCCACCTAACATAGTCGACGGTACCAATAAGGAGAAGTATGCCAACGACTAGCAAAGGAAGAAACGTGGGAGAATGGGCTACGACGCCGAACACCTTTCTCATGTGGCTTGTTGGTATGTTTTCCGAACTTTCATCGGGCTTTAGTAGGTTATTGAGGCTGTCATCGGGTGGTTCCATAGAAAACGATATGAATACTCATAATATCACATGCTTTCAACAGATCCCGGATGTTCCCTGGTCGGCAGTATCTTACCCAATTCGGCAGCGATGTCATTGGTAGTAATATTCAGTTCGTCGCCAAAGGCACCCACAGTTCTGGCTGCTCTCATAGCAGCCTGACGCGCCCCTGCATTGACAGCTCCGGCGATTTCGGCCGGTGATCGTCCTGCCGCAATTTCTACTAGGCGCTCCAGATCGACCAGGTCTGCCCCCGGCTTGCCGCTAAGATGAATTTTCAAGACAAGGCGCCTAGCATCCGGATCAGGTAATCCTACTTCGACCTTACTATCGAAGCGGCCCGCGCGGAGCAGTGCCTCATCCAAATCGGACGGACGGTTTGTCGCTGCGAGTGTAAGTTTGAAAAGTATTTTTAACTAACTTTAGGTTCAATTTTACAAATTTTGATAAATTTTCGAACCTAAATCATTTTTCAAACTTACACTCATAACGATTTCGCAAATTATAAGCGTAGTAAACATATCGAAACTGGCCCAGGCGAACAAGCACAAGTTGATTGGGCAAGTTTTGGTAAAATTGAAATTAACGGTAAAGTAAAAAAAGAGAGATTGTCCTGTTTTGTCTACGTTTTAAGTTATAGTCGGGCTTTATATATTGAATTTACTATTAAACAAAACCTTCAGACTTTAGAAGAATGTCATCTCCATGCCTTTGAAGAATTGGGTATACCTAAAACTATTGTTTATGACAATATGAAGACCGTAGTTTTAAAAAGAGAAAAATTACCTAAAGATAAATCAATAATACATTACAATCCAGCATTTGCTGATTTTGCCCAACACTATGATTTCCATCTATGGGCTTGTACGCCTCATTTACCTCGGGCTAAGGGAAAAGTAGAAAGAACAATTAGGTATATAAGAAGTAATTTTATGCAAGGTATTAAAGTCAGACGGCAAGGGCTATCTCTGGAAGAGTTAAATAAAAAGGCATTAACGTGGTTAGAAAATGAAGCTAATGTCAGAATACATAAAGCTACTAATGAACGGCCACTGGATAGTTGGAAACGAGAAAAACCCTATCTACGATTTCCCAAAGATTATCATCCCTATACTACCTCACCTTTCATAGTAAGATACAGCACTAAAGACGGAATGGTGCAATATAAATCAAACTTTTACTCCATACCAACAAAATTTTCTAGGAAAAAGCTCTTGGTAAGAGAAATAAACAAAAATGGCATGATTTTTCTAGAAATTTATCATGAAGATCAACTTATCACTGCTCATGGATTAAATAGAGATCGTGGACAATGGATTACACAAGACCAACACCTTTTATCTGAAAACAAAACATCGCCTAAAAGAAAAATCAAGAAAAATTTATTTCACAAAGCAAAAATACAAAAAATAAAAGATTTTACCAGAGGATTTGAGTACTACGAAAGGATAATTTCTACCTATAATGTCTAAGTCAAAATCTAATCAGTCTTATATTATTCCCGATGGTTTAAAGCAAAAGGAAAAAATAGATGTTGGGTTAAAGTTATTGAAGCTAGAAGGAATGAGATTTTCTTTTGATGCCTTAGCGCGGGACTATATTAAACAACAAAAAACATCTTATGATTTTTTGGAAAGCTTAACAGAGATTGAGTGTTCATGGAAACATGATAACAGAGTTGAATATTTAATTAAAAATGCCCGCTTTCCATTTATTAGAAGTATTTATGATTTTGATTTTGATTTTCAACCTAATATTAATAAACAACAAATAATGGAACTTGCTTCCTGCAGGTTTATTGAGCGGGGAGAAAATATTATTTTTCTAGGTAAATCTGGAGTAGGTAAAACTCATTTAATTATTTCCTTGGGTATGGAGGCTATTGATAAATTATATTCTGTGCGTTATTTGCACATCGGTGATCTAATTGAATCAATAAATAGAACTACAAATAACGGTGACGATTTATATAAACTTCTCAAGAATTTGCTACGCTTCAGATTACTTATTCTTGACGAAATGAATCCTTATAACGTAAGTCCAGAATCAAGTAAGTTTTTATTCAAATTATTATGGGAACGTCACGAACAAAGACGTTCTACAATTTTTGCTTCTAATCACGATCTTAAAGAGTGGGTTGTATTATTCGGGAGCAAAAATCGAGCCGAGGCAGTGATGGACCGTATTTTAACCCGCCAGATGTATGAAATTATTACTATCGAAGGACCTTCTCACCGAGCCGAAAGAGGAGAAAATAGCCTAAAACTGCTTTAAAGAAGTAAATTATTCTAAAGATTTACCGCTAATTTCCTTTGCTTTCTGTCTGAAAAATGAACGCAACTCCTCCAAAGTTAATAGCTTAATCATCTCGGGCAGAAAATCAAAAGTTTCTACTTTTAACAAATCAGCTCCTACAACAAAAGGATCCATTTTAACCTTAAATTTTACTCGTACTCCTTCTAATAAATCCCAAATAGTGAATTCTTTTAATAAGAAATAAAGATCAGCAAAATCTTTGACTTCAGTCCTTTGTTCTATTGCTAATAGTTTATTAATGGATATATCTAACAGTGAATCAATAGCCAGATTATCTACTATCTTACTCTTCTCTACTCGCTTATAAGGATAAAAGGCAAAATCAACTTTGACAGTCCGTTTGTCTGAAAAAATTAGGTTAAATATCTGGGTATTTTCTACTGCTAGATAATCAACTATAAAATGTAATTTTTTCTCCCAGAGAGTCATCTTGTCTAAGATAACTTGCGGATCAAATTTCTCTTGGCTGAAAAAATCAAGATCAATAGACTTACGATGTTGCAGATAATATAAACTTAAAGCTGTCCCGCCTGTAAAATAAAAAATGGAAGAAAGAAAGCGGTCTTTTCTAACTTCATCTAGTAACAATTCCTGCTCGGGGGTAATAATTCTTACTTGCCCCATATTAATAACTCTAGTAATCGTTTACGTGTGGGGAAAAGATGAAGATTTTTCCAGTTTTTTTTCACCTGGGATAAATTAATTTTCTCCTTTCCGGGACCATAATTAATCATTCTTTCCAAAAGGAGAATTTTTCCTTTTTCGCTTTGCTCAAGTTTCTTTCTGTTATAATCCCACAGCCACATATCTTTTTTTATTATACTACAAAATCTAATGTTGCAAAAAAATTTACCAAAACCGCTTCAAAGTAATCCTAGACAAACATAGTTTCACTTCATATACTGCGTTTAGTAATTAGTAATGAGAGCTGAGAGGTTGGTAAAATAAAACATTCAACTACTAAACTCTAACCTCTAAACTACTAACTACTCATTGACCCATGCCTGTCCGGAAAAAATCAATCAGCCTGCTACCACAAGATGAGTTTGCCGCCTCACCCTTAGGTAGAGTATTGACTTGGGCATTAGGCGCCGGCCGAGTTATCGTCATTATCACCGAACTGGCAGTCATTTTAGCTTTCCTTTCCCGCTTCTGGCTGGATCGCCGGCTGACTGACTTAAACGAACAAATTGACGCTAAATCCCATCTGGTTGCCGCCAGCAGCAACTTTGAAAATCAATTTCGCAGTTTACAAAATCGTATCAATCTAGTAGCTCAAAAACAGAATAAAGACGATTTATTTAAAATCGTAAACAATATTGTTACTCTGATTCCCCCAGAAGTAAAACTAACTCAACTTACCGTCAACCAAGAAGACATCCAAATTACCGGTTTAGGCCTGTCGGAAAACGGCATTGCCAGGTTTTTAAATAAACTAAACAATGCCAAGCTGGGAGAAGCCAAACTAACTCAATTAGCTACCGGCGAGCAGGAATCAGGCATTAAATTTAGTCTGGTGATTAATACTAAACATTAACATGCAAAAATCCTGGCGAGCGAGTTACCAAAGATATTTGAAGCTGTTAAGTTTAACCTGGCAAAAGCGACAAGATATCCGGGCTTATATTGGCATTTTGTTATCTTTATCTGCCATTTCCTTCTTTGGCGCTTTCGCTCTGCGCCCTACCCTAATTACTATTGGAGAGCTGGTTAGTCAAATTAAAACCCAAAAAGAAACTCTCGCCCAACTTGATCAAAAGGTCCAAAATCTGCAAACAGCCAGCACTAATTTTAATAAAGTCAAAAGCGATTTAGGTTTAGTTGATCAAGCCATGCCTGCCAGTCCTAAACCAGATGCCTTTTTGAGACAGATAGAGGCCTTAGCCGCCCAAGAAGGAGTGGCAGTGCAGGATACAAACATAGAAAAAATTATCCTTAAGGGAGAACAAAAATCAAATCCGCCTACTTTCAAAATAACTTTTACCACTGACGGAGAATATATTAATACCGTCTCTTTTTTGCATAAATTGGTGAGTCTTAGACGGGAACTAACGTGGGATTCGCTCACTTTAGGAGCCAAAGCCGGTGCTGACGAGGGTGGCAGACCAATTTCGCTGACTATTTCCGGCCAGTTAGTTTTTGTACCATGAAAAAAACATCTCAACCCAGAATTGTCACTTTTGCCTTGTTAACTACCATTACTATGCTCACCTGGGTAACTTTTGAAGTCTGGCATTCTTTTAACAAACCAGCTCCAATCCAAGTGGAACAAAAGCTGCTGGCGCCTCTTAATCCTCAATTAGATACTAAAACTATAGAAGAACTACGGGATAAATTATTTTTTGAAGGAGGAGTAAACCCATGAGGAAAGAACGGACTATTCCCACCGTCATTGGTCTAGTGTTACTGCTGGCCGGGGTAGGAATTTCCGTTCTGCTAGTTCAGCGCCAGCAGTTTTTTAAACTAACGGCGGCGCCGGAAATTACCCCCAAAGATGTCAGAATCACCAATGTAACTGATGGCGGCTTTACTGTTTCCTGGATGACAGACAAAGAAACCATCGGTTTTGTTTCCTTTGGCGATTCCACCTCATTGGGTCAGATAGCCCAAGATGATCAAGGGACCAAGAGTTCTCCCTTACACCATGTTACCATCTCCAATTTATCTACCAATACTCGCTACTTTTTCAAAATCGGCTCCGATCGCGACACCTTTGACCAGGATGGGAAGCCGTGGGAGCAAAAAACCGCGACACAACTTTCACCTCGGACAGCCGATGTCATCTCCGGTACTGTCAAAAATAGCCAAGGCGCGCCGGCAAGCGACGCTTTAGTCTATGTCACCCTGCCGCAAGCCGCCCCTCTCTCTACCACCACCGATAGTTCCGGTAGTTTTTCTTTGTCACTGGCCCCTGCCCGCACCACCAATTTATCTTCCTATGTCACCTACGATAAAAATAATGCCCTCTTGTCTATTTTCGTCCAGGCAGGAAGCGGTCAAGTATCTTCGGCCCAAGTAGCAGCCGCTAGCGCTCACCCTGTCCCGCCTTTAATTTTGGGCCAGACTCATGATTTTCGTCGCTTAAGCCAGACTGGCGAAGCTACCTCTCCCGGCGCTGATTTAGCCTTACCATCGGCAGCGCCGACTGCTTCGCCCGAAAGCGCCAGCTCGGGTTTTAATTTAAACCCGATTGCTTCCAGCTCGCCCGCACCCTCGGTAGATAAACTAACTATTGATAATCCCAAAGAGGGAGAAAATATCAGCACTAAAACTCCGGAGTTTCGTGGTCAGGGTCCTAAAGGCGTTAAAGTTAACTTAACTCTTAACTCCACTACCCCCATCACCGGTACCGCCACAGTAGCCGCAAATGGCACTTGGACCTGGACGCCGCCCCAAACCTTAACTACCGGTAGTCACATCCTAATTGCCACTCTTACCGATAGCAAAGGTCAAAAACAAACCACTTCGCGCAATTTTAGCGTCTTAGCCAAAGCGGCTAATTTACCAGCTTTTACCGCCACCGGTTCGGCTCAAGCCAGCCCCGGTCCAACCGGGGCCAGTCCCAGTGCCACGCCTCGCGTTACTGCTAGTCCTTCTGCTTCACCTCGAGCTAGTATTATACCCACTGTGGCCCCTCGCATCTCTATGCCTTCTACCGAATCTGGGGTACCCGTTTCTGGCGACTTGACAAATACTATTGCAGTTTTCATACTGGGTATAACCTCCATTTTTGGAGGGGCTCTCTTGTTCATAAAAACAAGAGGGAATAATTACCAATAATTACCAATATCCGATAATACCAATGCATCAATCATTGGAAATTGGACATTTGAAATTGGTAGTATTGGTATTATTTTATTATTATGCCCGACGAATCTGCCCAGAAGCCTGTTTCACCCGCTAGTCCTACAGTCGGACCGGCTACCCCGCCTCCTGTCCATGAACCCATCACTCCTAACTCTGAACCATCTATGCCGGAAGCAACCCACGATTTCCCGACGATTCCCACTTCAGAACAAACTATTCCTACCATGCCGCCAACAGATCCCACTTCCCCTCCCTTCGGCTCCAGTTCGACTTCGCTCACTGCGGGCGCTCAGGGCCTGCGGCCTACTGCACAACCGGCACCAGCCGCTCCCAATTTTAGCCCGGGCGGCATCCCGCCTGTCATTACTCCACCCTCGCCCCGCCGGCCCAAAGCCAAAATTGTCGGAGCGATACTGGCTTTATTGATTTTAGTGGTGGGTATTCCGGTCGGAGTTTTTTTAGTCCAGCAAAATCAAGAAGTCCGCGAAAAAGCTTCTACTTGTCAAGATGATTGTAACAGCGCGCTCACTAGTTGTAATAATCAATGTAATCAAAATTTTGACAGCTGTACGGGCACTTGTGGGCCTGCAGATGGCTCTACAGAATACGAAAGCTGCTATGGCGCTTGTCAAGGTGCACAAAACAGTTGCAATAGTGGGTGTGGTGGCGAATTTGATTTTTGTCTCACTTCTTGCGGCAGCACCACTTGTCCTGACGGCATTTGCAGCGATGAAGAATTTAATAATGGTTCCTGTGCTCAAGACTGCGGTTCGCCTGGATCAAACGTCTGCGGCGATGGAACCTGTAGCGATGAAGAATTTAATAACAACAATTGTCCTCAAGATTGTACGCCAACCGATGGGGACGGGGATGGTGGGGGTGGAGAAAGTAACTATTGTATAGAAGCTGGGTATCATCAATGCACTCCTGGTAGCCCAGCCGGAACTTGTACCAATAATGGTCAAACCTGTACCTCTTATGAGCATTATGCCTGTAATTATGGAGGGCAGAATTACTGCGACGCACCGATTTGCGATACCAATTCTTGTGGTGGTGGAGATGACGGCGGAGGTGGTGGAGGCTGCCAATACAATAACGCCTATGATGCCGGCTTATTAGCCGACAAACCAAATCCTAATGACCAATGCGGCACTCAAGATGGCATTTATTGTAACAATGGCAATACTAATTTCTGTTGTTACGGCGATGGAAATTGTTTTGCAGGCCAGCAAGGATCCTGTACTAATAACGGCAATGGCAGTATCACCACTACTCAATCTGCCCAAATTATTGAATTCTCGTGTCCCGGCCAGACTTCAGCGACGGGCAGCTGTTCGGAAAATCAAACCTCTAAAGGTAATCAACCGGCCGGCACTTACACCACGGGCGGCAGCGGCTGCGGCGGCTTCCAGATAGATGCAGTGGGTCTGTGCGGCAGCTATAAATTTGTTTCCTGCGGGGGCGGTGGCGAGCCAGAGGTTAACAATCAATGTTTGAACATTAAAGCTTATGATACTAATTGGAAACAGCTGTCAACCAGTGAACTGGCTCAACTTAAAGTGGGAGATCAAATTCGGGTGGCGGTTAACGGCAATACTACTTCCGGGACGTTAAATAAAGCCAGATTTAGAATTAATAATAGTTCGTCCTGGCAAGAAACTACGGCTAAAAATCCCAACGGCGAATTCTATATTTCCGTGACTATTTCTCAAGGACCACCTACTTGGAAATTTGATGCCCAATTACATCATCAAGAAAGTGATACTTGGTTCTAAAAAATATGTCTAATAGAATTAACTTAAAAAGTATTTTAATTATTATTGCCACTGTCATATTGGCAGCCATTGCTGTTTTTACGGCCTGGCGGCTTTACCAATTAAGAAGCGAACCGGTCGCTCCCACTGCTCCTAAAAAAGCTCCGGCGGCAGAAAATAAAGCCTGTTCCGCTTTGACATTCACCATTGCTACGGCTACTGCTTCTCCCACCGCCACTCCTGTTCCCTGCACTGTTACCTGCGCCCAAGCTGATCTTAATAAAGATAATAAAGTTACTATTTTAGATTTGACTAAACTGGGCCAATGTACGGGCAAAACTCCTACTGGAAACTGTGCCGGCACCGACTTAAATAAAGATAATGTTGTTGACCAAAAAGATGCTGACTGCGTCAAAACCGTCTGGCAGCAAACCTGCTCGGCAGCTACAGCTAGTCCGACTGCCTCGCCGACCAGTACGGCGACAGCCCGACCAACTGCCACCGCAACTGCTGCTCCTACCTCTTCTGCAGCACCAACTGCGACTTCTGCACCTGCCGCCACCGCTACGACTCGGGCGGGAACAGCCGCACCTACTGCAACTGCCGCTGCCCTACCAGTAGCCGGCATGTCCTGGCCGGCGGTAGTCGGAGGCATCGCCGGAGTGGGAATTTTGATTTTGGGAATTCTCCTTGCATTCTAATTAGCGCCAGCTCGGTAGCCAATAATAAAGATTATCTAACCAGCCAGGTACGAATATACCAGTCCAATGGGGGAAAAAGAAAAGATAGGATAAGGCGATAGGCAATAAGCAATAAGCAATAGTCTTTTTGTTTTGGGTTGATAACCACCAGCCGATAGCTAACGATAAAAAAGGAATGGCCGGCAAATAATGATAGAGAAACATCACTCGCGGTGAAGCCGCCCACGGCAAAAACATGATTGACCACCCTCCTACCACAAAAAGTAAATTACCTTGTCTTCTTAATAATCCCACAACTCCTGCTATTACCATAGCCACTAACCCTCCCCAAAAAATTAACGGATTACCCAAAATATAAATATTAGCCACTAAATCATCTTTGTGATCCACAAACAGCCATACCGGCCGAACCATTAGCGGCCAACTTAAAGCAGCTGATTGATAATCATGCTGGGCCCGCAAACCGGTATGATACCACCACATTTGCTGCTGCAGTTCTATAAATTGAGAAACTGTATGACCGCTGGTAAAAAAGGGGATGTAAGAGACTAAATAAATCACGGGTACAATTAAGAACCATAAAATACGCCGCCGCGGCTTAATTTTAAATAAAAACATGGCCAAGATTAAGACTGGCCAGAGCCAGAGAGCCGTCCACTTAGAGGCAGCCGCCAGTCCTAAAGAAACGCTAGCAAAAAAATATTTTTCTTTCAGAAAAAATAAAATTGTACATAAAGCAAAAAAGAGAAAATAGCTATCGTTCATGCCAATTCGCGACATCACGAGTGGCACCCCGTCTAAAGAAAAAATTGTCGCCGAAAGTATACCGACTGTATTACTTTTAAAAATACGCTTGCCTAAGAGATAAACCAGAAATACAGCTCCCACCCCCAGCAGAACGCCGGGCCATCTCCAGCCGATCGGGTTTTCGCCTAATACTTTCATGCCCAACATCATCCCTTCCTTGGCCAAGGGAGGATGAGTCCATTCATAAGCAAAACCCTCGGGCGGCGTAGTCCACCATTCCCAGGCGGCTGTATTGCCATTTAATAATTCGCGAGCTGTAAAAGCATGATAAACCTCGTCAAAATAAAAAGTGCGAGGCGAGTTTAAATCAATAATTCGCGACAATAAAGCGAAAATTAAAATAGCAATTAAAATAGGTCTCTCGTACCGCGCGGGGAGTGTTGCCGCTGAGCGAGTAAATCCTAGACCGAAGGTCGTATCTGAAAGCGCAGCATTCAGACGCTTGCGTTGATGCACGAACAGAAGCGGTAACCGACCTAAGCGCGGTTTTAAAAAAACTATCACCATTAAAACAAGCGATATCATATTCAGCATCACCAAAAGAAAAATTTCTGTTGCTGAAAAGATGACACGGAAATCCTGGGTAATCCAGATAAAGGAAAAATATAAATTAGCCAAATAAGTCCCTGATAAAAGAGTATAAGCCACCCATAACACAGGAAATTCAACTGCTGCTATCGCCAATGGTGCCAGTACCGGCAGTAAATGCCGCTCGTGTATTCTGGTCAAGAATAAAAAAGAGGTTAGAAAATAGATACTAGATATTAGAAAAATCAAAGAGGGTTTTTCTTTATAACTTAGCCGTCTTATCGTCAAAAACCCCAAAATTCCCAATGTCATTCCTAGACCCAATATTCCCAACCACCCCTCTGCCTGCCAAAATCCGCCAATACCCCAAAAATTAAAAGCATTCACGCTGGTATAGGGATATTGACTGGCACTAATTGTTAACCGTTCTAAAATAAAACTAAATAAATTTTTATCATGACTAAAAGGAGCAAACCCTAAAATAAATATGGCCAAGCCAGTAACTATCCCTACTACCACTTTTTTAACGTCAAATTTTTTCCACCAAATTAATAAAATAATAGGGGCAATAAAAGCGGCTTGAGGTTTAATTAAAGTGCCGATACTTAAAACAAACACTGATAAAAATATTCTTCTTTGAGCTAAAATTATAGCCAGCAAGGCAAACATGATTACTAAACTATCAACCTGACCCCATAAAGTAGAATTGGCAATTACTGCTGGATTGAATAGATAAAATATGGCGGCTAGCCAAGCCAACTTTTTTTTAAATTGACTAACTATTTGAAAAATGAGAAAACCGCTAGTAACATCAGCTAGTATTGCCGGTAATTTATAGAGAGTAAGCTCTGGTAAAGTCGGAAAAGAGGCATGAATTTTGCCCAACAGCCAAAGAACATATAAATACCCCGGCAAATAATCTGACCAACCTTCGTAAAAATGATTAAATCCTCCTTGGACTAAACTCTGACTCCAGGCTATAAAGGTAGACATATCCAAGGGCAAAGTACCAAAAGGAGAAAGGGCCAGACGGAGTAGGAATGCTCCAATTAAAATTAGTATTAGGGAGAAAGTTGATGGACGACCCATTGCTGTACCTCTTCCCAACTACCACTCTTGGGTACTAACACCCACTGGTTATCATATCTGACAGACACCGGCGGATGAATTAATAACTCTTCTATAGAAGAGGATTTGACGCTGTCGCGATGATTAAAAATTAAGCGGGCCAAGACCGGCCAATCAGTCTCTCTTAAATCTGTCTCTAAATTAGACTCAATAACTTGCCAAACAGACATCAGTTTACTAGGATTAAAAATTATATTTGGTGATAATATCCTATCTTTTAGAGCTGATAGCACCTTCTGCTGGCGAGCGCTTCTGGCAAAATCACTACCCTCCTCACCCTCGGCATTTCTGGAGCGGACAAATTTCAAGGCGGTTTCCCCATTCATCGTTTGTTCCCCCGACTCAAAATGGACATGTTCATAGCGGCATTTAAAGTCGCGATCGCCATCACACAAATCATTCTCGCGTCCGGGAATGGGATACTTAAAATCATCAAATGAACGGTCTACTTTAATTTTTACTCCGCCTAATAAATCAATCATCTTTTCAAAACTGGTAAAATCCACTATTACTGCATAGTGCACTGGTTTGTTAAGTATTTCTGATACCGCCGCTTTGGTCAATATTAATCCGCCACCATCTTTCTTTTGATTACCATAATAATAAGTGCTGTTAATTTTAGCCCGCAGGGAAGGAATCCAGACATCGCGCGGCACGCTGATTAAATCCACTTCACCTTTTTGGAGAGGCACAGAAGCCAAAATAATAGTATCTGTTAAATCAGGCGCCTCGTGATTTGCCCCACCTTTGCCTAATAACAAAATGTTAATCCGGCCGCTTTCATTATGCAGGTTTTCTGGATGGCCGGTTAAAAAGAGCACCCCCATTTTAGGAAGAAAAAAAATATTTGCGGATAGTCCGGATAGTGGGACACGCAAAACTAGCCACGCAGCTACCAAAACAATCGCTATCAACCCCAACATCATCCCTCTTGCCAGCCATAAATGACTAGCTAGTTTTCGCCTGGTCCGTAAAATCAGCCGCCCCAAACGAGATTTAGGTAGCGCCTCCTCTTCTCTTTTTGGGGTATAATTATCCACAACGCTTCGTATGAATAGTGATATTTTAGCGAATTTGAACCCTCCGCAACAAGAGGCGGTTACATTTAGAGAGTCTCCCTTGTTAATTTTGGCCGGAGCTGGCAGTGGCAAAACTCGTGCTTTAACCCATAGGGCAGCTTGGTTAATTAAGGAAAAGGGGATTGATCCACAAAATATGTTATGTTTGACCTTTACCAATAAAGCCGCTGGCGAAATGAAAGAGCGAATTAATAAACTGCTGACTTCTCACATCACTCCCAACTCATCACCCATTACTATTCCCTGGGCCGGCACCTTTCATTCTTTTTGCGCCAAAGTCTTACGGGCCAGCGGCCACCATATTGACCTGCCTATTTCTTTTGCTATTTATGATGAAAACGATCAGCTGGAAACTGTTAAAGAAATAATG
Source organism: Candidatus Microgenomates bacterium (assembly GCA_016204995.1). GTDB lineage: Bacteria > Patescibacteriota > Microgenomatia > UBA8517 > JACQJR01 > JACQJR01. The sequence continues at coordinate 437,106 of JACQJR010000001.1, forward strand.
AAAAAATTAAGCGTCGCCACCATTAAGCCTCATTCAGCCTTAAATGCCATAGAAGGTGCCAAACAGGAATTAATAGATAGCAGCCAGTACCAAAAATTGGCTTACGGCCCCTGGCAGAAAAAAATAGCCATTATTTATCTGGAATATCAAAAACTGCTTACCCAAGCTAGTGCGTGTGATTTTGAAGATTTACTTTTTAATACCATTACTCTTTTTGAAAAGCACCCGGCTATTCTAAACGAGTATCAAAATCGGTATTCATGTATTTTGGTTGACGAATGGCAGGATACCAATACTGCCCAATATCATTTAATTAAATTACTGGCCCAAAAAAACCGTCATTTAACCGTCGTGGGCGATGCCGCTCAATCAATATACAGTTGGCGGGGAGCCAACTTCCGCAATGTGGAAAATTTATCGCGTGATTTTCCCGAACTGACTGTCATTAATTTAGAACAGAATTACCGTTCTACTCAAACTATTTTAGACGCCGCTTTTCATGTCATTTCCCAAAACAGAAGCCATCCCATTCTTAAGTTGTGGACCGAAAAAGGCCAGGGTCAACCAGTTCTCTTATATCAATCCCGCGACGAGATGGATGAAGCCGCCTATGTGGTTAATAAAATTAATTACCTGGCAAGAACACAAAGTAAAACATACAATGATTTTGCCGTACTTTACCGGACTAATTCCCAATCCCGGGTAATTGAAGAAGCTTTTTTGCATGCCAGTATTCCTTATATCGTCGTCGGCGGCGTCCGATTTTATGAACGCAAAGAAGTGAAAGATGTTATTTCATACTTGAGACTGTTGATGAATGAAAAAGATACTGTTTCTTTTAAGAGGGTGGAAAAACTTGGTAAAAATAGACTAAAGAAGTTTATGGACAACCTGGCAACTGGCAAAAGTGATGAAAAAAGTTCTACACTGGAACTAATGGATAAAATTTTAGAAGTAACCGGATATTTGGAATTATATGATCCCAACGACACCGAAGACACCGCCCGTTTAGAAAATATTAAAGAGCTGCGCTCGGTGGCAGCCGAATTTTCCGCCCCTGTGGAATTCTTAGAACAAATTGCTCTGGTAGAAAATACCAGACGGGCGGTAGTTGATCATCAAGCCGTTACTTTGATGACAGCCCATGCCGCCAAAGGTTTAGAATTTGAAGTAGTTATTATAGTGGGCATGGAAGAAGGACTTTTCCCTCACAGCCGCAGCCTGGAAAATGAGGAAGAATTAGAAGAGGAGCGTAGGCTGTGTTATGTCGGCATGACTCGGGCTAAATCACAACTTATTTTAACCTTCTCCACTCGCCGTCTCTTATTTGGCCAACGCGCCAGCAATTTACCTTCCCGCTTTTTAGCTGATATTCCCCAAAATTTGACAGAAATTGCAACCGAAGGGATTGGCAGTTTAACCGCTCTTACGTCTCTATCATGGCTGGAACAACTCAAAAAATACGACTAACTCATCCTCTGCAGTCGCCAGCATGGGGTGAATTTCGGACTAAAACCGGTGTCAAAGTGGTGCGAGGTGATAACTTTCAAATTACCATTCATAAACTTCCTTTTACCTCCTGGACGATTGGCTATTTTCCTAAAGGGCCTCTACCGACTACTGAAATGATTAGCCAACTTAAAAAAGTCGGCCGCGATAATCACTGCATTTTTATCCAGCTGGAGCCTAATGTTGAGAAAATTTCCAATTTCCAATTTCCAATTTCCAATTTGGGATTACGGCCTTCTACTAAACCTTTATTTTATCAGCATAGTTTTGTTATTGATTTAACCAAAAGTGAAGAAGAATTATTAGCCGCCATGCATCCTAAAACCCGTTATAACATCCGCCTGGCTCAAAAACATGGCGTTAAGGTAGAAGAAAAAAGCGATGATAAGTCTTTTGCTACCTACCTCAAACTTTACTTTGAAACGGCTCAAAGACAAAAATATTTTGGCCACAGCGAAAGATTTCATAGGCTGATGTGGGAAACATTACAACCAACCGGAATTGCTCATTTACTCATTGCTTACTACACTCCACCTTCTTCACCCATAATACATAATACAGATCCCCTAGCCCTGACAGCTTGGATGCTTTTTCATTACGGCGATACTCTTTATTACGTTTACGGCGGTTCCAGTTCCGAGTATAAAAACGTCATGGCCAGTAATTTAGTAGCCTGGGAAGCCATCAAACTGGGTAAAAAATTAGGAGCAAAAAAATTTGACTTGTGGGGCTCTTTAGGTCCAGATGCCGATCCCAAAAATCCCTGGTACGGCTTTCATAAATTTAAACAAGGTTATGGCGGAAAACTGGTAGAATATATCGGCAGCTACGATTTAGTTTTAAATCCTTTTCTCTATTCTCTCTTTCATTTAATTGACAAATCCCGCTGGCTGATATTAAAAATAAAAACCTTTTAGCCTGCAATCTGAAGGGTTGACGCACGAATTATTTAATATTTCCTGTATTTATCATGTTTACCAATGTCAATAAAAAGTGCTGTTTCGTCATTAATCCAGTAAAAGAAAATTCTACTGCTTTTGTCAATTCTAATAGTCCAGATTTTTGTTCCGCTTAACTTTTCTAAATTTAGAGAAGGATGATTAGGGTTATTAGTAAATGTTTTAAGAGTTTTAATTAATGATTTACCTCTTATAGGATTATTTCTAATAAATTTATTACGCTCTCTTTCATACCGTGAAGTTTTCTTGATATTTATCATTTCAAGCGGGCAAGTCTGTCGATTTCCTTAAACTCTGCTTTTAATTCTTCTGGCGTGGATATACTTTTAGTTTTTCCAGCCTTATATTCCTCAAGAGCCTCATTTATAACTGCTTCTATTTGAAGTTTTTCCAGGAGATCCAAGCCAATTATGGCACCTAAGGGTTTATTGTTAGACATCACAACAAGAGGCTTTTTGGACTTATTTGCTTGTTGCAGCACCTTTTTATATTCTCTTTGAATTTGTCTGGCAGAGATGGTATTAAACATATAAAATATATATAACAGGGATTAAATTGTATGTCAAGATGACATACATACTAAACTGATTTACAAAACATTTTGTACTCGCAGTTTTGGCAGAGGAAGGAGCCAGAACAGGCAAAGTCGCTTTGGGAAATTGCGGCCGCTGTCTCCAAAATATCTTGCTTGGCTTTATCTAAATCAGCTTGAGTTCTGGTGGTAGTAAATTTTTTACCTCCTTCAAGGAAGTAAAGCGAGAGAGAAATTTCTGCCGGAGTTTTACCAAAAGGCTGTTCTTTTACTTCAGTTGCGGCCAGAGCATAAACCGTTAATTGTAAATCAGCCGCCACTTCCTTATCAGTCGGCAAATTAGCGCCGGTTTTATAATCAATAATTTCAATACCACGGCCGATTTTGTCAACCCGGTCAATTTTACCGCCTACTTTTAAATTATTATCTAAACGAAAAGTAAAAGGATATTCCAGTAAAATCGGCAGATGATCTACTCTAAATTCATTTTTAAAATAATGATTCAGATAAACCAATCCTTTTTCTTTCATCAGCTCTTCGCGTTTTTTAGAATCGTATCCCTCTCTCATCCAATTATCTTGATAAATTTTAACCAGTCTTTTTAAAGTCCCTTTTTCGCCTACCTTTAACAAATTATAAAAATCAGCCAAGGTTTTATGCATGGTAATACCGAAACTTTGGGCAGCCGAAGTAGGAATGGGTAAGCGCAAAATATATTTTAATTTAAAATGCAGAGGACAAACCTTAAATTCCTGAATTTGGGAATAAGAAAGGTAATTTATGACTGTTGGGGTATTGGGCTGTTGGAACGTTGGGCCAATATAGGCTGGTGCGTAGTCAAAAATAGATAATTGCTCGCCTATTGCCTGTTGCCTAATGTCTAGTGCCTTCTCCCCTAATGCTTCTACCACAAACGGCGAGATTTTTCTTTCCCTTTTGCCCTCGCCGTAAAAGCCGGCCGCAGTTAAATATAGCCGGTCGCGGGCCCTAGTCATGCCAACATAAAATAACCTTCTTTCTTCTTCCAAGTGATAATCCCCAACTGGCAACTCTTCGCGAATTAACTCCTCCGGAATGGGAATTTGTTCTTTTCGCTCATAGGTGGGAAAACGGCCAGCCACTAGATTTACTAAAAAAACCACCGGAAATTCCAAACCTTTCGCAGAATGGGTAGTCAAAATATTAACTGCTTCGTTCTTGTCCCAATCGCTCGTCGCAGCCAGCGGCGATTCACCTAGTTCTAGAGATAACTCAATCCACTCTACCGCTGCCTCTACCGTTGCATTCCTATGCTCTGCTTCATAAGTTTTTAACTTATCAAAAAATCTGGCCATATTTTGAGTCTTTTTTTGATTTTCTACACTTTGCTCGCTACTGGCCATTCCTGCTAACATTCCTGAATCTTCCAAAAAATAAAATAAGACCTGACCGGCTGTCGCATTTCGCTTGGCTTTCAAATGCTTGTTAAACATTTGGCAAAAAATTTTAATTTTCTCGCGGGTTTGAGGATTAACAAATATCTTATCTATTTCTTCACAAGCTTCAAACAAACATAAATTGGTTCTTTTGGCATAATTAACTATCGCGGCAATATCGCGAGCCGAAATATTAAAGTAATCCATAGATAACACCCGATAAAAAGATAAATTATCGTCAAAATTGACCAATATTTTTAAATAGGCAATTAAATCTTTAATTTCTTCTTGCCGGAAAAGCTGTCCCGGCCCTAAAAATTGATAAGGCATACCTAAACGAGATAATGCCCGGCTAAAAGGCTCTGTTTGATTATTAGCTCGCACCAAGATACTAAAATCAGACCAGGGTCTTTTTTCACTCTTTACCAGTTCCAAAATCTTTTTAGCGACCTCGTCGGCTTCATTTTCCACCCGATCAGCATAGATAAATTCTATCTCTGATTCTTTCACTGCTCTAACTTTAGTTAAAGCCTTACTAATACCAAGCCTGGATTCTAAAGTATCCGGATCATTGTGACGAATTAACTGGTGAGCGTGATCCAAAATAGTCTGACTGGAACGGTAATTTTTATTTAAGACCACCCGGTGGGCCTTTTTGTACTCCTTCATAAATTGTAAGATATTGGAGACAGCGGCGCCACGAAATTTATAGATGGATTGGGAATCATCACCCACCACAGTCAAATTTGGTTTTTTTGAGGGAGGAGCCAGTAATTTCAGCAGTGAATATTGGCTAATATTAGTATCCTGAAATTCATCTACTAAAATATATTTGAATTGCTGCTGATATTTTTGCAAAATTGCCGGACGCTTTCGCAACACTGCTAAAGTATTGATCATTAAATCACCGAAATCCATCATCCCTTCTTTAACTTTTAATTCTTGATATTTCTGATAAGCCTTGGCTAGTTCCAAATATTTTCCTTGTTCTTCTTCCCCTTTTCGGATTTCGGATTTAGTACTTCGGATTTCCCGAGCAAATTTTAAGTATTGCTCGGGTGTGGTATCTTCATCTTGCAGCCTGGAAAAATGTTGCAATAGTCCTCCGATAAATTTAGTGGGATTACCCAAAGGCCTAAAATAAGCCAGGTCTAAAGAAAAAAGATGGCTTTTTAGTAATTGGGTGGACTCGGCCTCAGTTAACAGATGGTAATTATTAGACAAACCAATCGCCAAACTCTCGGTTTTCAAAATCCGGTCGCAAAAGGCATGAAAGGTGGAAATCCACATTTGGGTATAACCATAAGGCATGGCAATATCTACCCGTTCCTCCATTTCCTGGCTGGCTTTTTCGGTAAAGGTGAGAGCTAAAATTTCTGCAGGTTTGGCCAATTCTTTGAGGATCAAATATTTAATCCGCTCGGTAATAACGGTCGTTTTGCCGGTGCCAGCGCCGGCAATAATAAGCAAGGGGCCTCCTTGATAAATAATAGCCTCTTGCTGCTCCGCATTTAACTTCAAATTAGAAGGATGGCCTTGGGGCATAACACTGTTTAACTAGTTAGTTGCTTAGCTTCTTGACTGGCATCTTCTCCCAAATTGCCCGTTGAGGTAATTTTCTGTCCTAATTGCGAAAAGCTGGTGGTTACTTGAGACATCATATTATAAGCGTTATTAAGATGTTTGCCTAAAACCCCTAAATTATCATCTACTTTGACATAATCTTTTTGGATCGCGCGGATGGCTTGTAAAATTTCCCGGGCTTTCTGTTCAATTTTTTGTCCCTCAAAACTCATTAAAATGGCCCGTAAATAGGCATAAAAAGTGGTGGGAGAAACAGGCAACACCCGCATTTGATGAGAATAATCCAATAAATTCTGATCACCATTAATCACTTCGTAATAAACCGCCTCTGATGGAATATACATCAAAGCATAATCAATAGTCCCTTCATCAGTTAGAATGTATTTTTTGGCAATATCATCAATGTGTTTTTTAATATCGCGACTAAATTCTTTTTGCAGATTCTTCTTTTCGCTTTCTGTAACAGCCGCTGCCATTTTGCGATAATTTTCCATGGGGAATTTGGAGTCTACCGGAATAATACCAGCCGCCGTTTTAATGGCCGCATCAACTATCGTGCCATTTTTAAAACCATATTGGATATGAAAGGACTGTTTGGGCAGCATTTGACCTAATAATTCTTTTAAAACCTGCTCGCCGATATTACCTCGCAACTTGGGACTTCTTAAAAATTCCTGTAAATCTTTCATGGAACGGCCGATTTCACTCATCTCGCCGACGTTTTTCTGCAAGCTGGCAATAACCCTGGCCGCCGAATCAAGCCTTTCATTTAGAGATTGAGTGTTTTTGGCTAAACTATCTAATAAAACTTTTCTATCTTCTTTGGAGCCGCTTTGCAGCATTTTAATAATTTCCAATAATTCTTCCGAGGGCTTTTGATTTTGGGCCAGTTGGGAGAATTTACGGCTAAGAAGAATAAATAAAAAGCCTAGGCCGGCCAGCATTGCAATGACGACGAGCAGAGCGTCTTGAGTCATAAGTGCCATTGTAGCGGCGAAGTTGTAAAATGTAAATATAGCATGAGAAAACGTCGCCCGCTTAACTTAAAAACTGTTATCACCACCATCTTGCTATGGATAATAATTGCCGGCCTGGTATTTTTCGTCTCACCCACTGTTTTTCTAGCTATTCCTTTATTTTTCTTAATCTTTTTTATGGTGGTCTTATTTACCGTTACCCTTTTTACTACCAAAATTATCGGATTAATCACCGCTATCATACTTACAACCATCTTATTTTTGCGTTTTTTAGGATTAACTTTTTAATCAATTGAAACTACTATATTGACTAATTAAAAGACCTTTGCTAGTGTGTAAATGTGAGAGTCTCCAAAAGAAAAGTTAACCGTATTTTGGAAAATGAACTGACTTCTATGCTTTATCAACTTTTGGCTGATTTAAAAACTAAGCAGGAAGTGGAAATTGTCTTAAAAGATTTTTTGGGAGAAACTGAAGTAAAAACCTTTGCCAAACGGATGGGGATTGCCTATTGGCTCTCCAAAGGCAGAAGCGTTGCTAACATCCGTGATAATTTAGCCGTTTCCTCTGCCACTATTGAAACAGTCAAAAACCAGATGAAAAAATCGGCTGGTTTTGACTTGGCCCTGAAAAAAATTTCTGCTGATGAATGGGCCACGGTCTGGTCCGAAAAAATCAAAAAATTCGTCAAGTAAAGCCTTTCTCTCCTCTTTCTAGTATAATTAGACATCATGGATAAAAAGTTTTATATTACCACGGCTATTCCTTATGTGAATGACGCCCCCCATATTGGCCATGCCTTGGAGTTTGTCCAAGCAGATACAGTGGCCCGTTATCATCGGCTTTTAGGAGAAGATGTTACTCTTCTATCCGGCGCTGATGAAAATGCTTTAAAAAATGTGCGGGCGGCAGAGCAAGCGGGAATTGAAACACAAACTTTTGTAGATAAAAATGCCAAGTTATTTCAAAACCTAGCTGAAAAATTAGGGGTTCAATTTGATATTTTCCAAAAAGGTAGTGACCAAGAACATCACTATCCCTCTAGTCAAAAACTATGGCAGTTATGCCAAGAAAATGGCGATATTTATAAAAAAAGCTACACAGGCCTTTATTGCGTGGGCTGTGAGGCATTTTATACCCCAGAGGAATTAAATGATAAAGGCGAGTGCTTTGAGCATCCTGGTAAAAAATTAGAAGAACTAAAAGAAGAAAATTATTTCTTTAAGTTATCTAAATACCAAGATCAATTAATTAATCTAATTGAAAGTGATCAATACAAAATCATCCCAGAATTTCGTAAAAAGGAAATTTTATCCTTTCTTAAAAGCGGCCTGCAAGATATTAGTATTTCCCGCACCAACGAACGGGCTAAAAACTGGGGCGTGCCAGTTCCCAATGATCCAAATCAAAGAATTTATGTTTGGTTTGATGCTTTAAATATTTATCAAAGCGGCATTGGTTTTGGCTGGGATGAAGAAAAATATAAAAAGTGGTGGCCAGCGGATTTACATGTTATCGGCAAGGGTATTATTCGTTTCCATGCTGTCTATTGGCCAGCTTTTTTATTATCGGCTAAACTTGCTTTGCCTAAAAAATTATTTGTCCATGAATATTTAACTGTTGATGGCCAAAAGATGTCCAAAACCATCGGCAACGTTTTTGATCCTCTGCCTTTGATAGAAAAATATGGAGCCGACAGCGTTCGCTATTATCTATTAGCTCGCGTTTCACCTTTTGCTGACGGTAATTTTTCCGCAGAGAAATTTAAGGAGGTTTATAACGCCGATTTAGCTAACGGATTAGGTAACTTAGTCTCTCGCGTGGCTAAGCTTTGCGAGCAACATAATATTAAAGCAAGCACACCATCAAATGTCTGGTGTACGGATTTGGAAAAATTTATGGGGGAATTTAAGTTTAATGAAGCCATCGGCGTAATTTGGCAACTAATTCACGAGGCAGATAAAAAAATTAATGAAGATAAACCCTGGGAATTATCAACTGAACAAGTCAAACCCATCCTGGAGGATTTGGTAAATATAATTCAAGCTATTGCCTATAACTTAAAACCATTCTTGCCAGAGACAGCAGAAAAGATAACCAAACAATTTTCCGGTCAAATTAAATCCGGCCCGCCCCTATTTCCTCGCCTCCAGTAATCAAAACATGGTCCGACCTGCGCTTCGCCAAAGGCTTCGGCAAGACGAGTCGTCACCTATTTTGTCAACTTAAAACGTATTTAGTGGAATTATAGCACTTTTCCACATCTCATAGTAGGAAGTGGGCAAATTTGCCTAAAAAGGGAAGCTGGGCTACAATTAAAGCTATGGTTAGACGACTTTTAGACAGACATGAATCAATTTTTCAAAGAGCTTTAGAGATTTTGCCCGGTAGTTTAGCTTGGGGAATTATTCTATTTCCGGCTATTGGCGGCTTCTTCTTCCCCCAAACTGTGGCTTATGCTGTTTTGATCTTCCTGGCTTACTGGTTTTACCGCTCTTTTCAATCAGCCATTTTAGGTATCAGGGGCTATTTTCTCTTAAAACAATGGGAAAATACTGATTGGTTAGCAGAGTGGAAGAAATCTTCTTATGACCAAAAACTCAACTTTAACGAAATCTATCACGTAGTGATTATTCCTAATTACAATGAAAGCGCAGAAAAAATTGCCGGCACTTTAACCTCACTGGCTAGCCAAAAGCAAATTAACCTCAAGCGAATGATCATATTTTTAGCCATGGAAAAACGGGCCGAAGACGCCAAAGAGCGGGCTGATTATCTGATTAAGGAATTCAAAACTAAATTTGGCGGCCTTTATGCCACATATCATCCTGACAATATTCCTGGCGAAGTTCGCGGCAAAGCTTCCAACGAAACCTGGGCTGCCAAAGTAGCCGAAAAGACTCTCGCCAAACGCAAAATCAAAATGGATAAGGTAACTGTCACTAGCTGCGATGCTGATACTAATTTCCATGCCCTATATTTTGCCTCTCTTACTTACCATTTTGCGGTCAATCCCGAGCACTACGTCCGTTTTTGGCAATCACCAATTTTCTGGTATAACAATTTAGCCCAAGTACCTTTCCCCATTAGAATTGTGGGGGTGATCGGCCATGCTATTCATTTGGCCTCTCTGCAAGAACCAACCAAGCTAATTTTTAATTACTCCTGCTATTCTTTATCTTTTAAACTGGTCCGCCAAGTCGGCTATTGGCATACTGATATTATTCCGGAAGACTGGCATCTATTTTTACAAACCTTTTTTGCCACCTCCGGCCAGGTGGAAGTCCAACCAATTTTCCTGCCGACTAATATTGATGCCGCCCAATCTAAAACCTGGCTGGGATCTTTAAAAAATAGATACGAACAATGTAAAAGACATGCATGGGGAGCCAGTGATATACCCTACGCCGTCAAAGAAGCGATTCGTCATCCGGAAATTCCGCTCTCGGCTCGGATTTTACGCATTTATAAATTAATTGAAACCCATTTAATCTGGTCCACCAACTGGTTTATTTTAACTCTCGGTGCCACCCTGCCGGTTATTTTAAATCCGGCTTTTGCCAGAACGGCTTTAGGCTATAACTTACCAAAATTATCCCAATTTATCTTAACAGTCTGTCTGATCGCGCTGCTAGTTATGATTGTAATTGATCTGGTGCTGCGGCCAAAGTATGCCAGACCAGCTTCCATTTTTGCCGTCATCCGGGAAGTTTTACAATGGGTCAGCTTGCCGATAGCTACTCTTTTTATGTCAGTTCTGCCCGGCCTTGATGCTCATACCCGCTTACTATTGGGCCGCCGGCTGGAATATCGGGTGACAGAAAAAGTTTAAGATTTCTGCTAAACTGTAATATATATGAGAAAGCTGGCCAGTCATCTCTCTTGGACTCCTTATATTCCCACTTGGCTTTGTGTGTTATTAACCATTATCTTTGTCTTGCGTATTCCCACCTTTTTTGAGCCTTACTGGTACGGCGATGAAGCTATTTCTCTGGCGGTGGGGAATGCACTTACTAAAGGTCTTCTACTTTATCAAGGTATCTATGATAATAAACCACCCCTGTTGTATCTGGTGGCGGCCATAGCCGGCAATTTATTCTGGTTTAAGGTAATTTTAGCTTTTTGGCATTTAGCCACCATCTATCTTTTCCATCGCTTGGCTAAGATATTATTTGAGAAAAATAATCAGCTGGTTAAAATTGCCACGGTTGTTTTTGCCATCTTAACCACCCTGCCTTTACTGGAAGGCCATATTGCTAACGGCGAGATCTTTATGATTGGACCTATCATTGGTGCCTTCGCACTCCTGGCAACTGGCAAAGTCAAAACCACTACTATTTTCTGGGCCGGAGTCATGGCGGGAACGGGGATTTTATTTAAAGTCCCGGCCGCTTTGGATCTGGGAGCGATTATTATTCTTTTTATCAGCGATAAAAAACAATGGCTTAATAAAACTTTCTTCTTATCTGTCGGTGTTTCAGCACCTATCCTCATGACAATATTTTTCTTTGCAGCTAAAAGCGCTTTGGGAGATTACATTACCTCTGCTTTCTTAAACACTTTAGGTTATTTGTCATCCTGGCGGGGTGAAGACGGAGACTTCTTGACACATAACCAACCACTGGTCATGCGAGGCTTAATAGTAATTATTACCAGTTTTATTTTGTTCATGGTTTATCAAAAAAAGAAAATATCCCGACCGGCCTTTTTTGTCTCTCTCTGGTTTGTCTTTTCTCTTTTTGGAGCACTTCTGTCAGAACGTCCCTACCCTCATTATTTAATCCAAGTTGCTCCAAGCTTTGCCTTTTTAACCGCCTTAATGGTTACTGCTAAGACTCGTGAGCAATTTTTACCCTTTCCTTTATTTAGCCTTCTGGGTGCCGCCTTGATTTTCTATAAATTCAACTATTACGCAATCACGCCCTATTATCAGAACTTTGTGGGTTGGTTGGCTGGTAAATATGACCAAAATACTTATTTTGGAAACTTTGACGCTAAAACGCCTACTACCTATCAAGTCGCCCGTTTCCTAACTAACAATAGTTATCAGGAGGATCACTTATTTGTCTGGGGAGATCATCCGGAAATTTATGCTTTAACTAAAATGACCCCGGCCACTAAATATATAGTGGCTTACCATGTGCGGGAACTAAACAAGTTTGACTATGTAGCCAAAATTTTGGCCGAAAATCCGCCTCGCTTTATTGTTACCACTTTACCTAGTCCTGATTTCCCCCAGCTTGACGCTTTGTTGTCTAATCATTATCTGGCTGTTTCCCAGTTAGACAACGCCACCATCTGGCTCTATCTGAAAAATAATTAAAATTATATATGAAACCCCCCAAATTTAACTTTCAAAATCTTTCCGGAGAAATTAGCTCCCGCTATAACCGGGCCACGGCCGCCACTAATTTAAACCGGTTAGGCAATAAATTTGTGGTCAATTCGGTAGTGGCCAGCGCCGGCTTAATTATCGCTTTGCTGCTACTGATCGTTTTAACCAGCAGCCGTCTGCCACCGCAAGTACCCCTTTTTTACAGTTTGCCCTGGGGGGAAGAACAACTAGCTGCTAAAACTACAATGCTCGCGGTGCCATTGGTATCTATAGCTACTTTGGCTATCAGCATGATATTGTCACGCCTTTTGACTCGTGACATTTTCATTTTAAGGCTGCTGTGGCTGGGATGTTTATTTACCATCACACTAGGCTTAATCACCGTAGCTAGAATTATTTTATTGGTAGGTATTTTTTGATATGCTGATTACTCCCCTAGCAGTATCTTTTTTAGTGGCTCTGGCTGTCACCCCTCTGGTTATTAAGTACGCCCGTACTTTGGGCGTGATGGATGATCCCCAAAAACGTCCTCATCCGGCCACCTTACACCGCCAGCCTGTGGCTCGTGGTGGCGGTATTCCCATTTTTTTGGCGGTTTTAGCTGGCATGGTAATTTTTTTACCGTGGGATTTAAAATTAGTCGGTATCGCATCCGGAGCTCTAGTCACTTTAATCGTCGGCCTAGCCGATGATCGCCGGGATATTCCTCCGATTGCCCGACTGTTTGCCAATTTCCTGGCGGCGCTCCTGGTGGTTTATGCCGGCATTACCATCCCTTTTGTGACTAACCCCTTAGGCGGCATTATTCATTTGGCTAATCCCGACTTGACTTTGCGGCTAGGAGAAACCGAAATAGTGGTCGGATGGCTGGCTATTATCGCCACCATTATTTGGATTATGGCCATTACCAACATTGTCTCCTGGTCCTCGGGAGTAGATGGACAACTGGCCGGTTTTGTACCGATTGCCGCCGCGACCATTGGGGCGCTTTCTCTGCGTTTTGGCAATGACTTTACCCAATGGCCAGTCATTATTTTGTCACTGGCGGTTGCTGGTAGTTTTTTAGGATTTTTATTCTGGAGTGTTTATCCGCAAAAAATCATGCCTGGCTACAGCGGAGGCGCCTTGGCTGGCTATTTTCTAGCGGTGCTGGCTATTATTTCCGGCGCCAAGCTGGCCACAGCTATCATTGTGCTAGGCATTCCTATTATGGATGCCATTTTTTCCATTTTGCGTCGCCTCGTCCATAAACGTTCTCCTTTTTGGGGCGACGCCGGCCATCTACATCATAGGCTCCTGGCTATTGGCTGGAGCAAGAAAAAAGTAGCGGCTTTTTATTGGCTGGTGGCGGCAGTATTGGGAATGTTAGCTATTCATTTGAATAGTCAGGCCAAACTCTATACAATCATTATGTTAGTGGTCGGCGTTGGAGGATTATTACTATGGCTAACCAAACTATCGCGCTTATTCGAGCCGCCAGAGTAACACACTGGGTAAAAAATCTGGCCTTGTTTGCGGCTCTGGTTTTCTCCGGCCGCCTTTTTATCCAAGAAGAATTTCTAATTACCCTGTGGGCAGTTTTTATTTTCAGTCTAACCTCAAGCTCTATTTATTTTTTCAATGATGTGGTTGATTTGGAAGCAGACAAGCTTCATCCGGTCAAGCACAAAAGACCAATCGCTCAAGGATTAATCTCCTCTCCTAATGCCTTATTTATTTCGTGTCTTTTGGCCATCACCTCTTTGTTTTTAGCCTCTTTTATTTCCTTCTTTTTCTTTTTGGCCATTGGGGCCTATCTAACTCTGCAGGTAATCTATACCTTGTTTCTCAAGAAAATAGCCGTGGTGGATATTTTAGCTATTGCCGCCGGATTTTTTCTGCGCATCTGGGCGGGAGCTTTCGTCATTAATATTCACATGTCGGTTTGGTTTTTGCTGTGCGTCATCTCGGTTTCCCTTTTTCTGGCTGCCGGCAAAAGAAGAGCCGAACTCACTATTCTTGCTCAATTCAACAAAGCCAAAAAAATGATTTATCCTAAAGCGCCGCTGGATTCATATCTGACCATGTTTGGCACAGCCGCCTGGATGTCCTGGGCTTTATTTACCTTTTTTGCACCCTCGCCAACCATCATAGAAGAACCACTACCCACTCTGCGCACCGAACTTTTACCTGTGACTATTGCCAGTATTGAAAAATGGCTGATGATTACCATCCCGGTGGTAATTTTTGGCATTATGCGCTATCTCTATATTACCTATACCACTGATCTGGCTGGCAGCCCGGAACGGACTTTAGTACGAGATAAACCTCTGTTAGTATCCACTCTGCTATGGGGATTTTTAGTGGTAGTAATTTTATATTTTCTGCCTAGTTAACTAATTTCTTAGCATATTGAGCAGAAATCCAGCCACTGCTACTGTTACTTGCTTCATACTCAATCTTAAACCAACTACCATCTTTGCTTTCATCCAATAAGGTATATTTTTGACCGGGAGTAACCCGGGCGCTCTCCGAAGCAGCAGTTGATGGTTCGTTTCTGACTCGCAAAAAACCAGTGGGAGTAGTTAAAATTTCTACCTGGGTTTGGGGCTCTTTTTTAGCCTCGGCCGATGTAGTTGATTCATTCAGTGGCAGCATGTCTACCAGCTTAGCCAGTTTGATTACAGAAGTTAGTTTATAACCGGCTAGTGTGCGGACATTAAGCTCGCGAGGGTTAAAGCCGGCAGAAGAAACAACTAGGCTATGCTGACCGACTTCAGTATCAATTTTAAGGGGAGTAAAACCGCGGGAAGTGCCATCCAAAGAAATCTCCGCCGAGTCAGGGGAGGACACTAAAGTGATGGCTGAATTTTTACCGCCGGTTTTCTCAAAAAATAATACTTCGCCGGAAGAGACGTCATCGCTTTCCCCAAAATTACGCCTGACTACCGTCTCCATACCACCCACTAAAGCAACTTTAGTTTCATAAGGCACCAGGGCTGAATTTTGAGCAAAAGGAATCAGTTTAATGGTCACCTCATCTACCTCGCGCTCAACAGTAAAAGGGGTGGTGCCGACTTGCTCTCCATTTAGAAAAACTGTGGCTTGGGGTGTGGTCTCAATTACCAGTTTGGCTTGAGTCTCCTTGGTACCTCTAATAAAAACAAAACCAGCCAGGCTTAAAATCAACACCAGGATAACACCAATGATCCAGAATTTACGCGGCATGAGATACTTGTAGAAGAATAGCAGAGAAAGTTATTCTTGACAAGACAATTTTTCCTGAGGGGTTTTGTGTTTTGAGGCAATTTCAGGTAAAATATATTAAGAGAGCAAGGCCTCGTGGGAGAGTGGTTATCCAGCGGTCTGCAAAACCGCTTACACCGGTTCAATTCCGGTCGAGGCCTCACAGGACAAAAGTGGGTTCAATCGCGCCCCTCGTGACTGGCGAAATACTTTGAGCCACCAAGCGAGGTAAGCGATATCGGTTTTCATAAACTGATATTCCCGCCTGCGCCTCTGGGAAAAGATGTCTGTCTAGCGGAGCTAGATCCTGCTCCGCAGGACAAAACAGCTATGCGCGGGTTTCTGGCGAAGCCAGATCTCGCTACGCGAGACGATTCCCGCTCGCGCCCCATAAAATTATCCCGCTAAAACTTTTTCGGTAAATATTAGGAAAAACTTGACATGTTCTATAATTTATATTATAATCCTTTATTAGAACCTTTAAAGGGGTTCTTTTTTTGAGCAAAATTATATGAACATCAGAATTTTCGTAGCGTCAATCTTGTTAACCCTAGTCGGGGCAGTCACTCTGTCTCAATTAGGATTTGTGCCTAGCGTGGGGGCTTTAGCTCCTCGCGGCGGCGGCTTGACTGAACCTATCACCCCTCCGATTACTACCTTTACTACTAGTGTTCGTGGCAATATCCAATACCGTTTCTTAAACTATAAACCCGAACAAATTAAGGTCGCGCCAGGTGTGGAAGTATTTGTGACTAACTTCCCTTTGTTTGATGCCAAAAAGGCACCTCAAAGAGGCGGAGCCAATGGCTGGGCTAAAACTGATAAAAACGGCGATTATATCTTGACCTGGGAAGCTGAAGAAAATAAAACCTATTACATCTGGTTCTGGGATAATAAAGGTACTACCTTTACGCCTAAACAATATGGCATCACCTTTGCCCCTCAAAGAGGAGGCAATACTCCAGTTTTTAATGCCGAAGGCAAAATCAATTATTATTTAATTCTTTCTGAAATGAATAAAGCTTTTGGCGCCAACTCCTGGGAAGACCGCTATAATCCTCGCTATGATGCTGACAACAACTACATGATTGATATCTACGATACAGTGAGATTAAAAAACTTGCTGTTATTCAATTTGCCTGCTGGCGCCAGACGCTAAATTCTCCTACACTTAAAAGGTGGTAAGATTTATTGCCCTCTTTCTGCTCTTTATTCTACCTCTAATTTTCGTTCCTTTTATTCCCTTTGGCTTTGAAACCCCCAAGGTAGTTATAGCTGAATTATTAATTGAAACTGGAATAGTAATAACTGTATTAAAAAAAGATTTCTCATTGAGGCACTTTCACCCGACACAACTCAAGCTAATTTTAGCCTTGATTATCCTGGCGGTATTTCAGAGTATGTTAGGCCCTACCGACTTCTTAGGCAATGTTTTTCGTCATCAAGGAGTATTTTTGCTGTGGCATTTATTGCTATGGTCTTTAATGGCAACTCAATTTGATCTGAAAATACCTAAAAACCTACCCCTAATTACTCTAGTTCTATTATTAACTTCAAGCGCGTTTCTATTAGGCGGCAACCAGGCTGGCCGGGCCTTTGGCACCCTAGGCGAGCCTAATGCCTTGGCTACCACCACTGTTTTTATCCTACCTTTTCTCCTTTTTAACTTAAAATGGTTTTACCCAATTTTAGGAGCAATTTTAGCCTTTGGCATCATCTTTCTCTCCGGCTCCAGATCAGGCTTGGAAGCCCTACTAACAGAGTTATTATTTTTAATTTTAATTAAAATAAGGCTGGCCACCACTAAGGCTTTTGCTGTTTGTCTTATTTTATTGGCTATCAGTCTGACTACTCCTTTAATTGAGGGTGGCAGTTGGTTTGAAAACCGGGCTGAAGTCTGGCAAACCGCTCTTCAATCTGGACTGGAGTCTCCCCTTTTTGGCCACGGTTTTGGCAATATGGAGCAGGCCTTCCACGAGACTGCTGTCAGATTAAATAATAATATCCAGTATCAAGTGGTGGATTCTGCTCATAATTTCCTCTTGGACTGGTGGGTTCAAGGAGGAACTTTAGGATTGGTCATCTTTTTATCCACCTTGAGTCTTTCCCTAAAAAACCTCCTGGTTAGGCATGATTTAGCTTTACTGGCCGCCAGCTTAGGCCTCCTAGTTAGCCTCTCTTTTAACCCTGTTTCTGTGGTCAATTTGGCAGCCTTCTGGTGGCTAATTGGCCAGGGTTTTAAAACCAGCCAAACTTGACTTTGCTGACCTATTAAGATATACTTCTATCATGTCCTCGTATACGTACGAGGATTTTTTATGCCCATTTCTGGACACATATCATGTTAAAACTCAACCTAAATTTACCCTTATATCGCGTCAGGGTCCAAGTGGCCCCCAAGCGACATCGCGGCAACGATCAATTCCTAGCTCTAGTTAATGAGCTTCTGACTGTCCGTTTTGGCAGCCGGATTAGTCGTGCCATCCGCTTTGTCCTGGAACACATCCATCTAAAACGTATTTTAGGCGTCAATTTGGTAGGTATGGCCCTAGCGGCCAACACTATCAATACCACAGGTGTGATCAGCGTAAACGACACTCCGACTGAAATGACCACCCTGCCGGCCACTGATAGTTCAGTAAAAACTATCGTCGTTAGACGCTACCCTATTAACGGCCGACCTGTTATTACCCAAGGCTATCATTTATTCCATAATGGCGTGGACATTGACGGAGTAACTGGCGATCCTATCTATCCACTGATGAATGGTAAAGTTGCCTTTGTGGGTAAAGATTTCTTCTTAGGCAATAAGGTAGTGGTGGATCACGAAGATGACTATGAATCTGTTTATGGCCATTTAAATAAAACTGCTGTTAAAACCGGCCAGGAAGTGACCACTGCCACCAAACTGGGTGAAATGGGTAATACCGGCAGATCTTTCGGCGACCATTTACACTTAGAGGTTTATAAAAACGGCCGTAACACCAATCCTTTTACTGTACTGCCGGCCGGCAATCCTACCTTTAATCTGGTAAAAAGAGCCCACTAAATTATATACTTAGACCATGGCTCGGCTGTGGATAATACCTAAAGTGCGAATGGTGCTGGCTTTATCGGCTTTAACCCTACCAGCTCTCATTCATTATTTCTCTCCAGAACTTATTCTTAGACTTATACTAATCCTATCCTCCACCTTAATTTTGGAATATTTATTTTGGAGAATTCGGAGAATTGAACCATTTTTACCTAGCGCCGGTGTGGTGTCAGCTCTGATTATTTTCCTGCTGGCTGATCCCAACTCCAGCTGGTATCTCACAATAATAGCTGTGGTAATAGCAATAATTACCAAGCAATTCTTACGGCTTAAGAAATCTCACATTTTTAACCCCGCTGCTAGTGGACTTTTAATCGCCAGTATATTCGGACTACCTGTTACTTGGTGGGGCGTTAGCTGGGGCCTTTTACTACCATTAATAGCTACTATTTTGTTGGGAGCCTGGGTATCTATGTATACCATCAAACAACACCGGATTATTTTATCTTTTATTATTTCTTCTATAGTGGCTTTTAATTTAATAGCTGGCCAATTTACCACTCAATCATTACTGGAATTTAGCGTCGCTAGTGTCTGGTTTTTTACCTTGATAATGTTGCCCGAACCGATGACTGCCGCTCATTTTCCTAAAACAAAGATTCTTTACGGAATATTGGTGGGAGTATTGCCATTTCTTCTAGGACCCCTATTTAACCTACCCGTAGAACCTTTACTTGCTTCTTTGCTAATCGGCAATCTGGTTTTCTTTATAGTGGAGAAAAAGGAGAAATTTTAGTATTCTCCCATGCCAGACATATCAGGAGCGCTCGGAGTAGCTTTTTCTTTTTCCGGAAGATCTGTAACCATACCTTCGGTAGTTAACACCATCATGGCCACCGATGCCGCATTTTGTAAAGCAGTGCGGGTGACTTTAACTGGATCTAAAATTCCAAAACCAATCATAGAACCAAAAGCGCCAGTTAAAGCATTGTAACCATAATCAGCATTTTTACTCTCATCAATTTTCTTGGCTACATAGCCATCGTCTTCACCGGCATTTTTAGCTAGCCACCTTAACGGTTGCTCTAGACTCTCGCGCAAAATAGTAATGCCGACTTTTTCATCTTCACTATTAGTGACTACTTTATCTAATACTGTTCTTGCCCGCAGCAATGCTACTCCGCCGCCAGGTAAAATTCCCTCTTCCACCGCCGCTTTAGTGGCCTCTACCGCGTCTTTAACCCGCTCTTTTTTCTCATTCAATTCTAACTCCGTAGCTGCGCCGACATTAATTTGGGCTACCCCGCCGGAAAGTTTGGCCAGTCTTTCCTGTAACTTTTCTTTATCAAAGTCAGAATCAGTCTGGTCAAGAGTGCTACGGATATTAGCAATTCTAGCCTTCAGGGCCGCGGCACTGCCTTTACCGCCAATAATGCGGCAATTTTCTTTATCAGTCCACACTTTATCCGCCCGGCCCAAATCAGTAATCTCCACTGATTCAAAAGTCCGACCCGTGTCTTCCGAAATAACTGTCCCACTAGTCAAAATGGCAATATCTTCCAGCATTTCTTTGCGGCGGTCACCAAAACCTGGAGCTTTAATAGCTAAAATATTAAAAGTGCCGCGCAGCTTATTAACTACCAAAGTAGCTAAAGCCTCCCCATCAATTTCATCGGCAATAATGACCAGACTCTTGGAGACTTTGACAAATTTTTCCAAAAAGGGCAATAAATCTTGGATGGAAGAAATTTTCTTATCAGTCAGTAAAATGTAAGGCTCTTCAATTTCTGCTTCCATGGTAGCAGGATTGGTCACAAAATAAGGCGAAGCATAACCGCGGTCAAATTCCATCCCCTCTTTATATTCAATTTCAATAGTAAATCCCTTGCCTTCTTCCACTGTAACTACCCCATCACGACCGACTTTTTCCAAGGCCTGGGCAATTAATTTACCGATTTCCTCGTCCCCGGCCGAAATAGTCGCCACTTGAGTAATTTCTTCCGTATTCTTAATCGGCTTGGCCATCTTCTTCAGTTCGGCCACTACTGCTTCTACTCCCTTTT
Organism: Candidatus Microgenomates bacterium; assembly: GCA_016204995.1. GTDB lineage: Bacteria > Patescibacteriota > Microgenomatia > UBA8517 > JACQJR01 > JACQJR01. The sequence goes on from JACQJR010000001.1 coordinate 457,739, forward strand.
CAATTCCTTTTTTGATAATCATCGGGTTGGCGCCAGCGGAAATATTCTTCATCCCTTGCTGGGTAATCATTTGGGCAAGCAAAGTGGCGGTAGTTGTGCCATCACCAGCCACATCATTTGTTCTAGAAGCGGCTTCTTTAATTAACTGGGCCCCCATATTTTCAAAGGGATCGGCCAATTCTATTTCTTTAGCAACTGACACCCCATCGTGAACTACGTTCGGAGCACCCCATTTGCGGTCCAAAGCCACATTACGGCCCTTCGGACCAAGGGTGGTAACCACAGCCTTAGCCACCACATTCATGCCCCTTAATAGGGAACTTCTGGCATCTTCGCCGAATTTAACTTGTTTTGCCATAACTTTATAAAATCCTAAATTCTAATTTCTAAATCCTAAACGTTTAGAGTTTAGTGCTTAGAATTTTGAGCTTACGCCGTTTTAACGGCGAGTATATCATCAAATTTCACTAACATATATTCGCGGCCCTCAACCTTAAGATCATTGCCGCCCCATTTTTTGTAATAAACAGTCTCGCCTACTTTGCAGGGTGCTGATTTTTTACCATGTTCGGTGATTTCATCATCACCAATGGCTAACACTTTTCCTAATTGGGGTTTTTCGCTGGCAGATTCAGGCAGAACAATACCGGAGGCCGTTTGCCGCATGGCTTCTTCCGGCTCCAGCAGAATATTACCAGCTGTGGGTAAGATATTAATTTTAGGAGCAGGAGTTGCTGTAGATTTAACTTTCGGCATATTTATTATCAGTTATTGACTACGAGTGCTATTTTAGAAGAATACTGTCATCTTTGTCAAGAGGTAATCCTAACTGCTAAAAAATTATTGTTATTGAGTGAATTTAAAGGTGGAGAGGATTTGATTAAAAAGTGATTTATCGCCTACCATCATATTGAAGGTATAAGTTTTACCTTTGTGCACTACTGCAGCAACTAATATTCTATCCGCTCCAGGTACCTCTTTTACCTTCTGCACAAGAACTAATTCTCCTTGCTCATTGCCGATACTAACTGACTCTCTACTAATTGCCTGAAATGCTTCTTCGTCCATATTAACCAGAGGTGACCTAACTATGTTATCCACATGAATTGAAAAGATGCCAGTTATATCTGTGGCACAAGAAATGGGTAGATGAGTTCCAAAACCTACAACTGATTGACAAACAAGAGTATCCCATTCGGAAGGATATCTTACTGACCAATCACTATTTGTGTATGTCTTCCAATTTGCAGTTTCATTTGGGGATGATGAGGAAAAGGGGGTGGGTGATGATTGAGTAACTTGTGTTGGAGAAGTGGGTTTGGGTTGTTGTTTATACAGCAAATATCCACCCAAAGCTACAGTTATTAAGATTACTATGACTATTGGAGCTAGGCCTTTTTGATTATTCATCAATTTCAGTATATCACTTTTCAGAAAGTCAAGTATTCTTTATTAGTTGTGGATTCATTTTTTAAAGCATATTTTTTAACTCTCTTTTCAAATTCTTTTAATACCATTTGTCCCCAGTCAATCGGATGGAAGAAAGCCTGGCCGGATTCCACTAACTCGCGAGTCTGGTGTTTTTTCATATGCCATTTTTGGAAACGAAAAGCCAAGGGTTCTAAAAAACGCAGTAAGACACCTAGGCTCTTTGGCTCTTGGGCTGTTAGGCTATCAGCATTTAGCCCATGAGCCCAATTACCTAATGTCCTAATAACCCACCAATTTTTCACCCATTCATTAGCTGTTAAGAACTTTTCAAAAGTGGAATTTTTATCCACCAATGGTACTACCTGCAACACCTCATGGGCTGTATATAAATTGTGGATATCTGGTGGAACTAGCAAATTATCTGCATCTAGCCAGAGATTTAAACAAAGCTGATTAGCTCCATCTTTGGAGCCAGCAGTTCTTAAAGGTAAAAAGGCCAGTTTTAATAGTAAACTAGCCAGCAAGCGAGTTGTCCACAAAGTACCTTTTTTGGTGATAATTATTAAATCTATATCTGCCGACGAATCGGCATTATTCATCGCCAGACTACCGCTAATACCCACAAAACAAATTGTGGATAACCTGGAGAGAACTTGAGCGGCTTGGCGAGCAATGACCAGTTTAGAAAAAGATAGTTTATTTCTGTGGGTGCGGGCTAAAATAATCCCTGCCCTGCCTTTAAGGTGATACCACTGCCCAGTTTTTTCTACCAACACCTTTTCTGCTCCTACTGATACCTTCCACTTATTTAACTCATCATGAGTCAGTGGATATTCAAAGATATCGTGATAACAAAGAGATAAAAATTGTCCCTGGCTTACCCACACAGGTTTGGTAGTTTTAACGTGTACCATATGAGGATAAAACTTGACTCACGCCTTGGGCCACTGTTTGCATCGCCTCTTTGACGTCACCACCCTGCAATACTTTATTAATCGCATCTTCAAAATATTTTGAAATACGAGAATTAATCCCCGTTGGACCATCATTAGTGCGGCTGGCCAAATACCAGGATTTGGCAAAAGGCGCTTCTTTAATAAAGGCCCCCACTGTCGGATCAGAGGATAACAAATCAGCCATATCTGGCCGCGGGTAAGGCTCGCCAAATAGTCGCATTTTGGCTTGCAAGCTATACAGCTTTTCCAAAAACTCTTTATCGCTTAAAAACTTCAAGAACTTATAAGACTCACTGACATTTTTACTTCTGGCCCAGACTCCTTCCACCCAATAACTGGCCCAAGTCAGATCTTTTTGATCTGGTGTGGCTTTGGCCACCTGTGGCACCGGCACTATTTGAAAATGCAAATTGGGATTTTGGGCTTTGATATTAAAGGCTTCCCAGGAAGGACCAAAATACATCGCCACTTTCCCTGAAGCAAAAGTTACGGTAGAAGGCGGTAAAGTCTCGTCCCATACTTTATCAGTAGTTGCAAAAATTGTATAGAAAGTTAAAGAATCTTCAGCATTTTTACTAATAGGACTGGCCATATCCGCCCCGTTTTGCAGCATCATTAACGACAAAATATCCTGCCAGTGATCTACATTGGCGGCATTGCCCAAAGCTACGCCGGCCCGAGTAATATTCTGTTGCTCATCTCTGATGGTTAAAGCCAGCGCCTCTGACCGCAGCTCATCCCAGGTGATAGGCGGAGTTAGACCAGCCTGTTGAAAAATATCAGTATTAATGTATAACCCCAAACCATCAATCATTAAAGGAATTCCTAAAATCTGATTGTTGCGAGTTAGGTCGGCTACTGCCACTGGATAAAATCGGTTTTGGAAATCAGATAAAGACATCACTCCGGGAGGAACCACTGCTAGTTCGCTTGCCATCATCGGCACCCAGCTATTATGAAAACGGAAAATATCCGGTCCTTCACCGCGGGCCAAAGCTGAAGTTAATCTCTCCCGATAATCCTGTTGAGATTGTTTAATATAGCTAATTTTGATGTTAGGGTGGGCTTTTTGGTATTCCTCAATTAAAGGAGTAACCAGACTATCATCCTCCCATAATCCCCACCAGGTTAGGTTAACTGGTGGTACTGGTTTAGCCGAAGGAAAGAATTTGGTAAAAGCCACAAATCCTCCCCCTAAAACAGCCAATACTGCTATGACTATTAAAATCATTTTTAAGGGCAGTCTGGATAAAAATGACTTTTTCTCTCCATCTAAAGGATGGCTAAAATCTGGTGGTTGAGTTGAAGTTGGCCCTGCAGGTGATACGGGTGGGACTGCCGGCGTTGGTGAAGCCGGTGGGATCGGAGGGAAAGAGCTGTCTTGAACTGGAAATTGGTCAGGGAAAGCCATAGTCTTCTCTTCATGATATCATATGGAAAGGAAACTCACCTGCCCGCAATGCTAGCGTAAGCGTGGCAGGCGGGAAACTCAAATGTCAAAACCTAAAAAGATCAAGAAAATATTTAACTTTCTCAACAGGCAAAACCCACTGGCGGTTCTGGCGGTATTATTTCTATTGGAAGCCGTTTTTGTCGCGACTAGCTACCATCTAATTTTTTGGAATAGAATTTATCCCAATATTATGGTAGCAAATATTAATCTTACTGGGAAAACAGAATTAGAAGCCCAAAAATTATTAGCTAGTATCTCCCCTTCCCCAACCATCACTTTAATAACACCAGACAAACAATTTGTCCTTAAAAGTCGCGATATTGATCTGCAATACGACACCAACCAGACTGTCAGACAGGCTTTTTTAATCGGCAGAAGCGAGTCAGCCGTGTCTAATTTCACCGTTAAATGGCAAGCATTGCAGCAACCAGTCCAGCTTCCCTTTGCTTATTCCTATAATCAAGAAAGGCTGACGCAATTTTTCCAAAAAGTGAGTAACGAAATTGATATCCCCGTCATTCAAACTAGTATAGAAATTCAAAAAGGCCAGGTGATTGTTAAATCTGGCCAGGCCGGATTGGAAGTTGACAAAGAGATTTTGGCGCAAAATGTCAAAAATGCCCTTGGCGCCGGTCAGCATAAAATCGCCATTCCTGTCAAAACCAACGCCGTTTTTTCCGCTTCTCAAATTGAAGAACTGCGTACCCGCACCCAAAATTTGGTGGGAGCAAGTCTGGCTTTCACCCAGGAAGAAAACAATGTTATTTTGTCTGACAGTGATCTGGTGAAATTTTTAGCGCCTGATCAGACTTTTAACCAGAACAAAATTAAGGAGCAGGTAGAAAAAATCGCTGCTCAATTTTACAGGCCAGTCCAAGAACCCACCTTTCGTTTTGAAAATGGTAAAGTGACAGAATTTAAGCCTGCCAAAGACGGCATAGAAGTTGACAAGGAAAAACTAATCAAGGATATTGCGACAACTATTGACACATTGACCCCGGGCCAAAAAGTTCCAATGGATATTCCGGTTACTAAAACCAAATCCAAATTAACTACCAACCAAGTCAATAATATCGGACTTAACGAATTGATCGGCCGGGGCTGGTCTCAATTCAAAGGCTCTGCTCCGGCCCGGGTGCATAATATCGCGCTAGCTGCTTCCAAGCTTAATGGTATCTTAATCAAACCGGGAGAAGTTTTTTCTTTTAATCAGGCCCTCGGCGATGTGTCGGTTTTTACCGGCTTCCAACAAGCTTATATTATCAAAAACGGCCGGACCATCTTGGGAGACGGCGGCGGCGTTTGCCAAGTTTCTTCTACTCTTTTCCGGGCGGCTTTGGCGGCCGGCTTACCCATTATAGAACGACGGGCTCATTCTTTCCGGGTCAGCTATTATGAACAAAACTCTACGCCCGGTTTTGACGCCACAGTCTTTGATCCTTCTCCTGATTTTAAAATTAAAAACGATACCCCGGCTTATATCCTTTTGCAAGCCACAGTTGATACTAAAAATGCCAGTCTCGTCTTTGAAATATATGGCACCAGCGATGGCCGGGTCGCCACTACCAGCAAACCCAGAGTGTGGGATATTAAACCGCCACCTCCTGATTTATACCAGGATGACCCCACCTTACCCACCGGCACTGTTAAACAAGTAGAGCACCGAGTTAACGGTGCAAAGGTGGCTTTTGACTATAAAGTAATACGAGGAGGTGGGGTTTTACAAGACAAAACTTTTTATTCCACCTACCAACCCTGGCAAGCAGTGTATTTGCGGGGCACCGCGCAGTAAATTATGACTATCCTAGCTATTGAAACCAGTTGTGACGAGACCGCGGCTTCGGTGGTGGAAGACGGCCGGAAAGTGTTATCTCATGTTTTGGCCAGTTCGGCCGATATGCATGCTAAAACCGGTGGCATTATTCCGGAAATGGCGGCTCGCGAACAACTAAAATCAATTTTACCAGTTATTGAAGAGGCTTTAAAAAAGGCTTTTCCTTCTCAAGCTTCTAATCTCCAATATCTAAGCTCTAACCTTGATGTCCTCGCTGTCACTGCCGGCCCAGGACTTATCGGCTCATTATTAGTCGGAGTTGAGACTGCTAAAACCCTCGCCTGGTTATGGAATAAACCCTTAATACCAGTCAATCATCTTGTAGGCCATATATACGCGAATTTCATTCGCGAATTTCCAATTTCCAATTTCCAATTTCCAAATGAAGAACCAAAATTCCCAGCGCTGGCTCTAGTTGTCTCTGGCGGACATACTGATTTAGTTTTGATGGAAAACCACCAAAAAATTACCTGGATCGGCGGGACTCGCGATGATGCGGCTGGTGAAGCTTTTGATAAGACGGCCAGACTTTTGGGACTTCCCTATCCGGGTGGGCCAGCCATTGCGGCTGAAGCCGCCAAATTTGAAGCACAAAATCCGAAATCTGAAAAACTACAAATGTTTCCTAGACCTTTGATTAATGAGAACTATTTTGATTGGAGTTTTTCCGGATTGAAAACTGCCGTAGCCCGGGAAGTTAGCAAAAATAAAAAGTTAACTGGTGAAGATTTGCAAAAATTTTCTGCCGAAATTCAACAAGCCATTGTTGACTCACTGGTGATCAAAACTATGAGGGCTGTCAAAAAGTTTAAACCCAAATCATTGCTGTTGGGTGGAGGTGTGGCAGCAAATTCTCGCTTGCGCGAAGAATTTAATTCTAAAATCCAAGATCTAACATCTAAGATCTCTTTACATGTTCCTCCTCCTAAATTCTGCACCGATAACGCCAGTATGATTGGCGCTGCCGCCTTTTATAATTACCAACCAGTTAACTGGAGAAAAATTCAAACCCTTCCCGAATTAACAATTACTGGAGAGATATAAAAATTAATATGGAAATCATCAAAATTGACGCCAATAACCCAGATCCCAAGATAATTAAACAAGCCGTAGATGCTCTTATATTGAGTGGAGCCATTATTTACCCCACTGACACGGCTTATGGACTAGGAGTTAATGCTTTAGACGAAAAGGTAATTCGCAAACTTTATCAAATTAAAGGACGAGATTTTGCCAAACCAACACACGTTGTAGTCCGCGACTGGGAGATGATAAATCAACTATGTCATACCAACAAAGCAGCAAAAATTTTATACGATAAATTTTTGCCTGGCCCATTAACTATAATCTTGCCGAAAAAAATGTGTGTGTCAGACTTGTTAACTGGTTACTTACCCACTTTAGGTATCAGAATTCCCGACTCCCCTATCACCAAATTGCTTAGTAAATTATCACCTTTCCCCTACACCACTCCTTCGGCCAATCCATCTGGCGGTTTAACACCCCATACTATTAATCAATCTCTTGACCAGTTTTCCGACTTACAAAAAAGTTTAATTGATTTAGTTTTAGATGCCGGTCAGTTAGCAAAAGTTGATCCATCAACCATTGTTGATTGTTCAGTAGAAATTCCGAAAATTATACGACCGGGACCGATTAGTAAAGAAAGAATTGAAAAAGCTCTTGGAGTAGAAGTACAATAATACTCATGGAGAAAACTTACCAATCAAGCCTGCACGAAGAAAAAATCTATTCGCTGTGGGAAACGGGAAACTACTTTAGGCCTATAGAAAAATCTACCGAACCTAAAAAAACATTTGTAATGATGATGCCCCCACCGAATGTTACTGGAGCACTCCATATCGGACACGCTCTTACTGCCGCAACTGAAGACATTTTAGTCCGTTTCCATCGCATGCTTGGAGAGACAACTTTATGGTTACCGGGTGTGGACCATGCCGGTATTGCCACCCAAAATGTGGTAGAGCGCGCCCTAGCCAAAGATGGTAAAAATAGAATTGATTTAGGTCGGGAAAAATTCGTAGAAGAAGTTTGGCAATGGGTAGAAAAATATGGCCACACCATTGATGATCAACATAAAAAATTAGGAGTTAGCGCCGACTGGTCACGCCGCCGTTTTACCATGGACGAGGACTATCAACAAGCAGTTCAAATCGCTTTTAATACTTTAAAAGAAAAGGGTCTGATTTATCAGGGAGAATATATTGTTAACTGGTGTCCTCGTTGTGCCAGCGCCATTTCTGATTTAGAAAATATTTACGAGGAACAAAACGGCAAATTATATTTTTTAGATTACGGCCTTATTACTATTGCTACTACCCGGCCGGAGACAATTTTTGCCGATAGTGCTATTGCCGTTAATCCCAAAGACAGTCGCTATCAAAAGCTGGTTGGCAAGTTCGCCGCGATCCCTTTAATAAACAAAGAAATTCCCATTATCTCCGACATGGCAGTTGACCAAAATTTTGGTACTGGCGCTTTAAAAGTCACCCCAGCCCATGACCAAACTGATTTTGAAATTGGCCGTCGTCATAATTTACCGCGCCCATCTGTAATTGATAAAAACGGTAAAATGGCAAGTTCTAATTTAGTACCCCAAAAATATTGGGGCATGGAGGTGCAAGTTGCCCGAGACGGGGTGGCCAAAGACTTGCAAAATTCTGGCCTGTTGAAAAAAGAAGAAAGCCATCAAAATAATGTCGGCCATTGCCAACGTTGCGACACTATTACCCAACCATTACTTTCTCTCCAATGGTTTGTTAAAACCACGGCCATGGCCCGAGCTGCCATAGAGGCAGTTAAAAAAGGCGAGATTAAAATTATCCCCAAAAGGTTTGAAAAAGTTTACTTCCAGTGGCTTGAAAATATTCATGACTGGTGCATTTCCCGCCAAATCTGGTGGGGCCACTCTATTCCAGACAGCAATGACGTCTTAGACACTTGGTTCTCTTCTTCCCTCTGGCCCTTTGCCACTTTAGGCTGGCCGAAACAGACAGCAAATTTGCAGAGATTTTTTCCTACCACAGTTTTAGAAACCGGTTATGATATTCTCTTTTTCTGGGTGGCCAAGATGATTATGATGAGTACTTCCTTGACCGGTAAACCACCTTTTGAAACGGTTTATCTGCATGGATTGGTCCGTGATATTCAGGGACGGAAGATGAGTAAAACTCTCGGTAACGTGATTGATCCCCTGGAATATATTGGCAAATATGGCACGGATAGCTTACGGATGGCCTTAGTGGTGGGCACAACGGCCGGCAATGACAGTAAAATTTCCGAGGAAAAAGTTGTCGGTTACCGCAATTTCACCAACAAGGTTTGGAACATAGCCAGATTCATTTTGTCATATGAATCTGGAACTCAAATGTCAAATGTCAAAACTCAAAACGAAGATGATAAGTGGATTAGGGATGAATTAGTCAAAACTATTAAATCTGTTACTCGCCATCTTCACAACTTCCGCCTCTCCCCGGCCGGCGAAGAAATTTATGATTTCATCTGGAAAAAGTTGGCTGATATTTATTTAGAAAAAACTAAAAGCCGGCGCCAAGAAGCTCAACCTACTTTACTTTATGTTCTAGATCGCAGCCTACGTCTTCTTCATCCTTTTATGCCATTTGTTACCGAAGTTATCTGGCAAACTGCCCGCGAGACCAAACGACTGTCTGCGCAGGCAGGCTTGACGCCCGGCACTTTCCAAGAGGAAGCCCTGATTACTGCCCAATGGCCAAGATAGAAAAAGTTCAGAGTTCGGAGTTAGGAGTTCAGAGAATAAATCTGTTGTGGTGGACCGTGAGTTTTATAGTGGTGCTTATCTCGCTGGCCAACCTTTCTATCTGGGCCAGAAATGAGTTAGCTAAAAAGGCCAGAATTCCCATAGAAGTAGAAATTAGTAAGTGGGAACAAGTTGTCCAAAAAACCCCCACTTACCGCGACAGTTATTTAAAACTGGCTATTCTTTATTGGCAATTACAGGAAGATCAGAAATCTCAAGTGGCTCTAGCTATTGCTGAAAATCTGGACCCTAATTACGAAGAAACTGGAGAAATTAAGAGGCTTTTAGGCTACTAGGCTTTTTTCTTCTCTTCCTCTATGGTTGGTTTTTCTTCCGTTGCCGGAGTTTCTCCACCTTCGGCCGGTACTTCGCCCTCTACTGCTTCACCTTCAGCCGGGGCTGGCGGAGCCACTTCTTCCTCTTTGGCTGGCGGTTCAATCTTGGCCACAATTTGTTCTCCCTCTGTTACTACCGTTACTTTATCCTTCGCGACCATCAAATCGCTTACATAAATCGCCTCATCTACGTTTTCCAGTTTACTAACATCTACCAATAATTTTTCTGGCAAATCGGTCGGCAAAGCCTCCACTTCCACTTCATTAGTTTGCTGCACGAGAATTCCTATGCCGGATTTTTCAGCGGGGGCTTCGCCAGTTAACTCCACAGGAACCGTGGCGGTAATTTTTTCTGTTAAATCAACCTGGCGGAAATCAGCATGAATGGGCAAATCAGTAACTGGGTGCAGTTGAACATTAACTATTAAAACTGGTTTGGTTTCTTCATCAACTTGTAAATCTATCAAACCCGTCTCCCCTGCTTTTTCATAAACTGCCTGGAATTCTTTTAAGGGTAATTCTAAAGCTTGAGAAGTTATTTTTTTGCCATAAACATTAGCCGGCATAATACCGTCACGACGAAGAGCGCGCACTTTTCTACCTTCTAGGGTTCGTTTTTTGGCTGCTAATTTTACTCTGTCTGTACTTGCCATATTGCTGAAAACTGCACATCACTGCGCAATAGGGTATTGTACCCCACAGCATTACTCTCCGTCAAGGAAGAAGGGGGAAACAAGGTAACTCTGAAATTGTCGGGATAGCGAATCTTCAAGGTGACGGGATCCTCCACCACCCCATATTGTTTTTGCCATAAGAAGACTAAACTACCCCGATCAGTCATTTGGAGAGAGTTTTGCCAAGATATCAACAGTTGCCTAGTTTCCCCTGCCGGCACGAGAATTAACATTCCGGCCACATTCTTGCCATGCTCCTGGCTGAAATCAGGCGCTAAATTGACACTCTGACCGTTGGCGGGATTGACTAAACTGGCCGATATGACAGCAGACGAAAGTGGACTATACAGCCGCAGATAGTTTTTGTAACCCAAATCAATTTTGCCTTTAGGGTTTTGGTTAACGTAGGAGATGGTCAAATTATGCAGCAACTTATCCGAATTTAGCGACAATTCCAGTTGAGCGCTACGGGATAAACCAAAATTCGCTTTATTCACTCCCACATTCGCTTCTGCGATAAAAAGATAGTCCTCCTGACATTTGACATTTGACATTTGACCTGCCTGCCTTGCCTGCGCAAGCGGGGCAGGCAGGCATTTGACATCCCTTAGTCCCCCATCCCAACCTAATTCAGCAAGAATCGCTTGTTGCTTACGGTTATTAAGATAAATAGATAGATGGCGGCCAGCCAGATTATCCATGATTACCTTCCCTATGGAAACTATCTTCGTTTGGCTCGTCTTTAATCTGTCTATTAAAATGCGGGTTGTCGCAGTTAAAAAATCACGCTTGCGGGTGGATCCCGGAAAAAATTCTTCCTGGGCAAAAAATTGGGTTTTTTCATAAAAATTACTTTCATTAATTTTAGTATTGAAATCAGCTATATCTAATGACCCAACAATTCCTATTAGTTTTTTAACTGTTTCTAGATCCAAAGCCACTACCCCATCCACCTGTTGGTTTAATTCCTTATCCAAAAACCAGGCGGCCCGTTGGCCAGTCGTGGGAAAATCAGGATCCCAATTAGAATCACGCAAATACCAGTTGGCTTCTCCCAGGTGAGTTTTTAAGGCGGGCGGCGGCTCCACATGTCCTGAAAGATGACCATCGGCTTCGTAAACATCTTGAATATCAATATTAATTAACTTACCATGATCTATGGTCAATAAACCAATTGATCCAATAAAACCGCCCGTAGGCCGCAACTCCATATTATTTTGCAAAAGCAATAAATATTGCCTTTTACCTTTAAAGCCTAACAAATCAGGCGTTTCTTTGACCAGGGTGGTTAGTTTGGTGATAGTGGTAAAATCCACCGGGAAGTTCTGTCGCAAAAAGTCATTCTTCTCGGCGGCCGAGAGACTTAAATCGCGGCTTAATGAATCTACTTCTAGTACAAAACTATTAACAATCTGCTCTTCTGTTCCACTATCGCCGCCGATCACACCAGTAAAAATTTTCTGTCCCAGACCGGCAATCTTAGCTCCCCTGACTGCTATATCTGCCACCTCCTCTAAAGAACGAACCTGATTTCTCGCCGGCAGAAGGCTTTCCCCCATTCCCGGAATTATCATTAAATTACCCAAACTACTATCTGCCACTACCAAGGATTGCTTGCTAAAATTCGCCCAGCGGCTAGCCTCATTAAAATTCCCGGCGGCAAAAGACTTCTTGGCCATCGCGAGCATCACTCCCCCACCGGTAAAAGATAAAAATGGTAAGCCGATAAACCAGAAGAATATTAATATCAACCCCAGCCAGATAGCCCATTTCCAGCCTTTAGGGATTGGCTTGTGGCTTGCCTTGCCGGCAGACAAGTCTTTAGTCTTTGGTCGTTGGCTTTTAGTTTCTCTAATTTTGGGAGTTATTTTGGAAACATTTTCGCGAAAGTATTGCAAGGTTTGACTAATGCCTAAAACCAGAGGGGTATGAACCGGCAATAATTCACCACCCCAAGACTCATCCGCGTCTGAAAAAGAATGGCTACCAATCCCCTGCTGGCTCACACTTCTAACCGTGTCGTAAAAAACAGAAATGCTTATTTCGCGCACAGCAAAGGAGAAGGTTTTACCACGACTGTTAGGCGAAAACATGGCCAGTATTATGCCACTTACTGCATCATCTAAAAATAAAGGCAAAACCTTTTGGTGTCCTGCTGCATAAGCAAGAGGTGAAGATAAAAGTGTCTGGTGAATAATGTTTCCCAGGGGATCATCCAAAAACAAAGGCATGGTTGGACCGTATAAGTTTCCTAATTCCACCAACCGGACATCTACCTGTCTATTCTTGCCATATTCTAAAACAAAAGTTTTATAGAATTGGTTAACTTCGCGAAGCTTCTCCGATTTATTTTGCTCACTACTGGCAAATAAAAATTTAGCGTGGGCCTGGTCAGCAATTTCCAAAAGGCGCTCAATTACTTTATGTTGTTCTTGCAGCAGCAAAAAATATAAATCTGCTGTTTCCGGTCCCACTCTTTCCAAATAAAAAATATAATTCGGTAGGGGTAGGTTAGTCGGAAAGTTTTGGGCGAGATCCTGCTCTAGAATATTTAGATTTTTATCTTGCAGGGGTAATAAATTTTCTTTAATCCCCACTTGCCAATTATCAATGGCAATAATTTTTGCTCCTTTTTTTAATAAATTTCGGCAAAGATCTGCCCCCAAAAAAGAGGCAGCATTAACTACCCAAATTACTGGATGATGATGCTCGCTAATTAAACTGCCCAAACCTTTGGCCATATCTATAGAGTAGAATTAGTTGCGGTTTTTTTCAATCATCCAAAAATATTAAAAAATATTTTCCGGGAAATGAAAGTAAAAAACGGATGCGAAAAAATATTCAGTCTGTGAAAGAGGTTTGGAAATCCAAAGCTTTGTTAACCAACGCATCTGCCAATTTATTTTTACTTCTCGGGATTGCCTGGAAAAAAATTTTGCCGGAAATATTTTTTTGTTTTTGGCGAATTTCCATAATAATAGCCAGTAAATTTTTATTTTTAATTTTGTAGCGGCCGGTTAATTGATTAACGACGAGTTCTGAATCCAGAAAAAAATTAATTTTAAGTGGTTGATTTTGGAGGCCAGCTAAAAAAGTAAATGCCATTAATACTGCGGTATACTCTGCTTGATTATTAGTGCCGTGACCTAAAAATTTTCCCTCTGATTTAATTATCTTGCCGGTTTCATCTAGAACTACAAAGGCGGATGCAGCCGGCCCCGGATTTCCCCGACTACCGCCATCACAAAAAATAGTTAACATAAAGACATTTTATCAGAATTTTTTAAAAGTTAAACCAACTAAAATGGTTAGTAAAAGCTGATTTTGTTGAAGAGTTAACCAATAATGATCCACCAATCCTAACAATAGAATTGTTAGGATTGCAATTTCTAATTTCAAATTTCTAATTTCTAATAAATGATTTAATACTTTAAATATTAAAAATAAGAGTATTACTAATCCAATAATTCATGTTTCAGCAAAAACCAGTAAAAATATATTGTGGGCTGGTTGGAGCCACCAGACTAGGTCTGGTTGAGAAGAATACTCTGGCAAGCTAACTATAAAATTATTTAACCCCACGCCAAAGAGAAAATTGTCTTTGATCATATTACCGGCTGTGGTGGCCAACTCCAATCTTTGACTAATATCAGGAGAGGCGAAATAAGAAGTTAGTTTTGAAGAGAAAAAGGGAAGTAGTAAACTAAACGCTATCGCAAAAATCAAAACGCAAAACGAAGCGAAGCTTGGCCCCTCGGGCACAAATCTATAATTTAAATCTGAAATCTTTTTATTAGTTTTAAGATCTTGCGGTTTAGATTTGCCACTTGCCACTTGCCATTTGAGATATAACAAAACCACTATTCCAGCAAGCCAGACAGAGTGGGAAAAAGTTAAAACAATCGCCAGGATAATTAAGATTCTCAACCATTTATTTAATTTATGACCCATCAAAATTAATCCCACTAATAGAAATCCTGCTAGGGCATTGGGGTGGGGAAAGGTGGCATAGGCTCGCAGATAATCCTGCCCGTTTAACACTATTTTAGCAATACCTGGAGTGTCAATACTAAACGTTCTTTCGCCTAACCACCAGAGGGGTCCATTGAGGGTGTGACCTAACAGGAACTGGACTATCCCAAGTAAGGAGGAATAGAATAGGGCTATGGGTAATATATTATGTATTATGGGTAAAGGTTTAGATTTAGCAACATAACACTCCCAGGAAAAATAGCTCCACCACTTTAACCAGCTTATAAAGCGCTGCACCATGATTATGAGCGGCGAATAGGGAAGTGGCTAGAAGAATAAATACCAATATTCAATTATTGGAAATTTTATATTTGAAATTTGATATTTGAAATTTCTACTTAATATCCAGCTAATCAAAATTCCCGCCACTAATACATCTGTTAAGTAAACAGTAGGGGAGAAGTAATCTACCCTGATGCCAAATACAGTAGCCCACTCCGGCCAAAAATGAAATCCGATTTGAGTAGGAAGAAACAAAATTAACAACCAGAAGAGTTTGTAATGAAAATTCCCTAGGTGTGTCGTGTTTAACACTTTTAACTTTACATTTTTAACTTTTAACTTTTAACTTTTACATTAATATGCCGATCTCTACCTTCACCCTCTGATTCGCTTTCTACCCCAACTTCCTCGGCCAGCGCCATATGCACCACCCGACGCTCATAAGGACTTAGATTATAAATCGGTTGGGGAATATTGGTTTCGCGGGCCCGGCGGGCGGCGTTTTGTGCTAAACTTACCAGAGCTTCTTCCCGACGCTCCCTCCAACCATCCACATCAACTAAAATTTTGCCGGTTGTACCCAACTTTTTGTAGGCAATGACGTTTAATAAAGTTTGCAGGGCGGCAATAGTCTTACCATGGTAGCCAATCAAAAGGGCTGGGTTTTCTGTGGACAAAGCAAAAGCCATTGCGCCATCTGCCAGTTCTTCGCCAGTGACTTCTGCGGGAACATCCGCGAGCTTTATCAACTTTTCTAAAGTTTCCTGAATGGTTGCCAAATTACCTGCCATGGGGAGATTGTAGCATACCAAGATGCTTAATCCAAGGCGTCATGCCGCCCCAGCCGGAAACTAGATATTGTTGGCCCACCTGAAAAGCAGAATTAATAAACCAAAATAAAGCCAGTCCCGATGGAAAGCTAAACCCGAAAACTAAAGTCATCACCGGAAACATCCACAACATTGATTTTTGCATGGACACGGCCATATCATCAGCTGCGCCTTTAGTTTTTTTGGCTAATTCCTCCTCTTTAGTAATCACTGGCATCATCATTTTGGAAGAGATAAAAAGGGCGGCGGCAGAGGCAATAATAATTATGCCCGGTAGGGGAATGGGTAGGCCCGGAATGATATCGGGTTTAGCTAGATGAAGATATAAAAAGCGCATATCTATGGAAGCATTGGTGGGTAGGCGGAGAATTGGCCAAAGTAATTCATTAAGCTTGTCAATTGAAACTCCGCCATTAGCCACACTAAAAACTTTATTAAAGACGGAAAATAAGCCAAAGAAGATAACCATCTGCAGAATTTGCGGCAGACAACCAGCCATTTGATTAACCCCATGTTGTTTATAAAGGTCTGTCTGGGCCTGCATTAGCTTCATTTTATCTCCTTGGTGGCGAGCTTTCAGACGCGCCAGATGGGGCGCCAGCTCCTTTATTTTTTGCATTTGCTTTAGGCTGGGTAGGACCAGAGGTGTCAAAAGCAAACGAATAGCCACTGTAAAGAGAATAATGGCCACCCCTAAATTGCCAAAGATTTTATAAAATATAATTAGGCCGTTTAATAATGGTTGAACAATCAGTAAATCCCACATATTTAAATTACCGGTTTATAACCACCTTTCCCGCCGGGATGGCAATTGGCAATTCTTTTAAATCCCATAGCGCCACCTCTTAACCAACCATATTTTCTGACTGCTTGTTCAAAGTATTGCGAGCAAGTGGGAAAGTAGCGACAGCTGGAGTAAGTTCCAGTAAGTTGGTTTACCAAAGGAGATATCACTATTCTATAGAGCTTCATCCCCAAATTGAAAATTGAAAAGGGTGTTTCCTTTGGAAAGTGAAAATTGAAAATTATCATTATTTTATAGCTCCTATCTTGTTGAGAACCATAGCCAACACTTCTTCCGCCTCTTTTTGATTAGAATATAATAACTTATGTTTGGCTAAAATTACCACCATAAATCCCTTATCCATCTTTTCCAGCAAATGTCGTAAGGACTCCCGTAGAATTCTTTTAATCCTATTTCTATCCACCGCTCTTTTGGAAATTCGCTTTGAGACAATCAAACCAAAGCGGGATGGCAAGTTATCAGTTAGTTTGAGATAGCCTAAACCAAACAAGCTTGTTTGCTCCATTAGTCCTTTTTTTAAAACACGATCGAAGTCGCGTTTTTCATTTAAGCGGTATTGTGATGGAAGCATAAAGAAAATTAACCTAATTAATCTAATTTCTAATTGACCTAAATTGGGATATTGGGATTTATTTAGAAATTAGATATTAGTAATTAGAAATTTAAACGTTTAATCGCGCCCTACCCTTCTTTCGCCGGCTGGCCAAAACAGCTCTGCCTGTTCTAGTCCTCATTCGTTTTCTAAAACCATGGACACGCGCTCGTTGTTTTTTATGTGGCTGATAAGTACGCTTAGGCATATTAATAAATTATACATTATACCTTCTCAATTGTAAATTAATTCTTCTTCGTCTTTTTTTCTTCTTGACTGATTGTGGATAACTCTTGTAATAATACATACCAAACTCCTGCTCTGTTTCACCCCACAGTACCATGGATGAACAACAAACTTTGTGGAAACAAACGCTGGAAGTGGTTAAAGTGTCTGTTTCGGCGGCCACTTTTTCTACTTGGTTTAGCCAAACATTTATTGTCAAAATTACTCCAGCCGCGCCTGACCGTCAAACAGTAGAAATCGGCTGCCCTTCCTCCTATATTTCTAACACCTTGGAAAAGCGCTATTTTGGCCTTTTACAAGATGGTTTAAATCAAATTACTAAAAAAACCAATAATCTTATCTTTATAGTTAAACAAAATCCGTTTTTTGCCAAAACCAAAACAGAAATTGCTTCTCCGTTATTTAATCAAACCATACCTAGCTCCGACCATCTTAAAGACAGGCTAATCCGAGCCGGCTTACCAATCCATTTTACCTTTGAAAATTTTGCGGTTTCTGGATCTAATCAACTGGCTTGGGCCGCAGCCAACGCGGTAGCTAAAAATCCCGGCCATGCCTATAATCCTTTATTTATCTGGGGCGGAGTAGGGGTGGGTAAAACTCATTTAGCGATCGCTACAGCCAGAGAAATTATTACCAGCCTTAACGACACCAAAGTTCTTTATTGCACTGGGGAAGAATTTATGGTGGAAATTATCAACGCCATCCGCACCAAAACTACCAATGACTTCAAAAAAAAGTACCGCAATATTGAAGTATTAGTAATTGATGATGTCCAATTTATTGCCGGCAAACCTACAGTTCAGGAAGAATTTTTCCACACTTTTAATGCTATCCAAAAGGCCGGCAGCCAAATTATTATGACCAGCGACATGCCGCCTAATGATATTCCCAAACTGGCTGACCGTTTGCGCAGCCGTTTTGAAGCCGGCCTTATTGTAGATATTGGTCAACCCGACTTTGAACTACTATGCGCCATTCTTTTAATTAAAGTTAAAGAAAAAGAAATTGATCTGCCGATAGAGAGCATTCAAAAAATCGCTTCTTGTGTTGATTCACCAAGAGCTTTGGAAGGGTTTTTAATTAAACTCCAGTCTCAATCTAAATTACTTAATAATCCTATCACTGAAGAATTAATTAATAAAATGACCGGCCAAAAAGAGGGAGTTAATAACTCCACTAATGGTAATGGCCAAAGCCACCAAGTTTCACCCCAGGAAGTTATTTCCCGGGTTTGTAATTATTTTTCGGTGCCTAAAAAGGCTATTATTGCTCATGGCCGGACTAAAACTTTAGCTCATGCCCGTCAGGTTTTAATGTATATTTTAAGAGTAGAAATGAAATTATCTCTAGAAGAAATTGGTCATATTTTAGGTGATCGGGACCATACCACTGTTTTATATGGAGTAGGTAAAATTAATGAACTTATCCCCACATCTGGCGATGTGGAACAGCAAATCCTGGGGATAAAAAAACAATTATGGGGATAATTTTTAAATTATTAACAAACTAGTTTAGTTATCAAGATTGATTATTAACACAAGATCGTATTTAATATACACATTGGTATTTAAGTTGGTGTAGGCTTAATTATTCAGATATCAACAGTTACTACTACAACTACTAGTATTAATATATGCAAATATCACTATTACAAGAAGAATTAATAAAGGGGATAAATACAGTTTACCGCTTTGTCAGTACTAAATCTCAACTTCCCATTCTTTCCCATATTCTAATTTCAATTGAAAAAGGTAGAATTAGACTTTGTGGTACTAATTTAGAATCAGGTATTAATTATTGGTTAGGAGCAAAGGTAGAAGAAGATGGGCAAATAGCAGTTCCAGCCAAGATTTTAGTAGATACTATTAGTAGTTTAAAACCGGGTAAAATAGAACTTACGGAAAAAGAGGGAATATTAACCATCTCTTCTGGTAATTCATTAATTACTATTCCTACTATTCCAGCTAATGATTTCCCCCAAGTTGATTATGAGTTATCTAAACAAAAAATAGTTTTACCTAAAAATTTACTTGAAAGTATTGTTCATCAAGTATTATTTACCGCCGGAGGCGAGGAAGGGAGAGTAGAATTTACTGGGGTGTTATTTTGGCCTCGTGATAAAGAATTAGTAGTGGTAGCTACAGACGGTGTCAGATTATCTGTTAAAAGATTAACTACCTCTCTGGATTTACCAGGAAAAATGTTAATTCCCGCTAAAATTATCGGTGAAATTAATAAAATTTTTAATAACTCTGAAGTTAAATTTAGTTTTGATGAAGATAAAAATCAGGCATTATTTGGTAATGAAGATATAGTAGTAGTTTCTAAAGTATTGGATAGCGAGAAATATCCTGATTTTGAGCGAATTATTCCTCAAGGTGTTAATGTTACCATACTAGCTGATAAAGAAGAATTACAAAATACCCTGAAACTCTCGGCTATTTTTTCCCGAGATTATGGAGTAAGACTAGAATTTGCCAATAATGAATGTGTTTTGGTTTCGGAAAATCCCCAAACTGGCACTCAAAAATCCACAATTCCGGTTAAACTGGAGGGTGATAGTTTAATTATCTCCTTTAACTGGCGTTTTCTTAATGACTTTTTAAATTCAGTGAGTGGTAGCGAGGTAGAATTTAAGTTTGTTAATAATATGTCGCCTGGTTTATTTATTGACCCCAAAGACAAAACCTATACTCATTTAATTATGCCCATCCGGACTAACGAAGCAGAAAGTAGTTAGAAGAAATGGCTGGGATACCTATTTGGGCAGTATTATTTTCTCCACCCAGAATAAATACCGGTGAAAGGATGGTATTTTTAGGAGATAGGTAATAAACCAATTTACTTTTAGTGATTCCCAAACTATTGAGGGTAATTTGATCGTTTTCAGTAGATTGTCCACTATTAAAAATTTTTCCTTCAGTTAAAATCATTGCCTGGATTTCGCGAATATTTTTCAAAGGATAAGATGGGCCGGCTGTTAAATTAGGCAAAATAGTTGTTTTTAAGCTGTAAAGAGTTTTGTCGCGGCTAATTCTCATTATGGCTAGAGGTTGGCCAAAAAAGGTGGTAATGGAGATGTTATTAATTTGGGGAGTGGCAGTTAATTCCAGTAAATTTGCCCGGCTGATATCAGTTTCAGCTAAATTGTAGCCATTAGTTTTCAAAAAGCGCGTTTGTTGGACTTTAAATTCTAAATTTGAACTCAAACCTAAATTTTTCGCCAGCTCGTTAAATAAATTTTCTACTTCATCGGTAGTGGGAAAAGGAAGTGTATTATCCTGGGGAGCTTGATAATGACCAAAACTAATTTCCCCATTGTTAATATTAACTGACAAAAACTTATCCTGATCATTCCAATAATAAACAGTTGATTGGGAATCCTGGACCATAGAAGGGGAGACAGTGAAGTTTAATATTTTGGCTATATTGTTAATTTGTTCACTGGTTAAAGCAGTGTTTTTATAAGTATAAATAACAGCTTGGGTGGGAAGTGGGCTAGTGATATTAAAACTCAAAGAAGTATTAAGACTAATAGCCGGCCCTTCCAGTTCGGAGATGGTGATTTTTGGTAGGATGGGTAGTTTTTGTAAAGATTGGCCATATAACCATAGGGTTACCAAAAAAGTAGCCAACGCTCCTAAAAATATAAATAGCCAGTGCTTTTTAAGAAAATTAATCATCTTTACCAACTGACTCCGCAATTATCAGCACAACCCCGTTTAATTGCCAACGGAATAAATGGTGGTTCTATTGGTAAGCCTATAAATTGATAATGTAAATGCGGTCCTGTGGTGTAGGCGCCGGTGTTGCCGACATTGCCTACCCGCTCTCCTTTATTAACATTTCTATTAATAATATCAGCATTATAAGAAGATAAATGGACGTAGCGGCTTCTGAATTCTTTACCGTTGCAAACTCCTACCACTTCCACTACATTGCCGCCGCCATAGGTGGGAGTATAAATAGCCCGGCCTTGATGGCTGGTAAAAACCGGCGTACCCACTTCATTGCCGCCAATATCTAAAGCCTCCAGGCTTTGATGTGAGTAGACTCCATCAGGACCTTGAGTAACTGTACCATGTTCTAACGGCCAGCCGGAGGGACAATCTTGTGGTGGAGAGCCGATGATGATGGTGACAGTCGTGCTATTGGTTTGAGTAGGTTGTTTTTCCACCGAAGCAGAAACAGTGACGGTGTTAATTAATAAACTATCTTTCAACTGTTCTTTAATCTGACTAACATCAACAGTAAAAGTTTTTTGCCAACTATCAATTATTTCATCAGCCGTCCAGCTTTGAGAAGGAATAGTCGGGGCACTGCCTTGTTTACTGACGGTAAATTTATCTTCAATGGTGGCAGCAGTTAATTTGCCGCTTTTAGGAGAAACGGTAATGGTATAGGAAATACTATCAGGCAGATTGTCGTTGGTAAAAATTGTTTGGGGAGTGGTTTTAACGATGTTAATATATTTTGATTCTTCTTCTGCTCCGCCTAAAAAGGCGCTTTGGTGGGTATTAATATTAATCATAGTTAGTAAGATTAATACAGCAAAAATTCCAATAATAACTGCTAATACAATACCCCCTGAAACACCGGCAATGGTACCACCAAACACCCCACTTACAGAAACTCCACCCAGGGAAGTTAAGCCTTTGAGAAAATTAAGGCCACCGCCTAAAAATTTACCCATTCCAGAAAAACCAGCTTGTAGGCCGCGAGCAGTAAGAGTTTGACCTGGACCAGTGATGGCGCGAGTGGCCATCTGTCCAATCTGACCTACCTGCGTAGGCAGGCCCACCGGACCAAAACCTAAAGCACTTTTCAAATCCTGGGGTGCACGAATGGTAATAATTTGTAATCGGGAGATAATGTTTGCTGATAAGTTACGCAAAGGAGAAGTAATAGTTCTAACCAAAGGGCTTTGGCCAAGGCTGGTTAAGATGTTTTTTCTATTGCCGCCAGTGGTATTTTCCACTCCAACAAGCTTTTGATTTAGATCAAGTTTCAACTTAAAAACTTCCAGCTTAGCTTTTAATTGAGGTGTGGGTTCGCCAGAGCCACCAGCAATAGGTGGGCGGGTAGACATTGACCATTGGATATTTTCCGGATGATTAATAGTATTAAGAATTGAAGAAAGTAAAGGATGTTGTCTTTCCCAGAGATTAAGAATACTAGCTTGTTTGAGTATGGCTTGGGCTACGTGGCGTTCACTTAAAGATGCTGTTTGACTAAAATTATTGGCGGCAGTAGTCAGTGATTGAGCAGTTACCCCCACTTGAGCTAGAGCTAAAGTAGAAGCTCCTTGAGGATTTTGTTTACCGAGAGCTTCTTGACCGAGAGAAATAGTACCTCGGATAATTTGTAAAGGTAAAGAGGAAATGGCATTGGTGACTTCTTTTAAAATAGGGGCGCTAACTTGGTTTTTGACTAGGTAAACTTCGCTGGGAACTGATTCAGTAGTGGGGGTAGAAGTTGGGGGCTGTGGGGCGGGCCGCAGGCTTTGAGCGCCTGCAGTGAGCGAAGTCGAACTGGGGTTAAGGGGTGGAGTGGCAGGAGAAGTAGTAGTAATAACCGGTCTTGTCTTAGTTAATGGTTCTGTTGTAGCCGCAGGCTGATCTGGCGGTTGGAATTTACCTTCTTTAATTAAATATTGGGCTACCACATATTGTCTAACCCATCTGCGGGCGTTCATTTTTATTTCTTCGTTGCGACTTTGAACATCTTCCAGTTTTTGCACTAATTCTTTAAGGTTAGGGGGAATATTGGCAGTCAATTCACCACCGGCTATTTTTTCCAAAGTGATCACAACTTGTGAGAGGTCTTGCTTACCGAATAATTCAGTGACTATTTGGAAGAATTCTTCCCGGCTAAAATCCTGCCATATGAGCAAATGGGGGTCGCCGGCAAAGGCTTTAACGCCTTGCAATAAAAAATTGGCTAAATTTTGATTCATGTTGACGGTTTGGGATTAGGAGTGAGGTTCCAAGTGACAGTGGCGGGTATGGTAGCAGTGGGTGGTTCTGGATTAGGGGCGGGTTGTGGATTTTGAATTGAGCCGAAGGATTGCCTAGCAGCTAGTTCTTCCGGCTTAGTAGTGATTAACGCATGTTCTTTTTCCGAAGCGACCGAGCGCATGGCGACGTGATGGGGTCCGGCAAAGAAAATACCTTCGCCAATATCAGCAGATAACAATAATTGTTTTTCTCCTTCAGAGAGATGAAAAACCTCACCCACCCGGTCAATAGCGCTAGCCGATTGTTTCATCAGAATCCGCATGGCGGCATTATTAACAATGGCTTTGCCGATTTCTTGAGCCAAGAAATCTTCTACGTCTTGGGTAATAGTGGATAGTCCCAGCCAATATTTACGGGCTCGCTTGGCAACAGACCATAGAAACATGGCTGAGTCTGGATAGCGCATCATATGCCAAGCTTCATCCACAATTAAAATCCGCCGCTTGATATCGCGCCGGACCCTGGTCCAGATAAAGTCCAGAATAATAAACATGGCAATTGGCCGCAAGGCATCCTCCAAGTCCCGCACGGAAAAAACCGTAAAAGGATTGGTAATATCAACCGTGGTATGCTGGTCAAAGATGCCGGTAAAACTACCCTTGACAAATTTTTCCAAACGGGCGGCTAAATTGGCCGCTTCCGGCTCTTCCATGCCGATAAAAGTTTTATATAAATCTTCCATTAAAGGGGCTTCGCGGTTGTGCGTTTGGGGGTCTTGGGTGATGCCTTTGGCCCGATAGGTAGATATCATCGCTCTGTCCAGCAAAGCCTCTTCCTGGGGCGTTAGTGCGCCCATAATAACCTTAAAAAGGGAGTGGAGAGATAATAGTTTTAATGCCAGTTGGTTTTCCCCCGGCGCCTGGACGGTTTGTAAGTCAAAAGGATTAATTTTACTGGGGGAGCCAAAAGAAAAAGAAATTAATTGGCCGCCGACTGCTTCACATAAAGTCTGATATTCTGCTTCCGGGTCAATAATAATTATTTCTGTGCCTACCATCAAATAGCGTACAGCTTCTAATTTTACAAAGTAAGATTTGCCGCTGCCGGAAGTACCAAAAATAGTGGTATTGGGATTTTCCAGCTTAAAGCGGTCAAAAATAATTAAAGAACCATTGTCTTCGTTAATGCCATACATTACCCCTTCTTCTTGAGATAGTTCTGCCGAGGTAAAGGGAAAGGTGGTAGACAGAGAAGAAGTGTCCATATTGCGGGTGATGGTCAACTCGTCATAACCCAAGGGCAAAGAAGAAATAAAGCCGTCTTCTTGAGACAGAGTAGCGGGTTTGGCATTAATTAATAAAGCTCCTAAAGTGGACTGGATTTGTTTGGTAACATTTTCCAATTCTTCCCGATTGTCCGCCGGGATGGTAATGTAAAAACCAAACTGGAAAAAACGTTCGGCACCCCGCACCAGCTGCTCTTGCAGGCCAATAGCATCTTCCAGTTTAGCTTGGGTGCCGGGATTAATAATCCGGCCCCGTTGGACATCAGTAGATATTTCTGCTTCCATCTCGGCAATTTTGCGGCGCAAATCATCCAAGACAGTTTTTCCTTCTACCGGATAGATAAAGAAAGATAAATTAAGAGTGTGGTCAAAATTAATAATCGGATCCAGCCAGCCGGCGGTGACAAAGCGGGGATACCCCGAGACAAAGATGGTGCGATATAAACGGTTGTCCATATTAATAAAGGAAAAATCAATTTCCATAGACAGGGGGGAGAGCAAATCTACCAAATTATTGTTATCATTTTGCAGGCCTGCCTGCGCAGACAGGCTGGAGCGCTCCAGATTTAAAGTTTGCTGTTGAGCCAGTAATTTATCCCGTATTTGCGGATTATAAAGTTCAAAGAAAACATCAGTCAGTTCGTCGGTGGTTAGTTGTCTAATTTTTAATCCCAGTCTGCCGGCCTGGCGGATTAAGTGATCGCGTTTAGGGTAAAGAGAAGTTTTGGCCTTTTTAATAATATAAGAACGGGAATAAGGTAATTTTTTCGGTTTTCTGGCCAACGTCAATAAAGCTTGCTTGACTCCTAATTCTAAAGGAGAGAAAGGAATAACAATAAAAAATCTTTTAGACAGCACCCCTTTTTTCTTGACAGTTTGAGAAATAAAGTTTTTATACTCATCCATCATTTGTGACAGTTTGGGATTGGTTTGCTTTTGCCGGGCCTCTTCTAAAAAGTCCAGATACTGCAGAACATCTTTTTTCTCTGAGCGAACGACAATTTGGGTGGGGAATGAAAGAGAGTTAATAAAGGAGGCGTAAGCGGCCAGAATAGCTTCCTGTTCCCGTTCAGATAGTAAAGAAAAATTAAGGGAAGTAGAAGTAAGTACTAAAGCCGCGCCGCCATTTTTTAAAAGAACTAAATCTTCGGCAATATCGGCAATAGGTAACTGTGTTTGGGTGGAGGCAGTGATCGGTTTAGCAGCCATAACATTAAATTTTTAATTTCTAATTACTAATTTCTAATCAAATCCCAAATTGGGAAATTTCTAAATCTTGGTAATTTTTTAGGTCAATTCTTTAATTTGCCCTAGCTTTAATGGCCAAAGGTTGAACGATTTGATTACTAATTTCTACTTGAATCGGGTCGAATATCAAACCTTCTTTCTCTACCATAATTTCATATTGGCCTGGCATTAAAGGGGTGGCGGTTAAAAAGTGGCCGACTTTATTAGTGCGTAAAGCCCGGACTGGCCGGCCCTCACTGTCTTTAATTTCAATAATGGCCGCTTCAATTACTTTATCTTGGGGATCTATGACTTGGCCAACAATAATGTTGGGAGCAGCCGGAGCAGGCGGAGGCACAGAGGATATTTCCAGCCTTGGTGCATTTAGACGGGGGCGGCCAGGGCCACGGCGGGGCATCACCTCTGGTCTAAAGACTGGCGATAATGGTGAAAAAGGCATAGGCGTAGCACTGGTAAACATGGAAGGAGGATTTTGGGGAGGAGGGGGCGCCACCTGAACCGGTGCATTATAGGGTACAGTAGTCACTTTTTGATTGAGCCAGACAGGAATTTGGGTTGGGGGTTGTGGGTTAGGAGTTATGGGTGGAGAAGGTGGGGCGTATTGGGTTTGCAGTGATGGTTCAATCGCGGAAGTCTGTGCTGCCTGAACTGGTTCTACCTCTTGGACAGGCTGGACCGATTGGGGTGCCGATGTTGGCCGCAGGCCCTGAGCGGAGTCGAAGGGTGATTTGACAGTAGGAAATAAAGAAAGCATTTTTTGGAAAAATGATCGTTCTTTTTCTTCCAGGCTAGAAACAGCTGGTTCTTCAGAAGTAGCAGGGGTGGCTAGATAAATTTCCGCCGCTTGCTCTCCGCCAGGCGTGGCCGCTATTTGCATGACCGAGACCGGCCCGGTTTCCGGCGCAAAGGTGTCAAAAGCGGCTCCTTTTTGCCAGGCAAATTTAGTAGGAGAATAAATGGCCCGCAAAAAGGCCACAAACCACATTGATAAGGGCCGATCTTCAATCGGCAGGAAAGCAAAGGCGACGCCTAAACCGCTAAACAAAAAAATAATTGGCCATTTGATAAAACCGGGTAAAGGCGAAGCGTAAAAAAGCAAAGCCACTAAGGCGCCACCAGCCACTTGAAAGAACTGCTTTAAGGTCATGTCGCCGACCAAACGGAACTCATAACTGGCAATATTTTGCGGTACCGGGTGCTGCTGCATAAAAGTTTAAAATTCGAAGCACGAATATCGAAGCTCGAAACAAATTCTAATGTTTTGAATTTTAAATATTTGAAACTTAAATATTGTTTCGGATTTCGGATTTAGGATTTCGTGCTTATATTCTAAGGTATCATATGAAACGCAAGATGCAAGTTTTGTAAATTTACACGGAAGTTGCGGGTAGAGTACACTTAGGTCATATTTGAGACCTTGGGCATATTATTGTTACTCTTAGTGGCTTTATTTTTTATGCTGCCGTATTTGCGCAGCGGCACGAAATTCGGCGCGCCGTTTGTACCAATGGGTAAAGATGTGGTAGCGCGGGTGATGAAATTAGGAGAAGTAGGTCCGGGTAAAAAGTTTTATGATTTAGGATCAGGTGATGGCCGGTTGGTGATTGCCGCAGCCATGTTGGGAGCAGAGGCGGTAGGGGTGGAAATTGATGCGATCCGGGTTCTTTATTCAAGGCTGTGGTTAAAAGTGTTGGGTATTAAGAATGCCAGAATTATTAAGGGAAATTTGTTTGATCAGGATTTAAGTAGCGCTGATATTGTCAGTCTGTATCTACTAGAAGAAACTAACGAAAAGTTAAAACCCAAACTGGAAGAAGAATTAAAACCAGGAACGCCAGTAGTAGCCACCGGTTTTCCTATTCCCGGTTGGAAGCCAATTAAAGTTGATCCCCATGGTCCAGTCTACGGACCGATATACTTTTATAAAAAGATAAATTCTAAGCACTAAGCCCTAAATTCTAAATAAATTAGAATGATCAAACAGCAAAATTCAAAACAATATGATTTAGAAGAGAGGACGCTAAATTTTGCTAAAAGAGTGAGGTTGTTTGTCGTTAAGTTTCCTAAAACAATTAGTAATATTGAAGATGGAAAACAACTAGTAAGATCTTCAGGATCGGTAGGAGCAAATTATATAGAAGCAAATGAGTCTTTAAGTAAAAAGGATTTTGTAATGAGAATTAAGATTTGTCGCAAAGAAGCAAAAGAAAGTAGGTATTGGTTATTGTTAATTGAACCCTTAGAAGAAAATAGAAAAGAAAAAGACGAATTATTACAAGAAGCAATGGAATTAACAAAAATTTTCGGCTCAATTGTAGAAAAATCTAGAGTTTGAAAATTTGTTAAATTTGAAATTGAATATTATTTAGGATTTAGATATTAGAATTTAGGATTTTAGAGTGTATCTGCACATGGTTGGCAGATCTTGCACGGACCTACTTCGCGGCTTTTATTACAGACTCGGCAAACTCCAAAATGCCATCCTTCCTCATGTGTTGCTGTTTTCAAACTGCCATCAGCATTCATTTGATAATAATTAAATTCATATCCTTGCATTAATTCTAAATTAGAAATACCGCAGCCAAATTTTTTAGTATCCATTCTCCACCCCATTTCCATCATTTGTCTTTCTGCCAAAGCTCCAGCCAGTAAATAATCGTAATTAGTTTGGGCTTCACTAATAAGAGAGATTACTGCTTGGGTAATTGAGCGCGCATCTTGTTTGGCTACTTCCTTAATTTTTTCCGGAGCGGCGGTTTTAATGGCTTGCCAGATTTGGGGTAAGGGAATAAGATTTTCCAAAAAGGTAAATTCGTCATCCGGTCTGGGAAGGTGAAAAGTCATGCTTCTGATATCTTTAATATTGGTAATCGGCGGATAGGGCATGGGTGATAAATCGGTAATTTTCCTGGCTATGTCTATATATTTTTCCTCAATCCATGAATCAATAGGAATGCCCCAACAATTAATAATTTTCCCTGAAAGGGCCCCTTCGGGGTTGGTGGTGCTGATACCAACTACTAATCTACCTTCTGGATAGGGTTTAGGCGGGCTGAACCAGATGGCTAGGCTATCTTCTTTTTGGCCTAGAAAATAATTTTTAAACATTAATGCAGCCAGAGCTGTCTCGCGGTCTAATTCTGTCTCCCAGGCACAACCTTCTACTAAATCTCTATCATTTTCATTAACCAGTTGATCTTGGTTTACCTTTAACTGATAAGGATTAATTCGTTGATCTGGGGGAACATCATTAACTTCAATTGCGAGAGATGCTAAATCATCCACCAGTTGGAAGGAAGAAGCTTTCTGATATAAACTGGTATCAAAGGCCAGACGTTCAGCCATAGTTCCTGCTCGGGATAAATTAAGAAGTTGCTAGTTTTCTGGCTATAACAGTTGCGGCACAGCTCCGGAATTACACCGGAATTCCTTCAACACAACTTCGTTATTGACTATGTCAAAGATAGAATTGACTGTCAAGGGGGTTTTCGTGTTAAAATGCAGACATGGATGAAACTGCCCAAGATAATCCTATGAGCATAGAACAACCACGATCAATTGAAGAAGCTCAAG
This sequence comes from Candidatus Microgenomates bacterium, assembly GCA_016204995.1. GTDB lineage: Bacteria > Patescibacteriota > Microgenomatia > UBA8517 > JACQJR01 > JACQJR01. The sequence goes on from JACQJR010000001.1 coordinate 487,014, forward strand.
TGGCTAAAGCCGTAGAACAGGCTTCTGGTTTTGAGCAGTTCCGCCGCGCCGGCGAAATAAAATCTCCTGCAGATTTAGCACCAAGTGTCCAGGCGGTGAAAGGTGTAGAAAATATGGCACAACAAGTCGAATCAGATGAAGAGAGGAGTAGGCGTGAACAAGCAGAAAGAGAGTTTGCGGAGTTAACTCATTTAGAATCGTTAACAGCGGAGCGCTCTTTCAGAAAAATAGAGAGAGCATCAGTAGAGGAGTTGGAATATTATTCTCCAGAACAAGTAGGGCTTCTTTTCTTAAGAAAAATTGAGAATACATTAGTGGCATTACAGGAATACGGGAAAATGCCTGAAGATTTTAGATGGGTTTCTCAAAGCGAGTTAAGAGAATTAGAAAAAGTTATCCAAACATTAGAAGAATTACCAACCTCCACTGTTCAGCAAAGAATACGGCAAGGTTATCCCGAAATAAGGATGGAGCATTTAGTTAAGATGGGAAATGAGCAATTGGGAGATTATATCAAAATAGATCGGGCTTTAAAAATATATCGTAGTTTACAGGAAGCGGTTGTTTTAGAGCCCAGAGAATTGAGGCTGCAACAAGCTTTAGAAGCTACTATACTGGTCGCTGCCAAAAAAGAGGGTGTAGAAAGAGAAAATAAGGAAGAATCCATTAGTGAGTTGGATAAGTTGGTTAGGCGAAAAGTACAAGATGCGATAAAAGAAACTTTTGGTAGTAGAGCAGAAAAGCTTAAGGCATTAGAAAAAGCTATGATTGGTTTTAATCATATTGTAGAGTTTTATGGTGAGGTGCAAAAACCTTTGTCTGCGGAGGTTAGAGAATATCATCATTTTGTAGGAAATGCTGCTAGAAGGGATAAGGTTGTTCCAACAGGATCTGACTACAAGGGTTTGTTCTTCGCACCCGAGCTTTTGCCTGATACCCCCCCCCTAAGCCAATTAATAGAAGGAACATTAAGGCCTTTACTTGATGTAGTAATGGGTGAGGAGGAGAATATGCCCAATATATATATTAGAGAACCATCTGCGGAAAAAAGGAGACAGCTTTTAGAATTTTTAGAGAATAAATTATTTTATGATCAACATTTAAATGATAAAGAGATTGTTATTGATCCTTCTAAAGAGATGCACAAACATCTTGCAAATGTAGCTGCTAGGATCGCATTATTATTAATTCATCATTGGGATGTTCATGAATCAGCTGTTTGTGCTGCAGAATATGGTGAAGAAGGCAAGTTTAAAAAAATTACCGTAGAAACAAGTTACGGTGATCAATACAAAATGCAGTTTCCTGCTGCTAGAGCTATTGGGGAATGGAAAGCATTTCGTTCCCCCTTTGGCAATCCCGCCTATACCGGAGCAATGTTTGCCCTGACCGATAATTATCTTAAGGTAGTAGCTCCTTTGCTAGAAAGTAATGATGGTATTTCGTTGAGAGTGTCCTTATGGGATTTAATAAAAACCCATGGTTTTAGTTTAAAAGATGTGCCTTGGCTGGGAGAAGATTTAATAATTGATCCAAATGAGTTAATAATTAAAGAAGAAAAAGATGAAGGTAAGATAACTGCGCAAAGGCTTCCTTTAAATCTTAGAACTAACCTTCAAAATATTAAATATAGAGGTGAATCCAAAAATTGGAAGAAGATGACTGGTTTTCGAGAGGATTCGTTAGCAGTACCTTGGGGATTACATCTTGCCTATCTAGGTGCCTTTTATGATGCCATGACCACCACAAATTTTGCTAAATTACTAGAAAATATGGGCAATGTGGATTTTTGGGATGATTTTAATAAAGGCTTTGATATAGGGTCCAAAATTTATTTAAGTTCTAGGGGTCTTAACGAAGAAACAATATTTAAATTAATGCTAATTGCCAAAATTAATTTAGTGGCAGGTATAAATGCTGCTATACAAGATAAGCAAATGATTACAGATGTTGAATTACGTCGTTTGCGGACCAGGCATGGTGGTGGTGCCGGTTTAAGTGAGCAAGAAATCTTTGATGCTATTTTTAAAAGTGGTTTTTTAGCAGAGAGCATGAATGTGGTAAAAATTGGCCAAAGTGAATACCCTATAAATATTGATGTTAGAAATTTAATAAATAATGTTAAAAAACAAAAGAGGGGTATTGTTCCAGGAGATGTATTAATAAAAGATTTGTTTAGTAATATAGAAATACAGCAAATAGAAAATAGTAAAGTCTATAGACCATACCGCTTACATCGTGAAAAAGAGTTTACCGATCAAAAAGGAAAAGATCCTCTTTATATTATTGACGCTCTTGAGGATGCTATCGCTAATCCTCTAGATAGGGCTTGAAAATCGTTTTTATTTAATTACCTAACCTATCCAAAGAATCTTCTTGTTACACCTTGTGTTATACCGCCCAAAGCTTGTTGGATTTGTGCTTGAGCTTGGGGTAGTTGTATAGGAATAGGTTTCGTGCCAAGTAGTTGATTAATTATATCTGGTATAGTAGGCAGAAGCATAACAGCTCCTAATCCAATCATACCCTGAATTATAGTTGCTCCTCCTCCTACGTAAGGGGGTGTCCATAATGCTCCTCCTGCTTGTCCTACTAACTCAATTAAAACTCCGGTTAAAAAAATAATTATTCCAACTGTTGGAAAAACAAGAACATTTGCTAAAACTCCTCTTAACCATGAATTCCATATTCCTTCTCCGCGTATAGCTCCCCACAGTATAAAAAGAGGAGCTAGTATAAGGTAAAATAATAGAAGTAGATAGGATCTAGCAAGAGCGAATAATACGCGAATAAGAAAGAATAAAACTGCGAGTATAAGCATAAGTAGAACTGGTAAAAATGGACTGGCAACCGCCCCAATCGCTTGCCCTAGAGTAAGTACGGTGCCAGCGGCTGAAGGTATTTTTGTCAATAGTAATACTACAGCTGCTAGTATGCCAGCTATTGCCGCTCCAATACCTGCCGATAGTCCCCCTAATCCTTGAGCAATATTCCAAGCCCCCCCCATTCCTTGGCTAGAGATGAATCCTATTGTTTGGGCAAAACCCGCTGATGTATATTCCTGATATCTAGCTGAGGGATCAATTATGACAGTGAGACCTGTAGAGTGTAAACCAAATACCAGTAAGCCAAAGCCCAAGTATGTCAGATCGATTATAAATCCCACAATAGCATAAGAGAATGTTACAAATATGAGGGCTATAACAATACGAGGTAAAGCTGATTGTATGGTGATAACTGCTTGAGGGGAAATCTTAGTGCGTAGCATAATAGCTACACCAAAACCTACTGCTGCTATCACGAAAAGTAAGTAGGTAAAATTCCTGGTGGCACTCCAAGCCATTTGAAATGGGTTAATAGCATTAAAGCCAAATCCGGTTTGGGCGTAAGCTGGTTGAACTATATTCATTCGTCGTCCCAGATCTGCTAGGTAACTCACGCCCGAGGCTGGTGGGTGTGTAACCATGCCTGCTATAGCGTTTCCGGTAGCAGGTATAGCGCCTATTTTCAACTCATCTGGACAGGTTTCATTAGCACACCCTACTAACATAGTTGTTAATCCTCCCATTAATCCTGTTAGGCTTTGGAAATCAAAGCTTTCTTTGTTATATTGATTCTTTGATATATTTAGCTGGAAATCTCCTAAATTAAGAGTGCCAATAGTTGCATAGGCAGGTGAGGTTGTGAACAAGAGTCCAAAAATAAAGATTAAAATAATTACTTTCCAGTTTTTAAGAATATTCATGCTTTAATTATACATTGTCAATTTTCAATTATGAATTAGCTGTTATCTACTAACTTCATCATACCAGTTTTTTAAGTTGTTGACAAAGTTGGGGTTATTAGCACAGATTGGTTGAACTTGGGGACCGCAGAAATATTTCATCCATTCGGTAAAGTCGTTAGGATGTTCTATAGAAGTGAAATTTATAAAGCAGTTTAATGATTTATCAAAGGGTACGCGTTGACTAGTATCGCCGTTAGGAAAACAGCCAAATTCACTGTATCCTCCAGTGACCGGGATAGCGCCGCCGGCTGCACTTTCTTCAATCCAAATAGCCATGGTAAAAGCCGGATTGACGCCAGCTGATCGGGACCGGCTGACAACAGTATCCCAATAATCAAAAATTTTACTGTTGGGCCAATTTTGTAAAACCCGCTGGATTAATCTTTGTTTAGTCTCATTAGAAATAATAAAATTGGCATCGCGATAGGGAAGAGTATAAGTTAAACCAGTGCCGGTATTGGTGGTAGTACCGCCATTGTCAGTAGTCCCGCCAGAACTTACTAAATATTGCAGTTCTTGGGGATAAAGAGATTGTTTAAGTAAAGTTTCCCCTTGCCTGGCTCCGGCCACGCCTCTAAAGGCAATTTTTATATCTTTAGTATCATTGCCTATAGCATAGTCTGTGTTTACTAATTCATCTACTTGTTTAGGGCATAAATTTTCTGGACAGAAGCTTCTTAGAAAACCCATTTCTTCTGATGTTTGTCTGGCAAATGCTGCTTCTCCTTGAAGGAACTTTTGAGGCTTGATAATGACTGAGGCGACTTGGGATTGTCCAGGTAAGAAACCCTTGACGATCTCAATAATTTTTTCCAACCAACTAAATTTAACATTAGTGAAAGTTCCATGTGTTTCGGTATCAACACTACTATTTGAAGTAATTCCGGCTAATTCGGGAGGGCAATTAGGAAGTTCCTGGTTTCCATCAGGAATGGAGGAGGGAGAATTTGGCAAAGATAATTCTACATCGGAAGAATTGCCTGGTACACCAATGGCTTGATTTAATTTAGTGGCACCAATTAATTTAGACCAATAATCCGGCGCAGAGAATTCTTTACTACCCTTAGCTTCTGCAGATTTTTCTCCTTGAGTTTTGCAGCCGGGGTTATAAATGACTCCTTTTAAATTTGTATTTGCTTCTGGTAATTTTAGTTTTTGTAGCTGGTCATCTGGTAATAAAAAGGGTAAGGCTCGGGTAGCAGTATTAGTTAAGTCATTAAGGTCAGGAAACTTTACCTTATCCCTGGGTCCGACATTAACTTCTGTGGGAGGATGTTTAACTGTAACCGCCCCTGGTGTGCCTTCAGCTACCACACTATCTCCCAAGGGTATGTTTTCTCCGAAGGTGGGAGTGTCAGCGCTCGTATCAATTTCTTCAGCATAAACAGGAATGGTAAGCAGTAGGCAATAAGTAATAAGCGATAAAATAAATAAGAAGCGCATGTTTTAAATTTCTAATTACTAATTTTTAATTTCTAATCAAATTCCAAGATTGGGAAATTTCCCCAATTAGGATTTATTTAGATTAATTAGAATAATTAGGTCAATTAGGTTAATTCTATTGTGTTACTTTAAATATCGTTACGTCTACTCCGGTAAACTCTTTGATAAATTGAAGAATAAGGAAGGCCGAGATAATAACCACAAATCCAATTAAAGCATAAGTTAAAGTTTGTTTGGCGCCTTCCACTCCTTGTTTATCGCCGCCGGCAGTTAAGAATTTAAACCCTCCACTAATTAACATGATAAAAAGAGCAATACCAGCTAGAGCTATGGCAATGGTAACTACATTGGAAAAAATTACCTCTAACCCTTTTATAGTAGCTACGCCGTTTTCAGTAGCTCCGGGTACATCTTCTAACTTTGTTTGCGCCAAATAATTAACCATTAATTTAGTGTATCAATAGCTTAGGCAAGAAGCAAGTCATGACAGTGAGTTATGTTGAAATACTTATAGTAGTGAGCAACGCCGAACTATTAAGGTTTAAGGCTGGGGATAGATAGATTAAGAATGTTGATGCCGAATAGGGCGTTAATTAATTGTAAGATGGCCCAAGCGGAAAAGACAATGACCAATCCCACGAGAGCGGCGGTAATTTGACCTCTGGCGCCTTCAGTAGCTTGTTTATCCCCTCCGGACATAATCCAGCGGATACCGCCAATTACTAAAATGAAAAAGAAAACTAAAGCGGCAATAACTAAAGTTAAGCTGACTAATCCAGAAACTACGCTAGCAGGAGTTAATTTACCAAGAGGCTCAAAATCTCCTTTAGCATTAAGATCAATTTTATCGGCAGCAAATGCGGGTAAGGCTGATAATAAAAAAGCCGCTCCGGTAGCGGTGGCGGTTTGCAGGGTTCTTTTCATAGTTACAATTAAATTTTATAAGGCCAATTTGCTAATGTCAAGAACTAAAATATTTATGTCAAAAAGTCCTTCTAGCAGGGTGGCTAAGGCAAAAACGGTAAAAACGATAAATAAACCAATTAAAGCGCTCGTCAGATGGCCGCGGGCTGATTCCACTTTTTGTTTGTCGCCGCCAGCCGTCATCCAAGAAATACCGCCTAAGAGCATCATAAAGATAAAGATAATAGCGGCTATGACTAAAGTAACTGTAATCAGCATCGGCAAAAGTTTAGCAAAAAAGTCCTCTCCTGACAGATTCTGTAAATCTTTATTTAATAAGGGATTAGTAACGCCTTTCATAATTATATTTAAATTTCTAATTACTAATTTTTAATTTCTAATCAAATCCCAATTCGGAAATTATTTAGAACAATGAGAAATTAGGTTGATTTCTTTTCTGCTTTAGTTTATTAACTATTGAATTAAAAATCAAGTTTAATTCTTTAGCTTCTTGCCAAATGATTTTTGCTTCATCTTTTAATTCTGGAACAGCTATAGGAATTATTCTTAGCCAATGCTTTACCTCTCTAGCTTCCTTTTTACATATACCAATTTTATGTTTAAAATCATCTCTGCTTTCTGCATCATCAGCTTCGCAATAATTTGCGCCTACGCTCGTTCCCGCCTTAACAAGCTGGGTTATTAATGGATCGGTGGTAGGACTTCTTGGAATTTTTCTACAAAATTTAATAATTTCCTCTCCAAATTTAGCTGTTCTTTCTTCCAGATCATATTGAAACTTTGTGTCATTGGGCATTCTTTAGATCAATTAGAAATTAGGTCAATTAGAGTAATTTAATTCTCCTCTATTGAGGAGATAAGGTTTTAACTACGTTTTCAATATCCAAAATAGTACTGATGCCAATCAAGTTGGTAATTAGGCGGATTAAGAAAATGGCAAAGACTACTACTGCCAAACCGATAATGGCGCTGGTTAATTTACTGCGTGCTTCGCCCAATTTATTTTTATCTCCGCCCGAGCTTAACCATTGAATGCCGCCAACTAACAGCTGAAAGATAAACCAGATGGCGGCAATAATGGTCATAAAGCCGATGACGTTGGAAATTAATTGAGCAAAAATTGCAGGGGCGTCAAAAGCGCTTTTATTATCGCCCAAACCCAGAGGTCCGATACCGCGAAAGCCTTTTCCACCAGAAATATCAAAGGGTATTTGTAGTAACATATTTTATTTATCCATCAATACTTGGTCCGCCGCTGGGTGGACGGAAAAGTTTTGGTTTAATCAAAATGGTGGGATCGCCGAAGAGTATTTGTCCGAAAATAGCGCCTAAGACTAATGCTCCGGCAATAAATAATAAACCTAACAGAGATTGCCAAATTTTGGCCCAGGCTTTAGCCATATCGTCCGGCTTACCGCCGGCTGACAAGAACTGATAGCCGGCAATAATGATATTAAATAAAGTATAAATACCACCAGCGATAGTGAGAAAAAGAAGGATATTGTTTAGAAAATCCACCAGTCCTCCCTCTTGCAGGCTGCCATACCTAGAAACACCAGGAGGGGGGTTTACTTCGCCGAAAATATTGATCATGTTTAAAATATTGGTTTTAGTATAGAAACTCCAGTAATAGTCTCAATTATTTGAATTATCCAATAACTGGTAAAAATAATCAAGAAGCCTATAACTGCGGCAGTAATAGCCTGTTTGCCTTGAGCGGTTTTTTGTTGTTCTCCACCGCCTGCGCTCATAATAATTTTCAAACCTCCGAAAACAAGCAAGAAAAGCACAATAACGCCAGCAATGATATAGGCATTGGAAATAATAACAGAAATCAGTGAACCAAAACTTTTGACAGGGGAGTTAAAAGTGTCTCCAATATCCACAGCATAAGTAGCAGTTGGTATTAAAAACCCTAAGAGCCCAATTGCCCAAAAGCCTAATAGCTTCCTCATATTATTTGCTAAATATTTGTTGAATTTGATTAACACCAAAAATTAAACCGATAGCTTGCACCAGCCAATAAGCAGTAAAGATAATCACAAAACCGATAAGAGCATGGGTTACTTTATCCTTGCCTTCTTTTAGTCCTGCCGGATCTCCGCCGGAAGTCATCATTTGAAAGCCGCCAAAAATAAGAAAAAGAAGTACAGTAAGTCCCGCAAAGACGAAAAGGTACTTAAGTAATTCCGAAGTAATACTACCCACAGAATTTAAATTTTGCTTTAAGCCTACAGCTCCTTGCAGCTGGTTCCAATCAATTTGAGCTAAATATTGCATAGTTTAAATTTCTAATTACTAATTATTTTAATTAACCTAAATAAATCCCAATGACCAAATTGGGAAATTTCTAATTTTTAGTCATTATTTAGAGCAATTAGAAATTAGATTAATTAGGTCAATTTAAAATTCTCTATATTAGAATCCTGGTAAACCTAAAATATCAAGTCCGATTAATTTTAACAGAAATACGGCAAAAATCAGAAATAGCAAACCGGAAATAGCAGCAGTCAATTGTTCTTTACCGCCCTTTAGCTGATCTGGATTTCCACCCGAAGTGAGAATTTTGAGGCCACCTACTAAAATTAACAAAAAGGCAATTCCTCCGGCAATACCCAATATCCATCTTAGAGTCCATGTTACAAATTCGCTAGTATTAGTTACAGGGATGCATCCAAGTGCAGTGACTATACCCTCATTCCCATCTGGGCAATTTGTAATAGCAGCCCCTTTTCCAGCCTCGCCGACTATAGGAGGGGAATTGGGATCTCTTACTATAAAAAGATTTTCCCCTACATATTTATCGGTAGGATCTAAAAATTCGCTGCTTTGTTCATATAACATAAGATGCCAAACTCCTTCTGTAAAGGTGAGTGAACCGCAATCGTTGTGTACATGTGTATCGCCACAAAAGTACTGTACTACTATTTTTCCTGCTGCATCAGGTTTCTGGTTATAGAATACATTTGCCTCGGCACCCTTTTTACCATCTCTGGCAATTCTTTTTGTTATTAAGGTATATTCCTTATCGGCTTTTAATCGGCTAATAGTAATTTTGACATTCTGGGGTGTAGTAGGCGCAAAAAGGGAGGGATTAATACTGATAACTTGAGCATTTGCTATGCTGTAATTTTTGGGAAAAACAAATAAAATAGTCCATAACCCCAGTAGTAAATAGAGGGCCAATAAAATCTTTGCCATTTACTAAATTGTAGCATGAAGGAAAACAAGGGGCAAATCAATTTAATTTCTAATTCCTAATTACTAATTTCTAATCAAATCCAAATTTTGGGAAATTTCTAATTTTAGTCATTTTTTAGGTCAATTAAAAATTAGAATAATTAGGTTAATTCTAACTGGTATAATTACTTTATGAAATTGGTGTTAGCTGTTTTAGTAATCTTACTTTCCCTCTACGTTCTCGGTTCTAAGTTCTATACTCTAGCATCTAATTGTCCAGCGACGGATTATGATTGTCAGATTAAGGAAATCCAAGCAGAAATTGACGCCCTCAAACCAGCCCATGAGCAAAATGAGAAAGAACTGGCTGATTTACGCAAACAAATTAATAGTATTAAAAGCAGATTGGCCAATATTGACAGCCAATTGTCAGCCTTGGCCAAAAGTATTGCCGCACGGGAAGAAGATTTGGAGCTACAAAAGCAACTATTGGAAATTCGGGTCAGTAATTTGTATGTGCGAAGCAGAGTTTATTCGCCGTTAATAGTTTTTCTGGCGGCCAACTCGGCGGCAGAATTTACCAGGGAATTAGTAATTAGGGAGCAGATTACTGCCGAAGACAGGCGGGTAATTGGAAGCCTGGCCGATGAGCTAATTAAGTTAAACCAGGATAAAGAAACTTTGAAAAACGCCCAAGCCAGTTTAACTAAAACTAAAACCCAGCTAGATCAGCAGGCGGGGTTTTTAGCCAAAGAAGTAGAAAAAGTTGGTTCCTATCTTTCCACGCTTTCTTCCCGGCAAAATGAGCTACTGGCCTTAAAAGCCGGCGGCTTTTCTGCTTCCATTGGAGATACTCCACCGACACTTGAGCCTTGTTCGGGCCCGCCAGGTTCTTCTGCTTTTTGCGACCCCGGGTTTCGGGCCGCCTTTGCCGCCTTTTCTTTCGGGGCGCCGCATAGAAAAGGCATGAGTCAGTTTGGCGCTTTTGGCAGGTCTAAAGCCGGCCAAAGCTACCAGCAAATTTTACAAAGCTATTATGGCGATGTGGAGATTAGAAAAGTAGGCATGCCTGCTCAAATTAATACTACTGTCGGCGCCTTGGCTTTTGAAGGCAGATATTTACGGGGCATTGCCGAAATGCCCACTAAATGGGCAGATGAAGGCGGCTATGAAGCCTTAAAGGCCCAGGCAGTCGCCGCCCGCAGCTATGCCCTGGCTTATGTCGGTTGGCGAATTGGTAATCCTAGTGCCGGGGGTAAAATTTGCGTCACCGAAGCCTGTCAAGTTTATAAAAATAGCAAAGCCGATAGTCCTGGTAGGTGGGCTGAGGCGGTTAGTCAGACTGAAGGAGAAGTATTGGTCAGTAAGGCGAGCGGTGAAATTGTCAATGCTTTTTATGCTTCAACGGCTGGCGGTTATACCTTTTCTTATGCGAGCATTGGTCATAATACGCCGGGTTTGTGGGATACTTCTGATGGTAAAGGCGGCTGGCCGGATCAGTCTTGGGAGAAAAAGGCCGGCTCGCCATGGTTTTATAAAGCCTGGTTTAAAACCAGAAGTGGTGCCAGTTGCGGCAAAGCCAATCCTTGGTTAACCAGCGAGGAACTGGCTGATATTTTAAATGCCTGGCGGGTACTGGCGGGCGCTGGTGGTGACGTCTCGCGAGTTTCACCAATTACTACTTCGTGCTTTTCCGGCAATCCATATTCTCTTTCTGATTTACAAAATATTGGCGGTTTTAACAGTGTTAGTGATGTTTCCGTAGTTTATGGTAATGATGGTTCTACTCAAACAGTCGGTTTTACTACCAACAAAGGGCAAGTCGGTGTGCCGGCGGAAGAATTTAAAAAGGCTTTTAATTTACGCGCCCCCGGCTATATCGGGATTAAGAGTAGCTTGTTTAATATTGTGAAGCTATAGTGATATAATTGACCTAAATAATGTCCAAGATTGGTAAATTTCTAAAATTTGGGATTTATTTAGATATTAGATATTAGAAATTTTTACCTTTATGCCGGATATTTACATAGATAATTCAAAAAAAGATAGTTCTGGGTCTGGAGTTGGTAGTTCGGCGAAGGATAAAAAAATAGTATCAGATTCTCCTAACCCTGAACTTATCACTCATAACCAACCTGGCCATACTCATAATCCCTTAGCCTCCTATTGCTATCAGCCGGAAAATGTTTCTTTTGAAACACAAGATCCCCAAGAAAAAATAATTTTATTTCTACGCAAGCACCCTATTATCAATCTTCCTTGGATAATTATTGCGGTAATTCTATTACTGGCGCCCACTTTTATTTTACCAATTTTTCCCTTGCTTTCCTTCCTGCCGGCTAAATTTCAGCTAGTAGCTATTTTAGGTTGGTATCTGGTGACAGTGGCTTTTATTTTGGAAAACTTTTTATCTTGGTTTTTCAACGTGGATATAGTGACTGATGAAAGGGTGATTGATATAGACTTTCATAATTTAATTTATCGTGAGGTATCGGAAACAAAGATAGATAAAGTTCAGGATGTAACTTATAAAATGGGAGGTGTACTGCGAGCTATGTTCAATTATGGTGATGTATTTTTACAGACAGCCGGTACGGTGCCTAATTTTCAATTTTTGGCAGTGCCTAGGCCAGATGAGGTAGTAAAAGTCTTGCAAGCTTTGAGAATGGAAGAAGAACAGGAAGCTTTGGAGGGGAGGGTTAGATAAAATGCCGGTTGATAATTCAGTAATTTGGCTGGCTGGTAAATTATTTGCCATTGTGGCTTTTGCTATTTATGTGATTTTTGCGGCGGTGGTAGTGCGCCAGGTCTATTTAATGACTAAAACTATTAGTGTGGGTTTTGAGTTACCTGTTCAGACAATAGCCTGGATACACCTTATAATAGCGGTGGCGATCTTATTATTTGTGGTTGTTTTTCTCTAAACGAAATTCCCTTCACCCTGCCATGCTGCAAATTACAAAGATTATCGGTCGTCAAACTGATGCCTGGTCTGAAGTCTACGTTAAAAACGGTTTAGTAATTTTACTAATAGCCCCCAGCCAGGAAATTGGCAGTCCCATTTTAAAAGAGATAGTTGAGTCTAATAATCTACCTTCTACCCTCCACCATCTACCATCCGATGATATAACTGCAATTGCTTTATTATTTAAAAGCGGTTATGTCCGCGGCTGGGTTTTAGGAAATGTTCAACTCAACATTGGCCGCAATGGCAAAACCGGCATTTTGGTGGCTGGTAAAAAAGGTGAAGCAAAATCAGTCAATGGTCCGGCAAAGCCGGGTGATACTTTGTTGTTAACAACTACTTCTTTATTTGCGGCTGTGCCGGATAAAGAAATTACGGCTGGGTTAGTCAATCCCACCAGTGAATCTTTTTCTCAAATTGCCAGTTTTATTGGTAAGTACAATAAAGATTTAGTAGCTAGTGTTTTCGTACACCTGCCTGCGCAGGCAGGCTTACCCCGATCTAATCAGGGTCTGTCAGGCAAAAAATTTAATATCAAGGTGGTGCGGGTAAAATTGCCTAAGTTGCCCCAAGCATCCAGACGAGCTTTCAGTAATACCATATTTTTATCTTCACTTTTCCTCAAACGCTTAAGAAGGCGGGAAATTTATATTAGCGAAAACCATCCTAAAAGAAGCGCTTTTATTATGGGAATTAGCTTTTTGGTGATGGTGACCTTAGTAGTTGTAATTGGTATGCAACGATCTTCCCAAGAAACAGCTTTAGCCAAATATCAACCATTAATGATCCAAATTGGTAGCAATCTGCAAGCAAGTAAGGATTTGGTAGAGCTTAACGCGGCTCGGTCGCAAGAGCTGGCCCGTCAGGTTAAAAATGATTTAGCAAGTCTGGCCGCGGACAGTCCTAAAAATAAAAATGTACTGGAATTTATTAATCAAACAGAAAGCGACTTAAACGACTTATTGGGGGAATATCGGGTAACCCCGTCGGTGTTGGTTGATTTAAGCTTGGTCCGGGATGGATTTCAAACGGGGGAAGTAGCCCTAGATGGCGAGAAAATCACCGTTTTGGATAACCAAAAGCGTCTATTGATCTCTTTTGACTTTGCCGGCCGTAATATGAAAGTGTTGGCTGGACCGGATACAATTCCTCAAGCCAGACTGGTAGCTATTGATGACGGTCAAGTTTTTGTTTTGGACGGTCAAAGGGTGGCTCGCATTGAGCAAAGCAGTAGTCAAACCACCGCTCGTTCAGCGATTATTCCTGAAGGCAGCTGGGGCAGAATTTCCCATCTAGCCGCTTTTACCGGCAATCTTTATCTTCTGGATTCGGCTAAAAATCAGATTTGGCGCTATAGTGAGGCAAGTTCGGAACGGGCAGGAGCAGGTGAAGCTTGGCTAGCTAAAGATACAGTTATTGATTTAAGTAATATTAATTCCATGGCCATTGATGGATATCTTTGGTTATTGGATAAAAATGGCCAGATCAGTCGCCTGTCGCGGGGGAATAAGGTAGGTTTTAATGTGACAGGGTTAGAAAAGGCTTGGATTACACCTGTTGCCTTATTTACCGCTGAAAATCTGAAAAATCTTTATATTTTAGATGCTGAAAAAAAGCGGGTAGTGGTAATTGATAAATCCGGTGTTTATCACGCTCAATATTTATCAGATCAGTTAAAAGAGGCAACAAATTTAGTAGTTTCCGAGGAGAATAAAAAGATGTTAATTTTTGCCGGCAGCAAAGTCTATGAAATTGAGCTAAAATAGTCATCATGCAGATTCTTAACCGCCGCGCCCCTTACGAGTACATATTATTAGACAGAATTGAAGCTGGAATTATGCTGGCTGGCAGTGAGGTTAAATCTATCAAAAACGGCCGCTTAGATCTCTCTACCAGCTTTGCCAGAATTAATAATGGAGAGGTTTATCTGGTTAATGCCAATATCCCTCCTTACCAGGGAGGAGTACCGGAAAATTATGATCCTAGCCGTAGCCGTAAGCTTCTTTTAAGTAAAGATGAAATCCTGTCTTGGGAGACTAAATCCAAGCAGCAAAAATTGACAATTGTGCCCACCAAAGTATATACTAAAGGACAGCTGGTTAAGGTGGAATTAGCCTTGGCCAAGCCTAAACGCCAGTTTGAAAAACGTGAGGCTAAGAGAAAAAAAGATGTGGCGCGTGAGGTAGAAAGAGAACTTAGATTACGGGGATGACAGGTTTCGACGGAGAGCACCTTAACACTATAGCAAGCCGGCTTTGATGAATAGCCGTTAAACAGCATCAAAACAAAAGCGTCAACTCAAAAGGTAACGCTCCAGCATACGCTTACGCGTCTTAAACTGCTGGCATCTTTACTAGGCTCTCCTGTGGTTTGGATAAAGGTGTAAAAATAGCAGGATGCTTTTCAAGTTTGGTTGATCAGCAAACTTGAAGAAAAGACTTTCTGAAATTACTTAAAAATGAGTGTCAATTATCAAATTTTTAAGGACATAAAATAATTGACTAAGCTTGTATAACTATAGTATTTCGGTCTTTTCGGATGAGGGTCCAATTCCCTCCATCTCCACCATAAGATACTTTCATTTTTTTTGCGAATTCTATTTGTTTCTTTTCCTTGCCACACCCTCCCTGCGCGGAAAAAGGCAAAGTACCCCTAAAACCAATAAACTTATGTGCTAACTATAGTATGTAGAACCAAAGTTAGCAAGAGCGTAGACTATAGTTATCAACTATGAAAAGAGAGATTTTAATAAAATTTGGTAAAAAAGTTCGTGAGCGACGCTTTGAGCTTGGATTGTCGCAAGAGGAATTAGCGGCAAGAGCGGGTGTACATCGCACCTATGTTGGCATGATAGAGCGAGCGGAAAAGAATATCACACTAACGAATATCGAAAAAATTGCAAAAGCTCTCGATTTTTCACTAGACGAAATCACGAAATTATAAATATGGGAACAAACGAATTAAGAAAAAGAAAAATTTGGCAGGATGTCAGCGGTGGAAAGGCCGGAGTTGCAGAGAAGAAATTTTTTGACATCTTCACGAAGGAGTTTAAAGGTACAAATTTTAGAATTCGCTCAAAACCGAGAGAATTCAAAGATATTTACTCAAAAATAAAACTTACCGCAGAAATATTAAAGGGTATCTATAACCCAAACGAAACTTGGGTACACGGACTAATTCCTGACTACGCAATAGATAACATCAAGACAGGGAAAACACTGTATGTAGAGGTTAAAAGGCAGGATGGGTGGGTTGAGGGTAAACCTTGCAAAGCTGGTAGAGGAAATGCCCATGAGAGATCGAATAAACTGTTCACTCCAGGAATACTAAAATTAATGAGAGAACACGGAAAAATAGGAAAGGACGTGTTGCCGTTCTGGGTTGTTTTTCAGGGAGATATAGCTCGCGACCCCAAAAGAGTTAGGGAAATACATTTTTGGTACGGGGATTATTCCGACAACTTCTTTTTATGGAGTAATTCTTTGGATGAGAAATCTGTAATTAATCACTTCAACAAAAAACTGAAACGCTTTTTACTTTAGTTCTACCGTTCCGTAAAAACATCTAAGCCCCACGCTGTCCATCCATCGGCTTTATTGCGAGCAAATAACTCAATTCGTTTGTGGTGAGGAAACATTTTTTCTATCGCCCCCATCACTTCTTTTGGTTTTTCGCTGTGCTCTCCTCTCCGAACTCGCACAAGCTGTTTAATATTTCTTGCGCCTCTCGGTTTTGGTATTTTGCCGCGCTTAAATACCAAGCATAACTCACAATTTGAAAGTGTATACTGGCCTGGATTGTGATTCATTTTGTCCCAAACAAAAGCAACGGTTTTGTAATTAAATCCCCACGCCTCGCCCAATGCGACTGCTTGGGCTAAATGAGGATTTGATGTCCACATGAACAAAAGGCAATCATTATTTGCAATCTCTTGTACTGGTAATTTTTTTAACTCTTCCGTTTTGAGTGTTGGATACTTAAACGATGCCGAGCTTATAAATATTTTTCGGGATAAATCGATTTTATCGACGCTAGCACTACTTTTATCAAATTGCAGTTTGCCATTGTAGTCCCAAGGAGGGTCGGCGTAAATTATATCGAACTTTTGATTGGGTAATTTTGGATAAAGCTCATCCAAAGTGTTTTGCCTTGTTCGTTTCTTGGCGTCGTGTTTGTAAATTGAATAACCAGTTTGTTTTTTCGATAGACCAAACATAGTTTGTTGACTAATTTCTCTCATGTTGATAACTGTAGTATACACATGCTAAAATAACTATGCAAGTGGAATAAGCACAAAATGACAAAATCTTTCAAGGAAATAGCTCATGAAATCCTAAAGGGAGCAGGTAAGCCGCTTCACAGTAAAGAAATAACGAGAATAGCAAAAGAACGCGGCTTGCTTCAAACCGAAGGAAAAACGCCAGAGGCGACAATGAACGCCCAGCTTCTTGTTGATGTAAATAGCAGAGGTGAGTTATCAAGCTTTAAAAAAGTTGGACCAAGCACATTTACTATCAATGATAAAAAAGTTGAAATTCAAGAAGAAGCAAAACCTGATCGCATCATCGAGGAACTGGAGCTTGAGGAAGAGAAACAGGTTGAGGGTGGATACATTGGAAAAGCTGGTGAACATACCGTACTTTCAGAACTTCTATTCCGCGGATACAATGCCGCGCTTATGTCGGTTGATGTTGGCGTAGATATTCTAGCGACGAGAAATAACGAAACTTTCCATATTCAGGTTAAAACGCGGAATATCAGCAAGCGACATGATGCTTTCCATTTCAATTTACGAATTGTCTCGTTTGAGAGGCACAACGCAGGAAAAACTTTTTATATCTTTGTCTTGAGAGAAAATGGAAAGCTAGATTATTTGATTTTGCCACTGCTTGAAGTAGAAAAAGCGATAGAGCAAGAATTTGTTCATGTTGTTGGGAAAGGGAAACTCTATCGCATTACAATTACACGCAGAGAGGGCAAAATTTATCTTGGCAGACGAGATAATGAAGTTTCGTACTTTTTGAATAAATGGGATATTATTAAATAGAATTCGCCAAAAAATTTTTGTGAAGCCCAAGCCAAGGCGCGGCGGTTAAGAATAGTCATGACCTATTATATACTAGCCTAATGGGTTTATCTCTGCTTGACCTAATTTTTCCCAGGAAATGTGTTAGCTGTTTTAAGTTTGGTAGTTATCTCTGTAATGATTGTAGAGATAAAATTAAGCCTGGCGCACCGCAGATTTGTCCGGTCTGTGAGCGAGCTGCTATTGACGGATTAACTCATGTTAGTTGTAAAAATAACCTTGCCTTAGATGGTTTGAGCTATTTATTTATCTATAAACCGCCAATTTCTCTGCTTTTGAAGAAGCTAAAGTATCAATTTGGGACGGATGTGAAGAATGTTATTTTAGAATTGGCGTTAAATGAACTTAAAAACTACCTCTTAATGAAAAGAAAATTAACCTTAATTCCTATTCCTTTACATAATTTGCGCCGTAATTGGCGGGGATTTAACCAGTCGGCTTTATTGGGTCAGGAAATAGCTAATAAGCTGGGCTGGGAATTTCGTGAGGACCTGCTTTGGCGCATAAAATTAAAACCACCTCAAGCGAGCCTTAAAGGCAAAGCCCGCCAAGCTAATGTATCCGGCATTTTCTCAACTAATCCTAAGAGCCTAACAGCCCAATTACCTAATGTCCTCTTATTTGACGATGTCTGGACCACTGGTTCTACCATGAAAGAAGCGGCCAAGGCGCTGAAAAAGGCCGGAGTCAAATTCGTTTGGGGAATAACAATTGCCAGATAAAAAATCTACTCTTTAAACAAAGTTACTTTATTTTGTGAGTCATATCTAGTTCCAGTAATTGAGTCATCTACCAGTCTGTCATATGCATGAGGGTTGATTTTAATATAAAAACCAGTTGCTGTTCTTTCAAGAATAACACCATCGCCTAAGTCATCAAAAAGTAGCTTTTGCACCACTACGGTTAAATCTTTTCCATTATCAGCTAGGCAGGAAATTGTTAAAGGAATTCCGATAATTTTATTGCCTTCTATCATTATTTGGCCTAGCTTCCGGGTTTCATCCTCGGAAAGGTAAATGTTTAGATCATCATTGAAATATTCAGCGCGTCCCATAATCTTTTTCTTCAAGGGGGTTAATAAGAAATTATTATTTAAGTAAGTTCTCGTCGATATGCCCCGATGCACTTGTTCCGATCTTTCTCCACGATACATGCACATCGCCAGTTTTTTTATCAAGCGTATTGGTAACGATATGGTACGTGTATTCGGCGGGTACGCCCCAGTCTGCAGGGTGTGTAAGTGCAACCTTAAATGAAATTATTACATTGTCTGTATTCTCCATAATCGATACGTTATGAAGCTTGTTTTCGGTAATATAGGTCCAACCTTGACCATAGTAATATTCAAGAAAATTTAAAAAACTGTCAGCGGTTTTAGGAGAATATTTAAATGTACCAATCGATAGTGAATAATCACTGCCTAGAGTTATGGTATGTTCTTTGGTAGTTGGAGTAAAATAATTGCAATTTTCTAATAGAATATGTCTCCAAAAGGATTCTCCCGCAGTTGAAATTACATAGTGGTAATGGGTATCAGCTTTCCAGTGATCAACAAGGTGCCAGGTACCATAACCTTCTGCCATTCGTTGTTTTTTCTGTTCGGGTGTCTTTTGAGGGTCATCAAGCACGATGTCGTGATTTTCAGCGGCTAGATATTTTGTAAAAATCGACATAGCTGAATCCTCATCGGTTCCACAGAGTTTATAGTACTGTGTTGATGTTGAATCAGTTGGAGTTAATATTCTTGCATCTATGAAATTATATGGCACATTATTGGGATTTTTTACATATTTACCGAAACCCAACGATTCAGAGACATTCTTTATTTGAATAACTTTAATTGTCTTGATATCTTGATTTTTATTCGTTAGTTTCTCTTGTCTAGAAAAAATAAAATAGCTACCACCAATTAGGATTGTACTAATAATTACAATTAGGGCTAGATTCACAAATCCTTTTTTATTCATATCTGCGGAAGGGGCGAGATTCGAACTCGCGTAGGGATTACTCCCTATGGTTTTCAAGACCATCCCGTTTGGCCGCTCCGGCACCCTTCCTAGACTTGCGCGATAAGCGTAGCTTGGCCCTTGCGGGCTAAACCGCTCGGCCAACCCTCCAATAATTATTTAGCCATTCCCTCAAAAAGAAGCTTTTTGATTAAAGCTTGATAGGGCACATCCATTTTATTAGCCGCTATTTTCAATCTCTCAATCAAAGTTTGCGGTAAGCGGATAGTAATAGGTTTGCTAGTTAATTTGAGGTTGGGAAACTTTACATTTTTGACAGAACTATAGTCAACATATTCAGTAGAATCATGAGTTTGCCAAAATTTCCTTTCCTCAGCTTCATTTTTAAAGTGGGGTATGGTTTTTAATTGTTTCATACTTTTTTATAATAAACCTCTCTTTCTTTTTTATTTGCTAGCCTGCCTGATATGACCCTTACTTGATTACTCCTAACAGTAAATACCACAAACAAGATTTTATTCTCTGTAGTTTTACCAATGGCGATAAAACGTTGCTCTTGTTCTTGATGTTTAATATCCTCTTCTATTTTAACATTTTCATCCAAAAATATTTCTTCAGTTTCATTGGGTGTAATATTATGTTTTTGATAACTCTTATCAAGGTTGCCTTTATCCCATTCAAACCCAGAAAGTTTTTTAAAATCAGTCACTGTACATATTATATATGTACAAATTTATATTGTCAACATATAATTTTTGTTGAATATGATCTTTCTGCTGAACAGAAACGGTTAGTTTACTAATTCCCATAATTAGTTTATAATTGGGCTGCCCAGGAGGGTGGGCCGGACGGTAAGGCACAGGTTTGCTAAACCTGCAGGGCGAAAGTCCTGAGTGGGTTCAACTCCCACACCCTCCGCTTGTATATGGATACAACTGCCGAACAAAACAGGGATAGTACTTTGAAAAAAGAGGAGATGCTGTTTTCTTGGAAAGCTCCTGTGAGGCCATTTAAGGCTCGGGGAAGCCAGTTTTTTTCAACAGTAGTCTTGTTAGGCATTTTACTATCAGTAATTGGCTTTGTTTTAGAAGGACCGATGGTAGTAGTTCTAGTCTGGGCAGTGGTATTTTTGGTTTTTGTCTTGTTTAGCGTTCCGCCGGAAGAGATTGAATATACTATTACTAATAAAAATATCGTTATCGCCGGTAAAAAATATGGTTTGGATGAAGTATCGCGTTTTTGGTTAACCGAAAGGTGGGGGCATAATTTATTAGTTTTTGAGATGCCAGTGAGGTTTCCAGGCAGACTAGAAATGGTAATTAATTCTGGGGATCGCGAGAAAATTAAAGAGACTTTAGAAAATTATTTAACATATGAGGAAGAACCACCGGGTATGGCTGATAAAACAGCTAGCTGGCTGTCTAAAAAGCTATCGCTTGATAATTAACTTGCCCGCAAGGAATATGTGCTCGTAGTTCAATTGGATAGAACACCAGGTTGCGGACTTGGCGGTTGGAGGTTCGAATCCTCTCGGGCACACTAAATAAATTAGGAGAGGTGCAGGGAATGGCTATCCGGACGGTTTCGCCACCGCGAAGCGGGGTCCCGCTCCGCGGGAAAAACCATCAGGGAGGGTTGGCAGAATGGTAATGCGCCGGTTTCGAAAACCGGTGGGCGAAAGCCCATAGAGGTTCGAGCCCTCTACCCTCCGCCCTGAGTTCACCGAAGGGCTCTCGTAGCGCAACTGGACAGAGCACCAGCTTCCGGAGTTGGGGGTTGCGAGTTCAAATCTCGCCGAGAGCACTATGGCAGATGAAATATTTGTTAGCGGAGCCCTGGTTTTCAAACCAAGGGGTAAAAAAACGCTGTGGTTAGTGGTTAAGCCGTCGCATGAAGATGCTTGGCAATTACCTAAAGGGGTGGTGCGGCCAGGTGAATCTTCGGTCAGGGCGGCCATGCGAACAGTGTCCAAGCTAACTGGATTGCGGGCCAATGTGGTGGAAGAAATCAGTAGAATTAATACTACCACCACCCGCAACAGCGCTCCTATTCCCCGTAGGACCCTTTATTACTTAATGGAAGGCAAGGAGAAAGATATTGAAGTAGAAGTTACCCCCAACGTCAGACTGGAATGGAAAGAATTCCCCACGGCCAAATCTAGATTGGCTACTTTAACTGAAAAAAAGATCCTTTCCCAAGGTCGGTCAGTACTTGCCTCATGGTACAAAAGAGACGGACAAAGACTAATGCAATGAAGCGGGAATTTTCTGCCGGTGGAGTAGTCTTCAATGATCAAGGCCAAGTTCTTTTAATAATAGTTGACGCAGCCAAGCGTCATTACTGGGAATTCCCCAAGGGTCATATTGATGGAGATGAAACAACGAAAGTTGCTGCTTTAAGAGAAGTAGAGGAAGAAGCTGGTATTAAAACGGAAATTGCGGATAAAATTGATATCTCCAAGTATATTTACACCAGCAGGACCGGCGAGAAAATCTTTAAGGTAGTGACTTTCTTTTTGATGAAATACCTCAACGGAGAACCAAAGCCGATGGAAGGTGAGATAGCAGAAGTGGGTTGGTTTACTCCCCAAGAAGCGATGAAGAAATTAAGCTTTGCTCAAGACAAACAACATCTGGCAAAGGCTTTAGAGATGTTAAGTTAGCGGGCGCTTTGTTTTGATATAATGCGCTATGGATGAACAATGGAAAATACTCTTATACAGAACTCTTCAAGGAGACTCGCCAGTACAAAAATTCATTAATAGTTTAGAATTAAGAGCGCAAGCAAAAGTTTATGATGCAATAAACTTATTGAGGAATTTTGGCATAAAGTTAGGTTCACCACACGTCAAGAAAGTGGCTGGAACTCAAATCTGGGAACTGCGCATTTTAGGAGCGGATAGTATACGATTGTTTTATATTGCCATAACTGGTAAAACATTCTTAATCTTGCATGGCTTCAAAAAGAAAAAGGATAAGACTTCGCCAAAAGAGATTAGAATCGCCGAAGAAAGACTAGTAAATCATAGATCTCGGGTATAAATTGAAATCTTGCAATTATAAGCAGAGCTTGAAATTTGCAATTATAGCAGTTCTGCTATATAATAGATTTATTATGAAAAATTATGGACATTTAGATTGGAAAGATTTTGAAAAAGAATTACTGGCAAGGCCTGATTTCAAAGAAGCACAAAAGGAAACAAGACTTGAGTATGAGATTGCTAGAGCTTTGATCAAGGCCAGACTTGAAAAAGGCTTAACTCAAGCTGAGATTGCCAGAAGGATGAATACTAAACAATCTGTTATTTCTCGCGTTGAAAACGCCAGAACTATACCTTCTCTTGCTTTCTTAAAAAGATTGGCAGAGGTTTTAAATGCTTCTTTAGAAGTCCAATTTAAATTCTAAAATTATTTATCTATATTTCTATCAACTTGTCTATAGATACCCCGAGCACTTTAGCAATTTTCCACATCACAAATACAGTTGGATGGTACTTACCTAATTCTAAATGTCCCACATAAGTCAAATGTAACCCTGCCTTATCAGCTAATTCCTGTTGGGTCATTTTCTTATTCCTTCTAGCCTCTTTTATTTGCTGACTTAAATGTTTAGCAAACTTAT
This sequence comes from Candidatus Microgenomates bacterium, assembly GCA_016204995.1. Taxonomy (GTDB): domain Bacteria; phylum Patescibacteriota; class Microgenomatia; order UBA8517; family JACQJR01; genus JACQJR01. Next base: position 509,987 of record JACQJR010000001.1, read on the forward strand.
CCTTGAGTCTTCTATTCTCCTTAGCATCTACCGGAGTTTTGAAATTTAAAGTAGCCATACCTTAAATTTTCTAGAGTAGTCATATATTTTTATATAGCGTACTCATCTAATTTCTGATAAGATATTGATGGAGAAATTACCTATATGTCTAATTTTGTAAGAGCAAATTTTTATTTAATTCTGGTTTTCTTTTTAGCTTTTTTATTAAGAGTGTGGTGGTTAAATATTTTTCCAATAGCCATAACGCATGATGAGCAAGAGTATATTATGCAGGCTAAATCTTTATTCTTTACAGGGCAAGGGATACCGACTGCTCCTATGTTTGGTTTATTCTCCTGGGGACAACAAAGTTCTGGTAATGTATTGGCTGAATTACCATCTTTCTTAATTGCACCGATAATAGGACTATTTAGTTCTTCCCAATTTATTGCCAGATTACCATATGCCTTTGTTTCCTCCCTTACAGTAGTGATTGTTTATTTCATTTTTAGTTTTCTAACTAAGAAAAAGTTTCTAGCACTTTTAATAAGTTTGATCTTAGCCTTAAATCCTTGGAGTATCCATTTTGGGAGAACAAGCTTTGAGTTTACATTTTCTGTATTCTTTTATCTAACTGGTATTTATTTTGCAGTTAAGGCTAACAAATGGAGTATTTTTTATGCTCTACCCTTTTTTACATCAGGTTTCCTAAGCTATCATGGAGCTAAATTATTATTTTTTCCTTTAATAGCTTTAGTTTGTCTATGGAAATATTTAGATAATAGGAAAATAGACTGTAAACCATTACTATCTCTAGTCACTTTAGCCTTGCTTATCAGTTTTTCTTATTTTGTCACACTTAAATATCAGCCATCTAACGCCAGAGCAGGAGAATTAGTTTTCTATAATAGTGACATTGCAAGTAGCAGCGTTGATAATGAAAGAAAATCAGCTGTTCCAGGATTTCAGCAACAGATCTTTTTGAATAAGGCAACATATTTTTACAAAAGGCTTACAGATACCTATCTACACACTTTTTCAACAGACTTTCTATTCGTTTCGGGAGAGAATCGGGGAGCATATTCATTCTGGATCCACGGACTATTTTACTATATAGATTTTCCTTTAATAATTCTGGGGTTAATAGGTCTTTACACCATCAGTAAGAGAGTCTGGTGGCTGATTGTTGGTATTATAGCCATATCTCCTATAACTTCGGTGCTAAGCGGAGGAGAACCATCATACGTAATCAGATCTGGATTAATTTTTCCATTATTAGCAGCTTTATCAGGAATAGGGATTTGGTTTTTATTGAACCAATTAAAAAGGTACAGAGTTTTTATAGGAGGAGCCATTCTGATTATTTACCTTTTTTCGGTAGCCAACTTTCTTAATCTATATTTTACTCGTTATCCAATTTACAACAGTGAAGGGTTCTTCTTTAGTAACAAAGTTTTATCAAGGTATGTTGATTTAAATTTAGCCAAAGGATCGGCAACTCCAATCATAATTTCAGTAGTAGAACCAAGAATAGTCTTTGAAAAATTTCTTTTCTACAATAATTTCTACACCAAAGGAAGTGCTAGAGACATTAACCAAAAAATAGCTCAAAAGGATTTTAGTTATAAAAATATAAGATTTATTGATAAATGTGATCAGATTACAGCTACTAGTAGTGCCACTTACGTCTACGAAGCAAAAATGGAATGCAATAAACAACTTCAACCAACTACAAGAATTTTGTCCCCAGTTGATGCTGGATCGTTGTTTATCATTAAAAATGATAAATTATGTAAATCATATAATTTATCTAGGTACCCAAGAATAAATAAAATATCTGAGTTTAATGTTTATAAACTTTCAGAAGACGACTTTTGTAAGATTTGGATCTCCATGCTTTAAAAATTGACTTTTTCTGCACTATCCCGAAATGCGGAGGAGGTGGGATTCGAACCCACGAGAGCTTGCGCTCACACGCTTTCCAAGCGTGCGGAATAAACCGCTATCCGACTCCTCCAATTAGTGTATAATTCTACCACATATTATGGCTGAAAGACTAGAGAAGGGTGTTGATTATCCCGGCGTGACTATTGTTTATTTTTGCCATGACGGTAATGGCAAGTTCATCATGGCTAAAAGAAGTCATAATACCCGCGATGAACATGGTAGGTGGGATATTAGGGCTGGCGCTTTAGAATTTGGAGATACACCAGAGCAAACACTCCGTAAAGAAATAAGCGAAGAATATTGTACAGAAGTAGTTAGTTTTGAATTTTTAGGTTTTAGAGATGTCCAAAGGGAACATCAAGGAAAAAAGACTCATTGGCTTGCTTTAGATTTTAAAATGCGAGTTGATCCTAGCAAAGTTAAAAATGGTGAGCCACACAAATTTGAAGCAATAGGTTGGTTTAGTTTAGATGATAGGCCAGCGGACGAGGAAGTTCATTCTCAATTCCCGCATTTTCTAGAATTGTATACATCAAAACTTCGTTAAAAAATTTCCTTTTAGTGTTACAATAGAGGCCACCAAATCTTATGGACTCGCTGGAAGAAATTAAATCTAAATTGGATATTGTTAGTTTTATTTCCGAGTCTGTTAATTTGACCCGCAGTGGCCGCAATTTTAAAGCTCCCTGTCCTTTCCATAAAGAAAAAATCGCCTCTTTTATTGTCTCGCCAGAACTGCAACTGTGGCATTGTTTTGGCGCCTGTAATGAAGGGGGGGATATTTTTAAATTTTTGATGAAAATGGAGGGGATGGATTTCGGGGAGGCCCTGCGTGAAATGGCCAAGCGTACTGGTGTCAAACTGGCGTCAATTTCTGCCACTCAAGTCAGCGAAAAAGAGCAGCTTTATAAAGTTAATTATGAGATTGCCAAGTTTTATCATTATGCTTTAACCGGCCACGAAGTGGGGCAAAACGCTCTTTATTATTTGCAACATGTGCGCGGTTTAAACATGGAAACCATCAAAACTTTTGGTTTAGGATTTGGGCCGGATAATTCTAACTTACTGACTCAATTTCTCTTAAATAAACGTCAATTTAGCCGACTTGATGTCTTAAAAAGCGGGGTGATGATTGAGTCTAATGGGAAGCTGGTAGATAGATTTCGCAACCGCCTGGTTTTCCCTTTGCGAGATAGTCAATCTAATGTAGTTGGATTTTCCGGCCGGATTTTGCCAAAAGACGAGAATAAGGATTTAGCTAAATACGTTAATACCCCGGAAACGTTGGTTTATCAAAAACGGCGGCATTTGTTTGGAATTGATATTACCCACCGGGCTATTAAAGAAGCAGGCTACGTCGTAGTAGTAGAAGGAGAATTTGATTTATTAAGCATCTGGCAGGCCGGCCTGCCTGCGCAGGCAGGGATTCGCAATATAGTAGCGATTAAAGGGACGGCTTTTACAGCCGATCAAGCCAGGCTGTTAGTTCGTTTTACTAGCGAGGCAGTTTTTGCTTTAGATAGCGATAGCGCAGGCGAGCATGCGACCAAACTCGGAATTTTGATTGCCCAGGAGCAAGGTTTAAATGTCAAGGTGGCAAGTCTGGGCAGTTTTAAGGATCCGGATGAAGCAGTCCGGAGCGATGTAGTTAAATTCAAACAGAGGCTTGAAACGGCTGTACCGGCTTATGACTTTTTTATTGATTCGGCTTTTACTAAATTTAGCGCCACCACCGCCGGAGGCGTGGCGGCAATTAGCAAAGAACTCTCTCCTATTATTGCCGGAATTTCCGATAAAATTGTCCAGGCTCATTACATTAGGGTGCTGGCCGAAAGGTTAAGAATTAACGACGAGGCAGTGGCGGCTCAAATTGAGGGGTTAGTGAAAAGAAACAGTCTAAGTTTGCCTGCCCTGCCTGCGCAGGCAGGGCAGGCAGGTTTAAGTGGTGAAGGTCAGAAGGAAGTCGGTAAGAGCCGGCGGGAATTAATTGAGGAACAACTGGTCAGTTTAAGTTTACAGAGAGACCCGTCATTATTAACTAATGATTCTCTAAATGAGTTGCTGCAAACGCCCATTTTAAAACGGATTAAAGAAGAATTAAAAAAATTTATCCAGGATCATCATAAATTTACCCCTCGGCAATTTTTAGAGAGTCTACCAGCAGAATTGAAAGATGAGACTGCTTCTTTACTTCTGGTAGAAGTGGCTAATGAGGATAAAGCCAAGGGCGAATTTGATCATCTTTGCGACGAAATAGCTACAATAGATTTAAATTCCCAGATTGAACAAGTGACCAGTTTAATGAAAGCCAAAGAGCAAAAAAGTGAAAGTTTAAGTGTGGAGCAGGCCGAGCTGGCCCGACTGGTGATTGCCCTTTCGGTGATCAGGAAGCGAAACTTGTCAATTTGAGGTATAATTATCTTAATGGTGAAGCTAAGGAAAAATTCCCAGGAATTATTAGGCAAAGGGCAAAAGCAGGGATTTCTGACCATAGAGGAAATCCTGGAGATCTATCCTGATGCCGAGGAAAGGTTAGTAGAGCTGGATGAATTGTTTAGGCAATTAGTGTTAGAGGGGGTGGATGTTTTTGAATCTATTAGCGAAGAAGAAATGTTGGATGTGGCTAAATCTCAAGATGATTTTGAGCGGGAGATTGAGGCTTTGGCGAAACTGGAGCAAGGAGAAGCCACCGATCCGGTGCGACAATATCTGCGGGAAATTGGTCGCTATCGCTTATTGACTTCCGAAGAAGAAGTGGAGCTAGCTAAGCGAGTAGAGAAAAGTGATCGTCGGGCTAAGGAAAAATTAACTCAATCCAATCTGCGTTTAGTAGTTTCCATAGCCAAAAAGTATGTCGGTCGCGGTTTGTCTCTTTTGGATTTAATCCAGGAAGGCAATCAGGGTTTAATCAGGGCCGTGGAAAAATATGACTGGCGCAAAGGTTTTAAGTTTTCCACTTATGCCACTTGGTGGATTAGACAAGCGATTACCCGGGCTATTGCCGATCAAGCCCGCACCATCCGTATCCCCGTCCATATGGTGGAAACCATTAATAAAGTTTTCCGTACATCGCGCCGTTTGATGCAAGAGTTAGGCCGGGAACCCACTAATGAAGAAATTGGCCATGAACTGGAATTAACTGGTGACCGGGTAGCAGAGATTTTCAAAATTGCCCAGGATACTACTTCTTTAGAAACACCGGTTGGCGAAGATGATGACTCAATTTTAGGTGATTTTATTGATGATACCATTACGCCAAAGCCCGAGGAAGTGGCGGCCCGCGAACTTTTAAAGCAACAATTAGAAGAGGTATTATCTACTTTAACTCCTCGTGAAGCCCAAGTGTTGCGGATGAGATTTGGTTTAGATGCCGGTAAAGCCCGGACTTTAGAAGAGGTAGGTCGGGAATTTGGGGTGACGCGCGAGCGGATTCGCCAAATTGAAGCTAAAGCTTTGAAAAAACTGCGCCATCCGTCCCGTCGCAAAAAACTGCAGGATTACCTTGACTGATGTATGATTCTTTACGAATTTGAAGGTAAAAAACTTCTCGTCAGTGCTGGCATTAGTGTCCCTAATTCTCAATTAATTGAATCAGCTTCTGAAAAAATAAATCTAACGGCACCTCTAGTTTTGAAGGCCCAAGTATTATCGGGTAAAAGAAAGGATGTCGGCGGAATAGTCGTAGTTGACGAAATCTCAAATCTCAAATCTCAAATCTCAAATCTCTTAAGAAAAGAAATTAATAAAGAGAAAGTAGAGAAAATTTTAGTGGAAGAAAAAGTAGATTATGAAGGCCCAGAATATTACATTTCAATTTCTTATGATACTGACAGTCGCGGGCCGGTGTTGACAATCTCTGAAAGTGGCGGGACAGGTGTGGAAGAAAGGAAAGTTCAAGTTTATCCCATCTCTCCTCTTAATCCAGACCTTCCAGTCACTGATATTCCAGTGGAAATTTTACAAAAACTGGTGAATTTATTTTTTGATCAGGATATGTTACTTTTAGAGATTAATCCTTTGGTAAAAACTAAAGATAATCAATGGTTGGCTCTTGATGCCAAGATTAATTTAGATGATACCGCAAGAGATCGTCATCAAGAGTGGAATTTTCCGCCCCGGGCTGTAGCTGGTCATAGTCCTACGGAAGCAGAAATTGCCGCTAAAAAAATTGATGAGGGTGATTATCGGGGGACGGCTGGCTCTACTTATTTTGATCTAGACGGCGACATTGCCATTCTGGCCTCAGGCGGCGGGGCCTCGCTGACCGCCATGGATGCACTGCTGACTGCCGGTGGCAAGCCGGCCAATTACACTGAATATTCTGGTAATCCGCCTCGCGAAAAAGTAACTAAACTGACGCAGATTGTGCTATCCAAACCTAATTTGCATGGCTTGTGGATTGTAGGGGCTGTTGCTAATTTTACTGATATTTATGAAACATTGTCTGGTTTTACTGAAGCTTTGCGGCAGGTTAAACCTAAACCTAATTATCCGATTGTGATTCGGCGGGGCGGGCCGCGAGATACAGAAGCCTTTGAAATGTTAAAAAACGTTCGCGATTTTGATTTACATATTTATGGGGCTGAAACGTCAATTAACGAATCGGCTAAAATTATGAGCAAGCTTGCTAAAACTTATGCTGCTGCTTCCTAAAGGCGCCAAAATTATCGGTCAGGGAATTACCGGTTCTGAAGGATCGGTGGCAACGGGCTGGATGAAGGCTTATGGCACTAATTTAGTAGCCGGAGTGACGCCGGGCAAAGGCGGGCAAGTTGTGGAAGGGGCGCCCATTTTTAATACCATAAAAGAAGCGTTGGAGAAGGTTGACCCCGATAAAATCGGGGTTGATGGAGCAGTTCAATTTGTACCGCCTTTGCGCGTTAAAGATGCAGTGCTGGAAGCAATTGAAGCTGGCATCAAGTTTATTTTAATCGGGGCTGAAAAAGTACCCACCAAAGACGCGGTTATTATTTATAGCCAAGCCCAGAAAAATAACGTTAATATTATCGGTCCGAGTTCTGTTGGTTTAATTAATCCGGCCAGAAAACTAAAGATTGGTTCTATTGGCGGAGCCAATCCTGATCGGGTGTTTGCCGAAGGCTCTGTTGCGGTAATTTCCAAATCCGGCGGCATGACTTCAGAAATTGGTTTACTATTAAAAAATAACGGTTTAGGGGTGTCGTGGGCGGTGGGAATTGGCGGAGATAGAATTATCGGCACTGATTTTAGCGATTTTTTACTGGCCGTTGAGGAAGATAGCGAAACACAGGCTTCAGTGATGTTTGGGGAATTAGGGGGCACTTATGAAGAAAGAGTGGCAAAACTGGTGAAGGAAGGTAAGATTACTAAGCCAGTGGTAGCTTTTATCGCCGGTGAATTTACTGCCCTGTTACCCAGCCAGGTGCAATTTGGTCATGCAGGTGCCATAATTGAAGGAAAGCGGGGTTTGCCTGATTATAAAAGGAAAGTCTTAAAAGAAGCCGGAGTATTGGTAGCAGAAACGCTTGATGATATAGTAAAATTACTATTGCCTAATGCCTAGTCCCTAGTGCCTAATAATATGGCAAAAACAGTGACGCATCAAAATCTGCAAAGTTTATTTGGCCAAGATGATCTTTTGGCGGTCAGTCAAAGTAAAAGTTTTGTCGGCATGATTTTTGAATTGTTATCTGAAAAAGAACCAACAGGGCAAGAACTAGCCATTTTTGAATTAATTTTGAATTTGTCAATTGACCATGGTCCAGAGACTCCTTCGGCTACAGCCGTGATTGAAGCAGCTAAAACCGGTAAAACTATTTCTGAAAGTTTGGCCGCAGGAATTTTACAAATTAATGATGTTCACGGTGGTGCCGGAGAACAGGCAATGGAACTTTTTTATCAAGTTCAAGGTGAAAAGTTAAAAGTGCAAAGTTTGGTGGAAAATTCTTTAAAAGAAGGAAAGAGGATGGCTGGATATGGGCATAGATTGTATGAAGATATAGATCCGCGGGCGCAGTTGATTTTACAAAAACTACAGGAAGTAAATTTAGGAGAGGAATATATTAAGATTGCTCAAGAAATTGAAGCAGAATTGGCCAGTCAAAAAGGTAAAAAATTACCCTTGAATATTGATGGAGCCATTGCGGTCGTTCTTTGTAGCTTTGGTTGGGAGCCTAAACTTGCTAAATCTGTCTTCATCATTGCCCGCACTCCCGGCCTCTGTGGACAATTTTTAAATAATTCAAAATAGACTTAATGTGTTCAAAATGGTAAAATATGGCAACATTCCGGTGTAGCTCAATGGTAGAGCAGGTCGCTGTTAACGACAAGGTTAGAGGTCCGAATCCTCTCGCCGGAGCCAGGTGGCACTTAATGTACGCAGACTTATTTGTTATGATGGATAAAAGGAGATAAAAGCATGGCAAGTAAAAATATCAACAATAATCTTTTCGTCTATCTGGCAGTAGCTGTTTTAGTTAGTGGCCTGGTTGGCTACTTGATTGGTAAAAATAACAGACCATTTTCCGAAAGTTATATGAGTGAGACTATTTCAATGATGAAAAGCAATGGTTCTACTATGATGCAGATGGGGAAAATGATGATGAGCGATGGTCAGATGATGCAACAGAAGGGTCAAAAGTATGGAGATTCGGAAATGATGCAGCAGGGTAAAGAACTGGAAGAAAATGGCTCAATGATGCAAAATACAGGGAATGGCATGATGGAACGAGGTACGGGTATGAGTCAAATGATGGGGCAATGAAGATCATACTCTTGCTTTACCATAATATTATTTCTTCAATCTGGAATACAAGCTTCCACCTTCCAGTCCCGCGTCTAGGCGGGCGGGTGTAATCGGAAGCATGATATCTGCCAGGTGAGTTAAGTCCCGTAATTGATTTAAGGTGTTGATTTTGCTATATTTCCTCCATGCTCTTACCAGAGATGGAGTTGATATAAGTCTAGAAGGTGGAGAAGTTTAAATGAAATTAAATAATAGATATTTTATTAGTGGGTTAGTAATGGTGATTATTATTGTTGTTGTAGGTGGGTTTTTAGTTTTAAGACAGAAGGAAACTGCTCCAAAAATTCACCCCTCGCCAAGTTCCACGCCAGCTGCTACTATTAGTACAGTAAATATGGAAGGATTAAAAATTGAAGAAATCACAGTAGGTACAGGGGAAGAAGCTGTCAGTGGCAAAAAAGTGACGGTCAATTACGCCGGTACTTTAACTGACGGCACTAAATTTGACAGTTCCTACGATCGCGGCACTCCTTTTAGCTTTAATTTAGGAGCGGGAGAGGTGATTAAAGGTTGGGATTTAGGGGTAGCCGGGATGAAAGTGGGCGGTAAAAGGAAGCTAACTATTGCCCCGGAGCTGGGATATGGGGCCAGCGGGGCTGGCGGCGTCATCCCTCCCAACGCTACCTTGATTTTTGAGGTAGAACTACTGAAAGTGGAGTGAAATTAGCTTTAAATTGGACTTTTAGACTAAGCTGTGTTATACTTCTGTATCGGCAGATTGAGATAATACATCTGCTTAACGAGACTTTTTGAGTTTGTTAGATAAAGGTACCCCAAATTTATATTAATTTTTTATTGTATCTTTTCTCCATACTTCAGCAATTTCTCCCTTAAGCAGTTGCGTTCTTTCAATTTATATGTACAGAAACAGAAATTCCTCATTTGGGCGACCTAGATTCCGCCGGGGAGGAAACAACCACTTTCGTTCCGGAGGTTTTAGGGGCGGACGCCAAATCAAAAGGATTGATCCACGTTTCTTTGTGCAAAAAGCGACTGGCGAAGCAGAGGAAGTTTACCAGCCTCAACATGCCTTTGCCGATTTTACATTGCATTGGCAACTGGCCCAAAACATTGTCAGCCGCGGTTATATCAATCCTACTCCTATTCAAGACCAGGCTATTCCCTATTTATTGGCAGGCCGTGATTTAGTAGGGACAGCCAGCACTGGTACTGGTAAAACCGCAGCCTTTTTAATTCCGCTAATTAATAAAGTAGCTCAAGATCCATTTCAACGGGTTTTAATTGTGGTGCCAACTCGTGAACTGGCAGTCCAAATTAGGGATGAATTTAACCAATTTGCCAGAGGTTTAAATCAATTCTCCGCTCTTTGTATTGGCGGCGTCAGCATGCGGCCGCAAATTCAATCTTTATCCCGCCGGCCTCATTTTGTGATTGGCACACCCGGCCGTTTGCAAGATTTGGAAAGACAAAGAAAATTGTCGTTTGCCTCTTACAATAATATCGTTTTGGATGAGGTGGATCGGATGTTGGATATGGGCTTTGTCCATGAAGTAACCGAGATAGTTCCCAAGCTGTCTTATCCCCGCCAATCATTATTTTTCTCCGCTACTATGACCAGTAATGTCCAACGCGTGATGCAGGGATTTTTGAATAATCCAATCACAGTCGCTGTGCGAGCGACTCAACCTTCTGCCAATGTAGATCAGGATATCGTTCGTCTGGCTGGGCAGGCCAAAGTAGATGTCTTGCATAATCTGCTTCAACAAGAGGGTTTTGATAAAGTGTTGGTTTTTGGCCGGACTAAATGGGGGATGGAGAAATTATCACAAGCATTAGCCCAGAAAGGCCATCGGGTAGCTTCCATTCATGGCAATAAAGGCCAAAGCCAAAGACAAAGAGCCATCACCGACTTTAAACAAAATCGGGTTAAGGTCTTATTAGCCACTGATATTGCCTCTCGCGGTTTGGATATTGAAAATGTTACTCATGTGATTAATTTTGACCAGCCGGAAAGCTATGAAGATTATATTCACAGAATTGGCCGGACCGGCCGGGCTAACCGCAAAGGCATTGCCTTAACCTTCGTGGAGTAAATTTATGAATATCCGCAACGTTGCCATTATTGCTCACGTTGACCATGGTAAAACTACCTTGGTTGATGCTTTGCTGACCCAATCAAAAACCAAACTCAAAAAATATACGGCGGCGACTTTGATTATGGATAGCAATGAGTTGGAGCAAGAACGGGGTATTACTATTTTTTCTAAAAATGCCTCTGTAGTTTGGCAGGATACAAAGATCAATATTATTGATACACCAGGCCATGCTGATTTCGGGGGAGAAGTGGAACGGGTTTTAACCATGGCTGATGGCTGTTTACTGTTAATTGATGCCAAAGAAGGGCCGATGCCTCAAACCAGGTTTGTTCTTAAAAAAGCTTTGGAAATGAAGCATAAAATTATTGTGGTAGTTAATAAAATTGACCGGCCGGACGCCCGGATTAATTATGTTCTTGATAAAACTTTAGATTTATTTTTAGAGTTAGGGGCAGATGACGAGACAGCTGATTTCCCCATTGTTTATGCTTCGGCCAAAGTTGGTAAGGCAGGTTTCGCCGATAAACTTAGTGAGATGACTGATATCTCGCCGGTTTTTGAGGCCATTTTAGAGCATGTACCTGCTCCTTCCGGAAATAATGAAACTCCTTTACAGATGTTAGTGACCAATATCACTCGCGATCTGCATCGGGGTCGGATTGCTATTGGTAGAATTTACAATGGTACTATGAGCGCGGGACAAGAGGTTATGTATATTAACCGACAAGGTGTACAAAATAAATATAAGTTAACTTCTTTGATGACTTTTGAAGGCTTAGAACGAGTGGAAACAACCTGGGGTGAAACCGGCGATATCGTGGCTATTTCCGGAATTTCCGATATTACTATTGGTGAAACCATTGCCGATGTGACAAATCCTATCGCTTTACCACTCCTTGACATTGAAGAGCCGACCATGAAGATGACTTTTATGGCCAATTCTTCTCCTTTTGCTGGCCTTGAAGGTGAGTTTAAAACCGCCCGCCAAATCCGCGAGAGGCTTTATAAAGAATTGGAAACAGACATGGCCTTAAAGGTAGTAGATGATGCGCGAGGGGGTTGGGAAGCCTCCGGCCGGGGCGAGCTGCATTTGGCTATTTTAATTGAGCGGATGAGACGGGAAGGCTATGAATTTCAGGTGGAAAGTCCGCAAGTAATTGAAAAGCAAACTGCCGATGGTATTCTGACTCCTTATGAACGGGTATTAATAGAAGTGCCGGAAGAATTTTCCGGTATTGTCATGCAAAAAATGGGCTCCAGACATGGCGAGCTGCAGGATATGAAGTCGGAAAACGGCCTAGTCACCATGGAATTTGTAATCGCGACCCGCAGCTTTTTCCGCTATAGAAGTGAGTTTATGACAGATACTCATGGTTTAGGAGTAATTAATGCCTCGTTTTATCAATTTGGCAAGGGCGGCGAGTCTTATAATCGGGAACAAGGGTCACTGGTGGCTCATGAAAGCGGCCTTACTAATGCTTATGGGTTAACCAATGCCCAAGACCGTGGTTTATTGTTCATCGGGCCAGGAGTACCGGTTTATAAAGGACAAGTAGTGGGGAGGCACGCTCGGTCAGGAGATTTGCGGGTGAATGTTTGTAAGACTAAACAGCTGACTAATCATCGCTCTAAAGGAGAAGGAGTGACAGAATATTTTAAGACCCCGCATGTGATGGATTTGGAAGAGGCTTTGGAATATATCGCAGATGATGAATTAGTAGAAGTAACTCCCAAAAATATTAGGATTCGCAAGAAAATATTAGATGAGATGGAGGAACGTCGTAAACGCTCTCAAGGCTTGATGTCTAGGGAGAAGGTAGATATGGTAAACTTAATTTAATGAGAGGAATTAAAAAGTTAATATTTGTGGGTTTAATTGGAATTGGAGGACTACTTCTAACTTTAGCCGGACTTAATTTAATCTCTCTATCAGAAACTTTAATTTTATACGCCGGTATCTTACTATTGGTGGTTTCCACGCTGTTATATTTCTTCCTGTAAATTTACGTAATTAGTTACGTAACTCGCGCAGTTTTATACTTTTGGCAATCAATTCGGCGACGTATATTTGTCCTTCTTTGGACGGATGAATGTTGTCATAAGAATCGGTGTATCTTCCATCTCCAAACTTTCCATTCACAGAGGTGGCTGTATAAGCATCAATTAATTTAACTTTGGGTATCTCATGCACTAAGGTAATGACATTTTCCAAATTATTGGCAATTTGAGTAGATTGAGCGCGGCTCAATTCTTCCGGCCAATTTGGTCCGCCTTCTCCCTTTCCAAAATCTTTCTCCAGTGGCGCAATTTCGGCCAGGAGATAAACTTGTGATTGAGTATTAATTGCTTCCTGGACGAGCTTTGCTAAGTTTTCCTTATATTTTGATGAGTCGTAAGGAAAAGGTGGGTTATAGGCAAAAGAACCTACAATCAGAATGTCAGGGTGTAAATGAGTAAGCGACGGATAGTCTCTATCGCCATGATTAAAAGGTAAAGAAAAGCGTGCCAGACCTTCCACGACATTTTGCGAGCCAAGGCCATAGTTATAAAGCTTAAAAGTGACGCCTGGATATTTTTCCCTTAAGGCGGCATCCAAATATTCCAAACCCTCTCCCATAGTTTCCACCATAGAATCGCCGATAATGGCAATAGAATAGACTCGCGTAGTATCTATGCCTAACACATTGGGAAATTTAGAGAAAATCGTCAGTTTAACAAATCCAATAAGCAGAAGAAAAATTATAAACCAACGCAGGGACTGCATGTAACTATCATACCATCTTGGTGAAACTGTATAATAAAAAATAACATGAACTACGTTCATCACTGGAAATATAAAAATCTCACCATTGCTTTAACTGGTATTATACTGGCCATTATTCTTTCTCAAATTGAGGCCTTTCATTATTTCCTTTTGCATCTGGGTAGTTTTGGCTATGTGGGGTTATTTATTGGGGGAATGCTTTTTACTTCCATGTTCACTGCGGCAACCAGCATTTTAATTATCTCCACGCTGGCTGAAAACATTTCTCCTCTAACAATCGGTTTAATCGGAGGAGCTGGAGCAGTGATAGGCGATCTATTAATCCTTAATTTGATTAAAGACAATTTGGCTGCCGAAATTGAGAGTGTTTATGACAATTTAGACAGTAAGGGCTATTTCAAGAAATTATTTCACTCTAAATATTTTAATTGGATGTTGCCGGTAATTGGAGCTATGATTATTGTTTCACCACTGCCGGATGAACTGGGTATTAGTTTAATTGGATTGTCCAATATCAGTAAAACCAAGTTTATTCTTCTATCTTACTTTTTAAATTCTCTGGGAATTTTTTTGATTGCTTCGGCTTCCATGCTCATCAGGCTTTAAGAAAACTACCATGCTGCCAAATGAACCGGGCTTATCGGATGAAGAAGTAAAAAAGAGCCAGCTTAAGTATGGCTTAAATATTTTACCTGAAAAACCGCCTCCGAGTAAGTTTGCTTTGCTCGTTCAACAATTAAAGAGTCCCCTGATTTACGTTTTACTGGTAGCAGCCCTTATTACTCTGGCGATTGGTCATTTTTCCGATGCGGCAATTATTTTATTAGCAGTTTTTATTAATACTATTTTAGGTTTTATTCAGGAAAATAAAGCTACCAAGGCGTTGCTGGCGCTTAAGGAGTACGTTACCAATAAAGCTATAGTCATTCGATCGGGCAAGAGGATGTCTGTTAACACTGCGGAAGTTGTGCCCGGGGATTTAGTGATTTTAGATCAGGGGGTAAGGATATGCGCAGATGGTAAGCTGGCATTTGCCAATCGTTTTTATGTAGACGAGTCTATTCTCACCGGCGAGAGCGTGCCGGTTAATAAGACTCGTGGGGAAGATGTTTTTATGGGGACCATCGTGGCTGCCGGACAAGCGTTAATGAGAGTGGAGGCAATTGGCTTGGCGACCAAGATGGGGATAATTGCCCGTCATTTACAGAAACCAGAAGAGGAAACACCGCTTCAGCGTCAGCTCAAAGGTTTCAGCAAACAACTGGTATTAATGATTGGGTTACTAACAGTATTGGTTTTTATTTTAGGTATTTTATATAAATTCAGCGTTACGAAAATATTTATTACTTCTGTGGCACTAGCTGTCTCCAGCATTCCTGAAGGGTTATTAGTATCGCTAACTGTGGTGCTGGCTATAGGTATGCAAAAGATAGTTAAGCGTCGGGGTTTGGTGAGGAGACTATCAGCAGCTGAAGCATTAGGAGGAGTAACAGTAATTTGTGTGGATAAAACTGGCACCTTAACGCAGGGAAAGATGAAAGTAGTTGAATTTATGGGAGACAAAAAAGCCCTAGCAGAGCAATCTCTTTTAGCAAATGATTTGGATGACCCAATTGTTATTGCGGCATTTGAATGGGGGCGTACCATCATAAAAAATTTTGTCGCCGAGCATCTTCGGTTGGACAGCATTCTTTTCTCTTCACAGGAACGGTTTTTTGTCAGCCTCCATCAGTGGTCGGACAAAAGTAATATGTTGTATGTTAACGGAGCTCCAGAGCTTCTTTTGGGATGGACAAAGGTGTCAGAAGAAGAGAAGAAAGAGATTATGGCTAACATTGATGCTTTGACCAAACAAGGTAAAAAGTTGATCGGTTTTGCCCGCAAAGAGATATCTTCCGCTAAGAAAAATTTAGAAGGAGTTGCTATTAAGGAAAGTTTAACTTGGGTAGGTATTCTGGCTTTTTCCGATCCCGTGCGGTTAGGGGTGAAGGAGGCGCTTAAGCTAGCTCAAGAAGCCGGTATAAAAACCGTGGTGATTACCGGGGATTATCAGAAAACCTCAGAGTTTGTCTTATCAGCTCTAGGGTTAACTGTTAACAAAAAAGAAATCATGACAGGGCAGGATCTGGGAAATTTAACCGTTGATGAGTTGTCGCACCGAGTAAAATCAATCCGGCTATTTGCCAGAACCACGCCTGACCAAAAATTAATGATTGTGGAGGCGCTTAAAAGAAATAGAGAGGTAGTAGCGATGATGGGTGATGGGGTGAATGATGCGCCGGCTTTATATAAAGCCGATATAGGTATAGCAGTGGGTGAGGCGACTGACGTAGCTAAAGAATCATCAGGTTTAATCCTGTTGGACTCTAATTTTTCTACCATAGTGGCAGCCATTGAGGAAGGAAGGGCTATTTTTGAAAATATCCGCAAAATCATTTTGTACTTGATGAGCGATGCTTTTGTGGAGATTATGGTAGTCGTCGGCAGTATAGCTTTAGGTTTACCTTTGCCTATCACAGCTGCTCAAATTCTTTGGATAAATTTAGTGTCTGATGGATTTCCCGTCTTGGCTTTAACTGTTGATCCAAAGAGAGTTAACATTATGCGGGAGAAACCCAGGCGGTTGGGCGAGCGCCTGTTTAACAGATGGATGATAATACTTATAAGTTTAGTAAGCGTAGTAGCTGGTTTGATAGCCCTGACTTCCTTTATTGTTGTCTACAAGGTTTCAGGTGATGTTACTGTGGCTCGTTCTTTTACTTTTATTGTACTGAGCCTCAATTCTTTAGCCTATGTTTTTTCGGCTAGAACTCTGATGACACCTTTCTGGAAGAACCATTTGCTGGAGAATAAATGGTTGGTGTTGGCCGTACTCGCGGGATTTAGTTTGCAGATACTACCCTTTTTAACACCTGCTTTAAGACAGTTTTTTGGCCTGGAAAGTCTTAGCTTAATTTATTGGCTAGTGGCAGTTGGTTTATCAATTTTACTGTTTTTAACAGTGGAGGTATTTAAATTAATTTATCAGCAAAAAGCAGAAAACCACGGATTTATCCGTGGATGAATGCTTTTCTTCGCCGAAGGCGAGTCAGCGTAACAGCTTTGCTGTGAAGCTGTATGAGAAGATACCACGGCTCCAGCCGTGGAGCTTCATCAAAAGTTACATAAAAATCGTCTGTAGCTAGAATGACAATCGGTGGCGGAGGCGGTCGCCTAGACTTTCACCTTGGTGGTGTGTAGCTTCATGAGTTTTTTCGCGCGCTTCCATCCTTAATTTTTCATTTTCTTCTTCCAGATCATGAATTTCTTTCTGTAGATTAGAAATAGTTTTTTCGTCGTCTCTAATTTGGCGGTCTTTGTCAGAAATCATGGCGGTAGAGGATAGCCAGCCGCCCAGGTTAAACACCCAGGCAGCGAGCACTCCCGCCATCAATGACCCCAGTGCTATTAAATATAAAGGAAAAGTCCAGGTATAAATTCCAGCATGCAAAGTTATCAGAGCCGTGTTTTGAGTAGCTAAGAAGGCAAAGCCAGCTCCTAATATTACTGCCAAAATAAGAGTTAACATATAACTTATATAATAGTAAAAGGGTGAGAAACCAAGCAAAGGAAGGCAAGAAATAGGTAAGAATTACATTTTCTTCTCTTACACAGTTCTTGCTTATTGTTGCTTTAATTTTAATTATTGGTCTTTATAGTCTAAAAAGACAAAGGAGGTGAGAATAAATTTTATGGGGATTATATCTTGGATTATTTTTGGAGCAGTAGTGGGGATTATTGCTAATGTTCTTGATCCTCAACCTGCCAAAGGAGGTTTGCTAGGTGCTATTGTTTTGGGCGTAATCGGAGCGATGGTGGGAGGTTTTTTGAGCAGTTTATTCTTAGGTATAGATGTGACTGGTTTTAACTTACCATCATTTGCGATTGCCGTCGGAGGATCGTTATTGCTACTATTTATTGGACGGGCACTGGCTCGTTATTAAGGAGGTGAAAAAACGATGGCAAAGTACGGTAAAAAAGCTCAAGAAAAAGTAGAGCAGACGATGCATGAGTATAAGCAAGGTAAGCTGCGCTCCGGCAAAAGCGGTCGGGCGGTCAGAAGCCGAAAACAGGCGATTGCAATTGGTTTATCCAAAGCGCGTCGCGCCGGAGCGAAAGTGCCACCTGCGCGCGAAGAGTGAAATATAATATAATTTGGGCGTGACACGACTCATCATTGTTCTTAGTTTAATTTTTTGGCCCCTTAGTTTATTTTTAGCCAATACTGTAGGTGATTTTGTTAAATACTTTTTTCCAGTCTTATTGCTTATTTTAAGTTGGCAATTATTTAAAAAGAACAACTCGCTATTTTTATGGCCTACTTTGCTAATTCCTTTTTTTGAGCCAAAACTGGCTGTTCTCCCTTTGCTGTTAGGAGTAATGAATCTGAAACGCCACTGGTTATTTATTGGAGCAACAGCGATAGTTTTAGCGTTTAATTTTAAAGCTTTTTGGGGTCAAACTATTTTTAAGGCTGATTATGAGGCCCAGCAGGAAATTATTGGCAAGTCATATCTTTATCCTAATGTGCCGCTGGCTCGGCTTTTTCAAAATAAAGGCCGGATTTATGTAAATAAATTTACTGCTAATTTTCTAGCATTAAGCGATCCTAATAATTATTTTTTTGGTTTTCATCCTCGGGAAATAAAAGTTGATAATCAAAATTTAAGGAAATTTCCCTTTTTAGGAATAATGTTTATGTTGTTAGGATTTTATTATTTGGCCCAGTTGCCGCAAAAGAAATTTGTCATGGTGCTTTTAACTGCTTCTTTCATTTCTTTAACTGTTTTAAATATTTTTGACCGTCATGATGTTATTTTATGGTTACCCCTATCTATACTTTACATTCATGGGGTAAAAGAATTTTCTACTAAGAAGTGGTGGTGGCACCGACTTAATCGGGGTTTTTATGTAGTGTTTATTATTTTTACTGTCTGGGAATTAATTAGATTATTTTTATGATTAAAAGGCTGTTGATTTTATCCATTCTACTAACAGCTATTGTTTTGGCCATAGTCACTCGCTTTTATAAACTAGGGACGGCGCCGGCCGGACTATATTTGGATGAGGCAGGTCAAGGTTATAACGCTTATTCAATTTTAAAAACTGGACGAGATGAGTTTGGTAAATCATTTCCTTTTGTTTTTCGATCGTTTATTGATTTTAAAACCCCAGTGTATGTTTATTTAATTGTACCCTTAATTCCTTTTTTTGATTTAACCCCCCTTACAGTCCGTTTACCCTCATTTATTTTCAGTATTTTAACTTTGCCGATTTTGTTTCTATTACTTAGGAAACTTTCACCGCCAAAATTAGCTATTCCTTTATCATTACTTTCTACTTTGCTCTTAGCTATCTCGCCTTGGCATATTCTTTTCGGAAGGACGAATTTTGAGTGTAATGTAGCCTTATTTTTTTTCTTAGCAGGAGTTTATTTTTTCTATAAATCTCTGGCTAAGCCTATTTGGCTGATACCGGCGGCAGCACTATTTGCTGTTGCTATTCCGGCTTATCATTCGCAAAGAATTGTTACGCCAGCCATCTTAATATTTTTATTAATTCGTTATCGGCAAAAGCTGCTGGCCAAGAATTTTCGCCCCTTTTTAATTTTAAGTTTGGCAATTGGATTGATTATCTCTTTGCCGACGATCAGCATTATGTTTACACCAGGATTTTTGGCGCGCGCTGCTGGACTTAATATTTTTTCAAGTCCTCACCCAGCCGGTTTTCTAGATAATTATCACGGATGGTGGGAATGGTTAGTTAACAACAGAATTTTTCTATCAACTTGGGAGTTTGCCTCGCTGTATGTTTCTTATTTATCACCGCGCGATATGTTTTTATTGGGGGATTATGGGCCGCGCAGTTCATTTCCGGAACTAGCCACTTTCTATCTTTGGCAATTTCCTTTTTATCTTTACGGAATTTATCTATTAATTAAAAACAAAACTTTAGGCGAGCTGCGGACTTTTTTAATGGCCTTTTTATTAATTGCTCCCATTCCGGCCGCTTTAACCCGCGATCCATATTCCACCATTCGGGCTTTACCTTTAGTAATTCCCCAGCTAACTATTATTGCTTTGGGGATGATATTTTTTTGGCAAAAATTTAGTAGTAAATTATGGCGATGGGGGATGATGATAGCTTTAGCGATAATAGTTTTTTATTCCCTGACTAAACTTTATAGTTCAGTGATTATCTTAAATGAATTTTTTAGGGCCAAGTATTGGGATTATGGCTGGCAAAAAGTAGTAGAAGTTATTCAACGTGACTTGGATCCAAAATTACCGATTGTGGTAGATAACAGCCGCTTTGAGCCTTATAGCCAGTTAGTTTTCTTTTTAAAATATGATCCCCTTAAGTACCAGCATGATAATTACGAGGTACCTTTGAATGAGTATTACGCCAATATGAATAGGAATAGGACCAAAATAATTGGCAACATTATAACGCGAGCAATTGATTGGGAGCATGATTTGTTAGCAGAACAATATTTGATTGGCGATGAGTTGTCTATTTCTTACACTCAAATTAAGGAACATAATTTAACATTAATTTCCGAAATTCTTTATCCCGACAGAAGCGTGGCTTACCGAATTGTCAAAATCAAGAAATAACTTGACAAGTCATATTGTGATGTGTCCATAATGAAGTGGTGAACGAAAGAGGAATTGTTACCCTAATTCCCCTACTCCTTTTACTGCTAGCAGTAGTAGTTATCTATCTTCTGGTCTCTGGCGGGATCATCAAAAATCTTAACCTACCTGGTTTGAAAAAAGAGGCCAAAGTAGAACTGCAAACACAATATCAAAATCCCTTTGATAAAGATGCTCAATATGTCAATCCTTTTGCTTCCTACAAAAACCCATTTGACCAACTAAAATGAGAAGACTTATTTTTTTGGCAGTCATGATGATTTCCTTGGTGGTAGTGACTCCAGCTTACGGTCAAAGTACTGCAAATAACCCAGAAGAAATTGCCCAGAAATATAATGTTACCTTTCCCATTGCTGATTTGGGAGGATGTACAGATTATGCCTCATGCAGGACTTTTTGCGAAGATCCGGTCAATGCCGCCAGCTGTATAAATTACGCCAAGTCAAAAGGTTTTTATAAAGAAGACGTCATTGAAACCAAAAAAGAAGTAGTTTTGCGGGCTGCCAGGCAAACACTAGGCTGTGATTCCCAGGAGTCATGCGTGAGTTTTTGTTCTTTGGCAGAAAATCACGACAAATGCGACGCTTTTGCCAAAAGACAAGGATTGGCTGGCGGACGGGTAGAGGATCCCAGTAAAACCCAAGTAATTGCTAAAGCTAAGGAAATTCTGGGTTGCGATTCTGCTGTTGGTTGCCAATCTCTTTGTTCTCAAGAGGAAAACAGACAGAAGTGTTCAGATTTTGCCAGACAAGTGGGTTTGCGGGGCGGCGAGCGACAGGTTGGCCCGGGAGGATGTAATAGCGAAGAATCCTGTCGGTCCTATTGTAGCGATCATGAAGATGAGTGTCGGGGAGTGGGGGGCCCTGGCGGCTCTCCGCCGCCTGGTTATAATCCGCAGGAAATGTGCAGTAGAACTCCCAATTGCCGCTGGGAAAATGATACTTGCCAATGCAGTTCTTACGGGAGGCCAGAGGATGCCGCCAAAAGAGCGGAAGAATACGCCAAGTTCTGTCGGGAGAATCCTGATAAGTGTAGACCGGGCCAACCAGGGGATTTTAGAAATGAGAAGGAACGGAACAGCTTTGAAGATTATTGCCGCCAAAATCCTGAAAGATGTATCTATCAGGGTACAGCTTCCTGTTCAGGACCAAGCGGCGGATGTGGCTCGGGATACAGTTGGGATAAAGGGACTTGTACTTGTAAACCATCGTCTGGCTGTCCGGCGGGTACTTCCTGGAATGGTTCATATTGCATGAAAGATTCTGGCCCTTCTGGCGGAGGTTGCTCTCCGCCTGCTGGAGGATGCGGCAGCGGTTGGTTTGACAATAGTTCCTGTTCTTGTAAACCGGCTTCAGCAGAAGGTTGTTACAATGTGTCGGCCTCCAGTTGCGGCAGCGGATTTACTTGGGATGCCTCTGCCTGCACTTGTCGCTCTAATACGCCTAGCGGTGGCGGAGGTAGTTGCGGTTCCGGTACCTACTGGACCGGCTCTTATTGTAAAGAATATTCTGAAGGTTCAACGCCGGCCGGCGGAGGTGGTTACACCAATACTCAAACCCAATATGAAGATCCGGCTACTGCTTGCGCGAGAGGTACTAACTGTACTTGGACCGGCAGCAGTTGTAATTGCACTCCTTCCGGCGGCTCATCGGGATCCAGCACTCCTGCTCCTGAACAGCCGCAGCAATCCACTCCTCAGCCGGAGCAACCCGCCCCCCAACCTGTTCCAGATTCCGGTTCTTCCGGCGGCTCATCAGGCGGTAGTTGCCCGGAGGGTTCTTACATGAAAGACGGAGCTTGTGTGTCAGGAGTTCAGGGAGTCAGTACTGTCAGGGGCATCTTTAAACAACTGTTAGATCTTTTCAGTGTTTGGTTTTAAAAGGAGGTGAGAGAATGATGAAAATGTTGCACATAGCCGCCTATACGCTGTTATGGGTAGGTGGTTTGAATTGGTTACTGGTGGCTTTTAATTTTAATTTAGTGGAAACCCTATTGGGAACAGGTTCCATGTTAACCAACGTAGTTTATATTTTAGTAGGTTTGTCTACAGTTTATATTATTGCGGCCCATAAGAGTGATTGTAAGGTATGTGGGAGTAAATGATTAAAAGTAGTACAAAAATGCTTATCAGATAGAAGCTGGAGTTGGATGATGGTTATATCTTTTTGGTGTAGGAAATTGATCCGCCGTTTTTGAGGGTGAAATCTACATTTAGTTTGATATTTTTTACCCCTTTATGATAAACACAAACTTTCTTGGAGCAGGTGCCTAAAAGCAGAGTGCGGGCGAGAGTCGCGCCTTTGGGTTTAACGGTGCCGCTGACACCTTGGGCGCCTTTGGTGGAATCATAAGTTAAAGTGTATTTAAACGATTTGACGTTTGTTAAATTGGCAAAGTTGATGATGACCGATAATTTATTCTTAGATAAAGTAATGCCCGCGGAGGGATTTTTGCCGACCTTTTTAGGAGCAGCTTGTATAGGAACCGCCAGTCCCAGAAAAAGTAATAGTCCCAACACAAAAACAATTTTCTTCATTATTTAAACTTTCTTAAGTCAAGCTTTGCTTATAATAGCATATTCTTGACTTCGATTAAATCGGTCCCGATTTAATCGGGATCGGGGTTGACAAAGGGAAAAGATAATAACTAAACTGAAATACAAGGAGGTGATGGAGTAAATGGCAAAGAAAAAAGCGACAACAAAGGCCTGGCACGAGCAATGGAAAGAGTACGCTCATTGGTTAATTGCAGGCAGCATTTTAGCAGTCATTTTAGCTAGTGTTGGCTATATGGGTGTTGATATTTGGTTGGCTTCTACTCAATGGCTCTTGGTAGCGGCAGTGTTGGCGGCTCTGGGCGTCTACGCGAAACTGGAATCAAAGTAAGTGACGGCTACGTTCATGTAAACTGAACGTAGCGGGTATTCTGCGGTCATTATGCGGTATTTTTTGCTTCTTGTACTGTGTTAAACTAACTTCATGCTTGATATCAGTTTGCCGGTGGCTTTTGTGGCCGGAGTTGCTTCGGTTTTTGCCCCCTGCGTAGTGCCTTTGCTGCCGGTTTATGTGGCTTATGTGACCGGCATAACGCTGACTGATTTAAAAAAGCATAATGATGCCATTTACCAGCGCAGACTTCTTTTAGCCTCCCTTTTTTACGTGTTGGGATTTTCTCTAATTTTTATAATGTTGGGTCTGGCCGCGGCCGGCATCGGGGGATGGCTGCGTCATTATCAGTCAATTTTACAGATCATTGGCGGCATCTTAATTACTATCTTTGGTTTAGAACTGGCCGGGATTATCAATTTGCCGCTTTTGGCTCGGGGCAAAATGCTAATTTTGCCAGCCTGGACTGCGCGACTTGGTTACGGGCGACCACTGCTGATTGGTATGCTTTTTGCTCTGGTCTGGGCTCCTTGTGTGGGAGTGATATTGGGGGCCATTTTGACTATCGCAGCCGTTCAGGGCCAAGCGTTTCTGGGAGTGCAGCTATTATTTGTTTACTCACTGGGCATCTCTCTTCCCTTTATCCTTATTTCCTTAACCTTAGGCCATTTACATAAGTATTGGAGTTTTGTGAGTCAAAGTAGCATCATCCTATCCCGTGCCAGTGGTTTTTTATTGCTGATGATAGGAGTATTATTAATGACTAACACTTACAAATATGTCAATAATTGGATTTTTGCCTTATTATTAAAATAAGGTATATGAAAAAGAGTCAGCAGGAATTATTATTTAGGATAGGAGTGGTGATTACAATCGGAAGTGTTGCTTTATTAATTTTTTGGTGGGGAGGAAGACTGGCCGGGTTCTAAATATGTTAAAATATTTTAATGAGTAAAAATTCCTTGATCATTTTTGGTGTTTTAGTGGCGCTGGCTTTAGGAGCTTTAGTTTTTGTGATGCTGGCTCCTAGTAAGAATATTCCTGGGCCAACTGCGACTATGACACCTGTTGTAAATCCTGCTGCTCCTCAAGCCGGTGCGGTACAAGAAATAGAAGTAAGTGGTAGTGAATATAAATTTACTCCTCGCACCTTAGTCTTTACCAAAGGCGAGAAGGTGAAATTAACTTTTAAAAACATGGGCAAAATGCCGCATAATTTAATGATTCCCGAACTTAATGTAGCGACTGACACCATTGCCGGCGGTGAGACCACTACTGTGGAATTTACTCCGGGAGAGAGCGGTAGCTTTGCCATGTTTTGCAGCGTGGGCAATCATCGGGCCCTAGGCATGGAAGGAATGATGGAGGTAAAGTAAATGCGGGTTAAAATTTATTCCACAGTAACTTGTCCTTATTGCAAAATGCTTAAGGACTATCTAACTGAAAAAAAGATTACCTTTGAAAATGTGTTTGTGGATCAGGACGAAAAGGGTAAGGAAGAAATGATGCAGGCTTCAGGCGGATTTTTAGGGGTACCATTTACGGTGATAACTAAGGGTGATGGGATCAAAGAAACAGTATTAGGATTTGACAAGAATAAGATTAATGACGTACTCGGAATAACCGGATAATCGGCGAACTCTGATTTAGGATGATTTTTGTTAACTTTAAAACTTATCAGGAAGCGACCGGAACTCGGGCGGTGGAACTGGTGCGGATTTTATCACTTTGTCAGTCGCAAACGAAAATTCCTATTATTCCGGTAGTGCAAGCGATGGATATCCGTTCTTCGATGATTGCCACAGACTACAATATTTGGGCCCAACATATAGATGGGGTAGAGCAAGGCCAAACTACCGGTTGGATAACAGCTCCGGCCGTGAGTCAAGCTGGAGCCGTCGGCACTTTTTTAAATCACAGTGAACATAAATTGCTAGATAAAGAATTAACAGCTGCTTTTGCCCAAGCAGCAGCCATGGCCTTAGATACTTTAATTTTTGCCGCCGATATTCCCGAATTAAAAAAAGTTATGAAGCTGGCACCTACTTATATGGCTTACGAGCCGCCGGAGTTAATTGCTGCCAAAGATACTTCAGTTTCTCGCGCCAAGCCACAAGTAATTGCCGAAGCAGTTAAAATTGCCCAAGCAGCCAATATTCCCTTAATTGTAGGGGCAGGAGTTAAAACGGCCGCTGATGTTAAAAAAAGTTTGGAATTGGGTGCAGCTGGAGTTGCCGTGTCGTCAGCAGTAGTACTGGCCGATGATCCTAAAAAAGCTATTTTGGAACTGGCGAAAGGATTTAAGCCAAGCTTGGCTTAGGAAAGCTAAAAAATGACAGAAATTTATATTGGGGCTGATCATGGAGGTTACGAATTAAAGGAAGAGCTCAAGAAATATTTGAGTGAGTTGGGGTATCAAGTGGAGGATGTGGGAAATCATCAAGTAGATCCGCAAGATGATTATCCGGATTTTATTATTCCGGTAGCTCAAAAAGTGGTGGAAAATTCCGATAGTTTAGGAATAGTTTTAGGCAGATCAGGCAATGGCGAGCAAATCGCCGCCAATAAAATTAAAGGTATTCGGGCGGCGCTATGTTTAAGCGAAAAAATGGCCGAACTAGCCCGGACTCATAATGATGCTAACGTGTTGTCGTTAGGAGGAGATTTTGTCAGTGTAGACGAAGCCAAAAAAATTGTTAAAACCTTCCTGGAAACCCCCTTTTCCCAAGAGGAACGGCACAGCCGCAGGATAGATAAAATTAAAGTTTACGAGAATCAGCCTTAGCTTCTACCTATAATCCTATAGTTTTGATTTGTAGTATTTTAATGGTATAATTAGCCATCCTGAATGGGGTCAGCTTATGAAGAAGCGCCCAAAGAAAGGGGACAGCCGTGGCAAACGCCCGGGGACAACCTCGGTGGATCGCAGACTGGTAGAGCATACAGTTCAGGCGGTTCCAGGAGACGTTAGGGAGGAGGTTATCAAAGGCCATCTCAATAACAAAGCACGTTCACATAATTTAATAAGGGAACTTTTAGGGACAGACCCGACGAAGGTTAACCTAGAGCTTTTCGCTCAAGCTCTGAAAGGCACAAATATTCCTGTAGCAATACGGGAATTTGCCTCGTCAGATATGCTGGAGCAGGTTAAGGCTTTAGGAGGTCAATTCGGCGAAGCGTGGATGACCGAAGTACCAGGCGGGGAAACATTTGACCAGCAAAGAGACAGGGTGATAAAATTCTGGTCGTCATGGCACTGGGAGAAAAAAGAGAAGGTCAGACTGACAATTGAACCCAGTATTGCCTCACAGGTTATCTATTTTCCCAATCTTATTGAAGGCAGTTTAGGCTGTACTTACGACAAGATTGATGAAGAAGGGAAACTCTGTGCCGACGAAATACGCGACTCATTACCTCATGTGGCAGGACTCCGTTGGATAGTTGGTAATCCACCGACTGTTACCAGAGTTCTGGCCAATCACTTGCAGGAGACAGGCGAGTATTTATTGCCAAACATTTACACCTGGACGAATGGCAAGTGCCAGCCACAATACGGTCTCCGCCAGTTGGTCGTTGGTGGCTTCCATGGCGGTGGTGTCGGTGTCGGCAGCCTGCGGTCTGGTCACTGGGATGACGTTGTCGGTCTGTTTGTCTTGGGAGTTCCTGATTAGAACGTTAGTTTTGGGTTCTTTGGCCTTTGGCTTGGTCATTGGAGCTTGACACAACGTCATGATTTGGGGCCGCGGTAGTGGTGAATTAAAAAATCATCAACTACTTGCGGCCCCTTTTTCTTGGTTGGAAGTGCTAAAATACAATTAGATATTTGTCATGAAACTGCCTAAACTTCAAGATTTAAAGGTCGGGGGTAAGATAGTTTTGGTACGGGTGGATTTGGATATGCCACTAGTGGATGTGGAAAACAAACAAGATAGGACCCATGAGTTCAAGGTTTTAGATGATAGTAGATTAAGAACAGCAATTCCTACGATTAAACTTCTTTTAGATAAAGGCGCAGAACATGTTCTGATAATGGGGCATATCGGCAAATTAAAAGTTTCCAGCTTCTGTTTATATCCAGTTTTAAATAAACTTTTAGGAGAGAGAATGTCTTTTTGGGGAGAGGAGACAATAAATTCTGGTAAACGATTTAAGGCTGATCCAACAGAAGATGGAAGAGTTCATCTAATGGAAAACCTTAGATTATTTGAGGGTGAAGAAGAAAATGATCCAGTCTTTGCCAAAAAGCTAGCGTCTTTGGGCGATATCTATATTAATGAATCATTTGCTGATTCACATCGGGCGCATGCTTCAATCGTTGGATTACCTAAATTATTACCCCATGCTGCTGGTCTTCATTTAATGGAAGAGATAGAAAATTTAAGTAAAGTTTTAGAAAAACCTAAGTCTCCTGTGGTATTTATTATCGGTGGAGCCAAGAGCGATAAAGTGCAATATATAGATAAGCTGCTTGATCGGGTAGATTGGGTGTTAGTGGGAGGATTATTACCACGGATGGTGGAATCCTATTGCCGGGATGATAACAAAATCTGTGTCATAGCTGCTAAATTAACCCCAGAAGGAAAAGATATTGACGAGGCGAGTTCTACCAATTTTGCCGCCATTTGCGCCAATGCCGGCACGATTGCTTGGAATGGGCCGTTAGGACAATATGAAGAGGCAGAATTTAAGCGGGGTACAGAAGTAGTAGCCCAAGCGGTCGCGGAAAGTGAAGCTTTTAAAGTGGTGGGAGGAGGAGATACGATTGCCTGCTTGCAAAATTTAGGGATTTTGTCCAAAATGAATTGGGTGTCAACTGGGGGTGGAGCCATGTTGCAATTTTTAGCAGAAGGAGATTTACCTGGACTAAAAGCGTTGAGAAATTAATTTCTAAAATCTAAGTTCTAACATCTAAACTCTAATGATTAAAGCTGCCATTAACGGTTTTGGGAGAATTGGGAGAGTAACTTTTCGCAATGCTCTACTGCATTATCGCGATGAAATTAATATTGTCGCCATTAACAATCCGGGTTCTATGGATGCGGCCGGCTGGGCGCATATGGTGCGATACGACTCGGTGTATGGCCATTTTGGTAAAGAAATAAAGGTAGAAAACAAAGGACAGAACGAGGATGAAATTGGCGCACTGGTAATTGATGGGGTACGTTATCCTATTTTAGCTCAAAAAGAACCAGCCAAAATTCCCTGGAAAAATTATGGAGTAGAGGTGGTTTTAGAGGCCAGTGGTGTTTTTAGGAGTGAAGAAGGGGCCAAAGGACATCTGGAGGCCGGAGCCAAGAAAGTAATTATTTCGGCTCCAGAGCAAGGCGGCAACGTCGGTACTTTTTTGATTGGCGTTAATCAGGAAAAGTATACGGGTCAATATGATGTTATTTCCAATGCCTCCTGTACTACTAATTGTGTGGCACCGGTCGTCAAAGTAATGATCGCCAATTTTGGCATTAAAAAAGGATTTTTGACTACCATTCATTCTTATACTTCCTCGCAAAATTTAACTGATGGCTCGGGGAAGGATTTACGGCGGGCGCGGGCCGCAGCAGTTAATATTATTCCGACGACTACCGGAGCTACTATTGCGACAGCCAAAGCCATTCCGGAACTAACAGGTATTTTTGACGGTTTGGCCATGCGAGTGCCGGTTTTAAATGGCTCAATTTCTGATTTTACCTTTTTAACTGATAAAGAAACGACAGTAGAGGAAATTAATGAAGTTTTCCAAAAAGCGGCGGGTGATCCGCATTGGCAAAATATTTTGGCAGTGACGGATGAGCCAATTGTTTCTTCCGATATTATCGGACGTTCTGAATCTGCCATTGTGGATTTATCGTTTACGCGCGTTGTAGGAGGGGATTTAGTTAAAATTCTAGCTTGGTATGATAACGAATGGGGTTATGCCAGCCGTTTAATTGAACAGGCCATCGCCGTCGGCAGACAATTGTAATGGAAATAATCCCCGCTATCTTAACTAATGACAAGCAGGAGCTGGAAGAGAAGATGGCTCGGCTGGCAGGATTAGTTAAAAGGGTACAGATTGATATTATTGATGGAGTTTTTAGCGACAACAAAACAGTTTTGCCGGATGCGCTGGGAAGCATAGAAACTGAATTGTTAATTGATTTCCAATTAATGACCAAAGAGCCAATTGATTGGATAGAACATTGTGTTCGAGGGATGGCGGAGCGGATTTTTGGCCAGATTGAAATGATGAGTAGTCAAGAGGAATTTGTGGGGAAAGTGCAGGAAGTGGGAGCAAAAGTAGGATTGGCTTTAGATTTAGATACACCAATTGAGCGCCTTGATACGGTCATTTTAACTAATATTGATGCAGTGTTATTGATGTCAGTTAAAGCCGGATTTGGAGGGCAAAATTTTGATCCCCACATAATTTCTAAAATAAAAGCGTTGGATGAAATTCGCGTGCGGGATAACACGCCGTTTGTAATTTGTGTGGATGGGGGAATTAATGAGGCTAATATAAAAGAGGTAAGACAGGCCGGAGCCGATGAAGTGGCTATCGGCCGGAGACTTTTTGCAGGAGATGTAGAGGAAAATCTTAAGAGGCTGTTAGGCTCTTAGGTAATTGGGCTTTTGGGTATTTAACCTAAGAGCCAAGGAGCCTAATGCCCTAATAGTCTATATACGCATGCAAAAGATTAAACAAATTTCTATTTTTGGTTTTGCCGATGCCCAGCGTGATGATCCTTTATACAAGGAAGCTTATGAAGCGGCGCAAGTTTTGGCACAAGCAGGCTATGTCATTATTAATGGCGGTGGACCCGGGGTGATGCGGGCAGCTAGCGAAGGCGCCAAAGCCGTGGGCGGTAAAACCATTGGGGTGACTTTTTATCCCCAGGATATTTCCCATTTTGAAGGCCGAGACCCGGATAATCCAATTGATCAGGAAATTGTCACTCAAAATTATCTGGAGCGGACTTTAAAGCTTTTGGAATTAGGTGATGCCTATTTAATTTTCAAAGGCGGGACAGGGACTATTTCCGAATTTGGCATGGCCTGGGGATTGGCGAGACTTTATTTTGGTCATCATAAGCCTTTAATTTTATACGGTAAGTTTTGGGAAGAAATAATTGCCTCTTTTATCAATAATATGAGAATGCGGCCGGAGGAAATGAAAGTCTATCGGATAGTTAGTAATCCTAGAGAGTTATTGGAGGCGATTGAATTATTGGAAGACTTTGCTCCACATGATGGACATTTGGCTAATGATCACGAACGAGCATTTCAGCTATGAATGACCAGATAACCAGGATACTCGGAAAACTCGGAGAACCAGAATATCAGAGAAATCTGATGCTCTGATTATCTGATATTCTGGTTCTCCGAGTTTTCTGATTTTTCTGATTCTCTGAAATATGACTATCAAACAGTTAGAACAAAAAGCTAATGAAATCAGAGAAGACATTATTAATATGTTGGTAGCTGCTGGTAGCGGTCATTCGGCTGGTCCCTTGGGCATGGCTGATGTTTTTACCGCTCTCTATTTTCAAGTTCTAAATCATAAGCCCAAAAATCCCGATTGGCCAGAGCGCGACCGCTTAATTTTATCCAATGGTCATATTGTGCCGGTGAGATATGCGGCAATGAGCGCCGCCGGTTATTTTCCCAAAGAAGAACTATTAACTTTGCGCAAACTGGGCAGTCGTCTGCAAGGTCATCCGGAGAGAAGAAGATTGCCTGGCGTAGAAACCACTTCCGGCCCCTTGGGATCGGGTCTGGCCCAGGCAGCAGGTTTGGCCTATGCCGCCCGCATGGATAACCAAAAATTCAGAGTGTATTGCATTTGTTCTGACGGTGAGCATGATGAGGGTAATCATTGGGAAGCAGTCCTTTTCGCTGCGAAAAGTAAACTGGCCAATTTAACCGCCATTATTGACCGTAACAATATTCAAATTGACGGCCATACGGAAGATGTTATGCCGCTGGAGCCACTAACGGCTAAATATGAAGCTTTTGGCTGGCATGTTTTGGATATTGACGGCCATAATATGAAGGAAATTATTGATGCCTGTCATCATGCCAAGAGTATTTTTGAAAAACCCACCGTCATTATTGCCCACACCATTCCCGGTAAAGGCGTGTCTTTTATGGAAAATCTGCCCGAATGGCACGGCAAACCTCCTAGCCGCGAAGAAGCCCAAAAAGCTTTGCATGAATTACGGACACTAGGCGGGAGAATTAGGAGTGAGCATGAATAGTGAGTATATATTAAAATCTAGATTGGTCACTCCTATAATTTTAGCTAAAGATTTTATATTGATTTTAATAGTCATAGTCTTGATTTATTATGCAGCACCTCAAATTTTAAATAGAGATAGGTTATGGCTTATCCTGATAGCACCTATTTTATATCTACTTACGATCTCTATGAGAATTAGTTCTAAGATTGTTTTATCCGATTCTCAGTTAGACTTTAGCAAGGAGGTGGCTACTGTTTTTGTATGGCCAGGATTAGGCTCCACCTACAAAGAAGTTTTAGATATTAAAGATATAGTTCAAATAAAGAAAAATTTCAAAGTAGTAACTATGAGGGGTTGGTATATGTGGTGGACTTTAGATTTGGTTCTAAAAGACGGCAAGCATAAGTCAATTAATTACTATTGGTATAAAAAGCAGGAATTAGGCAAACTTTTAAGTTTAATTATTACAAATAATCCACGAATAAAGGTTGATAGTTTTACTCAAAATCTAATTTCCACTTTTAAATTTACCCAATAACCAGGGCTTGACAATTCTATACAAATTATATACAATAGTTGTATGCAAACACAGACTTTCAATATTGCTTTACCTAAAGAATTAGTAAAAATGGTAGATAGGACAGCTAAGAAGGAGTATAAGAATCGTAGCGAGCTGATTCGGGAGGCCCTTCGTGTTTATCTTAAAGACCAGGAAGATTGGGAACAAATATTTCAAGCAGGAGAGGTAGGAATGAAGAAAATGGGTCTTAAAAACGAGAAGCAAGTAGATAATATAGTTTATGAATTTAGGCACGGCCGTAAATTATAGAGTAGTTCTTGATACCAATATTTTAATTTCCGCCATTGGCTTCGGAGGCAAACCAAGAAAAATACTGCTACTAACTTTAGGTGATAATTTTCAAGGCGTAACATCCTCTATACTTCTGGCAGAGTTTCATGAAGTTATCATCAAGAAGTTTCCTGAACTGCAAAAAATATTACCAATAGTGGAACGAAAAATTAGCAAAAAGTTTCTTATAGTAAAACCCAGAAAGACATTGGATATCCTAAAGGATAAAGATGATAACAGAGTTTTGGAAGCTGCTATAGAAGGTAATTGTGCTTTCATAGTAACAGGCGATAAAGAGTTGTTGAAACTTAAAAATTATCAAGGTATAAAAGTTCTAACAGCAGAAGAATTTTTAAGTGTACGAAGATATTCTTGACAATCCTAAAAATGCTATACTGAATTAATGTACTTCGGCTGGTTCGATTATACTCACCACAACTCCTCTCAGTATCATAGACAGCGTGGATTTGCTCCAATTTTAATAGTTATCTTATTTATTTTTGGCATTATCTTTTTTATCCCCTGGCCTACTTCTCATACGCATATGGCAGAATGTGTTAATTTGCCTCCTAGTCAGCGTGCAGTTACAGATTGCGTTGAGAGGGTGTGGAATCCTTCCATTGCTCAACAATTATGGACTTTATTTATTACAAAATAAAATTCTATATCTACGAAGGGAATAGACATAACAGACGAAACAGCTAACTGGAAAACATATACAAATCATGGTGTTAGTTTTAAGTATCCTGTTGATTTGGAGGTGTTAAGTGATAATGAAAATAAAATCGAATTAAGTAATCCAATATGGAATATAGTTATTCTTTCAGTGCTGTTTACTGAAAATCAATCAACTCTAAGTACCGCTCAAATTCAAACCAGTTTTATTTTAGATAAAATACCAGCTATTCGATTCAATACTTCGAAAGATAATCGTTTTTATCGTGCTACTATTAAAACTACAGAAAAACCTTTTATAGAAATCCAATATTATGTAGATATTACAAATCCTCAACCAGAATTTATTTTTGACAAAATCCTCTCCACTTTTAAATTTACCCAATAGATCTTGAAATGAGTCCTAGGAGTGTGTGGGCGAACTCACATTAAAAGATTATTTATATCAAAATTTCTAGATTCTTTGGCGATTAATTTTTCTTTCCCACTGATATGTCTTCTCCAGCCTTTGAAAGCTATCGCTCTTTTAAGTTTATGACTTATAGATTTATTTTTATTGCTTAAGACGCTCATCAAAAGTAGTATACTCAAAATATACCAAAAGACCTAATGTTAATTAGATGTAGTGCTTCTGCAACAACTAACATTAATTGTTGCAGTAAATTGATTTACTGCAACAACTGTGGTATATTTATCTAATGACTAAGCCCAACCATCCTAATAAATTACCAGTAGAGATAGACTATGGGCGCATAGCTAAGCTTTTAGCTAGGGCGCAGTATGCCTTAGGCCGCTTAGATGGTTTACATAACCAATTAAAAGAGCCGAATTTGATTCTTGCCCCTCTTACTACTAAGGAGGCTACAGTTAGTTCTAAAATAGAAGGAACACAAAGTTCAGTGAGGGATGTATTTTTGCATGAAGCTGGCGAGAAAACTAGATTCACTGATGTGGTGGAGGTTTCAAATTATAAAGAAGCTATGCAGTATGCAATTGAGGAATTAGAGGCTAGGCCATTAGTTCTAAATTTAATAAAAGAAATCCACGAGATTCTCTTAAGAGGAGTAAGGGGGAAAGGTAGAAAAGGGGTTTTTAGAGATGATCAGGTCTGGCTTGGACAAGAAGGGGACCCAATAGAGAAGGCAACATATGTTCCGCCAGAGCAAAATTTAGTAGATGAATATATGACAAATCTTGAAAAATATATTCATTTTGAAAATGAAGATGTTTTGATACAAGCAGCTTTAATCCATTATCAATTTGAGGCCATTCACCCATTTAATGATGGTAATGGTAGGATTGGAAGATTACTTATTCCGCTATTTTTGTATTATAAAAATAAGATTACATTACCAATTCTTTATCTAAGCGGATATTTTGAATCGAATAAAGATGCATATCTTGATGCCTTACATAAAGTAGATATTGATAATGACTACAATAATTGGATTCAATATTTTCTAAATGCCGTGATAAAGCAATCAGGCGAAACACAGAAACTTATTGAAAAAATACTCAACTTAAATGAAGAAACGGCTAAAAAGGTGGAAGATATTAAGTCTCCTTATATTTCAAGAATAGTGGAATTTTTGTTCAAAAAACCCATATTTAATGTACCTATGTTGACGGAAGAAATATCAGCCCATAGGTCAACTATGATCCGTCTAGTAGAAGAATTAATAAGATTAAATATTTTAATAGAGATAAAGTTAGAAAAACATAAACGCACATTTGTTTTTACAGACTTAGTGAAGATTCTTTAAAGAAGGAGAGCAAATATATGTCAAAAATTAAAATCTATTTTGATAAAAAGGGGCGGACTCTTAGTGTCTGGTTTGATGATCCCAATTGAGCTTAAAGTTACTTAGTCACAAATTTGTTGGTAGAAAGTGACTATTTTTTTTTTGAAAAAAATTAATTTCAAAAACTGCTAATTTTTTAGCCTCGTTTTGTGCGAATTAAACTATTGACAAATGTGAAATAATTCTTCAATCTTAATGATGTACCGTATGTTTTACTGACGGACAAAAACCAGCGATGCCTGCAGGACGATATCACATCATTATCCACGCTAATGGCGTAAATAACGATAGCCTCACAGATAAAGAAGGTCTAACTAATTTTCTCAATATTCTTCCCGGAAAAATTAACATGAGTATTTTAAATCCTCCGG
Organism: Candidatus Microgenomates bacterium; assembly: GCA_016204995.1. GTDB lineage: Bacteria > Patescibacteriota > Microgenomatia > UBA8517 > JACQJR01 > JACQJR01. Next base: position 545,009 of record JACQJR010000001.1, read on the forward strand.
TGGTAGTGGAAGGCATTCCGGCAAATCCCGGACTGTCCGGTTTTGTCATTATTGATTTTTCCCATATCTCAATTCATACCTTTACCGAGTACAACCAGGTGATGGTGGATATTTTTTCTTGCAAACCATATGATCAAGAAGACGCCACCCAAGCGGTGTTAGATTACTTCCAAGTGCCCCGTGAGCAGGCGATGGTGGAAAAGGTTTATTGGGGGGAGTAGAATAGACTCTAGATATTAGAGTTTAGATTTTAGAACTATGCTAAATGCCTCTGCCCACCTTTCTTCGCACATTTTTTCTGCTGATATTGAAAAGATTGCCACGCGTCAAGGATATGGTGAGGGTTTGGTGGAGGCGGGAGAGAAAGATGAGAATATAGTGGTGTTATGCGCTGATTTGACCGAAAGCACCCGTTCTAATTTATTTGCTGAAAAATTTCCCGACAGGTTTATTGAAGTGGGAGTAGCAGAACAATTAATGGCGACCCTAGCAGCAGGGATGGCTAATTATGGCAAAATTCCCTTTATCTCTTCCTATTCGGCTTTTTCGCCCGGCCGTAACTGGGAACAAATCAGAACCACCATTGCTTTAAACGATGTGCCGGTAAAAATTGCCGGCGCCCATTCGGGAATTTCGGTGGGGCCGGATGGAGCCACTCACCAGCAACTTGAGGATATTGCCATGATGTCCGCCATGCCCAATATGATAGTGGTGGTGCCAGCCGATAGTGTGGAGGCTAAAAAAGCCACTCTGGCCATTGCCGAAAATGGCAAACCTTCCTATCTTCGTTTTGCCCGCCACAATTCTCCCCTTTTTACGACCAGCCAAACTCCTTTTAAGGTGGGCCGCGCCGAGATTTTCTGGCAAAGTAAAAAGCCGGAAGTAGCGATTATTGCCTGCGGCCCTCTAGTCTATGAAGCATTGCTGGCGGTCAAAGAATTGGAGGAGAATGGGATGGGGAGCATAGTGGTTAATAACCATACCGTTAAACCACTTGATGAACAAACTCTGGCCCGGGTTGCTAAAATTTGCGGCTGTGTAGTAACAGTGGAAGAACATCAAATCCAAGGAGGTTTGGGGGCGGCAGTAGCTGAAGTTTTAGCGCGTAGTTTTCCAGTGCCGATAGAATATGTGGGAATGCCTGATAGTTTTGGTGAGTCAGGCGAGCCAGAAGAACTTTTGGAAAAATATGGTATGACCGCCTGTTATATAATGGAAAAGGCCAAACTGGTAATTGGCCGAAAAAATCATGGAGATTAACAAAATTTTAAAAAATAATCATGGCATGCTACTGGCTTATGACCATGGTTTTGAACATGGACCGACAGATTTTGATGAGCGGAGCGTTGACCCGGCCTGGATTATGGATATTGCCGATTCTGGTTTTTTTACCGGGGTAGTTTGTCAAAAAGGCATTGCTGAAAAGTATTATAATCGTGACAAATATAGCGTGCCTTTAATTGTCAAACTAAATGGCAAAACCGCTTTTCATAAAGATGAGGAGCCGGTTTCTTTGCAAAATTGTACAGTGGAGGAAGCTGTTGCTTTGGGTGCAACAGGAGTAGGCTATACCATTTATGTCGGTTCAGAACATGAGCAAACGATGATTGCCGAGTTCGCGAAAATTGAAAAAGAGGCCCACCAAAAAGGCCTCATTGTGATTGGCTGGATGTATCCGCGGGGATCACACGTCGCGAGTGATACAGATCGCGACACCTTAGCTTATGCCGCCCGTTTAGGATTAGAACTAGGAGCAGATGCCATTAAAATTAAATACACCGGAGACGCGGAAAGTTTTTCCTGGGTGGTTAAAAGTGCCGGGGAAACGAAAGTTTTTGTGGTAGGCGGACAAAAAACTGAAACAGCAGCAGAGCTTTATCAAACGGCGAGTGATATTTTGCGAGCCGGCGCCGTGGGTTTGGCCATCGGCCGCAATGTCTGGCAGGCGGAAAAACCAATGGAGGTAGCTAAAAAATTAGGAGAAATACTGTATGGATAATTTTGATTTAATCAGTATCGGCGATGCCTCTTTAGATGTGTTTATTGCTCCGACTGAACATGAAGAACTTTGCACACTGGATCGGGAAAAATGTTTGGTTTGTTTTAACTACGCTGATAAAATTCCCGTTCGCGATTTAACTTTTTCTATGGGAGGAAACGCGGCCAATAATGCGGTGGGCTCGGCTCGTTTAGGAGTAAAAGTAGCTTTGCTTGCCACCTTAGGCGATGATAAAACGGCAGGTCAAATTATGGACAATGCTCGCACGGAGGGGGTGGATACTACTTTTGTGACTAAACAGGCAGGAGTAATGTCTAATTATTCAACGGCTATTATGTACAATGGGGAGCGGACCATTTTTGTTTATCACGCCCCTTACAATTATCAATTTCCCACCTTGCTTCCTGCTGCCCCGTGGGCATATCTCACTTCCATGGGGGAAGGTTTTGCGCCATTTTATCAGGGATTAATTGACTGGGCGCGAGCTCATGACACTAAAATCGTTTTTAACCCTGGCAGTTTTCAGATGAAAGCCGGCATTGATGCTCTGCGTAATTTATTCCCCTTGATTGAAATTTTATTTGTTAATAAAGAAGAGGCAGCTCGTTTGATGGGAGATCACAATTCTGTTTCGGAAAAACAACTACTAGCCGGCATGGTGCAATTAGGAGCTAAAAAAGCCGTCATTACCGATGGGGCTAACGGCGCCTTTAGCTTTGACGGTCAAAAATATTGTCGTTCTCAAGTTTTGCCGGTTGATGCTTATGAGCGAACCGGAGCGGGAGACGCCTTTGCTTCAGGTACTTTAGCCGCCTTAATACAGGGTAAAAGTATGGATGAGGCTCTACTTTGGGGGACAGTTAATTCAGCATCGGTGATCGGTCATGTCGGTCCGCAGAGAGGGCTGTTAAAAAAAGAACAACTATCAGAATGGCTAGAAAGAGCTCAATCAAGCGGAGTAAAAGTAGAAGAATTTTAATGAAAATATTTATCACTCGCCGAATACCTGGTTCAGCCTTAGATAAATTGAAAGAAGTTGGTGATGTTACCATTTCTCCTTACGATCGGCCGATTCAGCTGGAAGAGTTGATTGCCGGCGTAAGAGATGCTGATGCGCTGTTATGTTTACTGAACGATCATATTGACGCTAAAGTGATGGAGATGGCTCCAAATTTAAAAATTATTGCCAATTATGCCGTTGGTTTTGATAATGTGGATGTGGCCGCGGCTACCGAACGGGGCATTGTGGTAACGAATACCAGTTCGGATGAAGTTAGCGAAGCCGTAGCCGAATTTAGCTGGGCTTTAATTTTATCTTTATCCCGCCGTATTATTGAAGGCGATGAATTTGGCCGCAAAGGCGCTTATCAAGGTTGGGAGCCGGATTTATTTTTAGGTCGGGATGTTTATGGCAAAACTTTAGGTATTGTCGGTTTGGGCAGGATTGGAGTAATGGTGGCTCGCAGAGCCCGCGGTTTTAAGATGAAAGTACTTTATAACAAACGAGAAAGAGATGAAAAAGCAGAACAGGAATTAGGGGTAGAATTTCGCGATTTAGATAGCCTTTTAGCAGAAGCAGATTTTGTTACTTTACATGTGCCGTTAAGTAAGGAAACTCGCCATTTAATTTCCGAAGCGCAACTGGCTAAAATGAGACCAACTTCATATTTAATTAATACCAGTCGGGGCGGAGTAGTAGATGAACATGCTTTAGTTAGCGCTTTAAAGTCGGGCAAAATTGCCGGAAGCGCCTTGGATGTTCACGAAAATGAGCCGGAAATGAATCCTGAACTTTTAATGATGGAAAATGTGATTTTGACTCCGCATATGGCTTCAGCCACCGAAGAGGTCAGAGAAAAAATGACCAGCCAGGCAGTAGAAGCAATAGTTAAAACTTTAGCCGGCGAGAAACCAGAAAATTTAATTAATCCGGAGGTGTGGGAGAAGAGGAAGAAGTAAAATATTGAGGTTAGATGTTAGAGCTTAGAAGTTAGAAATATTTACTCTCTAATCTCTAATTTCTAAAATCTAATATCAAAAAAACTTATGTTTAGGTTGGGCAGAAAAAAAGTCATTGAAGAGCCGATGAGAATTTCTTCTTCCGGCGCAGCCGGACCGCGGTACAAACAAAAGCAGCCACCGAAGCCTTGGGGTAAAAAAGAGAGAATGCTGATAGTTTTTATCTTACTGGCTACCTTAATCGCCGGCCTAACCTCTTGGTTAAGTAATGGCGGAGGTGTATCCATACCTAGCTTTTCCCTGCCGAATTTTTCCCTAGAAATTCCCTCCCAAACCGTGGAATTAGGTCGGTGAAGGAGGGGGTGAATTCTCTTCTTTAGGAGCCAGTTTGCAATAATTTTTAGGCTGGTTTTCTTCCAGAAAAAACTCGCGTTTGACTGGACAATTCTCGCAAGGTAACGTTCCGGTGATAGAGCAAATGGGAATTTCTACGATGCCGGCCGGTTTTCCCCAAGAGTGATTAGTTGCATCACGCAATAATTCTGCCATAATGTTGTGCCAAATAGGGGTGGCGCCGGAAATTCCCGAGGCCACATGCGACATTGGTGTATTATCGTTGTTGCCTACCCAAGCTAGGACCACGTAGTTTTGGGTGTAGCCAATAGCCCAGTTGTCGCGCAGATTTTGGGTGGTGCCGGTTTTAACTGCCACCTCGCTGTGATTGGGAATTACCAGCAAAGAACGAGGGCCAAAAACCGGAAGGCGGGCATTATTGTCGCTTAAAATACTGGTGATTAAGAAGGCAATGCGAGGATCTAAGACCTGCTCGTCGTCACAAGCGAAATTATCATCTGGAGATTGTGCGGCCAAAGCTTTTGGAATTATAAATTGAAAATTGCTTATTGTAAATTGAAAATTATTCTGGCACTTGTTTTCTTCCAGCACGCGGCCGTTGCTATCGGTAATTTTCAGAATAGGATTTAAGGCTACTTTTTGGCCATAATTGGCCAAGGTGCCAAACACCACGGCCATATCTACCATTTTGACTTCACCGCCGCCTAAAGTAAGGGATAAGCCAAAGCGGGAAGGATCGTCCCAGGTAGTGATACCCAATTTTTTACCTTGCTCTATCATTTTAACTACCCCATAAGAATTTAAAACTTTGACCGCCGGAACATTAAGAGATGATCCCAAGGCGGTTCTTAAAGTAACATTGCCGCGAAATTTACTGTCATAATTGTGAGGCGTATAGGGGGTTTGGCCGGCTTGTGGATAACTAACCGGCGTGTCCTGTAAAATAGTGGCCGGCGTATAACCATGAGCCAGGGCGTAGGAATAATTAACTGGTTTGATAGAGGAGCCGGGTTGACGACTGGCAGTCGTCACATTAAAATTACCGCTTTTTTTAACATTAAAATAGTCGGTGGAGCCAACCATCGCTAAAATTTCGCCGCTGGCAGGACTGGTGACCATGGCCGCTCCATTTCCTACTCTTAAGTTAGCCAGTCTGCCAACTTCAAGGGAGACAATTTTTTGGGCTTTTTCCTGTAAGTCTAAATCTAAAGTGGTAGTGACTGTTAAACCTCCTTCTTCCACCAGGCGCTCCCCGTATTTTTCTGCCAGGAGTTGTCTGACATACATCACAAAATGAGGGGCCCGGATTTCTTGAACATTAAGAGCAAATGTTAGAGGTTCATTTTCTGCTGTCTGGGCTTGATTAGTGCTGATATATCCTTCCTGGACCATTCTGTCTAAGACTAACTTTTGTCGAGACCGGGCTAGATCTGGGTCAGAGCCAAAAGGAGAAAACTTGGTCGGAGCAGCTGGCAGGCCGGCAAGGAGAGTGCTTTGAGCCAGATCTAAATCACGTGCGCTTTTTCCAAAGTAAAGTTGAGCCGCTTCTTCCACCCCATAAGCTGCCCCGCCATAAGAAACCTCATTTAAATACATGGTCAAAATTTCTTTTTTGGTAAATTTAAATTCAGTAAAGACCGCCAGAATTATTTCTTTGAATTTTCTGCCCCAGGTTTTTTCCGGTGAGAGCAGGGCATTTTTTACCAGTTGTTGAGTAATGGTGGAGCCGCCGGTTAATTCTCCCCGGGCAATATTCCTTTGGGCGGAACGGACAATACCTCGTAAAGAGAAACCGGGGTGGGAATAAAATTCGGCATCCTCAATGGCAATGGTGGCCTGCTGCAGATTATTAGGAATTTCTGCTAAATTCAAATTAGTGCGGTTTTGATTTCGGTAAATTTTAAATAATAATTTGCCATTCCTGTCTAAAATATGAGTGGTTAAGGGTCGGGGTTTAGCCACTAAATCTTCCGGATTGGGCAAGTCGCGTAGAATTGTCCACCAAAATAAAAAAGATAGCAAAAAGGCTCCCGCTAGGGCCACGCCGACCACTTTAGTTCTTCTTTTAATCACGAGTGGAGCAGTAGTAGTGTGGCGGGGAATAATTTTCTCGGCCCTTCGGGTCAGTTTGGTGCCGGCTCGGGGAATTTTGGCAATTTTAGCTTTAACTTTTTCCAAAAAATATAAGGGAGTAATAATAATTGGTTTTTTCCAGAAGATTAAAAATTTCCAAGAATATTTTTTGATTTTGAGAATGACAATTCTAGCTGCTAAAAAGAGAAAGAGAATAAAAAAGGGAATTCGGCGGATAAATAATTGGCCAATTTGATAAAAAAGAACCAGTAGAAGGATAATGATTGACTCAACTATTAAATATAATGGATAGCCAATAAAGGAGAAAAACTTAGTTAACAATCTGACTAGTTTTTTTGTTACCGGAATGCGTTTGTGTTTGCGGGAAGTTCTAGCCATAAAATTGCCGAGGGCTAGCTTTGGGGTATTGTATCAGAGAGTGCAAGAGGAGTTAAGGGGTAAAATTACAATTCATCGGGATTGATGACGGTTGATTCGGTGGCTTCAGGAGTACCTTCAACAAGGGTGCAATCAAGACAAACTTGGGTACCCAGAATATCGGTGACAATAGAATGTTCCTGCACTTCAATATTTTCCGGCGGAGTTTTACTGTTAGCCAGGCGGCCGGTCGTTTTATCAATATTAACCTGGCGGCGCAAATTTTCCGTTTCGGTGGGGACAGTCCCTTCCAGGAAATATTCAAAGCGGGTGGCGCAGCCGGGATTATCCGGTTGGTCTGGATTGGGCGGCAAGAGTCCGGATGGCGTACAGATATTAGCTCCGATAACGCCATCAGGTTGGCGAGACCAGGGATGACCGTGTTTGCCCGATGATTCGCCTAAATCGCGGACTTCACCTGCCTCAATTTTATCCAGGGTAAATTTCATAATTTTATTCCAAATGGGAGAGGCGCCGGAGACGCCAGAAACGGCGCCAGACATAGGCGTATTATCATTATTACCCACCCAAGCGGCCACCACGGCGTCGCTATCATAGCCGATCGTCCAGTTGTCCCGCCGATCATTAGTAGTACCGGTTTTGGCTGACACTTCAGGGTGATTACCAAGAACCAGGTATGAGACGGGGCCAAAAGTGGGCTGGCGGGCGTTGTTATCATAGAGAATATGAGAAATTAGGAAGGTCACCTCTAAAGGTAAAACCCGATCACCGTCTACTACCTCGTGTTTTTGTAATATTTTTCCTTTGGCATCCTTAACTTCGCGGATACCAAATAAATCCTGTTTGATGCCGCCGTTAGCAAAAACGCCAAAAGTAACTGCCATATCCACCATTTTGACTTCGCCGCCGCCCAAAGTGAGTGATAAGCCATAGCGGGTGGGATCGGTAATAGTAGTTAACCCCATTTTTTGGGCAAAAGGGACAAATTCATTCAAGGTGTTGAGGGTTAACATTTTAACGGCCGGTAAATTATAAGAGTTACCTAGCGCAAAACGGAGCTGGACTGGGCCATGAAAGCTATGATCATAATTAATGGGACAGTAAAGCGGTTGACCCACTACTTGAAAACAAGTGGGAATGTCGGCAAATAAAGAAGCCGGTGTGACTTTATGGTTTAACAGGCCGAGGGCGTAATTAATTGGTTTAATAGAGGAGCCTGGCTGGCGGGGAGAGAGAGTGACATTAACTTGACCGTCTTCATCTTCGGCAAAATAATTTTTAGAGCCTACCATGGCTAAAATTTCGCCGGTTTTGGGATGGGTGACTAAAGCTGCGCCATTACCCACTTTTTGCTTAGCCAGTCTGCCTACTTCTTTAGCGACAGTTTCTTCTGCTGTTTTTTGAATGTCTAAATCTAAAGTAGTGGTAACTTGGAGGCCTCCTTGTTCCACTAGTCTTTCTCCAAATTCCTCCACCAGTTGTTCTTTAATCCACAGGGCAAAATGGATACCGGCTGGAGTTTTATTGTCGGCTGACTTTCTAAAGCGCAAGGAAGTTTTAGTCGCCTCATCCGCTTGCTCGGCAGTTATATATTTATCCTCCACCATCCGCCGCAACACTGCCTGTTGCCGGTTCTTGGCCAGTTGAGGGTTGGCGCCAAAAGGAGAAAATTTAGTAGGCGCTGCTGGCAAACCAGCTAGCAGAGCCGCTTCTGATAAAGTTAAATCGCTGGCTGATTTGCCAAAATAGGTTTGCGAGGCTGACTCAATGCCGTAAGCAGTGCCCCCATAGGGGATTTGGTTTAAGTACATTTCTAAAATTTGGTCTTTGGAGAAGATTAACTCGGCTACTAGGGTTAGTGATAATTCGCGAAATTTACGCCGTAAACTGCGCTCTGGAGTAAGCAGGGCTGTTTTGACTAATTGTTGAGTGATGGTAGAACCGCCTTGTAATTTTTGGTTGAATATGGTGTTGCGAGCTGCCCGAATAATACCGGCAGGATCAACGCCAAAATGTTTATAAAAGTCTTTATCTTCAATCGCGATAGTGGCCTGTTTAACATAAGGAGGTAATTCAGATAAACTAATCGGCGTCCGCCTTTTTTCCGTAAAAATTTCATAAATGAGCTGGCCGTTTCTGTCTAAAATTTTGGTAGAGATAGGAAAATATTCGCTGGAGGTTAAATGAAAAATCAATCTCAAATCAGTGATAATGGTGAGTAGCAGGAGGGCGGCAACGACGGCGAGTATCGCCTTAAGTGGGTGAATGCGGGCAAAAGTGCGAAATCGCTGCCATCTGGCCTTTATTTTTTCTAGCATATCTATATTATAACTGATATGATTAATTGATGAATGATATTACCCAAAAACCGTGGTGGAGTTATTTAGAGACTAGCCAACAAGATTTATTACTGCAGTCGCAAATGCTACTGGTTAACGAAAAGGTCCAGGAGAGGCATTTTACCGACTATTCTTTTATTGTTTTTCCCGCCGCTAAGGCTTACGAAGGGTTTTTAAAAAAATTATTTTTTGATTTAGGTTTTATTAACGAGGCAGTTTATCAAGGTGACAGATTTCGGATTGGCAAAGCTTTAAATCCCAGTTTAGAGAAAGAGTGGCGGCATGAAAGTATTTACGATAAATTGGCTGATTTTTGTCAAGGCAGTAAGTTGCCGGATCAATTATGGCAGGCCTGGAAAAATTCCAGAAACAGCGTTTTTCATTTTTGGCCTAATCATCATAATTTACTAAGTTTGGAAGAAGCAGAAGCACGAGTGGCAGAAATTATTGCGGCCATCTCGGCCGCATTTGCAGAATGCAAAATATGAATAAATTAAAACATGCCATTTCTCTTTATGCTTTTATCTTCGTCGTTTGGGGATTTTATCGCTTGCTTTTTAAATTGCCGGAGGTTGTGGAAGAATTAATGCTGAAACTCTTGGTTTGGCTGGTTCCGCTTTACTGGGTGCTCGCGAAGGAGGGTGTAAGCTCGTCCGCCGAAGCGCTGAAGAGCGTAGGATGGACTAACAAGAATATTTTCAAAAGTATTTATCTGGCCATTGGTTTGGGAGTGTTATTTGCCGCTGAAGGCATGATTATAAATAGCGTCAAATACGGCGGCTCTTTTAATTTCTTGCAAATTTCTTTAAGCGGCGTGGCCTTGCTGGGTGCTTTGGGATTGTCGCTGGTAACGGCCATTTCCGAAGAAACAGTTTTCCGGGGTTTTATTTTTAGCCGGGTTTGGCAAGCCATGAATAATGAATGGAAGGCTAATATTCTAACCAGTATTGCCTGGTCGCTGGTACATCTGCCAATTACCATTTTTGTTTTTAAATATGATCCGGCGCAAATTGCCAGTTTTCTCCTTTTAACTTTTCTTTTTGGAGCCGCTTCCAGTTTTGTCTACGCCAGAACCGGCAATATTGCCTCTTCCGTCTTACTTCATGTCTTCTGGGAATGGCCGATCATTTTGTTTAGATGAGGAGTAAATATGACTGAATTACAAGCTTTTTATTTAATTTCAGCAATAGTCCTGCTAGCCCTTTCTCTTTTGGCCGCGCCAACATTATGGAAGCGCTCTAAAAAAAGAAAAAAGTAACTTCAATTAAATTTGCTTACAGCTTCAAAAAGTGCTATAAATTTCCATATATGAATTGGCAAGAAAGGATAAGGGAAGTAGAAATAAGACGACAAGGAGAGGAAAGAGGGCGACTACAGCAACAGTTGGTAGAACGCCAGCGGATAGATACCGAAAGAAATGCTATTTTACAACGCCTGGAAGTAGAGAAGTTATTAAAAGGTATAAGAGATGAAGTGTGGGGAGGAGCAGGGGGATGTTAAACCTTTACCAGGTAGTTTGGGTTTTGAGTTAACTTTTCAATATAGGGATATAACGATGGCAGGTGGTAGTCCCCGCGATATTCCTTATGCTATAGTTGTTACCAAACAGCTTTCTTTAGAAGTAAGGTTGGACTATTGTGAAATTGGTGGTAAATATATGCACGGCAGCCAAAAATTGTATGAATATATATCATCTGCTGGGTATTATTTAGATGTAGATGCAGATGATTTGTGTAGTTATGGGGGTGCGAAAAATCATAAGTTGATTAAAACTGTAGATCCCAAAGCAAAAGAATTATTGATAGATACTCTGGCAGATTATTGCTATCAGCAACGTTTAGACGGAAAACGCCTTCACCAACTAGCTGTTGGGGGAGAGAAAAATATTAGAGCTAATGGTTTAAAATAGCAATGTGGTTAGTCTCCTTAAAATAAGTTTACTGCTAACAGTTTTTGCGTTACCCCTAATTTCTCCTTTTAATGCTTTTGGTTATGAGAAAGCTAAAGTAATAGTATTTCTTTTTCTTAATAGTTTTAATTTATTGTTATGGGTGCTTGCTTTATGGAAATATCCCAAGAAGATAAAAATTAAGTGGAATAACTTAAAACTGGCAGGGTTAGTTTTTATTATAATTTTATTCATTGCTTCTCTAAGTGGCGTTGATCTATTAACTAGCTTAGTCGGCCGCGAGCCATACTTTCAAGGATGGGTAGTCTACAGCTATCTATTTACTTTTTATTTAATGGTTTCTTCAATAAAAATTCCTCTAAAAAATTGGGCGACAGTTTTAATAACTTCGGCCACCATAGTTTCTCTGATTGCTATTAAAGATTGGTTGCTGGTTTTTTTATTAAATATAAATTTAGCTACTTATGCCGGCCGAGTCGGTTCTACTTTTGGCCAGCCAAATTTTTATGCAGGTTTTCTATTATTGGCTTTGCCATTTCTAACTTTCTTAAAAATAAATAAATTAGCAAAAATTTTAGCAGCACTTATTTTAGGAACGGGGATAATATTAAGCGGATCGCGAATTGCCATTTTATTTTTACCATTTCTACTTTATTTTTGGCTGGTAATTAGTTTAAAAATTAATTTCAAAAAAGCGATAAAGGTTTTAGGAATAGTGATCACACTATTAATAATAGCCACGGGAATTTATCTATTGCCTCGTTACTTAGAAGATAGTTTTGGCAAAACAAAAAATTGGTATGACAGTTATAGCCCAGAAAGAAGAGAATATATTTGGCTGGAAAGTATAAATTTAATTAAAGAGAAATTTGTTTTAGGATATGGTTTAGAAAATTTAGCAACCGTGTTTGGTAAAAATTTAAAACCGGAAATTCCCAACGGATTTCCCACCCATATTTTAAATGACATTAAAAATTTAACAGTTAATAGGACTCATAATTATTTATTGGACTTGGCAATTTTCAGCGGTATTGGTGGTGTAATTAGTTATTTGGTAATACTCTGGTTAATATTCAAAAGAGCAAGCCAAAAATTATTATTAATTCCTTTAATAATATATTTAATTTGGGTCCAATTTCAAAATCAATCAATAGTTCATCTGCTTTATTTTTGGCTGTTAGTAGGATTAATTGACTCCGATTGAATCGGAGTTGATTCTGAAACCCAAATTGGGTCTTGACATGCTGGGGGGGGGAGTTAAATATAAAAAGAGATGGTAAATTCTCGCCAAAAAGGTTTTGCTCCAATCTTAATTTTACTTTTACTGCTAGGTGGTTTAGTAGTCGGCCTTTATCTGGTAAACCAAAGAACTAATCTTTTCCCATTCGCCTATATGCCTTCCAGGCCGATTAGCTGTGCGACTGATGCAGATTGTCTTCCTAATTATAAATGCCAAATCGATCCTGGGGTTAGTGGTGAGTGTATACCAATGACACCTTCTCCTACGCCTAGACCTAAACCAACAACCACTCCTATTCCGACTCCTACGCCTGCAAATACAATTTCTGTTAAGCCTTCAGTGGTCACATCGGGAGATGATCTTATTGTTTCTTGGAATATCTCTAATGCTACCACTAAAGACTATATCAGAATTTTGACATCCGAGGGAAATCAGTATTTTGGTCTTGGTCCTTTGGGAATAAATCCAAGTAATAACTGTAATTTAAATAATATACCTGGTATAACTGCGCTCCCACAGGGAAGTTGTAAATTTACATCAGCCGCGATAGGTAGCGCTTTAGGAATATTTAGATTGGGCTATTTCAATCAAGGAGGAAGCTTGCTCACTAAAAGTGAGACATTTAGGGTTAATGCAGCATCATCGGGAGTTCTTACTGCAATCATAGTCAGTTCGCAAGTCCATTTGAGCTGGAATGGCATTAGTAATGCAACCACAAGCGATTATATTAATTACATTCACGTTAATGACTATAGTGGTGCTGGAGTTCATACTTACTGGCCAACCAATAATTGTTCAATTTTCAGCGGTGGCACTACGCCAGTGCCTACGGGAAATTGTGATATAGAATTTCCGTTTTCTGGAGGAGATTATAGATTAGTTATGTCTAGTGATAACGGGGGTATTTTAGCAATTAGTAATAATATTACTATTCCACCCATATCTTTCGATGGTTTTAAAAAGGCTTATGGGGCGAAAAAGGGAGAAGCAAATTATGACGCACGATACGACGCTAATAATGACGGTAAGATAGATGTTTTTGATCTAATCCAACTCCGTAGTCAATTTAAATAACGGTTTACTTCCCGCCCCGGAAGCATTCCTTGACTTTTATTATTTAAGAGAATTATGATAAACAAAGCATGTGGTATCGGGTGGCCTCTGTTGTAGCTCTCTTAATTTTTGCTGTTGGTGTTTTAACTACTTCTGTTCTGCGAGCGACCCTGCCGGAATATGCTTTTTCTAAGACTAACTCCACCCCTAAACCAACTTTGCAAGTGACGGAAGTGGAATATTATCTTGCCTATCCGGGAATTTTGCCGGATCATTTTTTATGGCCGGCCAAAAATCTACGCGATAATTTATGGCTCTTTTTAACCACCGATCCTTTAAAAAAGGCCGAGCTTTATTTAGTGCTAGCTGATAAAAGACTGGGGGCGGCGCTGGCATTGGCTGACGGAGGGAAAGAAAATTTAGCCGCGCCGACTGCCATAGAGGCGGAAAAATATTTACAGCAGGCAGTGGAGAAAGAAACAATTGCCCGTCAGAAAAGAGCAGATACCGGTCAGTTATTGGATAAGCTGGCTATAGCTACCCTCAAACACCGCCAGGTTTTGGAAGAGATATACAGTCAGGTTGATGAGGGTGAGAGATCAGATATCGCCTCTGCTATTGACTATCCCAAAAAGATTTTTAGCCAGCTTAAGTCGGTTTTAGGTGCTCTTAATAGGGCAGTGCCACCTTCTCCTTTTGATATTTCCGAGTAAATATTTTATATATCAAATTTTGATGAGAGTAGTGATGATTTTTGCCCGACTAGCTTTCAGGAAAATTTAGCAAAATTTTTTAGCTTGGTTTTATCCGTAGACTGCCCATCTCTGATACACATTTTTATAGTTGACAGATTTTGGCCCGACAGGCAATTATAGGGTTGTAAACAACATCTATGGAATTAGTCACTTTAAACGATACCAAAATACAAAAGAAGAAAAGGACTAATGGTAACGGTCATAGTAACGGTGACCTTAAAACCATTTTTGCTCCCAAACCTCATTTTGTTTCTATGGATTATGGAACAGAACTTATCGGCATTCGCCGCGATATATTTTTGGATAGATATTCACTAAAAGATATTGATGGTAAAGCTTTGGAAACTTACCCGGAGCAGATGTGGCGGAGAGTGGCTTGGGGAATTGCCCAAGTGGAAAAAAATGATAAATTAAAACTGGCATGGGAAGACAAATTTTATCAGGCAATGAGCGACTTTAAATTTGTCCCGGCTGGCCGCATTTTATCCGGCGCTGGTACTGGATACGAGGTGACTTTTTATAATTGCTACGTCATTCCCAGTCCGCCCGACTCCAGACACGGCATTATGCAAAATATTGAACTGACGGTGGAAATTCAAGCCCGAGGTGGCGGAGTAGGTATCAATTTATCATCGTTGCGTCCGCGTGGGGCCCGGGTGAAAAAAGTTAATGGTACTTCTTCCGGCCCGGTTAATTGGGCTGAGCTTTATTCTACCGCCAATCATGATGTTATTCAGCAGGGTGGCTCCAGACGCGGCGCCTTAATGTTAATGATTAACGATTGGCATCCGGATATAGAAGAATTTATTACCGTCAAACAGGATTTAAGGAAAATTCCTGGAGCTAATTTATCAGTTTGTGTCAGCGAGGCTTTTATGAAGGCGGTTCGCGAGGATGGGGAGTGGCAAACGGTTTTTCCCGATTTTACTACGTCGCTGTATGATGAGCTGTGGGATGGAGATTTACAAAAGTGGCAGGAGAGAGACTTGCCGGTTAAAGTTTATAAAACCTTTAAGGCTCGCTATTTGTGGGATTTAATTGCCGAGGCGGCCTGGAGAAGCGCCGAGCCGGGAGTGGTTTTTATTGACCGCTATAACGAAATATCTAACTCTTGGTATTTTGAAAAAATTATTGCCACCAATCCTTGCGGCGAACAAGGTTTGGGCGCTTGGGGAGTTTGTAATTTAGGACATATTAATTTATTGCCTTTTGTCAAAGACGGCAAAATGGATTATGAAAGTCTTCGTGAGCATGTCGCCATTGCTACCAGATTTTTAGATAATGTTATTGACTCCAATTATTATTTTGCCAAAGAAAATGAAGATGCCCAAAAATATGGTATTAGACGAACTGGTTTGGGAACATTGGGACTGGCTGATGCTTTAATTAAAATGGGTATTCGTTACGGTAGCGAAGAGTCACTTTCCGAGATAGAAAAAATTTATCAAATCATCCGTGACACAGCTTATGAAACTTCTGCAGATCTCTCTCGCGAGAAAGGGCCTTTTGCTAAATTTGAGAAAGAAAAATATTTGCAGAGCAAGTTTGTGAGCCAGTTGCCCCAAAATATCAAAAATAAAATTGCCAAACAGGGGATTAGGAATGGAATTTTACTTACTCAAGCGCCCACCGGCACCATCTCGCTTTTGGCCGGAGTTTCCAGCGGCATTGAGCCAGTTTATGAATTTAGCTACCGTCGAAATGATCGAACAGGGGAACATATTGTTAATCATCCGCTTTATCAAGATTGGCTAGACAAAAATCCCGCCCAGGGCGGCGAAGACGTACCGGATTATTTTGTCAGTGCCGGCGAGTTAACGCCGGAAGAACATATCAGAGTGCAGGCCATGGTGCAAAAATATACCGATGCCTCCATTTCTAAAACTGTTAATGCGCCTAATGCCCATACTGTGGACGATGTTAAAAATCTTTTTAATTTGGCTTATAAATTAGGCTGTAAGGGAGTGACTTACTTCCGTGATGGTTCAAGAATGGGTGTGTTATCTAAAGTGGATGAGGAAAAACCAACCGTCGTCATTCAACAAGAATCGGTTAAGATACGACCGGTTAAGGCAATGGGTGCCACCTACCGAATTCCTACGCCGATGGGCAGCGCTTTTATCACCATTAATGAAGATGAAAATGGCGAACCGCTAGAAGTATTTTTGAATGTGGGGAAAGCCGGGTCAGATGTGACAGCCATGGCGGAAGCTTTGGGCCGACTTATTTCTACCTCTTTGAGATTACGGGGTAATTTGTCGGCTCGGGAAAGAGTAGTAGAAATTGCCAATCAGCTGGCAGGAATCGGCGGCAGAAGATCATTAGGTTTTGGGCCGGATAAAGTCCGCTCTTTGCCGGATGCGATAGCCACAGCTTTAAGTATTCACTGCGGAGTCAAAATGAATGGTAATGGTAAAACTCATGATGAAGGAAAAGAAGTAGAAACTTTACTGGAAAATTCTGAAAAGCAGCCTAGTTTTACCAATGGGAAACCCTCTTTGCATGCCGCTAAATTTGATCTTTGTCCGGAATGCGGAGCCAGCAGTATGGTTTACGAAGAAGGTTGCGCCAAATGTTACGAATGCGGCCATAGTGAGTGCTGATAGAGCTTAGATTTTAGAGATTAGAACTTAGAAATTAGTTAAGGAATTTTTAGCCTGCCCTATTCCTGAACATCTAAAATCTATTATCTAACTTCAAATGTCTATTTATACACGCCGCGGCGACACTGGCCAGACCAGTTTGTATGGAAGCCGAGAACGATATGCTAAAACCGACACCCGCTTTGTCGCTTTGGGAACAATTGATGAGCTTAATGCGCACCTCGGGTTGGTTTCTAGTGGATGCACCGACCGAAGAGTTAAACGAGAGCTTACCGCAATCCAACAAACCATCTTTGAAATAGGGGCAGAAATTGCCGCGTCAAACGCGGCTAGCGCCACCTTCAAATTAAAGAAATCTGCTACCACCAGGCTGGAAAAATGGATTGACTTTTATTGGAATAAGTTACCGCCTTTAGCTAATTTTATTTTACCGGGAGGGAGTGAGGCGGCCGCCCAAACTCATATTGCCCGCACTGTCTGCCGCCGGGCCGAAAGGGCAATAGTGCGCCTGAATGATAAGGAAAGTGTAAACCCTAATATCTTAACCCACATTAATCGTTTATCAGATTATCTGTTGGCCTTAGCCCGTTGGGTAAATTACTTGGAAGGGGTGGGGGAGATTATTTGGCAAGGCGCTAAGAAAAAATAACTGCCTCTTGACAAATTAATAATGACCATGCTACCATGACTATGGTCATGCAACAGCTAATTTCTAAATCTCAATTCAAAGCGCAACTATTGGAATATCTACGCATGGTAGAAAAGAAGAAACAACCTTTAATCGTGACACATGAAGGTAAGCCGGTAGTAAAAGTAATTCCTTATCAGGATGAATCAGTGTTGCAATCTCTTCGCAATACAGTTACTTATTATCACCTGCCGACAGAGCCGATAGGAGTTAAAAACTGGGAAGCTATAAAATGATTATTTTAGATACACATACTCTTGTATGGTGGGTGAGTAATCCAGAAAAGCTATCCGCCAAGTCGCGAAAAGCAATAGAAGGCGAATTAAAGAAAAAGAAAGAGATTTTAGTTTCTTCAATTAGCGTGTGGGAAATTTGTTTATTAGTTAAGAAAGAAAGGCTGCAATTAACTATGGATATTGAGAGCTGGATTGATAAAATTAGCCAGCTATCCGCGTTTAAATTTATTGCCGTTGATAATCAAATTGCCGCCAAATCTGTTAATTTACCAGGCGTATTTCATGATGATCCAGCAGATAGAATGATTGTGGCGACAGCCCTAGAGTCTGGCGCGAGTCTTATAACTAGTGATAAAAGAATTAGAAAATATTCTCCCGTCAGATCTATTTGGTAAATGACGAGGTTTGACCCCGTATTATCCGTAGTAGCTTATTTTTCTTCGCAAAATTATTCACCAGAAATGTTACAATATAAGTATGGAAATTAAGACCATTCCGATGGTGGAGCATTTGCCCAATGGCAGTCAGCCGTATCCGAAACTAGATGGCATGCCGGTAGGGTCGGTGGGACACGTAGGTGAACACGCCGAACACGAACCGATTGTCAGTGGCGGTCAGATAGTAGCGGCACCCCCAGGACATGGTGTCCAGGTTAAGACTATCCCTTCAGCAGAAGAGGTGGAAAAGAGGATGAAAGAAAAGGCCGAGGAAGGTGGCAGATGGTGGGCAGTTTTTGGAAAGAGAGAAGGATTAAAGAAAGGCAATAGGGTTTAGGCAATAGGCACTAGAAAGGAAACTTCCTACTAATGCCTAGTTACTATTGCCTAGTGCCTAATTATTATGGAATTTACCGCGCCAGTTACCAATAATATCAACCTTATTTTTTTAATTTTAATTTCTATTGGCCTATTAGGTCTAGCCGGGGCCATCTTGTTTTACATCGGCTTTACCCTTTTCCGTTTTCGCGACCGGGAAGAACGGTCATTATCCGGCGTACTGTTGCAAGTGGCTGTGCCGCGGGATAATGAAATCAAAATTGATGCGGCTGAACAGATGTTTGCCGCCCTTACTTCCATTAAAAAAGGCGGTTTCCGGCAAAAGTTTAAAAGCCAAGACACGATCTCTTTTGAGATTGTGGCCAGGCAGGAAGATATTCGTTTTTATGTCTGGACACCCAAGCGGCTGATGGATTTAATTGAAAAACAAATTCATGGGGCCTACCCCGATGCAGAAGTGATAGAAGTAGAAGACCAAAATATTTTCGCCGCAGGAGGAAAAGTAGCATATGGGGCGCTGCAGCTGCGCGGCCTGCCTTATTATCCTCTTAAAACTTATAAGGAACTGGCGACGGATCCGTTGTCGCTTTTGACAACAGCTCTAGCCAAGATGGGGCCGAACGAGGCGGCGGCTGTTCAGATATTAATTTCGCCAGCCGAAATGGATTGGCGGGGCTCGGGCCGATCTTTTATCTCTGGCACTAAAAAATCTGAAGCCGATCCGCAAAAAGCCAGTTACAAAGTAGATGCCAAGTCGCTGGAGGCTATAGAAAATAAAGTAGGCAAACCTGGTTTTGAAACCTCTATTAGAATTGTCGCTACGGCCCCGGAGATGGAAACGGCCAAGATGAATTTGGCTAATATTAGATCTGCCTTTGAGCAATTCTCCGGTGAGAATAATGGATTTAAAGGACGAAAAATTCGCAATAAAGGATCTTTTGTGACTGATTTTCTATATCGTTATCAACCGATGTTTCATGTCTTTGGCAACCACCCTTCTATTTTAAACAGTGAAGAGCTAGCTACTATTTTCCATTGGCCTAATAAACAAATTACGACTCCTCATATTTATTGGATTTATTCCCGTCGGGCTCCAGCTCCGGCCCAAATTCCTACAGAAGGGCTTTATATTGGTAAAAGTAGTTATCGGGGGATTGAGCGACCGGTTTATATTTCCGACAGCGATCGCAACCGCCATATTTATATTGTCGGTAAAACCGGTACCGGCAAATCAGAACTCTTGAAGGAATTGGTTTTACAAGATATCCGGGCCGGTAAAGGAGTTTGTTTTATTGATCCCCACGACACGATTGAGAAAATTTTACCCTTCATTCCGCCGGAGAGAGCAGAGGACGTGATTTATTTTTATCCGCGTGATTTTGACCGACCAATGGGATTAAATCTCCTGGAGGCAGAAACGGAAGAACAAAAGCATTTTATTACTTCCAGTATCATTAATATGTTTTATAAATTATTTGATCCTTACCGCACCGGTATTGTCGGTCCTCGTTTTGAACATGGAATTCGTAATGCCATGCTGACAGCCATGTCCGAGCCCGGCTCCACGTTTGTGGAAGTAGTGCGGATTATGACTGATGCCCGTTTTGTTCAGGAATTATTGCCTAAAGTGTCTGATCCGGTGGTGCGGCGTTACTGGACTGACCAGATTGCTCAAACCTCGGATTTTCATAAAAGCGAAGTTTTAGATTACACCGTTTCTAAATTTGGCCGCTTTGTCACCGATAAAATGATCAGAAATATTATTGGTCAAAGTCAGAGCTCTTTTGATTTTAGAAAAGTAATGGATGAAGGAAAAATTTTACTGATTAATTTAGCCAAAGGTGAAATCGGGGAGGAGAATTGTAACTTTTTGGGAACGATTTTAATTCCGCGGCTTTTGATTGCTGCCATGTCCAGACAGGATGTGCCGGAAAGAGAGCGGCGGGATTTTTATCTCTATGTGGATGAATTTCAGAATTTTGCCACGCCCGACTTTGCCCAGATTTTATCAGAAGCCCGAAAATATAAATTGAGTTTGTGTGTGGCCAACCAATTTGTTGGTCAAATTGAAGAGGAGGTTAAAAACGCCATCTTTGGTAATGTCGGTAGTTTAATGTGCTTCCGGGTGGGAGTGCCGGATGCCAATTACTTGGCTCGCGAATTTGCCCCAGTCTTTTCCGAGGAAGATTTATTAAACATTGAGCGTTTCCATGTTTATATGAAGACCATTGTTAATAACGAGCCAGTGCCGCCTTTCTCGGTAGATTTAACCAAAGACGTAGCGGCCGAGGAAAAACAAGCTAATCCTCGCGTGGCAGAGCTTATCCGCGAAATGTCTCGCCTTAAATATGGCCGCGATCGGATAGCGGTGGAAGCGGAGATTGAAAGAAGAGCTAAATTATAGTAAACTCTATTTAGGAGTCTAATTGGTCGCTCGTGGGGCGGCTTTTTTGTTGTCAAATTTATGAAAAAAAGACCATTATTTTTCCTTTACCTGACGGTGTTTATTAACATGATCGGTTTTGGCATGGTGTTTCCCTTAATTCCTTTTTATGCCCAGGAATTTGGAGCGACTGCTTGGGAAGTAGGTTTGTTATTTGCTTCATTTTCCATCGTCCAATTTTTCTCTTCACCCATTTTAGGTAGAATTTCTGACCGTTTTGGCAGAAAACCAGTTCTATTTTGGGGAATGATTTTGGGAAGTGCCTCCATTTTTTTTACCGGTATTGCCGGTAGTCTGACCCAGCTTTTTGTAGCCCGTTCTCTCCATGGGGCAGTGACGGCGGCGGTTCTTCCTACCGCCCGGGCTTATATGGCCGATGTGACACCGCCGGAAAGTAGAATCGCCGCCATGGGTAAGGTGGGAGCGGCTTTCGCCTTGGGTTTTATGATTGGACCGGCCTTTGGTTCGGCCCTAGTGGGTTGGGGTGGAATTCACATGCCGTTTTTTGCGGCCTCGCTGATTGCTCTTTTCAACGCTTTATTTTTATGGCTCTTGCTGCCCGAATCTTTGGCTCAAAAGTCAGAGAAACTGGTGATTAAAGAAGGAATTTTTAATTTATTCCGCATTTTTTCTCATTTAAAAAGCGAACCAGGAATTTTATTTGGGGTGCTTTTTGTCTGGTCTTTTGGGCTGTCCAATAATCAAGTGGCTTTTCCACTCTTAGTCAGCAGTAAATTTTCTCTAGGGGCTGATCACATTGGCTATTTCTTTACCGCCATTGCTTTAGTCTCGGCGGTAGTCCAAGGTGGCTTTTTAGCTAGAATTGTCAAACTTTTAGGGGAAAAACCAACGCTTTTTGCCGGCATGTTATTGCAGGGGGCGGGCCTATTTTTCATTATTTTTGCCCCTAGTGTAGCAATACTAGCGGTTTCTTTTATGGTGGCAGGCTTTGGCAGTGCTCTAAACAGACCGACGGCAGAAGGAATTATTTCACGGCTGGCCGAGACTGGACAAGGGACGACTTTGGGAGTGGCTAACTCTTTTGAAAGCTTGGGAAGAGTGTTTGGGCCGCTCTTAGGAGGTAGTTTGTATGGGGTAAATCCGGCATTTCCCTTTATTTTTTCGGCCGCGCTGTTATGGGGTTTAGGCGTCTTTTCCCTTCGTTTTTTGAAGGTGAAGTGATATACTACAATTCAGATAATCAGTGATCAGAAAACTCAGAAAGCCAGAAAATCTGAATGTCTGAATTTCTGATACTCCGGTATTCCGAGTTTTCCGGTTATCTGAATTTGCGCCCGTAGCTCAGTGGTAGAGCGTCTATCTTATATCAATTTTGGGTGCGTAGCTCAGCGGTTAGAGCGCCACTCTTATAAAGTGGATGTCCTTGGTTCAAATCCAAGCGCACCCACCAAAATTGATTAATCGCAAGCGAAGCGAGTCCGCCTCTGACGGACTGCGATATAAAGGATTTATATTAATGTCAGAGATTGGTTTTATCGGTTATGGCATCGTCGGTCAAGCCACAGGCAAGGGGTTGGCTCGCGGCGGCCACACTATTTATTCTTTTGATAAATACCGCGCTCATTCTCATTCTTTGGAAGAGGTAATAGATAAAAGTGAGTTTATTTTTATCTGCGTGCCCACCCCCATGTATCACGACCACTCGGGGATTGATTCTTCTATCGTAGATGCAGTAGTGGATGCCGTTGCTCCCCAGGTGGCCGGTACCAAGAAAGTTTTGATTATTAAGTCTACGGTTTTACCAGGTACTACGGCTCGTTATGCCAAAATTTATCCCAAAACTAATTTTGCCATGGTGCCGGAGTTTTTAACCGAGGCCAAACCGGAGTGGGATTTTCTCCATCCCTATCGGACGATTATCGGAGCCTTAGATAAAAAGATAGCTAATCGTCTGAAAAAATTACACACCTCGGCTTTGCCAGCCCAAACGCCTTTTTTTATGACCGATCCGACCAGTGCGGAGCTAGCCAAATACATGAGTAATGTCATGTTAGCTAGTAAAGTAATGTTAGCCAATGAGTTTTACGCCTTGGCCAAAGTCTTAAAGTCTAATTATGACCAAGTGCAGAAAATGGTAACAGCTGATCCTCGGATCGGCACTCATTTAAAAGTACCAGGGCCGGATGGCGATTTAGGTTTTGGCGGCAAGTGTTTCCCCAAGGATATTGTGGCCCTACTTGGTTTGGGGAGGGAATTAAAAGTTGATCTTTCAGTTATGGAGACAATCTGGCGCAAAAACTTAAAAATTCGCAAAAATCACGATTGGAAAGAGATTAAAGGAGCAGTGACTAAGAAATTGACCTAATTATTCTAATTAACCTAATTGACCTAAAATTTTAGAAATTAGAGCAATTAGAAATTAGAAATTTCTCTCTTAGAGTTCTTCCAGCTGATTAGTTTTACCTTTGGCCGGTTCTTTAATCAGAGAAAGATAACGTTCAGTGGTAGACAATCTTTTGTGACCGACAATTTTAGAGAGAGTGACTAAATCTACTCCACGGGTCAGTTGATGGACAATAAAAGTATTTCTGATATCGTTGACGGTAGCGTCTTCAACACCAGCTTCCACAAAGCAGCGTTCAATGGTAGAGCGGATGTTGCGGATTAGTAAGGGCCGGCCGGTTTTGGTGATAAAGAGATGTTTGGAATTTTGAGAGCCGCGAGTTTTTAAATAATTATCAATGGTGGTTTTAAGATTGGAATGTAAGGGCAAAGTTCGATCTCCCACTTTAATTCCCCTTGGGGTGATGTCATCCAAAGTTAAGGCGGCCAATTCGCTGATTCTCATACCGGTTTGCAGCAAAATTTCCACAATGGCGGCAGTTCGGGGATCGCTTCTGGCTGCATCGCGTAAGGCTCGGTATTCTAAAACGGATAAAACGCGCGGTGCAGGCATTTGGTATTTAGGATGAGCTACCGAAAAAGCCGGGTCGCTGCCAATAAGTGATTTTTGTCTTAACCAGCGGAAAAAGCCCTTGATGGCGTTAAGCTTGCGGGCCACGGATTTAGGGGTGTATTTTTTTTCAGCCAACTCGGTTAAAAATGACTCCAAATCAATGGCTAAAACGCTGTTGGCTTCGGTTTTACCCAGGCGGGCTAAAAATTCCGTCAGCTGCTCCAAATCCTTTTTGTAGGCTATAATAGTAGAGTCAGATTTCTTTGTCTCGCGCAGATAGGCAATAAAATCAAGCACCAAATCAGCTAGTAGAGTACTGTTTGCCATAAACCTATATAATATATACTATAGCATAATTTATGAAATTAGTCAAACTAGCCGTAATTATAGTCAGTTTGGTGATTTCAGTGAGCCTGGTGCGGAGTATCGTAACTGTCCTGGGGGTGAAAGATCGTCTCCGCCAGGCCCAAGAAGAAGTAGCCAGCTTACAGAAAAAACAGGCCGATCTTGAGGCCAGACTCGTGGAAGCGACCAGTAGTACTACGATTGAGAAGGTGTTGCGGGATAAATTGGGTTTGGCCAAAAGTAATGAATATGTGGTAGTTTTACCTGATAATCCGGAATTATTAAGGAATTTGAGCCCGGAATTAAATAAAGAAGAGATTGAATCCGAGCCTGTTTTACCTACTTGGCAGAAGTGGCTCGTGCTATTTTTTTAACTACTCAATTTACTTCTTGACAAACAATTCATACACATGATAATATGTATGTGTATGTTAACTAAAAGAACTAACATTTTATTTGACCAAGAATTATGGAAGAAGCTTATTTCTCTTGCTGAGAAACGTAGTATTTCCATCGGCGAACTTGTAAGGACAGCCGTCAGAAAACAATATTTAAATGATATTGCTGAAGAGCAAAGGAAAGAGGCAATAGTAGGAATTAAAGCATTCAGAGAAAAATATGGAAAAACCGCAGGGGGAGGGGAAGATAGCGCTTTAATTATAAGAAGAATGCGTGATAGTCGGTATGGGAAATAAAATCCTTGACACATCGGTTATCGCTAAATGGTTTTGTGAGGAAGAGGGAAGTGATCGAGCGCAGAAATATTTAGATGAGTTTGGTCAAGGTAAGTATGGAATAACTGTTCCCACGCTTCTTTTTTACGAAATTGGGAATATGCTGCTTAATAAAAAAATAGAAACAATAAGGGTAAGTGAAATTATGAGTCGTTTGCAGAATGTAAGTTTCAATATTGTTGATATTGGTTATGAAGCCTTTAGAAAAATATTTCAAAACGCACAGGAATTAAGTATTACCTTTTATGATGCTGCCTACGTTACTTTAATGCAAAAGGAAGACGCGGAATTTATCACTGCTGATAGGAAACTTTATGAGAAATTGCATCGTAAATTCTCTGCCGTCACGCTTCTGTAAAGTTGTTAAAGGATTTAGGGTATTTGCGAATAGTCATTTCTGAAAAATTAAAGCAAGTACACTTATGACCAACGTAAGTGTTACAGCGATACCAATTGAGATCAAAGTTAAATAACCAAATCGTTTACTAATAGAGATTGTGTTTCTTAGATACTCTTTAGCTGTTCCTTTCCTTCCATGTTGTTTTATCTTTAATCCGACAGTTTGTATTCCTAGATATAACCCATATATTACCAAACAAATTAAGATTAGATAACTTAAAAACTCACCTATCGGATTTTTCCAGAACATGTCAAACGATTCTTTAAAGAAAAATATCCATATTAAAAGAGGTATGCTTAATATAACCAGTGTGGCTTGTCCCCAATATTCATATGATTCTTCATCTCCACCATCTCTTAATTTATTAAGAAGTTTCATTTCTAATAGGATTAAAAATCCTAAACCTATGATGCCACCAAGTAGTTTACCTGGAGTTAATGAAGCAAAGGGAGTATCAAGAAAATCCTTAACACCAGGATAAAGAAACAGTAATAAAATTAGTATTGGTTGCCCAAATTTGCCTACTTTAATATATAATTTTCGGTCAAATTCATTATCTTTCATAAATCTTTTACAAATATTATTACAACAATAATTAATTGTATCCTCAATATTTGACCATAGTCAAGAAATAAGTCATGGTAATAATTCACTTATAATTATCACTATTTTATTCTAAAAGAATTTTATATTGCTGCTTATTAGTCCTCTACGTCAATTGCCACCCCGCCTTCATTAATTTCTTCTTCACTAATATCAACAACAGTATTTTCTGTATTTTCGATAGGATTTCCTTCTAAATTCATATTTTTTCACCACCTTTCACGAAAAAGGGGAACAATATTGTTCCCCTTTTTATCTTATGTTGCGGGGCCAGGAGTCGCGCCTGGCCTGGAAGATTATGAGCCTTCCGTGCAACTCTACACTACCCCGCATGTACCTGAACATTATACCCTTTGAACTTTACAGAGTCAACATTTTTAGTTATAATTTGTAAGGGTGTTTGAGTACACGATACACGCTAGAAATAAATTTAGACGTAAGAAAATTAGAGAATTGAGGATTAAGGCCAAGATTGTAGAAAATGTAGTTATTAAACCGGACGTAATAGATGAAGATAGATATCCCAGAATTGCGGTAGCAGCTATAAGTAAGAATTTGTCTTTAGTGGTAGTTTTCAGAGAAGTAGAAAAAGGGTGTAGAATTATTACCTTTTTTCCAGCAGAAAGGGGTCGTTATGAAAGTAAAATATTACAAGAAGGATGATTTATTGGTAATTGAACTTTCCAGAAAGCCTTTTGATGATGCGGAAATGGAAGGGGATTTTATTGTGCATTACTCCAAGGATAAGGAGCCAGTATCTATAGAAGTTTTAAACGCCAGTAAATTTCTCAAGGCTACCAGCAAAGCAGTGGGAACAAAACAATTAACTGTTTGAGGTGTATGCCAGGGTAGCTCAGTTGGTTAGAGCACCGGATTCATAAACCGGCGATCGTGGGTTCGACCCCCACCCCTGGTACTAAATATGTGTGTGGAAATAAATTCGGACATCAACTGCGACCGGACCATCCTGGAAAGAGCCAAGAACGAACATAATAAAACTGCCGCCGGTTGCGTCTTACGCATCAAACCATCGGCCGGGAATGAGACAGGGCTGGTAGCAGAGGCGGCGCGTCATCACAGGGCGGCTCAATATATTGAAAAGGAGCTAGAGCCAGTTCATAAATTGGTGAGGGAACAGTAGATTTTTCTTGACAGTAAGCGCTTAATTGAGCATTGACAATGCGTACGCAAAAGCGTACACTTATTCTGTATGAATACAGTTTCCGCAACTACTGCTAGGGCTAATCTTTATGATTTAATTGACGAGGTGGCCTCGGGTAAACGCGTGGGAATCACCAATAAGGGTGAGACTAAGGCTATTCTAGTTAGTCAAGAGGAATGGAATGCTATGATAGTTACTCTTGAGACTTTGTCTGATCCGGAACTCATGGAGCAAATAAAGGAAAGTAAAAAAGATATCAAAGCAGGAAGAGTTCATAATTGGGAAGATGTCAAAAAAGAGTTTAGTTTAGAGGATGTATCAGATAAAACTGTCAAATCGCGCAAAAAAAGAGCTTAAAAAACTGGCTTTAAATTATAAATCTAAAGTTACAAGAATAATAGATTTACTTAGCGAAAATCCTTTCCTAGGAGAAAAAATGAGCGGTGAATTTAAAGGATGGTATAGTATTAAAATACCGCCGATTAGAATTATTTACACCACTGATTTTCAGAACAAGATAATCATAATTAGGGCTATTGGTCATCGGGGTGATATTTACAAAAACTGAAAGTCAACTTGACAAGGAAAATTTTTATTTGTATACTAAATTCATAGTTATGAATAGTTGCTTAAATTCTAAATGGTTTCGGCATTATGTCGCCTAACAGGCGGGTTTTGTCGTGGCAGTTAGAAGGCAACAAATAATAAGAAAAAACTAAAAACTAATAAAAAAGACAAGATCCGCCACAAACTGGGCGGATTTTTTTATGGAGATAGAAACATTTATTAATAAAGAGGTTTTGTTTTACCGCTCTTTAGCAGAGGATAAAGAGTTTTGTTGCAGCGGCTGTGGGAGTAAAGCATATAGGGTGATATTAAGTGCGGAAATTCCTGTAGATGGTAGACAAATCTTGCCAGAAGATTTAGAGATAATGAGATTATGTAATATTTGTATTATGAATTCTAAAGAGGAGGTAATATAATGAAACAAATGAACAGGCGAGTGTTATCGGGAATTCGCGCTACGGGCAGACTACACCTGGGAAATTATCTGGGAGCGGTCAAGGGGATGTTGGCTTTACAGGCGGATCCTAATTATGAAACTTTTTACATGGTAGCTGATTTGCATACTATTACTACCCCTTACGACCCTAAAATACTAAAAGAAAATGTCCGGGAAGTGATTTTGGATTATTTGGCAGCCGGTCTTGATCCGCAAAAGAGCGTTATTTTTATTCAGTCGCAAGTACCCCAACACACAGAATTGGGGTATCTTTTTTCCACTCTGGTAACTGTCGCCCGGATGCAGCATTTGCCAACTTTTAAGGAAAAAGTAAAGCAGCATCCAGAAAATGTGACTATGGCTCTTTTAAATTACCCGGTGTTGATGGCGGCTGATATTTTAATGTATAAAGCGAGCCTGGTGCCGGTGGGGATTGACCAGGAGCCGCATCTGGAAATTGCCCGGGAAATTGCTAGCAAGATCAACTCGCGATTTGGTTTAGCTTTTCCCGAACCCCAGCGTTTTGCCACCAGTGGCGAATACGTGCCGTCTTTAACTGGCGAAGGTAAAATGAGCAAAAGCGTAGAAGGAAGTAACATTGGTTTAAGTGATGATTTAGCAGCAATCCGCGAAAAATTAGCCAAAGTGCCGACTGATTCTGGCAGTGGCAACCAGGTGCCTACCGAAGGCGGAGTGGCTACTTTATTAACTTTAGTAGAACTATTTGAGGGAAAGGAAAAAACAGAACAATATCGGAAGCAGTATCAAACAGAAGGCATCAAATATCAAGATTTAAAGAATGAGTTGGCAGAGGCGATTTATCAAGAACTTAAGCCAATTCAAGAGAGGCGATTAGAATTTGAAAACAAACCAGAAATGGTGGATAAGATTATTGAAGAAGGCAACGAAAAAGCCAGGCAGGAAGCCCAAAAAACTCTCTCCGAAGTTAAACAGGCTATGGGTTTAATCTAGCCATTTTCTTTTTCTGCCCTTTTTTGCTATAATTTCCCAGTTATGAAACCGAGACTTCCTAAAGCTAAAGGCTCGCCTCGCGCCAACGGCGACGCAAGGCGCGGCGAAGCGGGCAAGAAATTTGAGTTGAAGATGCATTTAAATATGCGTAATGTTTTAATTGCTCTCTTGATTATTTTCTTCATCGGCCCATTTCTGTTTTCTTTAAGTGGCCGCCGGCCGGCAGAAGAAGTGGCGCTATCGGCGGCTATTTCTGACATCAAAGACAAAAAGGTCAGTGATGTTAAAGTTGATCAGGATCGGATTTTATTAACCTATAAAGATGGCAAGATGAAAACTGCCTTTAAAGAGCAGAATGCCTCTTTTGCGGAGCTTCTCAAAAATGCCGGTTTAGAACCCAACGCTGTTTCTTACAGTATTGTTGACCAAAGTTTATCCAAAGTGTGGCTGGATATTGCTGGCATTGCTTTGCCCTTGGCTTTAATGGCCTTATTTTTCTTTTTTATTTTCCGCCAAGCCAGGGGGGCGCAAGATACTCTTTTTACCTTTGGTCAATCACGGGCCAAAATTTTTGCCAAAGGTAAACAATCAACTACTTTTAAAGATGTGGCCGGAGTGGATGAAGCTAAAAAAGAGCTGGAAGAAATAGTAGATTTTTTGAAAAATCCCGGCAAATATCGGACGATGGGAGCTCGGACGCCCAAGGGAGCGCTACTGGTGGGACCGGCTGGCGTTGGTAAAACTTTGCTAGCAAGGGCCGTAGCGGGAGAAGCAGGCGTACCTTATTTTTCTATCGCCGGTTCCGAATTTATGGAGATGCTGGTAGGGGTGGGTGCTTCCAGAGTGCGTGATTTATTTAACCAGGCCAAGAAATCCTCGCCGGCCATTATTTTTATTGACGAAATTGATGCTATTGGCCGTCAGCGCGGTTTTGGCATGGCCGGCGGGCACGACGAGCGGGAGCAAACTTTAAATCAGATTTTGGTAGAAATGGATGGTTTTACGCCCAGCGATAACGTGGTAGTTTTAGCAGCCACCAATCGGGGTGATTTGTTAGATCCGGCCTTGTTGCGGCCCGGCCGTTTTGACAGAAGAGTAGTTTTAGATATGCCGGATAAAGAAGGAAGGCTGGCTATTCTGCATATTCATGCCCGGGGCAAAAAATTTGGCGAGAACATTAATTGGGGTCGGGTGGCGGAAAGAACCGTCGGATTTAGCGGCGCGGATTTAGAAAATATGCTTAATGAGTCTGCCATTTTAGCCGCCCGCGATAACAAGAAGGAAATTAGCATGCTAGACATTGAAGAGGCGGCTACTAAAGTGAAGCTGGGACCGGCCAAGAAGCGGCTGCAAAGCGAGGAAGATAAAAGAATTACGGCCTACCATGAAGCCGGGCATGGTATTGTAACTCACAAGCTGCCCCACATGGATCCGGTCCATCGGATTTCTATCGTGGCCCGCGGCATGAGTCTGGGCCATACTTTGATTCCGCCGGCGGCTGATCGGTCACACGAAACCAAGAGTCATTTAATTGAGCAAATTACAGCCATGCTCGGAGGTCGGGCGGCGGAAGAGTTGATCTTTAATGAGATGACCACTGGTGCATCAAATGATATTGAAGCCGCCACTCGCTTGGCCCGCCACATGGTCATTGACTTTGGGATGAGTGAGTTAGGCCCAATTGATTTGGGGCCACAGGTTGATTATGGAGAGTTTGGCCGCTCTTGGGTAGAGCCGACCCAAGTTTCTCAATCCATGCAAGAGAGAATTGATAGTGAAACCAAAAAAATTATTGATTTAAGTTATAAAAATGCCAAGTTAATTCTGGCTAAAAGTAAAAAAACGCTGGATAAAGTTGCTCAGGCTTTATTAGTTCGCGAAACCCTGGAAAGGGATGATTTTGAAAAATTAGTCGGAGCCAAAACTCAAGTTTTACCTGCTTTTATCAAAGCTTAATGTGTCTTCGCCGTACGCATGCTACAATTACTTCGTGAGTGATAAAAAACGACTGGTCTTAATTGATGGCAATGCCATTCTTCATCGGGCCTACCATGCTTTGCCGCCTTTAACTTCTCGGTCCGGCCAATTGGTGAATGCCGTCTATGGTTTTTGTGCGATGCTATTTAAAGTGGTAAATGACCTGCAGCCTGATTTTTTGGCTGTCACTTTTGATACACCTAAACCGACTTTTCGCCATGCCGCTTATGTTGGTTATCAAGCTCACCGGCCGCGGATGGAATCTGACCTATCAGATCAAATTGAACTGGTGCATGAAGTAGTGCGGGCGGCTGATATTCCGATTTATGAAGAGCCGGGTTATGAGGCAGATGATGTAATTGGGACGCTTGCCATGCAAGCTGTTTCGGAGAATCAGGCTACTCAGAAAACTCAGAAAACTCAGAAAACCAGAAAGCCAGAAAGCCAGAAAGCCAGAATTTCTGATATTCAGAATCTCCGGTCCTCTGAGTCTTCCGAGTTTTCTGGTCCTCTGGAAGTAATCATAGTTTCCGGTGATCGGGATTTACTGCAATTAGTCAATGACCGTGTCAAGGTTTATATGCCGATTAAAGGCGTTACCGAAGCTAAGTTATTTGGGACTGCCGAAGTAGAAGAAAGAATGGGGGTTAAACCCTCACAAATTGTGGACTTAAAAGCTTTGATGGGCGATGCTTCTGATAATTATCCTGGCATTCCTGGCATTGGCCCTAAAACTGCTGCTATCTTAATTGGCAAATTTGGCACCTTAGAAAATATTTTTAGCCAGCTTGATAAAATTGATGATAAGACCGTGGCAAAACTGGCGGCGGGACATGAGAGTGGAGTGCTGTCTAAAAAATTAGCCCGAATTGAAATTAATGCTCCCGTCACTTTAGATTTAGAAAAAGTCCGGTTGACTCCCCTAGTTGGTAATAAAAACTTAATTGAGAAACTAGCAGAATTTGGTTTTAAAAGTTTAACGGCCCGGGCCCGGGGGATAGTTAAGAAAGAAGACGATCAATCCCGATTAAATCGGGACCAGTTGAAGTTGATATAATAACATTGAAAACCAACTTGTCAAGAGCGGATTAACATATATGAAAGTAGCGATAGTCCATGATTATTTGAATGAATTTGGGGGAGCAGAAAGAGTAGTATTGGCAATGTCTGCGATCTGGCCCGATGCGCCGATTTATACTTCTTTTTATAAAAAAGGTTCTCCGGCCTGGGAAAGATTTAAAGATAAAGACGTGCGAGTGTCGTGGGTACACTACATTCCATTTTTTGCCACTTTTCTGCATAGCCCTTTAAGATTTTTAGCTCCTTTAATTTGGAATAGTTGGGATTTTTCAGCTTATGATGTAGTCATTACTTCCTCTGGCTGGTATGTGACAAAGGGAATTAGAAAAGGTCCAAAAACAGTGGAAATTTGCTATTGCCACACTCCGCCCCGCTGGCTGTACGGTTATAAAACTTCTATAGAATTTCAAAAGTATTGGCCGGTGAGGGTGTATGCTGCCATCGTGGGTCATTTTATGAGAATGTATGATTTTTGGGCAGCGCAAAGAGTCAATTATTTTATTGCTAATTCTCAAAACGTCCAAGCGCGGATTGAAAAATTTTACAGAAGAGAGTCAACCGTGATATATCCGCCGGTGAGTTTAGATGTTAGAGGTTTGAGCTTAGAGCTTAGTAAAAAATCTAACGTCCAAAATCTAAAATCTAATAACTATTTTTTGGTGATTTCCCGGATTGTGGGAGGCAAGGGTTTGGATTTGGCGGTAGAAGCAGCCTTGAGGTTAGGGTTGAAATTAAAAATTGCTGGTCGTCCTGCTGGTTATTATACCGAGTATAAAAAATTAGCCAAGCGTGCAGGCGGTAAGGTGGAATTTTTAGGCTATGTTAGCGATGAGGAATTAGTGCGGCTTCACCAGGGAGCCAAAGCTTTTCTGGCCTTAGCGACAGATGAAGATTTTGGCATGACAGTGGTAGAAGCCCAAGCCTGTGGTACGCCAGTAATTGCCTATAAAGGCGGTGGTTATTTGGAAACAGTAATAGATGGTAAAACCGGCATGTTTTTTGACGAACCTAATGTTGATGCATTAGTTAATACCTTGAAACAGTTTGACAGTAAAAAATGGAATCATGCCTTAATCGCCAAACATGCTCAAAAGTTTTCCAAAACCCGATTTCAAAAAGAAATACAAGAATTTGTTGAAAAACATCTAAAATAATGCTAGCCGTAGCTATCTTTAGTCTTTTTGTTATACTACGTTAGTATGCCGGAGCTTCCAGAAGTAGAAACTATCCGCGGCGGACTTGAGAAGAAAATTGTTGGGTTGACGATTAAAAAGGTTGATATTTGTGCTCCTAAAAGCTTCATCGGCAAAGCGCAGGAAGTCCAAGGCAAGAAAGTAATTAAGGTATGGCGCAGAGCCAAAATGTTGGGAATAGATCTAACGACGGGTCCTGCCGGGGGCTCGTCCCGCCCGATGTCCTCGCTGAACGCTGCGGGCACTCGTCGGGACTCCCTCCGCCCCCGTCACCCGTCGCTTGCACTTTTGTTTCATCTGAAAATGACCGGGCAGCTGGTTTTGGATGATAGAAAGTGGAAAGTGGAAGGTGGAAGGATGGTTGGGGGACACCCCACTCCTGATATGCGGGATGCAATGCCTAATTCTCACACGAGGGTAGTTTTTTCTTTTAGTGATGGATCCCGTCTTTATTTTAATGACCAAAGGCGTTTTGGGTGGGTGAAAGTAGTTCAGAGTTCGGAGTTAGGAGTTCAGGGTTTGTTTGAGAAATTAGGGCCGGAGCCGTTAGAAAAAGAATTTACTTGGCAGATTCTCAAGCAGAATTTATTAAAACATAAATCCACCCCGATTAAATCGGGGTTAATGGATCAACAAGTGGTGTCCGGAGTGGGGAATATTTACGCTAATGAAGCGTGTTTTAATGCTAGGATAGATCCTAGAGCTAGGAGCTTAGAGCTTAGTAACGCACAGTTTAAAAAATTGCATCAAGGTGTTGTTAAAGCCCTTCGCGACGGTATTAAACATGGTGGTTCAACCAGAGCTCATTTTGTAGACAGCGAAGGGCATCGGGGTTATTTTTTAGATTATGCCTATGTTTATGGCCGGGACGAGCATCCTTGTAAAATTTGCCAAACAGAAATTAAAAAAGTGACTTTAGGCGGCCGCGGTACCTACTTTTGTCCCGCCTGCCAGCGCTAGGCGCAGTCTTGGCGGGCAGGCCTCACTGCCAATCTTAAATGCTATTAAAAAATATCCATCTGCAAAATTTTCGCAGCTTTAATAAAGTTTCTTTTAATTTTTCTGCTACCACCACAGCTATTGTCGGTCCTAATACGGCTGGTAAAACTAATCTTCTAGAAGCAGTTTATTTATTGGCTACCGGTAAATCTTTTCGGGCCAGCCTGGAGGAAGAAATGATTCAAACTGGTACTGAATTTAGCAGGGT
Organism: Candidatus Microgenomates bacterium; assembly: GCA_016204995.1. GTDB lineage: Bacteria > Patescibacteriota > Microgenomatia > UBA8517 > JACQJR01 > JACQJR01. Next base: position 579,428 of record JACQJR010000001.1, read on the forward strand.
TAAGGGTGCGATAACCCTGCCTGCTGGCGCAGACAAGCCTGCGCAGGCAGGTAGTGAAACTTTAGAAGTAATTTTAACTCGCGGTGAAGTGGGGGGAGAAAGAGTCAACCGAAAGATGTTAAAGGTTAATAATTTAGGTAAAAGATTGGTGGATTATCAGGGGATTTTGCGGGTGGTGATTTTCGGCCCCTGGGATTTGGAATTAATTATTGATTCACCCTCTGTCAGGCGTAAATTTTTAGACAGCGTCCTTTTGCAAGTAGACCGGGAGTATCGGAGATCAGTGATGGCCTATGAGAAGGGATTAAGATCCAGGAATAGACTCTTGGAAAGAATTAGAGAGGAAAATTTAAGCCGGTCGCAACTGCTGTTTTGGGATAAATTGCTGATCAAAAACGGCGATTACATCTCCCAAAAAAGGGAAGAGCTGATTGATTTTATTAATCAAACAAAACCTTTAAGTAACGAGCAATTCCAATTAATTTATGATAAAAGTGCTATTTCCGAGGGTAGACTGGCTCAATATAGCCAAGAAGAAGTGGCGGCGGCGACTACTTTAGTCGGTCCACACAGAGATAATATTATATTCCAAGTTCTAAATTCTAAGCTCCAAACTCTAAACTTAGAAGTTTATGGATCGCGCGGGGAACAGCGGATGTGCGCTTTATGGATCAAGCTAGCTGAACTGGCTTTTATTGAACAGGCCACCGCCACACGTCCGGTCTTGCTGTTGGATGATATTTTTTCCGAGCTGGATCACGAGCATCGGGAAGTTGTGATGAATGTTGTAGGAGAGCAGCAAACAATTCTGACTACCGCCGATCCGCATATGATTAGCGGCCTGCCTGCGCAGGCAGGTTTAAAAAATGGATTAGAGAAGATTGAATTGGGCTAGCGTTTTTTCTTTTTCTGTTCTTTGCTTTTCAGTTTTTCTGATAGTTGGGATAGCTGGATGGTAATCACCACAGCTAGAATTGTGACAGTGAGGGCGTAGACCAACAGGGAAATGATACCGCTTTTGTCTCCCGGTAGCCACTGCTTGATATACTGGTTGACAAATTCCTGGATGACATTATTCCAGGCGAGTGCCGCCACTAAGCCAAAACCGCTGGTAGAAAGAGTTAAGATTTGTTTAATAATTTCCCGATGCAAGATCCTCCTTTTAGCCGGAAATAATTACCAATTTCAAATCAATTATAAAATAAAAAATATTAAATATTTAGATATTCTTTATTGATTGGTATTTATTGGTAGTATTGGTATTTATTTTTATTATTCTCATGTTACTATAATTGTATCACACCATGTATGCTCCTAAATACACCATTAACAATGCCATCTTGAAAAATATTGGTACCATTGAAGCCTGTCGGGAGGTGATTGATAATGCCCCTCTTGTTCCAGCTTATGAGAAAAAATTCAAAGACGAGGCAGCTTTGCGCACTGTTTACCACGGTACTCATTTAGAAGGGAATGATTTAAGTTTTAGCCAGGCCCAACGGATTTTAGAAGGCGAAGAAATTTCAGCCCGTGACCGCGACATTCAGGAAATTATTAATTATAGAAATGTAGTCAATTTTTTAGACGGCATTGTTAAGCCGCTAACTTACAGCGTGGATTTATTGTGTCGCTTGCATGAGTTAACGACGGATAAGTTGTTGACAGCCGATAAAGTGGGCCAGATTCGGACTTCGCAGGTGGTAATTAAAGATGGGGCAACAGGGGAGATTACTTTTCGGCCACCGCCAGCCATTGAAGTGCCGTTTTTGCTGGCTGATTTTTTTGACTGGCTTAACTCGTCCATGGGGCGTGAGGTTCATCCAATTTTAAGAGGGGGAATTGCTCACTACGCGCTAGTCGCCATCCATCCTTTTGTGGAGGGAAACGGCCGGGTCTCGCGGGCTTTTGCCACCTTAATTTTATACGCCGAAGGTTATGACACCAAACGTCTTTTTTCCCTGGAGGAGTATTTTGATAGAGATGCGGCGAGCTACTACGATACCTTAATTAACACTTCGTCACAGTCAGAGGAACTGGCAGGGCGGGATTTAACAGAGTGGCTTAGTTATTTTACCAAAGGCTTGGCGATTGAACTGGAGAGGGTGAGAGATCAGATTCGGCGCATTTCGGCTGATTTGCAAATTAAAAAAAGGATGGGGCAGCAGGTGGCCTTATCTGATAGACAGCTTAAGCTAATGGAATATCTCAATCAACACAGCCGAATCCAAATGAGAGAGGCTAAAAAGTTGTTGCCGATGGTATCAGAAGATACCATTTTGCGGGAGTTTCAGGATTTGTTTAAGAAGGGTATAATTAAAAGAGAGAGCTTTGGCCGCGGCGCGGTATATAAATTAAGAACATGACTGCCACTGACCCGCAATTTTTTTACATGGTGTTAATTTTGCCGACCCTGTTTGGTTTGACTTTGGTGGGCGAGGGCTTGGTTAAAATTTTCCATGATGAGAGTGGGGGTTGGCTGTCTATGATCTTCGGCGGCATTTTCATTATGGTGGTAATTTTAGCCTTTCTTTTTTTCTCCACCATGATGAAGTAAGAAGTGCGCTGCTCGGTCGCCGTGTTCACATCGCATGCGAGCGTTAGCGTCTGAATGCTAGCGCGTTCAGATACGGCCTGCGGCCTAGTGAATGCTCGTTCAACGGCTTCCTTGCACGCTTAAATGTGATAGAATTAAGATGGTTATGACTTTTCAGAAACTGGCTCTTTATTTAGAAAAGTTAGAACAAACTTCTTCCCGGCTGGCCTTAATTGATATCTTAGTTGATCTCTTCAAAGAAGTTAATTCACCCCAAGAAATAGCTTTAATTTCCTATTTGGCCCAAGGCCGAGTGGCCCCATTTTATGAACCGGTAGAAATTGGTATGAGTGAGAAACTAGTCGCCCAGGCGATTGCCCGTGCTTATGAGATAGAGCGCGAAAAGGTGTTAGAGGAATACGGTAGAATAGGTGATTTGGGAAAAGTGGCAGAGAAACTCAAATCTCAAAACTCAAATCTCAAAACCATAACTCATAACAAAGCAAAGCTTGGCCCTTCGGGCGCAAAACTTTCAGTACAAGAAGTATTTAATTCTTTATTAGAAATTGCACGTGCTTCGGGTGCAGGCACGGTGGAAAAAAGAGTTTCAATTTTGTCTGATTTATTAAAAAAGATAGATGGTGTTTCAGCTAAACATTTAGTACGAATTCCCTTAGGGACTTCGCGTTTGGGAGTAGGCGACCCCACTATTTTAGACGCTTTTGCCAAAGCCAAACTGGGAGATAAAAGCAAACGGAAATTATTGGAGGGAGCTTATAATCGGGTTTCTGATTTAGGCTTAATTGGCCAAACTTTGTGGAAGGGGGGACTATCGGCAGTAGAAAGATTAAAAGTAACAGTCGGTCGGCCAATTCGTTCCGAGCTGGCCGAGCGTTTGCCCACGGCCGAGAAAATCGTAGAAAAACTCGGTACAGTTAATGCCCAGCGCAAAATCGATGGATTTAGGGTACAAATTCACAAAGACGGAGACAAGGTTAGGCTTTTTTCCCGCAATTTAGAAGAGACAACCCCCATGTTTCCGGAAATTGTCCAAGCAGCTAAAGTCCAAATTAAAGCCAGGACTGCTATTTTAGATGCTGAAGCTATTGGCTATAACCCGAGTTCGGGTGAATTTTTGCCTTTTCAGGAAACTACCCAGCGCCGCCGTAAATATCATATCGCGGAAATGGCCCAAAAAATTCCTCTAAAAGCTTTTATTTTTGACATCCTTTATAAAAATGGCCAGTCGTTAATTGATCAGCCCTTAACTGACAGACTTCAGGTTTTAAAGAAGACGGTTTCGGCGGGCAATACCCTGGTAATAGAAGAGGGGGTAGAGGTGCGCGATAAAGATAAATTGCAGCTACTCATGGATCAGTCCATTACCGATGGCTTAGAAGGACTCGTGGTCAAGCGGCCTGATTCCAAATACGAAGCCGGTGCCCGTAATTTCAATTGGGTCAAATTAAAACGGCATTCTGACGGCGAGCTGAAAGATACCATTGATTGTGTCATTCTAGGCTACATTTTCGGCCGGGGCAAAAGAGCTGAATTTGGGGCAGGGGCACTTTTAGTAGGGCTTTATGATAATAAAAAAGATGAATTCGTGACAGTGTCTAAAATTGGGACCGGTTTGACAGATGAAGAATGGCGGGAAATCCACCGGCGGGCGGATAGGATTAAAGTAGACCAAAAGCCAGCCCGAGTCAGGGCGATTTTGACTCCTTCGGTGTGGATCAAGCCCCAGATTGTCATTGAGGTGTTGGCTGATGAGATTACTCGTTCTCCCATTCATACTGCCGGTAAAAATGATTCAGAGCCAGGCTATGCTTTGCGTTTTCCCAGGTTAGTAAAGTTCCGCGAAGCCGATAAAAAGGCCGAGGACGCCACGACTGTCAAAGAATTAATTGAGATGTACAAGCAGCAAGGCCACGTTCATGTAAGCTGAACGTGGCAAGGCAAAAAACAATGACTATTTTGATTGTTATTTTACTTTTTCTCTTTCTCGCTTTGCTTTTATATGGAGCCAGTTTAACAGTTGGGGGATTGCGTAAATTGACTGCCACTACCCATGCCGGCGTTTTTGCTATCTCGGCAGTCCTTTTGGGTTTAGCTACCTCTTTCCCCGAACTGTCAGTAGCTATTAAATCCGGTTTGTCTGGTAATTCTGCTCTTTCCTTGGGCAATATTTTAGGAGCCAATATTGCTAATTTAACTTTGGTAGCAGGCAGCGCAGCCTTAATCGCCGGCAAAATTAAAGTGGAGGGTTCATCTATGATTCGTGAAATTATTGCTACCTTTTTAGCTGGTCTAGCTCCCTTACTTTTTTTACTTGATGGTCAGATTTCCGGTTTAGAAGGAATAATATTGATAGCATTTTGGGTTGGTTATGTCTTGCACTTTTTTCATTTCCGTTTTGCTAGACATGCCCAAGTTGTGCAGGAAGAGAAAAAATGGCATCGCTTTATCCATCAGAAAAATTTGCGGCAGATGGAGGGAGAAGTAATTCATTTACTAATTGGTATAGCCTTGATGGTGGCGGCTGCAGAAGTGGTAGTTAGGTTGGCCATATTTTTATCAACCAGCCTGGGAATTTCTTTATTTGTAATTGGAGTAATCATATTGGCCATCGGTACTACTTTATCCGAGCTGATTTTTTCCTTTAGATCAATTTTGGCCGGTGAATCTAAAATGCTTTTAGGGAATATCATGGGGGCAATCGTAGCTAATTCTACTTTGGTGGTGGGGGTAGCAGCCTTATTTTCTCCCATAGTTACGCCTTTTGCCACCAGCCTCATGATTGGTTTAATTTTTATCTTAGCTTATTTACTTTTTTGGTATTTTATTGGCGCCACGCATGAAATTAACCGCTTTGAAGGGGGAGTTTTGCTGCTTCTTTATTTGATTTTTATCTTAGTGGTAGTGGTCAGGTGAGTGGTTTTCATCTGATACAATACCTTTATGTCCACCTTATTTTCGCACTCGGCTTTATAATTCTACTGCGAAGCAGTAAGCTTTGCTTATTCGAATACGCCTCGTGCCAAAATTATTGGCGGATAAGCAGATTTTATGAAAGTTTTAGCTGATTTGCATTCTCATTCCAGATTTTCCCGAGCAGTTTCCCAACAAATGACCTTGCCGGTAATGGCCGAGTGGTCGCGGCGTAAGGGGATAGATCTAGTGACGACAGCTGACTGGACCCATCCGTTGTGGTTAAAAGAGCTCCAGAGCGGCCTAGAAGAAGCGACAGAAGGTCTATATAAGTTAAAGGGTGGCCAGCCATCACCTTTGTTCCTTCTGTCTACAGAAGTGGCGGCGATTTATTCTCAAGGAGGTAAACAGCGGAGAATTCACTTATTGATTTTTGCGCCAAATTTTGCGGCGGCTACCAAAATCAATGCCGCCTTAACCCGTTTAAGAATGAACTTATTTTCCGATGGACGGCCAATTTTAGGCATGAGCGCCCGCGATATTACCAGGCTCGTGATGGAAACAGATGGGCGAAGCCTGGTGATTCCGGCTCATGTCTGGACTCCCTGGTTTTCTTTGTATGGCTCCATGTCCGGTTTTGATTCTATTGAGGAATGTTTTGGTGATATGGCTAAATTTATTTATGGCATTGAAACAGGGCTATCTTCTGATCCGGCCATGAATTGGCGGGTTCAGGATCTGGATAATAGGTCTATTTTATCTTTTTCCGATGCCCATAGCCCGGCCAAACTTTTGCGGGAAGCGACAGTTTTTGAGTTGGAAGAATTAAGTTATGGTAATATTTACCAGGCTATTAGGCTCTCGGGCTCCTTGGCTCTTGGGCCGGAAGAAAAAAATCCTAATAGCCTAATGCCCCAACAGCCTAAGAGCCGTATTCTCTATACACTTGAATTCTATCCCGAAGAAGGAAAATATCATTACACCGGGCATAGAAATTGTGGGGTAAAACAAACACCGGAAGAAACTAAAAAAACGGGAGTAATTTGTCCCAAATGTCACCGGCCGTTGACGGTAGGGGTGATGCAGCGCGTGCAGGATTTGGCCCGCGAATTTTCAAGCCCGCAGGGCCAAGCTCCGCTTATGTCAAATGTCCAATTTCCAATGGATGAGTACGGAGTAAGATGGATGAAAAGTCAAGAATCTCGTCTGCCATATGTGATGATGGTGCCGCTTTTGGAGATAATTTCCGAGGCCCTTAATTCAACAGTTTCCAGCCAAAAAGTGTTAAATGAATATAAAAAATTAACAGACGTGTGTGAAAATGAGAGCACAGTTTTACTCCGAACAAGGGGCGAAGAAATTGAAAGAGTATCAGGCCGAAAAATAAGCGAAGGAATTGAGAAAGTTAGACGGGGAGATATTTTTGTAGACCCGGGTTTTGACGGAGAATTTGGCAAGGTAAAAATTTGGTCTGAAGGAGAGGATGGGGAAGAAAGTATAGAAAAAGTTGATAAGGTTGACCCAAAAGAACAGTTAGGACTGTTCTAGGAAATTTCTAATTTTCAATTTCTAATTTCTAATGAATTTTCAATGATTAAATGTTTAAAACATTAAAAAATTAAAAATTGATTGAAAATTGTAGATTAAAAATTAAACCTATGTTTCAAAATCGTTATCAAGCCGGTCAATTATTAGGAGAGGAATTAAAGAAGAGAGGTTATGGTAAAAATTGTATTATCTTGGCTATTCCGAGAGGTGGAGTGGTGACAGGTAAAGCAGTGGCAGACATTTTAGGAGCTAAATTAGATGTGGTGGTGGTACGTAAACTGGGAGCGCCGCCGCAGCCCGAGCTAGCAGTTGGTGCTGTTGGACCTGGAGGAATTAGGGTTATTAATCAAAATTTGATTAATAGTTTTGGATTAGATAGCCAGGATTTAGAAAATATGGTTAGTATTTTAGAGGAGGAAATTAAAGAGAGAGAAGAAAAATTTAGAAGCGGAAAACGACATTTGATCCTAAAAAATAAAATAGTAATTTTAGTGGATGACGGAATTGCCACTGGGGCCACCATAGAAGCAGCTCTGGAATATATTAAATCAAAAAAGCCTTTACAGGTGGTTTTGGCTGCGCCGGTGGCTTCAGCCGATACTTTGATGCACTTAGAGATGTTAGTAGATAGTTTAGTAGTATTAGAAAAGCCGGTAGAATTCGGATCAATGGGCCAGTTTTATGGTGAATTTCCCCAAGTGACAGACGAAGAAGTGGTACAATTATTGTTATGAAATTAATTATCGGTTTAGGTAATCCAGGAGCAGAATATGCCAATACCCGACATAATGTAGGATATATGGTAGTTGATCAATTAAAAGTGCAAAGTGCAAAGTTCAAAGATATGACATTTGCTAAAACTAATGTTTTTATGAATGAGTCAGGTCAAGCAGTAAAAAGGATAATGCCAAATGCCAAATGCCAAATGCCAAATTTATACATAGTTCACGATGACTTAGACATCCCGCTGGGCCAATTTAAGATCCAGTTTGGTAAAGGTCCCAAAGACCATAAAGGTATTCAATCTATTGAAGAAGCGCTCAAAACAGATCAATTTTGGCGAGTAAGGGTAGGGGTGGACAACCGTGATCCCAAATCTAGGATTCCAGGTGAAGAATATGTGCTGCAGGAATTTAATAGTCAGGAGCAGGAAGTTTTGACTGGCGTCATCTCCAAAGTTACCCAAGAGCTTGCTAAATTACCATGAGTCATTTTGATAATGTTGGTAGCATTTTGAAACGTTTTAATCCACTCTCGGACAAATATATTTCGCGGGAATTCCAAAAGTATGGTTATGATTTGGCGCTGGAGTTCGCAGATGAAGATCATAAATCCTTATATATCAAGCTGGCCAAAGAATTACCCCGGGCTCTTTTGGAAGAAGCGCGTTATTTTGTTAAAGAAGCCAAAGCCGATTCTAAGCCTAAACTATTTATGTGGAAATTAAAGCAACTCAAAACTCAAATGTTAAATGTCAAATCCGAAGCTCAAAATCTAAAATCCAGATAGTTTTTAGATTTAAGTTATAGTTTTGAGCTTTGCACCCGAGGGGTCAAGCTTCGCTTCGTTCTAAGTTTTGAATTATGTTAAACGGTAATTGGGTAGATTTAATAATTTTAGTCATCCTGGCCTTTTATATTTTGGAGGGCCTGGAGAGAGGATTTTGGGTGCTGGTAGCAGAACTGGCGGGATTTTTAGGGTCTATTGCGGCGGCTTTACGTTTCTATCCACTGGTTGCTAAGCTACTGATTGATAATTTCAATTTGCCCCATTCTTTGGCTAATGCCTTAGGTTTTCTGGCGGCGGCAGTTGCCAGTGAGATGGCGATTTCTTATCTAATTGTCAAAATAATTTGGCCGCGGATTCCCAGACGTTTTTTAGAAACTCCTATTCAAAAATTTCTAGGCATTATTCCATCACTTTTTAATGGTTTGATACTGATCGCTTTTTTCTTAACACTCTTTTTAGCTTTGCCTCTTAACCCGCAAATTAAAGCTGATATCAATAATTCCAAAGTTGGCGGCTATTTAGTTGATCGGACAGTTGGCTTGGAAAGAAAGCTGGCTGACATTTTTGGTGGTGCTATTCGTGATAGTTTGACATATTTTACTGTAGAGCCGAAATCTAATGAAAGGGTTAGTTTAACAAACCTGACGCCTGCTAAATTAACTATAGATACACAGGCAGAAACACAACTGTTTGCCTTAGTGAATAAAGAGAGGCGGGATCGGGGGATAGCAGAGTTGGTCTGGGATCCCCAAATTGTGGAAGTGGCCCGAAAACACTCTCGCGATATGTGGGAGCGGCATTATTTTGCCCATGTTGATCCGGATGGTAAAGATCCGGGAGATAGACTGAAAGCAGGGGGCATATCTTTTACCTTAGCCGGAGAGAATCTGGCTTTGGCTCCGACTACTCAAATGGCCCATCAAGGCTTAATGAATAGTGAAGGCCACCGTCGTAATATTTTAGATCCGGATTTTAAGAAAATTGGTATTGGAGTTATTGATGGAGGAGTATATGGAAAAATGTTTACACAGAATTTTACGGATTGATATATTCCTGATATTCTCCTGATTCAATTCTGCTCAAAACACTTTTAATTAACTCGTAATCGCCTGATTCTAAAGCTATTTTTTCCTTGTCAAAAACTCCTGTAATAAGTTTTCTGGCTTGACCGGTTGATGTAAAGAAATAACCAACATTTCCAGATGCTGTCTCTTCGTCAAATTTTATGTTAACTATCTCACCCTCAAGTTCAGGTAGAAATAATTTAAATGTTGCGTTAGAGGGGCAATCTTTTCCATTCACACTAAGCAATATAAATCTATAATCTGTGTTGGAAGCAGAAGTAAAAAAATCCTTTCTTTGCTGGGTGAAAGGATAAAACTCTTTATTTCCCACCACGATTCTTTTTATCTGATTTGCTATTTCACTATTCAACATCCTTAAACTTTCTTCCTCTTGTTTTTCCATAACTATGATATTATATCATAAATGAGGCTAAAAATATTTTTAATTGCGGTTGGTTTTATGAAACTCCAGAAAGATATCTATCGCTTAATTAAGAAAATTCCCCGGGGCAAAGTAACTACTTATGGAACTATTGCCAGAGAACTAAAAATTTCTGCCAGAAGTGTGGGGCAAATTTTACACCGCAATCCAGATCCGGCACATATTCCCTGTCATAGAGTAGTAGACAGAAATGGTCGTTTAGCCGAAAATTTCGCTTTCGGCGGGGCCAGGGAACAGTACAGACTATTATTTAATGAAGGCGTGAAGTTTAAGGATTTCTTGCATGTTGATTTAGAAAAATATCTGTAAGCAAAGCTTGTAAAGCCGTGGGCTTTATAGTACAGTTTAGAAGGCATGCGAAAAATTAAGAAGTGGATTTTGTGGGGTGGGGTGGGGGTAGTAATAATAGCCGGACTGTGGTGGTTAGCTCGCGAGGCGACTAAACCAGTGCCGGGCGAGACTTTGGGAGAAAAAGTGGCCGATATGGGAGCAAATCATGTTACCGATATTTCTGGGGTGACTTATAATTCCGATCCTCCCACCTCCGGACCTCATTTTGGTATCTGGGCCAAGAAGGGAGTTTATGATCGGGTCATTTCCGATGGACATTTGATTCATTCCCTAGAACATGGTTATGTAGCTGTTTCCTATAACTGCGACAAACTAGTGCCTAGTGCCTACTCCGAAGGAGCAAGCTTTGCTTACTATCTAGTGCCTTCTGTATTGGCCCATGAGAGTGATGAACCGCATGAGGAAGCAACTGTTTCTGGTACTGCCACCGATAGTGCTCGTCCTTTAACTAGAATGAACACCAGCGGCATGAGTTTTTTTACGCCCAGTAATCCACCAGCCAGCGAGGTGACTCTTTCAGAAAATTTCCAAAGCGAGGGGTGTAAAAAGCTGGTCAATGATCTTTGGGAGACTGTTAAAGGTTGGCAGAGAGTCATTGTGGTGCCGCGACCAAATATGGATAGCCCAATTACGCTAACTGCTTGGACCAGAATTTTGAAATTGGATTCATACGACAGCCAAAAAATTAAAGAATTTGTGGAAGCTTTTCATAATCGGGGACCGGAAAAAACAACAGAGTAAACTATTTATTGAAGATGAAAATATCCTTATTTTTAATTTTTAGCGGCCTAATCTGGTTGGGATTCTGGCTGGGCTTAAACGTAGGTAAAATCTCCAGTTTTGTGCGGAGCCCGCGACTGCCGGCTATTTATTTGCCAAGTGCAGGCGAGAATATGACACCTAAACAGCTGCAAGAAGCCCTATCCAACAAAAATTTTACTTTCATTAATGTCCACACTCCTTATGAAGGGGAGATAGCAAAGACAGATTTGTTTATTAACTTTGACGAAATGCAGGCCAATGAAAAACTCTTGCCCCAAGATAAAAATACTGCCATTGTCCTTTATTGCAAAACCGGCAATATGAGCGGTCAGGCTCTCTCCACCTTAAAGAAAATGGGCTACACCAATGTTCGTCATTTAGCAGGCGGTATGGATTCTTGGCAAAAGAATGGTCAAGCTGTCTTGGATTTGTCCAAACTGACAGAGCAAGTGTTACCCAAAGATGGAGTGACTTTGCCGGTTAACTGGGGTGGGCTTGGTCCCAAGCTGGTCGCGGCCGGAGTAATTGATCTGGACAAATTTACCAAAGCTACGAAGTTAACTGACGAGCAGAAAAAGATTTTGAGCCAAGGGGGAGAGATGCCGATTAAGATTGATAATAGTAATAGCCATTTCGTCGTTAATGTGCTTTGGGCCTTGGGGCTGGCCCAAAAAAGCCTAGTTTACGATGAAGGGCCGTTGGGCAAGGAATACAAAAATAAAGCCGGCAACTTTGCTTCTACCGGCGGCTGGACTTTAGCTAAAGGAACGGCCACAAATTATCTGAATAAATTTGATTTAATTCCTTTAACTGGCGATCAGCAAAAGAAAGTAGGTGAGATTGCCAAAAATATCTACCGTCCTTGTTGCGGCAACCCTACCTGGTTTCCGGATTGCAATCATGGCATGGCAGCTTTGGCGGTGATTGAGCTATTAGTGTCTCAAAACCTCTCGGAATCAGAAATTTATAAATATATCTTGGGTTTTAATTCCTTCTGGTTTCCTGATAATTATTTAACCGCCGCTACTTACTTTGCCCGTCAGGGAACTAAATGGGATCAAGTTGATGCTAAAAGAGTCTTGTCGGCCGAATTTTCTTCGGCCAAAGGAGCTTCCGAAGTTGCCAAAAAAGTCGGGCCGCTGCCTTATGCTAATATCAGCGGCGGCAGTTGTGGTGCCTAATACAAAAGTTTATCTACTTCAACTGTCAGCTCTTGATTTCTGATTGCCATGGCCGGGTCGTCTTTAATGAACTTGACAATTCCTTCTTTGTCAATTAAGACGTAGCTATGTCCGGGAAATTGACCTTTGTGCATTGAAGAGGGAAGGGTTAAGACTCCATATTTTTGGGAAATTTCCCGTCCGCTATCAAAAAGCACGGTGGCCAAAGCCAACTCGGGCATTTTGTTTACCGCCGCTTTCCAATCATTTTTAGGATCAACTGTAATATTTAAAATTACTGCTTTACTATTTAATGTCGTATCTTTACTAAAGGCGGTAATTTGATTCCAACAAGACGGATAACACATTAATCCTTCGTTAAAAAAAAGAATGACGTTTTTACCTTTTAACTGGCTCAAAGAGATTTTTTTACTATCATAAGTTTCCAGAGTGAAGCCGGGCGCTGTTTTGCCCACTAAACCGTTAAAAATGGTAGCATCCACCGCTGCGCCACTTCCATGATGATCGGCTGTAGAAACTGTAGAATTAGCCTGGGTGTTAGTAGTGGCAGTTTTGTCTTTGGTAGTAAGGTTAATAAAAAATACAATCAGTGTTAAAATTATGCCGTTGACGGTAATGACAATAAATATATTTTTAGCCATTTTTCACCTCCTTTTACTTTTGGTAGCTTTACGCGAAAATGAGCTTCGTCTAAGAGACATAAACTGTTTAATGGCTAAATAAATAAGCAGTATGGTTATGCCTATAAAAATAGCCGCCCACACATTTTCCGGAACAAAGCTGGTGAAATTACCTATCAATTTAATAAATTTGGTCAAGTAAATATTAAGAGCTACTTGATAGGAGGCATGCGAGGTTAATCCACCTACCATAGCCAGATAAATAATCATTATTCCCAGAATTAAAAACATTAATCCGGAAAATAGATTAGCTAAAGTTAAACTGATTTTTTGACCTAGGATAGTATAAGAAAAGCCTCTCCTAAAGACAAAAAATTTCTTGGTAAAATCTATTTTATCCAAAAAGAAAGCGATGGTAAATAAAGGCAGTACCATGCCCAAAACATAAGCTAAGGTATAAACTCCTCCTAAAAAGACTGAGCCGGGAAGAGCAGATAAAGTCAAGACGCCAGCCAAGACCGGAGCGCAACAAGTGGTGGCCACAGCCGAAAATACTCCTAAAATATAGACAGAGATAAAATCCTGCCTTTTTAACTCGGGGTGGGCACTAAAGGGTAAAGAAAACTGTTGTCCCAAAAGCAAACTAGTGCCCAAGAATAATAAAAAGATGCCTCCGGCAATAAAAATCGTGTCGTGATATTGACTGAAGATTTGAGTGATAAAGGAAACCCCTAGGCCAATTGGCAAAAAGATAGATAGAATACCTAGAAAATAGACAAAAGTCATTAAAAAGACGGTCGTTTTTTGCTTGAAAATGGAAGCCAAATAGGTGGGTAAAAGTACAGTAATACAACAAGGAGCAAAAAGAGCGGCAATGCCGGCGACAAAGGAGGCGATAAAAGAAGCACTGACTAAAAGGTCCACCTAAAACTCCTTTCTGTTACACCACCCACATTTTTAATCTTTAATTCAATAGATTTCGGTCTGGGAGAAATAGTCTTAAATTTTAGTATTCCACGGCGGTGATGGCCGCCTGGCGGATCACCCTCCCACGAAAGCGGTTTAAACACCTTTCCTTGATCATCCATTAGAAGAGACATTGCCACTAAATCTGTGTTAAGTTCCTCTGAATGAGTGTCCAGAGTGATATCAAAATCCCAAGTGTTTACTCCATTTTCCCAACCGTGAGGAGCAACGGTTACCGTCACCGGTCCTTCACTATTTTCTTTGACTGCCAGAATGATATTACTGCCAGTATCTGGCGGGGGGTTAATTATCATTTTGGCTGCCACTCCTACTAGTGCTATCACAACTAAGATAATTATAATTTTTTTCATCATTTGAGATTAGTGGAATAATTCTCGTGTCTATTGCTGGTAATTTAATACCTTGTTGCCAATAAAATATATGCCTAAAAGATTAAAAAATAAACCAATCCAGAAAAATTGGACTTGATATTGACCAATAATGGTAATTATCCCCGTTGCTCCCAAAATTGGCAAGATGTTGGTTAGATAGTGAGCACAACAAGAAATCATCGCGGCAGTGGAGGTGGCTCCGGTAGTTGCTAAAACTTGCGGCGAAGCATTTTTAATCAGAGCTTTTAGATAACTATACAAACCAACTTGTATCCCGAAACCGATGGCTAAGGCCATGATAAAATACCAAAACCGAGAAAATTGGTCTTGAGCAAAAACCCAACCAGAGATGGAGGTGAGAATAATAAAATATATCGCCAATAAAATTATGATAGCGATAAAACCTGTCAAGATTGCCTTGACGATAAGTTCCAGCTTAAAATCACTTTTCATAAAGTAATGCAAAAACTAGCTGTTACTAAATTTACGAGAAAACAATTAGTACAGCTATTTGCCACCTTTCATGTAGTTAGGCATCGGGTTTCAATTTATTATAAACACCGGCAAAAACATAACCGACCAACCAGGTACCGATCATAGCGCTGACTAATCCCAACACAAAATTACTGCGGGGAGTACCGGTCCAAATTTGGTTTAAATCCAAACCATGAAACCAACTCTCAGCCAGTGCTTTGGAAAAATCTGGCAAAAAGGCTACGGCTGCCGCGCACACCACATAGATAAGACCAGTGACAATAGCCGACGCATTAGCCCAAGCCAATTCATTTAATTTCATCTTTATTTTCACCTCCTTTCGGTTTTTATACAGAAATTAGATCTTTCTCAGCGCGATTTAGTAGTACGGCATTAGTTGCGACAATAATGGAAGAGATGCTCATTAAAAGCGCCGAGATTTCCGGTCTAAGGGAAATGCCAAAACCAGGGTAGAGAATACCGGCGGCAATAGGAATGGCAAGCAGGTTATAGATTGAGGCCCAAAAGAGATTTTGTTTCATCTTGCTGACAGTGGCTTTAGAAAGTCTAATTGCTCTTAAAATATCAGTCGGGTCAGATTTCATTAGAACCACTTTGGCGGTTTCGACGGCGACATCAGTACCGGCCCCAATCGCCATGCCGATATCAGCTTGAGCGAGAGCCGGAGCGTCGTTAACTCCATCTCCCACCATGGCCACAAATTTTCCCTCCTCTTGTAGCTTTTTGACATACTTGGCTTTATCTTCTGGCAACACTTCTGCAAATATGCGGTTGATTCCTAGCTCCTGACCAATTGCCTTCGCTGTTTTTTGATTATCACCTGTAATCATCGCCACCTCAAGTCCCAGCTCTTTCATTTTTTGAATCGCTTTTGGGGCAGTAGATTTAATGGGGTCGGCCGCCGCCGCTACTCCCACCACTTTGCCTGCTACTGCCAGTATCATAATGGTTTTGCCTTGATCCAGTAGTTTATCAATTTCTTTTTGTAGAGGAGTAATATTAATTTTTCTATTCCTCATTAATTTGACAGTGCCCACTAAAACCTGTTTACCGTCAACTCTGGCTTCTACGCCCAGGCCGGTAATATTAGTAAATTTTTCCACTTTAGTGGGGATTTTAATTCTCCTTCTCACCGCCTCTTCTAAGATGGCTTTACTTAAAGGATGGGATGATTTAGCCTCTACTGCTGCATCTAATTTAATAATTTCATCCTGGGAAAACCCGCGGGTAGTTATAACATCGGTGATGATTGGTTTGCCCTCGGTCAGCGTTCCCGTTTTATCTAAGACGACGGCTTGAATTTTAGAAGTTTGTTCAAGCGTTGGAGCGTCTTTAATTAAGATATTATGTTTGGCGCCCAAACCGGTGCCGACGGCGACGGCGGTGGGGGTGGCTAGACCCAAAGCATCGGGACAGGCAATCACGACGGTAGAAATAGCAAAAGTTAAAGCAAAAAGGAGTGGTTGTCCTAAAATCAAAAACCAGACGGCAAAGGTAATTAAACCTCCGCCTACAGCCACGATCACCAAATACTTGGCAAAGCGATCGGCAATCTTTTGTCCCGGAGCTTTGGAGCTTTGGGCAATTTCTACCATTTTGATAATTTGAGCCAGAGCTGTATCTTCGCCAATCCTAGTGGCTTTAAATTTAACTGAACCGGTGGTGTTAAGAGAGCCGCCAATGGCCCGATCGCCGACTTTTTTGGCAACTGGCAGCGATTCGCCGGTGACTAAGGACTCATCTATGGCTGTTTCACCCTCAATGATTTGGCCATCAACCGCCACTTTGTCTCCAGGTTTTAAGATTAAAATGTCACCAATTTTAACTTGGCTGGTAGGAATAATTTCTTCTTTCCCCCGACGTAATACCCGAGCTTGAGGGGGGACGAGAGCAAATAAAGCTTGTAAGGCATCAGTGGTGCCGCGGCGCGATTTCATTTCCATCCAATGACCAAACAGGACAAAGGTAATAAGAAGTGCTGCTGCTTCATAGTAAGAGTCGCTGCTGTTAGTTAAAGTTAACACCACGCTAAAACCAAAAGCAGCAGTAATACCGACAGCAATTAAAACCGCCATATTGAGGGTTTTGGCTTGCAATGCCTTAAAAGTAGAGTAGAGGAAAATCCAGCCTGAATAAAAAAACACCGGTGTGGTCAGCAGGAATAAAATCCAGCTGGCGGGAATGGGTGTGGGCAAAGTTACTCCCAGAATTTTTTCTCCTAAAGGCGAATAGAGAATAATGGGCAGGGAAAAAACAAGGGCAAAGAAAAATTTGTGGCGAATATCTTCTTCCATAAGTTTTGCCATCTCCCGGCCAGCCAGACCACCATGTTCCATGCCCATGGTCATGCCCATGCTCATTTTGAATTTTTCCCAACCTGACATTTGGGAAACTGTGGCGTTTTTGATTTCGTGAAGTGCCATACCGCAGGAGGGACATCTACCGGGTTGATCGGTTTGTATTTGAGGATGCATGGGACAGGTATACATTTTCATATCATTGATGGATTCTTTTAAATAGTCTTTTAAGTTCTTCTATAGCCTTATCTTGTTGATGCTGAAATTGATCTGCGACGTGGGTTTTTAAGTGCTTTTCAAAAATAAGAGCATCTAAACTTTTGATAGAATTTTGAATAGCCAGGCTTTGATTAAGTAAATCTATACAATACTTATCTTCTTCAATCATTTTCAAAAGTCCTTCCAGCTGTCCTTTAATAATATTAATTCTTTTTTTGGCCTCGTTCTTAACACTTTCAGAGTTTTTCATATACACCCATAATATACCCCCCTAGGGTATATGTCAACCCCGTTCAGCTGGGCGTAGCAGGTATCACTGATTTGTGATATGATATCTAATTAATGCGGGGATTTGTGAATGGTTTGCTATTAGGAATTTTGCTGGCCGGCTTTTTATTTCTCTTTAACTTTTTATCAATTGCTAAAATTAGGCTAATTTGGCAAAACAGCACTGCCAGACTTAGTGAATTGACGGGTTTACAAAATTTAGCTATTGCTCAGGCAGTTAAAGATGGCAATTACCACTGTTGCATTAATCCGCCTTGCACCATGTGTTTTTGGCAGGGTAATAAGTGGAATTATAATACGCCCGGTACTTGTGATTGCGATGCCTTTATCGCTCGGGGAGAAGAGGCTTGTCCGCAATGTGCTCGAGGTGAAAAAGAGGGAAAGTGCGGCGGCAGTTCTGGCGTGTCTACTTCTAGTTCGCCGACTAGTTGCCTCTTTGTTCCCCAAAGTTTTACTCGAAGTGGGGCTTGACACTTACCGCCCCTTTTGTGGTATGGTGAAAAACGTATGATAGCGGCAGTGACTGATAATGATTTTGAAGAAGAGGTTTTAAAAAATCCCAAGCCTGTTCTAGTTGACCTGTGGGCTGTTTGGTGCGGGCCTTGTCGGCTGGCCGAGCCGATTTTGGAAGAGTTAGCCGATCAATATAAAGAACAAGTCATAGTAGCCAAACTTGATGTGGATAAAAATCCCGCGACTGCCCAAAAATATAACGTCATGTCTATTCCCACTACCATTTTATTTAAAAATGGCCAAGAGGTGGGGCGTCAGGTGGGATTTTCCGGTAAAGCTCCGTTTGAAAATTTAATTAAGAAAGGATTATGAGAGGGGGTGAATTAATTTAATGGATCCAAATCAAAATCAACCAGCTCAACCAGTTAATCCGCCAGCAGATACTCCTGTTGCACCGAGTACGCCTGTCCCGACTGGGTCGGGACCAGCAGCACCAACCATGCCAGAACCAACAACACCTCCTACTGCTGAAGAACCAGAAACAGAGCAGCCCGCTCAACCAGCAGCGTAGAGTAAGGCACTAGGCAATAGGCAAAGCTTGACTCTTCGGGTTAGATACTAGGCACTAGAAATAAGAAAAAAATTAGTGCCTAATGCCTAGTCCCTAATGCCTAATACATACGACATAGCAGTTATTGGTTCTGGTCCAGCTTCTCTTACGGCGGCCATTTACACCAGTCGCGGCGCCGCTAAAACCGTCATTTTGGCAGGCAGTAATTGGGGTGGTCAGTTAATGCTGACGACAGAAGTGGAAAATTTCCCCGGCTTTGATCATATTTTAGGGCCGGAGTTAATGGCCAAAATGAAGAATCATGCTGTCAAATTCGGGTCAGAATTTATAGGAGCAGATGTAGAAGAAGTAGATTTTAGCCGGCAGCCGTTTACTCTGAAAGCTAATGGAAAGGATTATCAGACCAAGTCGGTAATTATTACCACCGGCGCCAATGCTCGTTGGTTGAATCTGCCATCCGAGCGGGAGTTTATCGGCCGCGGAGTTTCCTCTTGCGCTCCTTGCGACGCCCCCTTTTTTAAGGAAAAAAACGTCATTGTAGTGGGCGGGGGAGATAGTGCTATGGAAGAAGCGCTGGTGTTGACTAAATATGCTGCGAGTGTCACGATTGTTCATCGCCGCAGTAACTTTCGCGCTTCCAAAATTATGCAAAGCAAGGTGCTAAATCATCCCAAAATTAAAGTAATTTGGGATACGGAAGTTACGGAAATTTTAGGGACAGATAAGGTTAGCGGGGTCAAATTAAAAAATGTTAAAACCGGCGAAACTCGTGACATGCCGATTGATGGAGTTTTTGTCGCCATCGGCCATGATCCCAATACCAAACTGTTTGCGGGAAAGTTAGAGCTAGATGAAAAAGGATACATCAAGATAATTTCTAATTCCAAATTTCTAATTTCTAATGAAAAAGGGGAAGAGGTGGGAAACAGATTTTCTACGATGACTTCGATAGAAGGAATTTTTGCGGCCGGAGATGTGCATGATTTCCGCTACCGCCAAGCGATTACCGCCGCCGGCTTTGGCTGTCAGGCAGCAATGGATGCGCTGTCGTGGCTTGAGGAGGTTCGTCCATGAAGTCTGTTCCAAATTTGCTAACCCTCATTCTAATTACTCTTTTAGTAGTCTGTGCTTTTTTAATCGGTATGTTTTGGACTAAAGTGCAGACTTTGGAAAAGGGTGTTGCTGTTTCTGGAACTCCCACTTTAAGGCCCGCTCCGCCGGTTTTATCCGCTGATAAATTTAACGAAGTGGTCAAAGAGGCCATCTTTGTCGGTGGCGATCCTAATTCCAAAGTAAAATTAGTAGAATTTGCTGATTTTCAGTGTCCGGTCTGCGGCAACTTTTTTACAAACTACTTGCCGACGATTGAAAAAGAATATATTGATACTAAAAAAATTGGTTTTTATATTCGCCATTTTCCGCTTTACTCTTTGCACCCTGACGCGGAAAATGCGGCTTTGGCTATGGAATGCGCCCGGGAGCAGGATAAATTTAAGGCTCTGCACGATGTTCTTTTTCAAAATCAGCAAAGTTTGTCTACTACTGACCTGAAAAAATACGCCGCCCAGCTTCAAATGAAAACCAGTCAATTTAATGCCTGTTTAGATTCTAAAAAATACAAGGCTAATATTGATCGGGATGTCAAGCTGGGTGAATCTTTAGGAGTGACAGGCACGCCTAATTTTTTCCTTAACGGTCGCTTAATTGCCGGAATTTCTACCCTAGCCGCTTTCCAAGTTACCCTTGACGAAGAGTTGAAGAAGTGATTAGGATTTTTTAATTACTACATATCCCGTCCCAGTTAGCATAATTGCTAATAGCCCCATCACCCACAAGGGGAATCCTGTTTTTGGTAGTTGGCTGACCGGCGATGGTTTGGGGGTAGCAGTGGCTTTGGGGCTGGCCCCGATTTTATCGGGGCTGGTAGTCGGTAAAGTAAAGCCCGGATAAGGAGTTGGTTTAACAGTAGAAGTTGGCAAAGGATAGAAAGTAGGAGTGGGTTTGACAGTGGAAGATTTAGTGGCATTTTGCCACAAAGCAATTAAAACCACAATAATAACTAAAACTACCAGGGCGCCAAGAGCGATAGAGGCAATGTTGCCAAAGCGGGGAGAGAGGGAAGGTAATTTGGATCGGTCAAAGCCCTCAAACATATTTTGAGGCAGAGGTAGAGTCAAGTATAGGATAATTTAAACTCTTGTCAAGCCCCGATCAAATCGGGGTTGACTCTTTCTAGTATAATCTTAATATATGAACAGCATCCTAATTGTAGAAGATGATCAAGGAGTGCAAAAATTCTTAAAAGAATTTTTGCTGGATAACGGTTTTTCAGTCAGAATGGTCGGTGACGGGTTAGAAGCAATGGCACAAATTGAAAAGTTACCCCCGGATGTTGTTATTTTGGATTTAGGTTTGCCTAATATGAGCGGAGAAACAGTTTGCACCGAGGTCAAGAAACAATACCCTCATTTACCAATTATTATTTTAACAGCCCGCGACACCACTTCAGATATCGTTCAGGGACTCAACTTAGGAGCAGATGACTATATGACTAAACCTTTTGTGGCTGATGAGTTACTGGCGAGGATCAAGGCTCGGCTGCGAGCTGATGGTTTGGCTACTACTAGGGTTAAAATAGCAGATTTAGAACTGGATAAAAATCTGATAGAGGTCAAGCGCAATGGTAAATTAATTTCGTTAACTCCGCAAGAATTTAAACTACTGGAATATTTAATGAATAACGCCGGCCGTATTTTGACTCGGGATATGATTTTAGATCGGGTTTGGTCTTATTCAGCGGAGATAGAAAGTAGGGCAGTAGATGTTTATATTGGATATCTACGTAAGAAAATTGATAATGGTTCTAAAAAGAAGCTAATTCATTCAGTTAGAGGCTTCGGTTACGTAATTAAAGAATAAGGCGGCGGTGAATTGGTTTATCCAAGATTGGCATAAAGGACACTATATATCGATCGGCTGGTACTCCTAAATCTTCAAACGTAAATTGAGCAAAGGTAGCTTCATCCCTGGCATTAATGTTACTGCCTAAGGCTTCCATGGCTAAGGATTTGCGAATAATATCTCGTTCAGAGGATTGGTCAAAAATCTCCCGAGAAAGATCATAGGACATTTCAGCCATTCTTTCTGGATTATAATTTTCCGGTAGTTTAATTTTTTCGGCCTTTTGGTAAAATTTTTCCGCCCCAACTCTTTCCCTAAAAGCATGGACCTGGTTTCTTGCCTCCCTTTTAATTACCGCAGTTTCTTCCAGGGTGGCCATATTGATGAACCATTCTTTGATTTTTGCCCCCGCTTCTTTAGAGTCATCTAAATCTACAATTTCTTTAAATTTTTCTCTCATAGTTCTTATTACAGCTTCGTCTGATAATTGGGGAATTTCTTCTCGCATGGCAAGTCCTTTGCTTTGATGATAAGCATGGTTAATTAAGTAGATAAATAAAGTATTATTCATATTGGCGGCTATATATTCAAAGGCAGTTACGCCTCGATCTTTGGGGAATTTGTCGCCGACTGAGGGCGATTCAATTAAATGGATAGCCTTGATATTATAACCAGGATAGATCACAATTGCCTCACTAGGATGATTGATTTTTTCCAGAAAAAAAATATTAAATTCAGGTGAATCCGGAATGATTCCTTTAGATCGGGCATCGGCTAATTCTTTTTCATATAAAATTTTATTAATCGCGAGAGGAACTTGCAGAATTTGTGCATTCTGCTCCAGGGTGCTAGTGATTTGCTCCAACAAGGTGCTCTTGCCGGCTAAGGGCGGACCCATTAGAAAAAAAGTATCAATTTGAGTGTCAAACAACAATCTATAAATTAAATTTTGAGCAATCAATTGACCTTCGGTGTCAGTCAAGCCGGCCAGTACCTCACAGGTTTCTTGATCAATCACGATCATTTCCGGAGTAATATTTCTTTCAGATTCGGCCATCTATTCCTTTCAAAATGGGTAATTTTATTTCAAAAATTGTTTCTTTGTGTGGTTTGGAGTGGACGGTGATTGTGCCGTGATGCTGGTCAATAATATTTTTGGCTAAAAATAATCCGAGGCCCATACCGCTTTTTTCTTTGCCAGAAGTACCTTTATAAAAGCCCTCAAAAATTTTTTCTAACTCTTCAACGGCGATGCCTTTACCACGATTTTTTATTTTTAAAGTAACAATGTTACCATCTCCCTTGAGAGTAACATGAATAGGGTGGGCGGGTGAGGAAAATTTAGCGGCATTATCTAAAAGATTAATAATTACCTGCATAATTTTATCAAAATCAGCCACGATTAAATCGCTTTGGCCCACTAAAAGATCAGCGAAAATCACTTCGCGGCCTGGATGGGTAAACCTAAAATCAGTAAAAGCCCGGCTTAGAATGACCCTAAAACTACATTCTTGCCAGGAATATTGTAATTGACCCGTTTTAGCTTGTTCAACTTGAACTAATTCCTGGACTAGTTTAGTTAGTCTGGTAGCTTCCCAAGATAATTCTTCCACCCATCTTTTTTCCGTCGGCAGCTCGTCTGGTATTCTATTTTTGAGCATTTGGACATAGCCGTTAATGGTGGTCAAGGGTGTACGCAATTCATGAGTGGCCATAGCAATAAATAAGTCGCGATTGACAATTGCCTGTGTTAATTCTGTATAGAGCTGGTTTTTCCTAATTGCCAGAGAGGCCATAGAGCCAAATAGTCTTAGAATACTTAACCCTTTTGAGTTAAAATATTTTCTTTTCAGAGAGTCCAGAGAGAGAAGGCCGATAGAGCTATTTTTGTAAGACAAAGGGATATAAATAATGGACTTGATTCCTTTTCTTTTAATTTCCGGATGAATCTTTTCAATACTTTCTGTATCAATGATGGAAGGTTTATTAGCTTTGAATGCTTTAAAGGTGAACCCCCTTTTTCTGGCTTTTATTTTAAATAAGAATGGTTGGTTTGCATAAACCTTTTCCAGTTCATCGCCGCCATTTTCTCTATAAAGATAAATAGATCCAAAATCAGCACCTACTAATTTAATTGCTTCATCAACAATGGTGGAGTAAACCTCTGCTGGAGTTTGAGGCACTAAAAATTTTATGCTTGCCCTATTGATTTTTTCCAAAAGATTATTCATATAGGACCGAATATTCCTTGCGGAATCTGAATAGTGTTATATTTCCTGTTTTGTTTTTATCAATTCTTAGAATATCCCCGTGGGCTATATGAGTATCTTGTTCAGGAAGATAATGTTTAATTAGAGCTCCCAGTGAATTCTCGTGGGTTACGAAAATACCGAAATATATTTCAGGATCTACACTGCGGGCAATAAACGGCCGAGCCGTGTCAAAATAATTGGAAAGTTTTTTGGCAAAAATAAGAGGAGTTGGAATGCCTTCTTTGGCTAGTTCTTCTTCTAAAGCGCTATACCAGTAATCAAGCGCATCTTTGGTGGATTTCTTTCCTTTTTCTAACTCATCCACTATATTAGCTGGTTCCGTTAGAAGATCCAGTATTTTGGGAGCATACAATTTAATTCCCCAGAGATTTTTTTCGCCGAATATTTTTTTAAGTTCCTTATATATTATGTTCGCCGACTCTTCGGTTCTTCTTCTTTCGCTACAATAAATTGGGACCAATCCTGGTCTCCCGATGCTTTTTATCTCGTTAGCCAGTTCAGCGGCTTTCTGGCGCATTTGCATTTTACCCCTTTCGGTTAAAAGGGCATCTTTTTCTCCGTAATTGGTTGATTCACCATGACGGAGTATGCGAAGCTTAATTATTAATTCTTCGGCTAATCTTCTTTTCTCTTCTTCCGAGAATAACTCTTTAGAAAATATTTCCTTGGTCATAATTGGCGAGCTTAGCCTTAACTTAACAAGTGAATAAGGGCTTGTCAATGGATTTTGGGGTATTTTTTGCTTTTATTACCGATTTATTACAGAAAATGCATGGAATTATTAATTTTCTTCTCCAAAATAAATTCATGGAAATTATTGATACCAGACCTACCCCCATAATTAGCCAAAAACAGCAAATTAGTATCAGAATTTCCTTGGGTTTAGCTGTAACTATTGTTTTGGTAGCTCTACTTTTCTATTACGCCTGGCCGGTTTTACAAGGTTGGGACCACCCGCCGTAAAAACTACCTTTTAAGAATCCCGCCTTCGCTGATATCTTCGGCGAGGCAGGTCTTCCAGCAAGATACCTCGCTTTAATTGGGCGAGGTATTTTTGGGCTATGTACATTATGGGTAAAGATTAAAATTTTCCATGATACATACTACATAATACATTTCCCATCTAAACAGGGGCAGTCATGAGGACAAAGAAGTGATAAAGAATAGTATTTTTCCAAGCGCGTTTTGCGAATTTCAAGATCTTTTGATTAGGTGAGAAATAAACGCGGCGAACTACCTGGTGAGTTAAGCCGTAATTATTTAGAATAGTGGTAGTATAAATCATAGTGTTGGAAGGAATCGGTGGTTAGGTGGGGTAGAGAAGCGTGTTGGATGCTCTATGTGAGCTAGTGTTCAAGATGAACCTTTTGTTGCCTCTCCTGTCCCCACCTATTTTGCCGATTGGTCTGCCCTCCACTTGTTACTATGAGGGAATAGCTTAAGAAATCAACTAATGAAAGGTAATGGTTATGTAAGAAGAAATAATGATTTTTTCATAATTTTTTAAGTAATTCTAAGTTCCCAGCTATTAATGCTTCTTTTTTAACTTTTGTCCATTTCTTTAACTGAAATTCTCTTCTCATGGCTTCAATTCTTGTTGGATATTCTTCTGAGTAAACAAGTTCGTATGAATTAAAGTATCTCATATATTTAGCAGATTTTGTTGTTTTATTTTTATGTTCTTTTAATCTTTTTTCTAGATTATTTGTTTGTCCAATGTAAAAAGTATTAGAAGAAGTTCTTAGAATGTAAACATTATACTGCACAGATTTATTATATAACCTTTCGACTTCCTTCGGTCGCTCAAGGCGATTCGACTTTTCAACCATGGATAATTTAAAAAATAAGATGGCTATAGCCGTGAGCGGAGCGAGTTTACGAGCGAAGTCGAATCGGCTGCGGGACTTGGATTCGGACCAAGATTAGATGCTCCAAGGGCATCCGTCCTGCCATTAGACGATCCCGCAAGGTAAAAGTGAGCCCGGACAGATTCGAACTGTCAACCAATAGCTTAAAAGGCTACTGCTCTACCGTTGAGCTACGGGCCCGTTATTTTTGATGTTAGATGATAGATGTTAGAAATTAGAATTTGAATTTAGAAATCTATCTTCCAACCTCAAGGTCTATCCTCTAACTTCTACATTCTATCATCAAATATCTAGTAGCCCTGACGGGAGTCGAACCCGTCTCTCGACCTTGAAAGGGTCGCGTCCTAACCGATAGACTACAGGGCCTTGCCAGATAGCAGATACAATGTGTATTTTAACCTAAAATGGACATCTTTACAAATGTGGTATAATAAATTATAAATACAAAATTCTCAGTAACTGAGCTTCTGGCAATCTTTCTAGAAAAGGGCGGTCATATTGATAAATACTATCTCCAAGACTGTAATAAAAATAAACATGCAGTGGTGCATCTTAAGGGTTGGTTTAGTGGCAAAAATATCCGTGAAGCCCTCTTAAAAGCCTTGGCCTAATATAGATATATTGAGTAAAGATGGCTGAGTCCTATAAAATAAGTTAAAGTGTGTCTAAAAATAACGTTTTAGAAAAAAAGATTATTGAAAATTTAGAAAAAGTTGGTTTCCCCGTAGAGGTAGCCATTTCTTCGGACTTAGAGAATGATAGGTGGATAATTTACAATGGTGCATTGTTTGAAGACAGCGATATAAGTAAAACTAGAGAAATAGATATACATGCCGTAAAGATCGATACTTCACTGGCTTCCAAAATAAAAAGAAAAACTAGACCTGGAGATGAGAATGGGTTAATTTCAATTTAATAATTGAAGTTAAAAAAAGTGATAAACCTTGGGTTTTCTTTAATAATGGGAGACCTACTTGGCCAGGAATTCCATATCAAAATCTTAAATCAGATAAGAAAGACTTCTTTGTTGATTTATTTGTGCAGAGCGAGTTCAGAATTAAAAAACATAGATACATAAAAGCAGAATTGCATAGGAGTTATCATACTGCTTTCGTTTTACCTTCCACACCTAGTATGATTTATGAAGCATTAGTCAAAGTGACAAAGGCGCTAACTTATTTCAGGGAGAGATATGGAGTTGGAGGATATGCTTTGCATTTATTCACTCCTATCATAGTTTTAGACGGTAATCTATGGAGTGCATCTCTTAGTAGAAAGAGTAAAGTGCAACTTAAGAATGTAGATCATCTATTTGTTTTATTCGGCCAATTAAATAAAGATGAGAATGATAAATTCATGAATGAAGAGGATCAAATTTGCGATATTGTTACTAGGAATTCATTTGTAGATTATCTAAGAACTATTAAAAAAGATAATAAAGAGATATATAAATTTTGGACAAATTCGTTAAGATGAAAAAGAAAACATATATTTTTAATTAATTTTATGACCAAGTTAGGAGCTAAAGAGTTAAGAAAAACTGATCCTTCCTCCGAGGAAATTAAAGCCATTAAGCGTCATCCCATATATATAGTATTGGATAATGTCTTAGATACTTATAATATTGGTTCCATTTTCCGTTTGGCCGATGCGGTAGCCGCGGAAAAAGTTTATCTTTGCGGCGAAACAGAATATCCGCCCAACCATAGAATTGAGAAAGCTTCAATTGGGACTTGGAGATGGGTCCCGTGGGAACATTGCGACTCGGCTACAGAAGCGATCAAAAATCTAAGATCTAACATCAAAGATCTACAAGTGGTAGCTGTAGAACAAAATTCCAAATCAATCAGATTTGACCAATATGATTACCAATTGCCCATCTGTATCGTGGTAGGGCATGAGACGGAGGGAGTATCAAAAGAAGTTTTGGAAATGGCTGACGCCATTGTAGAACTGCCGATGTTTGGCATTAATAAATCCTTAAATGTCATGGTCTCAGCCGGAATTATTTTGTACAAAATTGCCGAGAAAATATAACTCTCTCATTGCTGGAAAAATTTCCGTGCAACAAAGACAGAAAACTTGCAAAGTGAAATTTAAGTAGAAGATTTAGCCTGAAAGGCTAAGAAATTACCTTCTGCCGCCGCGATAGCCACCGCCACCGCTTCTTTCTCTAAAATCTCTTCTTTGACCTTGACCTCCGCCGCGATAGCCGCCGCCACCGAAATTATCACGTGGTCGGTCTTCTTTAGGACGAGCCACTGATACGACGATGCTTCTACCGCCTTGTTGAGATCCATTAAGTTCTTTGATAGCTGTTTGAGCTTCTTCGTCATTTTCCATTTCGACGAACCCAAAACCTCTGCTTTGACCGGAATATTTATCAGTTACCAGAGTAGCTGAAGAAACAGTGCCAAATTGAGAAAACAAACTATTAAGTTCTTGGTCAGTTGTAGTGTAGGCCAAATTGCCTACGAATAACTTAGTCATCTTCTTTTGCTGTTCACCACCTTTCTTAATATATGTAACACAAAACTCGGAACAAAGGTGGGAAACGTAAATTTTTACTTCCTCTGCGCTGTGCACTTTGTTCTGTGTCCAATAATAAGTATAGCAGATTTTTCCCATAAAGCAATATTTCTTGGTTGACCCCGATTTAATCGGGGTTGACAAAAGACCTCTTTGTTGATATTCTTGAATTTGTAATGAAAACTTGACCTAGCCGGTTTTGTACTTTTGTTCAATCCCGACTCGGTCGGGATTTTTCATTTTTGTATACATTAAAATTTAGCAAATAGTATGCAACCCGCCAATAATTTTGGCATGAGCCGTATACGATATAGTATTGTCAAGGCGAATGCGAAAATATGGAGGGTCTAGCACTTTAACAATCAAGAAGTGATCGGAAGTCAAGACAAAGTCTTTTTTTGCCCACCCAATCTTCCCTTTCGCCTTAGTAGATTTCTACTGCGGCTCAAGGTGCGATTTTAGGCGGACTGCAAAAAATTGACGATGTCAATTTTTTTTGAGGGTTTGATCCTGGCCCAGGATGAACGCTAGCGGCGTGCCTTAGGCATGCAAGTGGAACGGTACGTTCATGCGCAAGCACTGAATGTACAGTCGCAAACGGGTGAGTAATACATAGGAATCTACCCATTGGTGGGGAATAATTCTGCGAAAGCAGGACTAATACCGCATAACCTCGTTCTCAGAACGAGGAATTTCTAATTTCTAATTTCTAATTTCTAAATAAATTTTTTGTTTAGGATTTAGAATTTAGGACTTGGAGTTTCTCGCTCTGCGAGCGAGAAAAGGGCGTAACTGCCCTCCGATGGAGGAGCCTGTGTCCTATCAGCTTGTTGGTGGGGTAATGGCCTACCAAGGCAATGACGGGTAGCTGGACTGAGAGGTCGATCAGCCACAAGGGTACTGAGATACGGACCCTACACCTACGGGTGGCAGCAACTAGGAATCGTCGGCAATGGACGCAAGTCTGACCGCGCGACGCCGCGTGAAGGAAGAAGGCCTTCGGGTCGTAAACTTCTAAACTCCCACGTTCAGTTACATGAACGTGGAGAGCGAGTAAGCATCCGCAAACTCCGTGCCAGCAGCTGCGGTAAGACGGAGGATGCAAGCGTTATCCGGATTTACTGGGCGTAAAGAGTTCGTAGGCGCCTCATTAAGTTTCCGCTTAAAGACCAAGGCTCAACTTTGGAAGTGGCGGAAAGACTAGTGAGGTTGAGTTTGTTCGGGGGTACTGGAACTGCCGGTGGAGGAGTGAAATCCGTTGATATCGGCAGGAACACCAAGGGCGAAGGCGGGTACCTAGGACAAAACTGACGCTGAGGGACGAAAGCTAGGGGAGCGAACCGGATTAGAGACCCGGGTAGTCCTAGCCGTAAACTATGCTCGCTAGCTGCCCCGATTTATCGGGGTGGCGTAAGCTAACGCGTTAAGCGAGCCGCCTGGGGAGTACGGCCGCAAGGCTAAAACTCAAAGGAATTGACGGGGACCTGCACAACCAGTGGAGCATGTGGTTTAATTCGAGACAAACCGAAGGACCTTACCTGGGTTTGACATGCTACCGTTCACCCCGATGGAAACATCGGGGGATCAGCAATGATGGTAGCACAGGTGCTGCATGGCTGTCGTCAGCTCGTGCCGTGAGGTGTCGGCTTCAGTGCCGTAACGAGCGCAACCCCTACCTGCTGTTAGATTATTCAGCGGGGACGGTCTCCCTTCGGGGAGAAGGAAGGAGGGGATGATGTCAAGTCAGCATGGCCCTTATACCCAGGGCAACACACATGCTACAATGACCGCGACAATGGGTTGCCAAGCCGTAAGGTGGAGCTAATCCCATCAAACGTGGTCTCAGTGGGGATTGTGGGCTGCAACTCGCCCACATGAACGCGGAATTGGTAGTAATCGCGGGTCAGCTATACCGCGGTGAATACGTTATCAGGTCTTGTACACA